>JAYWHX010000136.1:0-109183 GCA_043777375.1 Planctomycetota bacterium | reverse complement strand
CACTCACCACGCAATCCTTCACGCGGACCACCCTCATTTACCTGACAACCCCAATCCCGGACAGTGCAGGCCGCCGTTTTTGATGCGTACCACCTGCCTCGCCCCCAGATTGGCAAATGTGAAGGCACTGCTTGGGGTTGGGTTTCTCCGTTCAAACAAGGCGATTGCAAAGTGGGGCTGAGGTCGAGTCGGCATTTCTAACCCCCACTGCCCATCAACCATTATCACATCACTCGGCACAGCACCTCGACCAACCGGCCGATCTGCTGCGGCGTATTGTACAGGTGGCATGACACGCGGATGTGCAGGCGGTCCTGCCATTCCACGATCGGGATTTCGATTCCGAATTCGGTGGCCAACTTGAGCTGTAAGGGGTGCGGCGTGCCGGGTTGCAGGTCGACACGTTGGAGTTGCTGAAGTTCGAGAGTCAGCATGGTGCCGAACTCGTGATCGCGGGCGAGGGGAATCGCCCCGCAACGGTCGGCGAGCAACCGTCCCGCGTATCGGGCGAGAGTGTGGCACTGGTCGCGGAACCGGTCGAGGCCGACGGATTGCAAGAAGCGGATCGCCTCGGGCACGGCGAGATACGCAGCTGGGTCGCTCGTGCCGGTCCAGTGGAACTCGTCCACCCAGCGCGACGCGCGACCGGAGAGGCTGCGACCCCAGCTGATGATGGCGGGTTTGAGTCCGGATTTATGCTTGGGCTTCGAGTATAAAAAACCGCTGCCAAATGGGGCGGCGAGCCACTTGTGTAAACTTGCACAGTAGTAATCACAGCCGAGTTGATCGAGCTGGAGCGGCAGCATGGCGATGGCATGCGGGCCGTCGATGCAGACGGGGATGCCGAGTGACTTGGCCCGACGGCAGACCTCTTCGACGGGCAGGATGAGAGCTGTGGGCGAGGTGACATGACTGATGACGATCATCTTCGTGCGGGGGGTGAGGCGATTGAAGATCGCATCGACGCGGTCATTGGCGGTGGCCTCTCCCAGCGGGAGGCGAGCGAGAACGGTCCTGGCACCGACCTGTTTACAGTGCGAACCCCAGATGCGGATGACGGCTCCGTACTCGTGATCGTTGAGTAGCACCTCGTCGCCGGGTTCGAGCTGGGTGTTCTCCGCGACAATATTCATGGCGACGGTGGCATTCGGGACGAAGGCCAAGTTCTCCGGGCGAGAGCCGACGAACTTGCCGAGGGCGTCGCCCGCTTCATCGAGTAAACCTTCTTGCCGCCGGACGAAGAACTCCATCGGGTTGCGTTCGAGCTCCTCCGTCCAGCGCTGGCGGGCTACTCGCACGGTTCGGGGAGACGGCCCGAACGATCCGTGATTCAGATAAGAGACACCTGGCTCGAAGTCCCAGTGCGGGTGGAACTCGTTCCAGTCAAAGCGGGACAGGTCGAGTGAGTGGTCGGGCATGTCGGGGCCTTGATTGGGAATTGAACGAAGAGCCTCCAGCATGTCTGACTCCTCCTTCGTTTCCTTCGTCGACTTCTGTTCAAAATTCCTCCTCTTCGCTTCTGGCTCTCGGGAAGAGGATTGGAACAGAAGGTCACGAAGGAAGCGAAGAAGAGGAGCCTGAGAATGAAAATCGAGGGCTTGTCTGAATCGGAGGAGATCACCATTTGATGTCGCCGTGCCGCAACCGTTCCTGCAACCCTGGAAACCTTGAGCATTCTCGAAACACGAATCCTCCCGCTGGGGCTCGCTGCGGAGTATACTTCCTAGCCCCCCTCCTCGAAGACCCTGCAACACCTGATGGCCAGCAAAGACACGAAAACGAAAGGCGACCCCGACCGGATCGTATGCCGGAATCGGAAGGCGTCGCATGAATACGAGATCATTGTCGAGATCGACTGCGGCATCATGCTCGCGGGCAGCGAAGTGAAAAGCGTTCGCAATAACAAGATCACGATCGACGAGGGGTTCGCCCGCGTCCTGCGTGGTGAGGTGTGGCTCTACAACGTTGACATTGCCGAGTACTCGCAAGCGAACTTGATGAACCACCCGCTGCGTCGACCGCGCAAGCTGTTGCTGAAGAAGAGGGAGATTGAGAAGTTTGCCGAGCGTGCGGACGAATCCGGGATGAGCCTGATCCCGCTCGATGTCCATTTCTCTCGGGGATTTGTGAAGATTAAGCTAGGCGTCGGTAAGGGGCGCAAGCTGCACGACAAGCGGCAGAAGCTCAAAACGGATGACGCGCGCCGAGAAATGCAGCAGGCGATGAAAAAGCGTTAACTCGCTTTGAGTGTTGATGTTACGTTGGGTATGTTCCGGTTGGGTAAACTGCAAGGGGGAGTCCTCGGTCTTACCGCCCCGAGAGGTTCCCAAGCCCACTCAGCGGCTTGACATGGATATTCTGACGCCTGTACAAACGAAGTTCGCCGAGTGGTTGGTCGGTTTTTGCACACATCAACATGCGATGGACTGTGCGAATTAAGACGCAACTCATTCCCCTGAATGACTTTACGCTTACTGACAAGTATGCGGAACAACACTCAGGTGAGCAGCACGCCCGGTCAGGAATGTGGAATGGAACCACTGCCCCCTGCTTGGGTTTCGTGATTTGATGATGTGGAAGGGAGTCCCGAAACCCAGTTTCGCTGGAAAGCTCCCATGGCCAAGAAGATCGTCAAGCGGGTCCAGCCCACCAAGCAAAAGGTGGTCGAAAAGATCAAGAAAGCCGCTCCCCCGAAAAAGCCGGTGAGCGTGAGAAAATCAGTTCCAGCCAAGGCGGCTCCGAAAACGGTCGTCCGTAAAAAGACCGCAGCCACCACAGAATCCGTCTTGCGGACTGTCGATAAAGAGCTGGTCAAGCTCCTGAACAAGCGGATGGAATTGACCGTCGAGCAGCTGACCGACCTCAAAGATCGGCACTCGGTCTGGTTCGATCCGAACGGCGATCAGGAGTTGTGGGAACGGATCGAAGCCGAGAGCGGCGGGACGATCCCCAATCAGACACTGCGGGCCATCTTCCGTGAAGTTCTGAGTGCCTCCCGCAGCCGCGTCAAAGTGGTGCGAGCCGCGTACCTCGGGCCTCCGTTCAGCTTTTCGCACCTCGCGGCTATTGAGCACTTCGGCAAGAGTGCCGATCTCGTCCCGGTCAATACGATCGCTTCGGTCTTCGAAGAGGTCAATCGCGGGCATGCCGATTACGGTGTCGTTCCTATCGAGAACAGCACCGACGGACGCATTGTCGACACGCTCGATATGTTCACTCGGCTGCCGCTGCACATCTGCGGCGAAGTCCAGCTGGCTGTGCATCACAACCTGATGTCGCGTTCGCCGCGAAGCGAGATCACCGAGATCTACAGCAAGCCGCAGGCCCTGTCGCAGTGCCGCGATTGGCTCTCCCGCAACATGCCCCGCGCCCGCACGATTGAGGTCACCAGCACCTCGACAGCCGCCCAGCTCGCCCGTGACAAACCGGGTGCCGCAGCTGTCGCCGGGAAGCAGGCCGCTGTGCAGTACGACTTGCAGATCGTCGCCGAGTGTATCGAAGACAACCCGCACAACGTGACGCGGTTCGCGATCATCGGCGACGAGGAAACCGTCCCGACTCGCAAGGACCGCACAGCTGTGCTGCTACAGATTCCGCACGCTCCGGGTGCCTTGAGCGATGCCTTGCAGTCGTTCAAGAACTACAAGGTCAACCTGACTTGGATCGAGTCATTCCCACTGCGGGGGCCGGAAACCGGGTATTTGTTCTTCCTTGACTTTGAGGGACACAAGAAGGACGCGACCGTCGCCAAGGCGATCGCCGCCCTGGAGAAGAAGGCTGTCCGACTCTCAGTGCTTGGTTCATATCCTCGCAGTGCCCCGATTGAGTAACTGTCGGTTTGGCAGCACAGGTTTGGCAGAGAGCGGGCGGCCGTCGAGGGGCCACAGCCTCTCGGTCATGCTGTGTCTTTTCAGTGCAGCCAAAGCTGAACTCGAATGGAAGTGGCCCCGCGTGCCATGCCGGATTAATTCTGCGGCGGTCCCTAGGATCTTCCTATTGTCTGATTTCACATTCTGTGAGCCTCTAATTCGACGCTTTCGACAGTCGCCTTCTGCGGATCATTCCTTGGCGTGCCGTGGCATTGTCAACAGCCCCAGCTGACAAGCCTTTATCGCTCAGCGGCACTCGCTTGGAGTCCCTTTGCGAGATCCGCTCTCATTCGTGCCGGGTCCGCAAGACGGACTTGGCTACTGACCTACAGAGTCACGTGATTTATACGTTTAAGACCAGCTTTTGTTGGATAGAAATATTGGTGTGCCCTCCTGTGCTTGAGAATGTCCTAAGCCGATCGTGGAGTCGAAGACTCAGTATTGCGTATCTCACGACACCTCTCACAATGTGGTCATGTCGCACTGTCGGGCGGCCCGATTGTTCCGCAGTTCCCTGAAAGGGTCTAGACTTTGCTCAACCGCATTCTCCTGTTGGCTCTGCTTACCGCAACCAGTTTTTCTCCACGTTCGACTCTCGCAGCTGAGCCACCCCAGCCGCTCAAGGTGTTGCTGGTTTGTGGCGGGTGCTGCCATGACTACAACTCGCAGAAGGAGTTGCTGTCCAAGGGCATGATGGAACGCGCCCACATGGACGTGATGGTCGTCCATGAAGGTGGCACGGTCACGAACAGCAAGATCCCACTGTACGAAAAGAAGGACTGGTCGAAGGGGTTCGATGTCGTCATTCACGACGAGTGCTTCAGCGATGTGAAAGAGAACGAGTGGACCCAGAACATTATTACCCCGCACCGCGAGGGGCTGCCAGCGGTGGTGCTGCACTGTGCGATGCACTGTTACCGTGACGGGACGGAGGACTGGTTCCAGTTCTGCGGAGTGACCTCGCGGCGGCATGGAGCCCACTATCCGCATGAGGTACTCAACGTCGACGCGGCTCACCCGATCATGGCCAAGTTCGGCCCCGCCTGGGCGAACCCAGCTGGGGAGCTGTACTGGATTGAAAAGGTCTGGCCGACTGCCCATCCGCTCGGCACCGCGAAGAATAAAGAAGAGGGCAACGACGAGGTCTGCGTCTGGACCAATCAATTCGGCAAGGGCCGCGTCTTTGGCACCACGCTCGGCCACCACAACGAAACCGTCGGCGCTCCCGAGTATCTCGACCTCGTCACGCGCGGCACGCTGTGGGCGTGTGATAAGCTGAATGACGAGTACCTTATCGCCCCGAAGCCGAAGACCGTTCGCGTCAACATCGCTAAAGGACTGAACGCGACCGCCAGTAGCGAGCAGACTAGCGACAACCACTTCGCCAAAGACGCTGTCGATGGCAACCCCGCCACTCGCTGGTGCGCCAATGGGGACAGCGCCCCGCAGCAGCTGACTCTCGAACTGCCTCAAGCGACGAAGCTGACCGGCTGCAAGATCGACTGGGAGTCATCGACCGGGCAGTATCGCTACACGGTCGATGTTTCGGTCGACGGATTGAAGTGGCAGACCGCCGTGGATGCTTCGATGAACGACAAGCCCGCCAACGTCACACACGACTTTTCGTTTGAAGCTGTGAACGCCGTGCGGATCACGTTCCTCGGGGCAAACCCTGGCCAGTGGGGCAGCATCAGCGAAGTCGCACTCTATGGCGATCAGACTGAAGTCATCACCGTTGATCGGGCGGGAAAGTCGTTGGAGAAGGAGCAAGAGATGCTCAAGGACGTGACTGTCCCTGAAGGCTTCGAAGCCAAACTCTTCGCCGCTCCGCCAGCTGTGAATTACCCGACGTTCGTAGCCTCAGCTCCGAACGGTGATGTGTACGTTTCGGTCGACAAGAACGGCTCGCTCGACCGGGCTCCGAGGCGTGGGGCGATCATGAAGCTGCGCGATCTCGATGGGGATGGCCGGGCGGATCAGTCGCAATACTTCGTGCCCGATGTCGACTCCCCGCGCGGGCTGGTCTGGGACCGCGACCGGCTGTACGTGTTGCACCCACCGCACCTGAGTGCGTTCATCGACCGCAACGGCGACGGCGTGGCGGATGAGCAAGAGATCCTTGTCAAGAACATCGCCTTCGGGTTCAAGGACCGACCCGCTGACCACACCAGCAACGGCGTGACAATGGGGATCGATGGCTGGCTCTATCTGGCGATCGGGGACTTTGGGTTCATGGAGGCCGAAGGGATCGATGGCCGGACGCTGCAGTTTCGCGGCGGCGGCGTGGTGCGAGTTCGCCCGGATGGAACCGAACTGGAGGTCTACTCGCGCGGCACTCGCAACATCCTGGAGGTCGCGGTCGACCCGCTGCTGAATGCCTTCACGCGCGACAACACCAACGATGGCGGCGGTTGGGATATTCGGCTGCACCACTTCAGTGGGGGTGAGCATCACGGCTACCCCTCGCTCTACATGCACTTCAACGATGAAGCCGTCCAGCCGCTCGATATCTACGGCGGCGGGTCGGGCTGCGGCGGGGTGTACCTCGCCGAGCCGGGTTACCCCGAGGGGTTCTCGAACGCCGCGTACACCTGCGACTGGGGCCGGGACATGATCTACCGGCACCGTATGACGCCCAAGGGGGCTACGTTCACCGCCGACCAGACCGAGTTCCTGCGAGTCCCGCGCGTGACCGACATGGATGTCGATGCCAACGGTCAGTTAATCGTCGCCAGTTGGAAGGGAGCGACGTTCACGTATGTCGGGGAGGAGGTCGGGTATTTGCTCTCCGTCCAGCCGAAAGGGCACACGGCGGTTCCCTTGCCGGACCTCGCTGAGGCCGAGCCGGATCAACTGCTGGAACTCATCAAGTCGGACAGCCACCGTCGTCGTTTGGCCGCTCAGCGTGAGTTGGTCTCGCGTGGGTTGAACGATGACACGATTGCGAAGCTGATCGCCATCGCCGCCGATACGAAGCTCTCGATGGAATCGCGAGTCGCTGCCATCTTCGCCATGGATCTCGGAGCCGAAGACAAGACGAGTCAGGTTCTGGCCGACCTGATCGCCGATCCGCTCGTGGGCGAGTACGCACTGCGAGCCTTGGGCGATGAGGTCGACGAGAACTTCCCGCGCGCAGCGTTCGTCAAAGCCCTCTCGCATGACTCTCCTCGCGTCCGCCGGGCCGCGCTGTTCGGTCTGTGGCGAGAAGGCAGCCCCTTGTCGATCGCGGCCCTCATGCGGACCTCCATCGACACCGATCCGATCGTGGCCCACACCGCGCGACGGGCCGTCATCGAGACGCAGCGGTCCGTCACGACGCTCGAGTTCCTGACCACCGAACCCAACACCACCCCGGCCTTCGCAGCCGTCCTCGCCTGTGCCGGACAGATTCAAGAGCCAGAGATTGCGGCGTACATGATCTCGCAACTGGCCACCGCGAAGGAGCCGACGCTGCGGCAGAACCTGCTCGCGGCGCTGTGCCGCCTGTACTTCCGCGAAGGCACTTGGAAGGGCGACAGCTGGGGCACGCGGCCCGACACCACTGGCCCGTATTACCAGCGCGAGGCGTGGGACGAGACACCGAAGATCGCTGCCGCACTCAAGGGGGCACTCGCGTCTGCGACCTCGGCCGAGGCGGCATTCCTCACCAAAGAGATGGACCGCCACCGCATCCCGCTCGATGAGGCCATCGAACAACTCGTGGCGTTGGCTGCCAAGGACAAGTCACTCCTTCCAGCTCTTGCTTCTCAGTTGGCGCGTGCGAAGGTTGTTCCAGACGCCGGATTTGAGCTACTGTTTCAAGCCATCGGAGATGTTCATGACGCACCTATGCCAGCCGAGTTCATCATCGACTCGATGTCGACCTTTGCCAAAGTCAACAGCGGGCTAGCAGTCATTGGCCTTGTGCGTGCTCAGGGGCTTCTTGACTCCAGCGAAGAGAATCGAAAACTGCTCCACCGTGGGCGTGAGATTCTGTTCAGCGCAAACCACATCGTCGACCATTGGAAGACAGTCACTCATTTGGTGAATTGCCCCCCTGCCCCTCACATTGAATGGGGGGAGGCCGTCCTTCTCGTCACGGCTGTCAAGAGCGAGACTCCCGTCGAGGTCCGAGAAGCGATTACCAAGTGGCTCGAACCGATGTGGAAGGACCCCGCCAGCGAGGTCTCGCTCCTCAATGCCGTCGCCAAGTCAGGCCGGGCGGAATACGCGAACCAAGTCCTCGCTGCCCGGTTCAGCACGACTCCTGAAATCAAAGCCGCTGCGGAGGCAGCGATCAAGGAACTCAAACTCGGCGAGGACCAGAAGTCCGGGCCGAAGGTCTCGACACTCAAGATCGAAGACGCAGTGACCAAGGCCGTCGAGGAAAAGGGGGATATCGAACTCGGGGCTGTCCTGTTCGAACGCATGAACTGCGTGAAGTGCCACACCACCCGCAAGGACCAACCCCCGCGCGGGCCGTACCTTGGCACGATCGCCAATACCTACAAACGCAAAGACATCGCCGAGGCGATTCTGATCCCCAGCAAAACTCTCGCGCAGGGCTTCGTGACCAACGTGTTTTCCCTCGACGATGGGAAGACCGTTACCGGTTTTGTCGTCACGGAAGCAGCTGACAAGGTCACGATCCGCAATGCCGATGGCATCGAGATGGAGATCCCGACAAATAGCATCGACGAGCGTACCAAGCAGAATGTTTCGTTGATGCCCGAGGGGATCACCAAGGAACTGACCATCCGCGAGCTGGCGTCGCTGATCGACTACATCGAATCGCTGCCGAAGCAGTAGACGACTGGATCGGTGCTGCCGACAAGACAAGTCACACCGCGTCGTTGGAATCCACATGCCCCAAGTGAACCGTCAGTGCCAGCCCGTTCTCAACGGTGACTCACGCGATGAGAACACCCAGCTGCCCGCGTGGGAGCGGTTTTTTCCAGCTGGGGATCATCGTTGGACGATGGGTTTGCGGCCGGGCGTCGCTGCTGATTTTTTTGCCACACACGCTGAGAGTGGAGCGATTTGTGCCGAGCGGGATCGCTGGCTGAAAGAAGATGCGGAGGCCTATGCAGCACTGCTGCCCGAGGCCAGTCCAGCTCTGCGCGAGACTCTGGAACTGGCCCGCTCGCTGGGGACGGAGATCGACCAATCGCTACCCGAGTGGGAACAGCTGCTCGCTTTGGGCCGAGCGTGGGAGGTGGACTTCGCGTGGATGCATCCCGATGGCGAGGGGGTCCACCGCCTGATCGGAGGAGTTGTCTGTTTCCCCAGTACATGGGCACTGCGCGATAAACTTGGTCTCCCGATGAGCGAAGTGCATGGCCCGATTCCAGGACTCAACGCGGCCCTGGCCCGCAACATCGAAATCTTCTTTGCTCGCCAAGAGCCCGGCTCCGTGTGGACGCGGGAGAACGCC
Organism: Planctomycetota bacterium; assembly: GCA_043777375.1. Lineage (GTDB taxonomy): Bacteria > Planctomycetota > Planctomycetia > Planctomycetales > Planctomycetaceae > TH-plancto1. The sequence goes on along the minus strand of JAYWHX010000136.1, from coordinate 99,901 downwards.
AGCTACAGCCGCGACGCAGAGCTCAATCACCATCCGTCACGACCCCGGCGACCCCTGGATGTGACGATTACAGCCGAGGAAGTTTTCATCCGTCTGGAGCATCAGCTGCTGCTCAAACTTCCGATTAGCGGCAGTATCCTGTTTGGCATTCGGACGGAAATTCTTCCACTCACGACGCTCATGCTGAATCGCACAGCTGCTGCTCGGCTGTCCCAGTTGTTCTCCAGCATCTCCCCCGCAGCGGCGGAGTATAAAGGGATCGCGACCGCGCGGTCAAAATTGATCTCGCTGCTGAGTTCATCCTGCGAGGTGCAGGAGATTCGAGACGCTGGGCATCAGCCGTAAAGCGTATTCGCTTCCGTGTGGTCAATCTTACGAGCCTTGATCCGATCCCCAGAGAGCTTCTCTCCGGCAGGGTCAACATAGACACGACCCGAGCGCCCCGGCATGACGCTCAGAACGTGGATATTGAAGATGAAGCTGTGGTCACTGTTCGCCTGAAACCAGTGGACGTTGTCTTTGACATCCGTGACCGTGGAGTACGAGCCGACACCAAAGGTCTTATCGAGCGTGGGCCGAATGATCATGTGCTCGGCTTCATCTTCCAGGCGATCGTAATGCCTGCCGCGGAAGTCGCCCTTCAAGATCAAGAACGCGGTGGCCATGTTGTCGTGCCCGTGCGGCACAACGGAGCGGTCCTTGTTCAGGCCGAACACCTGATGGCCGAACACCAGTTCCGTGGGCAGACCCTCGACCTGTGGCAGAGTGGCTTTCAAGCTCAACTCGCCGCGTGCCTGCAGCTTGACGTTACGAGTGAGCTTCTCGAAGTCGATGAACTTCAACATCTCGGGCAGGTCGACCTGAGCGAACAGTTCTTCGACCTGTTTCTGCCACACGAGAGGTTCCAGCTTCTGCGCCCGCAGATCCAGACTCATCGTGTTCAGCTGGGTCATCCACTTCGTGGCGACCTGCTTGACCTCATCGGCGAAGGCATCCGCCGAGAAGAGCGTGTTGAGCAGGGACCAGGTGAGCAGCGACCCGAGCGTCTGCTGCTGAAACTCGCGACGTGAAATCATGCTCATGGTCGTGGGCCAATGCAGTGAAAGTATTATGGGGAACAGAACGTTCCGTGACGGGATGGAGCATAACACCGCCGATCATGGAGTGGGAATCTCAACAGTAATCGACTCACTCAAAGCTGAATCCACCGAAGAACCAGGGGGCTGACGCCACCCCGCTCGCCGAAACGTCTGACTATGAGCCGTGCGGGGTGTCACAATCGAGGTGCTACTGTGCTGACTCCGACCTTTGGAGTCGTTTACGATCTTTCTTCGAGAGATTCCGCCACTGCTCGCGAGAATAGCCAGCGGGAATTGATGGGGACTGGCTGGCAACCTCTCGCTCGTCGGTGGAATCCTCTTCACTCATTGAGGGCTCCGTGATCTCGAAGTGTGGAGGTGGGATTGGCTGGGCGGGATGGACGATGACTGACTGCTCAGGGGACATCGGGCTCAGCTCGCGCCGTGCGAGTGGGCGAAGGTTGACCGCCTGTGTCGCGGGAGCGGGTCCGTCTTCGAGATCGCTTTCGCCCAACGGATCGACATGTTGCAGACTGGCAGCTCGCTGTTTCATCTGTTGCAGCGGAGCAGAAGCCATCGCCGATGGACTGGCAGGCGAGGCACGACGTTCTCGCTTCGGCTGTGGGCTGGGTTCTTTCGGAGCGACAACAGCCGGAGTCGCAGTTGCTGCGACACGCTCAGCTGCCTTCGCGGAAGCCCGCTTCTCGCGGTAGTGGTGCCACTCTTCGCTGGCCTGTGACGAGACGTGTCGGGCGAACGCTTTAAGTCGGGACTCCCAACGCGATGTGCGACTGGGCTGCCGTCGCTCACGCGAGGCTTCGTTGGTGACATAGGTCACGTACCGAGCATGGATCAACAGCGTCGAGGCAAAGACTGCTGGCCACAAGGCCGACAGCGCGGCGTTGATGGTCGTCACCCATTCCGCAGGCCAGATCAGCGAACCGATCAGCAAGCTGGTTCCGGCCATGATTGCCAGGCAGCGGCTGACCTGCACCCACGCTGTACTCACTGTTCGATAGGGCATGTCGCGCCGCATCAAATGCATGGCCGACAACAGCATCGTCGTCGCCGGAACCATCCAACACATCGTGGCCGAGTCCATCCAAATCAGGCTCATTCTGCCCGTCAGCAGACGGGCCAAGCTCACGTGAAATTGAGTGGCCGTCGCCACGCAAAAGACCGAGCACACAGCGCCCACCCAGAACCACACTCGGTATCGTCCAGCAAAATCTTTGCGGCTGCGTGACCGCCTCCACAGAATGAGATACGACAGCTGAGAACAAGTCAGGAGCGAGATCGTGGTGTAGAACCGCAGGAAGCGGCCGGAACGAATTCCAAAGATCTCCCGCCATGGGTCAATCTGCTGGAGATCCAACCAGGCCCCGATCCCAACAACCATCGCCCAGGACAGCAGTCCACATCCGACGAGTAATGCCAAGACCCAAGTCCGACTCGGAAGCAGGCTAGAGACCGGGAGAGCCTGAGCTTCATTCTCAACAGGAGGGGATTCTTCCCTCTCGTCTAGGGCACGGCGCGGACGTCGAGCTGGCACCGGAGGAGATTCCTCGGGCAGCTGCGAAAGCCAACGCCGACGCCGACAGAGATGTCGACTGGCACCGGAAGACCCGTGTGACATGGGATTTGATAGGAAGAGCAGGGGCGGTCGTGTTGTAGAGATCGGATGGCAGTGTTCGCCGATGCGATCAAAACTCAACCTTCCCGGACCGGTTGCGGTGTGGTACCGGTCGCTGTTCTATCCTGTCCCATCTGCTGGCACGGCTTGTGCAACCGTCAGAGTCACCGAAGACGCGAGCCTCCGCTCAATCGTCCAGGTATCGCTCGGTGATTGATCCATAGGCATCAATGCGACGATCACGCAGGAATGGCCAATGCTGACGCTGTTGATCAATTTGCGACAGATCGCAATCGGCAATCAAGATTTCCTCCTGGTCAACACTGCCGCGCTGCAGCATGTGTCCACGTGGGTCGCACAGAAAGCTTTGACCCCAGAATTGAATCCCCTGGCCCGGAATCCCAGAAAACGTCTCGTGCCCTACGCGGTTGGGAGCTGCGATAAAGACGCCATTGGCGACCGCGTGTGAACGCTGAATCAACTCCCAGCTCTCGTGCTGCGCGGTGTTGACGGCCTGTTCCTCGCCCGGATGCCAGCCGATCGCCGTCGGAAAGAAGATGACCTCGGCTCCCTTCAGGGCGGTAATCCGGGCCGCTTCCGGATACCACTGATCCCAGCAGATCAGGACGCCAATCTTGGCGTATTTGGTTTGAAATGCTTTGAATCCGAGATCGCCCGGCGTGAAGTAGAATTTTTCATAGAACAACGGGTCGTCCGGAATGTGCATCTTCCGGTACAGCCCCAGCAGTGTTCCATCCGCGTCGATCACGACCGACGTATTGTGAAACAGCCCAGGGGCCCGCTTCTCGAACAGTGAACCCACGACGACCACTTTGTGCTTTTTGGCAACCGCGCATAAAGCCTGCGAGCTTGGTCCCGGGATCGATTCAGCGTAGTCGAAATACTGGTAGTCCTCGCTCTGGCAAAAATACTTCGAGCGGAACAGCTCTTGAGTACAGATGATCTTCGCACCCCGCTGGGCGGCCTCTTCGATCGACTGAAGCGTTGCCGCCAGATTCGCATCGAGGTCCACACTGGCCCGTTGTTGAATCACTGCTACGGGAACAACACGGGAGGTGATCATAGATTATCCCTGCGAGACGAGGCGGAGAGAATGCTGAGGACTGAGGCTTATCTCGAATCAGCATTGTCAGCGACCCGTCCCCCCTGTCAACGTCGAGGGAGTCTTCGACCAGGGCAACCGCCCTCGTAGGCCACGGCTGGCCAGTTCTCGAATCTGGGTCGGATTTACGGGAACTGCAATCCATGTCAGTCCTCGGGCGACACTCAACCTGCGACACAACCAGAGTCCTTGGAATTTCTGATGCGTGTCTCCCTGCGGAGAATTGCCTGCAAGAACAAAAGTGTCTCACACGAAGGCACGGAGGCACAAAGAGGGAATTCGTAAACATCCATGGGTGATTCATGGATGAACATCACTTTGTTCCTCCGTGCCTTTGTGTGACACATTCCGGTCTGAGGCAAAGTGAAAAACTGGCCAGCTGTGCTCGTAGCCGCGAGTCACTTGGATCGCTCTGATTCCCCGGTTAGCATCGCCGTGGAATCACACATCCGCGTCGATCGATGCGTGACTTGTCCGAGTGCCTGCGGGGAGAGCCACCACATGTTCACTGCTCAGTTCATTCGAACTCTGACACCGATGTCCCGTCGCAGTTTCACACTGCTCCGGTTCTTCAGCTGCCTGCTGACTCTCGGAACCCTCGTCACTGGACTGCCAGCTGGCGAGCCAGAGCTGCTGCCGCACTTCTCGGTACGCAAACTCCCCGATGCTGCGACCAGCGTCGCCTTCTCACCCCAAGGGAATCTGCTGGCCGTGGGCAGCTACGAGACCGTGGAACTTTGGAATGTCATCGACAAATCCAAGGTCGGCCAGATCCCCGTCAAGTCCGGCTTCGCTCGCAGCCTCGCCTTCTCTCCGGATGGCACGTTGTTAGCAATTGGCGGGTATCAGAAGATCCACTTGCACACCGTCGAAACCCGCGCGCATGTCCGCGATATCAAGGGGCACCGCGGGTACGTCACTGCGACTCTCTGGAACGCTGCAGGAGATCGACTGTACTCCGCCAGTGAGGACCAGACTGTCCGCAGCTGGGCTATCAACGGGACTGAACAGAGCCAGTTCCAAGATTTCACCGGACCCGTCATGGGCCTGTCGCTGTCCCCTGATGGCACACTGCTGGCTGCGGCGGGGGGAGATGAGACACAACTCACCAAACCCGGCTTCGCGCAGTTGAGGCGGGTGACGGGCGAGGTTGTCCACGAGTTATCCGCCCCGAAACGTCCTGCGACCGACATCGCGTTCACCCCCGATGGGAAGCAAGTCGTGCTGACGGGGTTCGATGAGCAGGCTCACGTATTTCAGGCCGACACGGGAGCACTGGTGGGTGACTACACCGGACACAGTCGCCCGACGAACAGCGTCGTGTTTGCTGCGCAGGGTACGCTGGCTGTGACTGCTTCGGGAGGACGGTTTCAAGGCAAGAACGAGGTTCACGCTTGGTCTCTCGCCGATCGCAGGACCGTGACCGCGATCGAAGCTTCGCAAGGGCGACTCACTCGCGTTGCTGTCTCACCCGATGGAAAATGGCTCGCGGTCGCAGCTGCGGATCAGAACGCGACGGTCTGGGATCTTTCGTCGCTTTCCGCGATGGAAGCTGCTCCTGCGGCGGTCCCACCCAACCCGGAAACACCCCCGATGAGCACTCGTTCGACACCGTCCCAGTTGCAGTTCACCTCCGCTGAAGGAGCCCCCGGAAAGCGAATCGGTATCATTGGGCTCGATACGTCGCACTCGATTGCCTTCGCAAAAACGTTCAATGCTGATCCCGCGAATGCGGCACTGGCGGGGATGCGGATCACGGTCGCTTACCCTTACGGAAGTCGTGACATCGAATCGTCGACCAGCCGGATTCCGAGCTATACCGAGGAGATCAAGAAACTCGGCATCACCGTCGTCGACTCTCTGCCCACATTGCTGGAGCAAGTCGATTACGTGTTACTGGAGACCAACGACGGGCGACCTCATCTGGAGCAAGCCTTGGCCGTATTCCAAGCAGGGAAACCGGTTTTCATCGACAAGCCTGTTGCCGGGGCGCTGGTCGATGCCGTCTGCATTTACGAAGCCGCCCAGCATTACAAGGTGCCCGTCTTCTCGTCGTCATCACTCCGCTTCATGCAGGACGCTCAAGCGGCCCGCAATGGCAGCTGTGGCAAGGTCTTGGGCTGCGACACGTTTAGTCCCTGCTCGTTGGAGCCGACGCATCCCGACCTGTTTTGGTATGGGATTCATGGAGTCGAGATTCTCTACACCGTGATGGGGCCGGGTTGCCAGTCCGTGAACCGCAGCTCGACCCCGGATGCGGATTTCGTGCAAGGGACCTGGGAGGGCGGCCGCATCGGAACGTTCCGTGGGATGCGAGCCGGAAAATCGGGATACGGCGGGAATGTGTTCGGAGCCGACAAGCAAATCCAGCTCAGTAACTTTCAAGGTTACGACCCACTCGTGATGGCGATCGGCAAGTTCTTCACGACCGGTGAAGTTCCAGTCACCGCCGAAGAAACACTGGAGCTGTACGCCTTTATGGAGGCAGCAGATGAAAGCAAGCGACAGGGCGGAGCGACCGTGTCGGTGCCCGCCACGTTGGCGAAAGCGAGAGCTGCAGCTCAAGAGAAGCTCAAGGGGTTGTTGAAGTAGTGCGGCGGGCTCTCGATCTGCTTACGGATTCGAAGGCCGACCGTTCTGTGGTCCTTGATTCGCGGTGGCGATTTTGAAACCTCGACCATTCGAAGCGCAAGTGTCACGCAGAGGCCGCAGAGAATTCCACAGACCCGTTTCTCACCTCAACGTGTCCTCCGCGCCTCTGCGTGACATATTCCGGACGATTTGCGTGATGGTGTCGAAAAACAAAGTGAGAACTCTCGTCCATTGTCGCCGTTCACCTCCCGCTTTCGATTCTGTCGGGAAGTCTTGAATCACTTGATGGTGATGATCTGGGTTCGCCACCTCCGGCAAAGTCTGCCGCTGGCGCCCTGCCCCGTGTCGGCATTTTGGTAACTGATCTTTACCCCGTTTTTGACAATCCATACTGTGCGCTTCGTGAGATGGGGTTCCAAGGACTGAACTCCTCCTCACGAAACGCTGTCGATTCTGGCAGTGACATCGAGCGGTCGTGGCGACCGCCGAGCCAAGCAGACAATCAGGCGAAAGCCGTCGGAAGGAGCCGAATCGTATGCCCCGTACAACTTTGACACTTGCTCTCTGTGCTGTGATCGCCTTCGGTGCTGGTGCCGCAGGTTCATGGTTGACCCGTTCCAAGGGCGGCGTTGCTGTCGTCGATCTGGACAAGGTCGCCAAGGAACTCGGACGTGATGTCGAGATGGCCAACGACCTGCGTCAGAACCAGAGCGTTCTCGCAGGCAAGCTCTCCGCAATCGAGAAGAACGCGGTCGAGCAGCTGACCAAGATGAAGGCCGAACTCGGCGAAGCTCCTGCCGAAGACAAGGCCAAGGAATTCGCTCAGTCGGCTCAGAACGCTCAAGTGAATTTCAATGCCCTGCAAAAGCAGGCTGTCACCGCCATTGGCCAGCGTCGTGATGTTCTCGTCGCTTCGTTCCGCCAGGAAGCCCGCCCGTTTGCAGACAAGATCGCTAAGGCCAACGGAGCCAACGCAGTCATGACCCGCAACGATGCGTTCCTGTTCTCGTTCGATAACACGATCGACATCACCGAGCAGGTCATCGCCGAAATGCGGTCCGCACCAAAGCCCGCTGCCGCGGCTCCAGCTGCGGTCGCCCCCAAGCCAGCTGCAGAAGGCGCTGTCCGCCAAGCGTCCGCCAGCACAACCAAGCCCGCACCAAAGGCCAAGGCTGCAGCTCCGAAGAAGGACGAATAGTCAGTTTCATCACAGCTGAGATAGTTATGATGACTGCGAATTGAGATCCACGAAGCCCGTTGCCTGAAATCAGGCAGCGGGCTTTTTTCGTAGCGAAGAGCGTCCCGCACGTCCCGGAGCAGCCTCAAGACTGGACTCCCACTCGAGCGACTACTCCGGATGCCATACCTCGATCTGCTCCGGTTTCACGGAGCGGTCAAAGCCATGCCAACTCCCCAGGCTGACAATTGCCAATCCAGCTGTGGGCATTGCCGTCCGACGCCGTTGCAGATGAGACACGAGATCTTCGAGCCCATTGTTGTGGCCGATGCAGAGGACGCAGTTCCACGTCTCGGGCAGTCGGTGGATCAAATCCTCCCAGACCGAAACCGGACAGAGATAGAGCTCCGGCTTGTGCTGGATGAGATCGGGACTCCGAAGTTCAGCAGCCACCAAATCGGCTGTCTGTGTCGTCCGGCGAGCGCTGGAACACAGGATCAGATCGGGCTTGAGGTCTGCTTGAATCAATCGGCGCCCCATGCGCGGGGCGTCCGCTTCCCCATGCGGATTCAGGGGGCGATCAAAATCCGCCCAATGATCGTGATCCCAAGTCGCCTTGGCATGCCGCATCAGGATCAAAGTCTTCATCGTTGACTGCCCGCTCACTACATGATGCCACTATGCGAGGAAGAATGTACAAACCCATAGCTAGGATTCCCATGCGACGAGTCAGCAATCCCGCCTCGCCAACCCGGAATCCTGGCTGATGCCATTTTGACAGATGTGAACGAAAACAGGTGTTTTCCGGACCGCCAAAACGATCTCCAAACACTGTGCCATATCGCCACAAAGTGTTTCTGTGTTTTACGTTGAGATCCAATCAAAGAATTGGAACGCAATTCGCTCTCCAGATTGAGCGATACATCACGTCCTTGGGCTGTGAGCGGGAATGTTCCTGATCACAGTTCTATTTGCTCAGCCTGCTGAGGAGTTGCGGAAACATGTCGAAGAAGGCCAAGTCGAGCGGCGGCACCCGGATCGTGCCCCTCGGGGATAAAGTGGTCCTCAAGCGGCAGGAAGCGGAGTCCAAGACAGCTGGCGGAATCGTTCTGCCCGATTCAGCCAAGGACAAGCCTCAGAAGGGCGAAGTCATTGCCATCGGTGACGGTCACGTCCGCCGCGATGGGGCTCGTATTCCGCTGACCGTCAAGGAAGGCGACCGCGTGATCTTTTCGTCCTACGCGGGCGACGAAATCAAGATCGGTGAAGAGGAGTATCTGCTCCTCCGCGAGAGCGACATCCTCGCCGTGTACTAGTACGAGTCTGTAGCAGATCTCGCGAGAGATCTGGCGATTGCACCCTCCGATTCATCCGTCAGAAGACACACAACTTCTGCGACCACACAAATCAACCAGGAGACCGCCCATGGGCGCGAAGATGATTGCTTTCGATCAGGAAGCACAAGAAGCGATGCGTCGCGGTGTCAGCAAGCTGGCTCGGGCGGTCCGCGTGACCCTCGGTCCCAAGGGCCGGAACGTCATCATCGAGAAGAGCTTCGGCTCTCCGACCGTGACCAAGGACGGCGTGACAGTCGCTCGTGAAGTCGAACTTTCTGACAAGTTCGAAAACATGGGTGCCAGCATGGTCAAGGAAGTCGCCAGCAAGACTTCCGACAATGCCGGTGACGGCACCACCACCGCCACCATCATGGCCGAAGCGATCTTCGTCGAAGGTCTGAAGTCGGTCGTCGCCGGAGTCAGTCCTCTCGAAATGAAGCGGGGCATGGACAAGGCTGTCGCCGACATCATCGAAAAGCTGAAGTCGATGGCGATTCCCTGCAAGGATAAGAAAGCCATCGCTCAGGTCGGCACCGTCGCCGCCAACGGCGATGACACGATCGGCAAGATCCTCGCCGATGCGATGGAGCAAGTCGGTAAGGACGGCGTCATCACCGTCGAAGAAGGCAAGAGCCTTCAGACCGAGTTCAACGTTGTCGAAGGGATGCAGTTCGACCGCGGCTACCTGTCGCCGTACTTCGTTACTGACACAGCCAGCATGGAGTGTGTCTTTGACGACTGCTACGTGCTAATCCACGAGAAGAAGATCACCAACATCAAGGACTTGGTTCCCGTCCTGGAGAAGGTCGTCAACTCCGGCAAGCCGCTGCTGATCATCGCCGAAGAAGTCGAAGGCGAAGCCCTCGCGACCCTCGTCATCAACAAGATGCGGGGCGTGTTCCGCTGCGTCGCGGTTAAGGCTCCTGGTTACGGGGATCGCCGCAAGGCTCTCCTGCAAGATGTCGCCATCATGTGCGGCGGCCAGGCGATCTTCGAAGACCTCGGCGTGAAGCTCGAAAACGTCCAGCTGAGCGACCTCGGTCGGGCCAAGAAGCTGGTCGTCGACAAGGACAACACGACGATCATCGAAGGGGCTGGCAAGAGCGCAGACATCAAGGCTCGTATCGAGCAGATCAAGCGGGAACTCGACGCCAGCTCCAGCGATTACGATCGCGAAAAGCTCGAAGAGCGAATCGCCAAGCTCTCCGGCGGTGTGGCCCAGATCAACGTCGGGGCAGCTACCGAATCCGAAATGAAAGAGAAGAAGGCCCGCGTCGAAGACGCCTTGCACGCCACCCGTGCAGCTGTCGAAGAAGGCATTCTTCCTGGCGGCGGTGTCGCCTTGCTGCGAGCCTCGATGAATGTCGATGGCGGCAAGATGACCCACGACGAAGAAGTCGGCTACAACATCATCCGCCGGGCTTGCCGGGCTCCACTGACCCAGATCGCTGACAACGCCGGTGTCGATGGCGGAGTCGTCTGCGAGAAGGTTTCGGAACTCAAGGGCAACCATGGTTACAACGCGGCGACCGGTGTCTACGAAGACATGGTCAAGTGCGGTGTGATCGACCCGGTCAAGGTGACCCGTTCCGCTCTGACCAATGCCGCCAGCGTTGCGACCCTCCTGCTGACCAGCGATGCCCTCATCGCTGAAAAGCCGAAGGCCAGTGCCAAGGACAGCCACGACGACCACGGCGATATGTAATCGCCAGTGGGGCAGACATTCTTGTCTGCCAGTCGAGTCAAGATCACACAAGCCCCCGAGCTCTCTCGGGGGCTTGTTGCATTTGCGGCGAACGGAATGAATCCCATTCTACAACCGTCGAAATACCACTGGCATCCACACTGCCTCCTCACGAAATTCGAATCGCTGATACAGCTGGATCGCCGGGCTGTTTCTACGATCGACGATTACGGTGATCCGCACGATCCCCTGATCTCGGGCCCATTTCAAGAACTGGGCAAACAGCCGTGTGCCCCAGCCGAGCCGTCGCTGGCCAGCGGCCACGCCCACGTAGGTAATCTCTGCGGTCTCATTCTTCCGATGAGCCACTAGCAAGCCGACAGGGCCCTCGGCTGATTGAGCCACCAGCGTCCACAGCTCTCCATCGACCAGCCAGCTCTGGATCAGCTGCGCGGGACTGCGAAAGGGGATCGCTTCGGGGATATCGAGTGAATCAACCAGCGTCCGCCTGACCAGTTCGACGACCTCGGCCGAATCGAGACTCAGGTGAATCGTCCTCATCATGGGATCATCAGCGACCATCCACGGAACGTTGACACACACGAACGACCCGATCTCCGTCGTGATCGAAAACCCCAGCCCGGCCAGAATCTCGCAGTCGTCCGTTGTCCGGTCGCCTGCGAGCTGGATCGCAGCTGCACTCTGTGCCTGCGCCCACTCAATCGCAGCTTGCCACATGGCCCGGCGTTCGAAGAGCTCCAGCGGGGAACTCACCAGAATCGGTCCGACCATCGCGATCCGCTGGCGATCCACGGTCGCCTCCATCAACGCGACATTGCCATCGGGTCGATCCAAAATCACCAGATGCTCCGGGCGGCCCGACACGCTCGAATGCGAGTGACCACCCGAGAACATGATCTCTAGCAGTGGACTCACCCCCGGCTGATCCCGAAGCGAGGCGCTGGTGCAGATCCGAATGGACGGTTGTGAATTCATTGCAGCTCTCTCATCGTGATACAAATCCGTTCCAACTCTGCGGCTAACGTGGTGGCATCAGGCCAGCGATCTTCGGCACGCTTGCATAAGGCCCTCATGACCGCTCGACTCACATGTTCGGGCACACCATACAACTGCAGGTCTGTCGCTGATTCCGATGACAGCACTCTGCTGATCGTCTCAGGCAGGTCACATCCCTGGCAAGGCGAGCGTCCCACCAGCAGGGCATACAGCAGCCCACCCAGACCATACACATCCGTCCGCTCGCTGATCACCCCGAACCCAGGATTGACCTGCTCGGGTGCTAGAAACCCAGCTGTCCCGCCGCGCGGCGAATCGTCATCCGCTCCCCAGCGGGCGAAACCGAAATCCGCCAGTCGGCAATGACCATTCTCGTCGACCAGCACATTACCCGGCTTCAAGTCGCAGTGCCAAACCCCAGCTGCGTGAGCGGCCATCAAACCGCTGGCGACCTCGCATCCGATGCGGACTACTTCATGCCAGGTGAGCTGCCCCACCTGCTGATCAAGGCTGACCCCGTCCATCCACTCCATCACCAGAAAGACCGCCCCACGCGAGGTTCGCCCCCAGCCAAACACCGGCAACACGTGAGGATGATTCAGCCCGCTAAGGATCTCGAACTCACGCAGCAACGACCCAACGGCCCGTGCATCCGCCCAAGAGGCCTTCTTCAGAAACTTCACCGCGACTGTTCGCTCGAGCTGGCGATCCGTGGCTCGGAACACTTTGCTGAACGCCCCTTGTCCGACCATCTCGTGGAGCAGCAATTCATCGAGTGAGCGGGTCGGCTTCCCCACCGAGAGTGGCTCTAAGAGAGGCCGCTTGACTGCCGCACAGCCATTGACTGTTGTGCGAGACAGTTCACCATGCAGCCGGTCGGCTGTCACTAGCTCGCGGGTCCGCTGCTGCGACCGGCGAACCGTCCGTTCGCTGACAGCCAGCTCTCGGGCGATGGCCTCGACCTCTTCCCCTCTCAGCTGCCTGATCAAGACCTCGCGATCCAGTCCCTCGGTCGCATCGACCAGCCAGTCCAGTTCATCAGCGAGCAGCGCCGCTTCTTCCGCTGTCGGGATCTCGCGAGCAGTTGCGATCCAACTGTCTGGCATCTGTGTCTCACGCAGCACAGACCGTTTTTCGGATCGATGTCGACGTGTCTGGCGGGCCAGTTTGCGGAGCGTGATCGTGGCCAGCAACGACCAGAGATCCCCGTCCGTCGAAACCTCGAAACGTCCCCCACGAGCTCCCACGAAAAAGCTGCGAAACGCGGACAGGACGATGTCTTCGGGATCGAGTCGCCGGCGAAGATTTGACGAGAGCCGGGAACTCGCCAGTGCTTTTAGGCGGGCCATGTACCGGTCGACCAGGTCACGAGCGCCGGACTCACTCACTCCCAGTGACGTCAATTCCGGCGGGTGCGAGTCGTCGATCGATTGCGACACGGCACGCGCCTTGGGAATGAAATTGGGAGAAGTGTTGGAATCCGTGACCAGCCTCGCCCCTCACGGGCATCTGCGAGTTGAGGCCACTTCATTCCGGCGTGGCCACGACTGGGAGAACGAGCTATGGCAATGGTTGTGACAGAACCGTGTTTCGGCTGCAAGTACACGGATTGCGTGGTGGTCTGCCCGTGCGATTGTTTTCACGAAGGGGAATCGATGCTGTTCATCGATCCGGACCCGTGCATCGACTGCCAGGCGTGCATCCCGGAATGCCCGGTGCAGGCGATCTTCTACGAGGACGATGTCCCCGAACCGTGGAAAGAGTACATCGCCCTCAACCGCGAGATGGCCCCGCTCTGCCCGCCGATCGTCCACAAGCAAACCCCGCTGGTGCCTCGCGATTTCGAGCCATGAGCGGACTGGCGCTAGCCACCGGCCCTGACTGACCGTACGCACTCAGAGCCGGTGGCTAGCGCCAATCCGCTCACCAGAGCGTTACTCCGGCCCGCTGGAAGGGATTCGCTTCACCCAGCAGGGCAAGGCCAGTGCCATGCACATGCACATGCACATGCTGCGCTCTTCGTGGGGCACGTTTCCGACGTGCCCGTCCCCCGCCGAGCGCCAGCCAAAGGACTGCTTAGTGGTGCAGTTGCCAGCAACTGAGAATCTGCTCCATAACAATTTCCCGAAAGCCTGGAAGAGGAATCACCGCAGAGGACGCGGGGGACCGCAGAGGTCCGAGTGATCTCTGGGATTCTCCTCTGCGAACCCCTGCGTCCTCTGCGGTGAATTTATCGAGCCAGTTCCTGAGCCAAAGAGTGGAGGCTGCCAGAAACTCAAAACACGCTAAACTGAGTTCTCCCCTTTTGCGTTTTTTGAGTTTCTGGCGGCCATTCTCTCTTTCTGTCTTCATGCCTTGTCCTTGGATGAGGCCACGGGCACGTAGAAAACGTGCCCCACGGCGGACGGATTCACGACCAGCATGTTCACAGCACTGGGGCGAGGCTCCTGCCGAGCTGCGATTGCGAGAAAACGTGGTCCCTGGCTCGCGGCTCAGCAGGAGCTTCGCCCTCCCGGTTGAGACTCGCTCAATTCCAAGTCTGATCAGGCTTGAGGCACAGGTCGGTTGAGTTCGCCACAGCTGGGAATTCCGTCCGCCCAATGCCAAACCGGCAGCGGCTCTTGCAAGCCACCGCCGGTCAGGGTGTCACACGGGATTCAAGCGGTTATGGGAAGGTGGGATCTGGCACAGCCTGATTGACACTGATATCCCAGAGCTGAAATTGGTTGAGAATGTTTTGCTGAACGGCATTCTCGTTGAAGTCGTTGATTGTCGTATTGTTGAAGATCCCTGCGACAGAGATTTGGCCAACGAGCACCACGGGGCGATTTCCACCCTTGATCGGGTCCACATTGTCCAAGATTCCATCGTTCGTGATCTGCGCGGTTTGTAGTGTTCCGAACGTCAGGATGGCGATCTGCTCACCGGCTCCACTTCCATCGGAAGCCGCCCCATTGGCGTCGATACTGCGGCCATTTCCACGAGTGAGATCGGTCGAACCGTTCAAGTCGGTATCGATCTGACCGAACACAATGTTGGCATAGGCCACAGGGTCATGCACGATGAAGCTGTGAGGACCACCATCGGTGTCGTTGAACGAATTCGGAGGAGTGACTTCGTTAGACTGTTGCGGGTAGACACGGATATCGTCACCCACGTTGCCACCGAAGCTGTTTCCACCGATTTGAGCGTTCAACCGTGTCAGCGCTCCGATTCCGAGCACCAGCCCGTCCTCAAAGTTGGTTCCATTGTTTGACACTTCATTCTGAATGAAGGTCAAATTGGTCCTCAGGTTTTCACGAGTTTCCTGAGAAGGAAGACCTGAAGTTGGCCCCCCGATGGCAGTGTTTACGCCACCAACCGTGTGGTTAGTGCTGATCCGGAACGGGGTCGTTGGCTGGAACGATGCCAAGTTGACGTCCACAAACACATCGTCGTTGATGTCCGTCTGGAAGTAGTGCGGGAAGTTGGGTGCAACGTTGACAGTATCTTGGTCCATGTTGGTCGCTTGCTGATCGAAGACCAGTCCTTCGCGATCATTGCCGTTGAACCGGTTGACTGCTGTCGCATCGTTGAACCGGTCTCCACGACCGATGTTGAAGACGCTGGTGCTGAACGGAGCTGTACCGCCAGTGCCCTGTCGGTCATGTTCCAGCGAGGCATACAGCCCGCGGCCACCGTTGTCTGACGAGTTGACCCCGAAGGCTTCGACGAGAACCACGGCATCCACGGGAGCAACGGGAGGCAGGATGCCTCTTTCCAACGTCTTGGCTTCATCCTGTCGGGTTGACGTCACATCGAACCGGAGTCCGTCATCAGTGTTACCAATGACATCCAGATGCTCCAGATACATGTCCAACGAACCTGCGTTCAGCACATTCGCGTAGATTCCATTCCCTCCAGTCGCGTCACCCGTCGCTCCATTCAAGGAGACCGTGGTGTTGGTGATTCGGATGTTGTTGGTGTTCGTATCCGCATCGGCCAGCTCCATTTCAATACCATCATCACCGTTGAGGCTGATTAGAACATCTCGCTGATCCGCGTTGGTCGGGTCTCCAATGATCAGGGCGACACCATTGTTGGCATCCCGAATTCCCACATTATTGGCGACGTTGAGATGGACACCGTCCACCGTGTTGTTGGTGATGTCAGAGTTGAAGATCCGGTAGGTGTTTTGGATGACCACCGATGCCGCGTTTCCTGCGAAGTCACTGTTATCAATGATGTGGACCCCGTGGACGCCATTCCCATCGACCAGCGTCCGAACCGGAGCTCCGAATCCATCGACAAAGTTCGCACTCTCGGTGATCAACACATTGGCGTAGGCACCCGCACCAAAGTTCCCGGCTTCGTTCGTGAAGTTCGTGTCGAACCGAATCCCGTCACGAGCACTGTTGAGGACTTGATTGCCCTCAAACAGGAATGGTGTCCGTAGGGGATTGTTGGCGAGCAACGGATCGCCCAAAGCGGCATTGTTTTCCAGCATGACCTGGATACCGTCTTGACGTTGCCCGTCGAAGTCGTTGTCCGAAACGTTTCCATTGAACTGGGCGTTGCCAGTGGCGTTCAGGAAGATTCCGTTCAGGTTCCGCTCGAATGTGTTGTCGGTGATATCGATGTCCAGTGGTTGGACAGCTCCTGGAGTATTGTTCAGGACGATATTCACACCGTTTCGCACGTTGTCGCGAATCAGATTTCCATTGTTGGCCGCCCCGATGATGATCGCGTTGTTCGCTGGACCGGGTCCATACAGGGCGGTGTCGTTCCTCTGAACGTCAATGCCGTGCAGCTGGTTCCGCTGGATGGTCGAATTCAACACCGTCAGGCGTGAGTTTGTACCGAGCCGTGAGAAACGACTCACGTTCGTCACCAGCCCGCTGCCCGCATTGTCATTAATGCTCAATGTCGAGGTGGCCCCATTGAGAGTCAGCGATTCCAGAGCGGCGAAGTCCGTCAACCGGAAGGCGAGCCCGTCCCCGTTGAAGTTCGCATTCGTCCCGTTGACCGTATTGGCCAAGATCGAACTGCTGATCGTGAACTGCCCGGTCGCATCATTCGTCATCTCGATGGCCATGGCGGCATCGGTGTTGCCGGTGATCACATTCGGGTTGCGGTCTGGATCACCCAGGTGCAACTCGATTCGTGGCCCCACGGCATCGGCGATGACATTGGTCACGTCGAGCGGCTCGCTGGCCACCACGCGGAATCCGATTCCACCATTGTTGGTGATCTGATTCTCGTACATCGAACGACCGGGGAGAATCAAGTTGACGTTGGCCGGTGAATTCCCTTCACCGATCACGAACGTCGCATCATCTTGGACCTCGATCAGGATCCCTTCTTGTCCATTGTTATGGAATCCAGCGGTGTTTTGGAAGATGTCGAAGTTGTTGACCGAGTCTCCTCCGAACCGCATCCGCACACCGGCGGCATCGTTGTTGGCGAACTCACTCATGTGAATCAGACCATTCGGGATGCCTGCGGTTTGAATCGCATTCGGAATACCGGTCTCATCCACATTCAGGTTCAATCCGAATCCACCGTTGTTGGTGGAGACGACATCGATTGCCGAGAAGGCGTAACCGTTGGCAGTGGGGCGAGTCAGCAATGTGTCTTGCAGAACGATTTCGATTCCATCGCCGACTCCAGTACCGATTCCTGTTGCCGTCACGTTTTCCAGAGCAATGTGATCCATCGTCATACCCCGGAACTCGGCATGGATTTGATCCAAGGCGTTCCCGGTGACAGTCACATTGGTCAGGTCAAAAGCGTTGACCCCATTCACATTGAAGAAGTCGACCAACAGCCCGTTGCCCGCATTGTTGTTGACTTGCAGAGCTGTCCCGGAGACACCGAAGTTGTTGATCGTCACGCCGGTTCCATCGTTGGCGATGACTTGCAGTCCATCTCCATCGTTGCCAGTGGCACTCGCTCCGATGACCAGATTGGTCGCCGTCACGGCATTCGTCAGGATGACCGACACACCAGGGCCATCCAACGGCGTCAGCGCGTCTCCGAAGTTGTTGTTGAAGGTGTTATCACCCAGGGCTCCACCCGCTGAAGTCAGCGAGACAATCGTCGCTGCTCCGTCAGCTGTGAACTCGAAGCCGGTGCCGGCGTTCGTGTTGCCGGTCGTGGCGTTGTTCACTACGAACGTTCCGTTGGCCCCGTTATCGACATTAATGTCGAAGCCGTCCTGGTCGTTGTTATTGGAGAGCACGTGATCGAGGGTCACATTGGCGACCGAACCCGCTCCGTCCACATCGATATTCACCCCGTCCGCAAAGTTGAGGGGAGTGACACCGCTGTTGACGACAGTGACATCGGTCAGGTTCGAGTTAAACGTACCTGGACCGGCAGCTGTCGGAACCGCATTGTGGTTCTCGTCGATCATCCCGACGTTCACATCGATCCCGCCGATGCCACTGTTGGCCACGGAAGCGGTCGTGACGTTGAAGGTCAGCGTTCCGCTGTCGTAGACATCCAGGTCGATACCCCGACCGCCACTGTTGTCGATGGTGAGATTGGAGAGGTTAAACGCTGCCGCAGAACCCGCATCGTGGACCTGCACATCCAGGCCATCAAACCCGATTCCACTGATCGCGTTGTCCGACAGGTTGACGCCGTCAGCAGTGAACTGCGTCAGGACCGAGCTACCCTCGACATCGATCTGCATTCCATTTTCACGGTTGCTGCGAGCGATGACATTGTTGAACTGAGTCACCGTGGTTGTGACCGCATCGTCCAGACCGATATCGATCCCGTCTCGAATCGAGCCAGTCGAGGTCAGGCCGTTCAGGGCGATCGTGGATGTTGTATTGCCCAGCACGGTGTTTCCGAGCAGTCGAACATTGAGTCCATCTCCAGCGGAGTTGCTGACATCGACTGTGTTGAGAACAATCGCGGTCGAGTCACCGGCGTTCGTCATGCGGGCTCGCAGGTCGATCGCGTCACCACCCAGGGCTCCGGTTGCATTCACGTTGGAGAGGCTGATCGTGCTATCCCCTGGAACCGCGCTCAGATTGATATCCACGGCATGGCCACCCGCGGTGCTGGCGTTCAGGCCATTGAGAGTGATGGATGTGGGCCCGGAGGTGGGGGCGATGTTGCTCATCACCACTCCGTCTCCGCCAGCACCACTCACGTTGACTGTATTCCCGTTGAACAAACGTAGGCTGCTGGCACCACCGGCTTGAACATCCAGACCATCACCACCGGCACCGGTCGCGTTGACGTTCAGGAACCCACCGACAAACAGATCCAGTCCACCGGTCGGCCTAATATTGATGCCGTCGTTGGTGGCATCGTTGGCAGAGACTGCACTGAAGATCATCTCTGCAAAGGAGCCGTCAGCTCCACTCAGATTGATGTCGATGCCTTCGTTGCCCGCATTATTGAAGGAGGAGCCATTCGAGATGACCACTTGAGTGGAATCAGTTGCACCAAGTCCGGTGACATTGATTTCCAGTCCATCGTCCCCCACGGCGTTGTTCGCAGTCACGTGATTCAGAACGATATCGCTCTGACCGCCGGTCGCACTGTTGACGTTCAACAGGATGCCATAGTTACCAGCATTATTGGCATTCACATCCGTCAACTGGAGTGTCGTCGGGACGGCTTGGTTGCCGACGTTAATTTCTACGCCGTTGTTGCCTGCCGCCACAAAGCTACCACCGAGAATCGTGACTCCTGGCAAAGTGACAGTGCCGTCGTTGGCGGTCACCAGCAGTCCGTTGCCCCCGGCGTTGTCCGCATTGACATCGTTCAGCACGATGACCGGAGTGATGCTGCCGTTGTTGACGAGAATATCAATGCCATTGACAGCTGGATTAATCCGACCGGAGTTGGAGAAGTTCAGAGTCTCACTGTTGAAGTTGTTCAGCGTCGAGCCATTCAAGACATCGAGGTTTAAACCTTCCAGCCCGGCATTGCGACCTGCGACGTTATTCAGTGCCGTGACATTCAAAGATCCGGCATTGTCGACAATCAGGTTGATTGCGCGTCCATCGGCGTCATCCACATCGAGGAGGCTGGAGTTTAAGCTGCCAGTTCCCCCATCGACCAGGAACGAAAGTCCGTCGGCACCGGCACTCATGGCGGAGACACGGGACATCGTCAGGTCAAAGGTCGCACCACCTGTCGAGCGGAAGTCGAGTCCGTCATCTGTGGCGTTATCGGCCTTGACGCCACTCGCTCCGCCCAGGCTCACTGTTGCTGTCGATCCGGCACCGCTCGCATTAATCAGCATTCCATCAAACACGCCCGAGAGGCCGTTGTTCGAGAAGTTGCTGTTCGTGATCGTGGCATTCAGATCTCCCCCGTTTGAGACCGTCAGGTCGAGACCCGCCTGCCGGTTGTTCACCACAACCAGTTCGTCACCGGTCAGGTTGATCGTCGATCCAGCCCCATCCACCACTCCTTGAATCGCTCCGGTCACTGTTGTAATCGGTGGATTCACACTGGCAGGAATCGGACTGGCGATGTTGTTCCCATTGTTCCTGACATCCAGATGGAACAGGTTGGCGGTGATGTCACCGCCGGATTCGGCGAGCATAATGATGCCCTGGCCGTCGTTGTTGCTGAAGTCCACATTGCCCACATTGGCAATCAGCGTGCCGTTATTCTTGGCACACAGCACCAGCTGGGACGAGCTGGCGACACTGGTGCCGTTGAGTGTGAACTCGACGTAGGCGAGTGGCCCATCGGCACAGGGAACTTCGATCGTTCCGTCGATCGAGCCACCGACGAGGTTGAAGTTGACTGATCCCCCGTTGGTGATCGAAGACCGGAGAGCTTGTTCTTCGTTGCCGAGGATATCCGCGTCGTTCAGATTGAAGGTGATTTGGGTATTACCGGCCACCGAGTTATCACCATTGGCTGTGGCGTCGATTCCGTCACCGATGCCGTTACCAATCACACCTGTCGCCGGAGCGTTGATGAAATCGCCGTTCCGGTTGATCTGTCCATCGAAGAAGTTGATGATTGCACCGCTCAACTGCGGTGGCACCACATCATCGATTCCATTGGTGGCAGTCACATGGAAACCGTCACCCCAGTTGTTGTTGACAATGGCTCTTGTGAAGTTCAGGACAGCTAGCGACGAGTCGTTCAGCGAAGCATCCTGATTCACGTTCAGAAGTACAGCATCGCCATCATTGCGGACGATGTTGGCCCCTCGAACGGTCAGCCCCATGAAGCTGTTCCCATCGACCGAAGCTTCGATCCCGTGCTGTTGTGGACGTGGGTTGGAGGAATCGTTCTGGAACGAGACGCCATCGAAGACCAACCCGGGCACCTGACCAGCGCGAGTCCCGATGTTCGATCCATTGTCAGCGACGATTCGAAGGCCATTACGGTTCCCGGCCACATTGTCGGAACCATTGTTATCCACCTGTCCGTTCGTAAACGACGAGCTCACGATGTCCGAGTTGCTCAAACCGATGGTGATGCCGGTCAGACCCGAATTCTGAATCTGGAAATCGTCAGCGATAAACTGCCCGAGGCTATTGTTGGTCAATCCGATGCTGATGCCGTTGTCATCCGCTCCGCTCAGATTGGCTGCACCCGGAGATGCTCCGCTGAAACGGAAGCCAACGGTGCTGTTGTCACCGGTGATATCAACGCCGTCTCCGCCCGCATTCGCAAATGTCCCGGCATTGAACAGCTGAAGAGTCAGGCTGGAGTTCAATCCGGCCATCCGAATCGCGTCGTCACCGGCACTGAATCCGGTGGTCAGCCCGCGACCTTGGAGGTTAACCGTCGCATTGTTGGCGAGCAGATCAAACGCGTTGTCGGTCGCTTCATCGAGGTCCAGGTCATTGAAGCGCCCGTTGACGACCGATCCGGCCGAGGCATCCACCCGCAGGCCGTCCCCGCCCGCGTTGTTGGCGGTCACCGCTCCGTTGCCATTGAGCGTGAACGAGGAGTTGCTGGCGATGAACTCCATCGCGTCTCCACCCGCGTTGTCGAGGTTGATTCCGTTGGAGAGATTTAGATTGAAGATTGAAACCGTGCCATCGACACGAATTGCATCTCCCCCGGCGTTGTCGAGATCACTGTTATCAAATGTCACGCTGGATCGCGAATTGACCAAAGTCAGATCGAGGCCATCGCCACCCGCATTCGAGACCT
This sequence comes from Planctomycetota bacterium, assembly GCA_043777375.1. GTDB lineage: Bacteria > Planctomycetota > Planctomycetia > Planctomycetales > Planctomycetaceae > TH-plancto1. The sequence goes on along the minus strand of JAYWHX010000136.1, from coordinate 78,128 downwards.
GGCTGTTGGTGAGCGTTGCGTTGAATACGCTGCCGTTTGTTGCGTTGACGTTAATGCCATCCAGCGTGGCATTAGCGATATCGCTGTTGACTAGCCGAACGTTCGCCGTTGCGGCGTTAAGGCTTCCCAGTATTCCATTTTGGCCGACTGGACCACCAGGCACCGACATCGGCGAATCACTGATAATCGCGTTAAGGACGCCGCCGGTCGTTCCGGTGAAGCGAAGCCCATTCTCCGCTGCTCCGGTCGCCACAGGGTCGAGATTGAAGTTCACCACCGAACCACCCATGAAGGTGATGTCGGTCATGTCTCCGCCCGCATTCAAGAGCGAGCCACCAGTGAACTTCATACCGAGGAGAGAGACATTGTTCGCTTCGAGGTGAATTGCATCCACACCGACGTTATCGACGAGCGTGTTGGTCAGGTTCAGCGTGGTCGTCGAAGCGTTCGACAGAACCTCCAGACCATCCTGGCCCGAATTCGAGAAGTTGCTGCCAACGATCGAACCGCCCAGAGTCGAGCTGGTCAAGTCGAGGTGCAAGCCATCCGTCCCTGCATTGGCGAATGTGGCATTCGTCAGGTTCAGCGTGCCCGTTGATGCATTCAAGATGCCGATGATGCCGTTGTCACCTGCTCCATCGAACGACGAAGGATTCCCACTGACGGTCACATTGACAAGACTCGCACCCGTTCCAGTGAAATCGATGCCATCGTCACCTGCACTGGCAAAGGAGCCAGTCGCACTGAGGTTCATATCGATCCGGGATAGCGTATTGGCGAGAAGCTTGATCGCATCCCCACCGGCATTCGGGCCCGAGACACCCGTCCCCACCATGTTGATGCGGCTGTTGTTCGACGCGAACAGATCAAAGGCGTCGCCAGTGGCATCGTCGAGGCGGACGTTGGTCAGGGTTCCGTTCAGCAGGCTGCCAGCACCATCGACTGTGGCGCGGATGCCGTCGTTACCGACATTTCTCAAAGTGACATCATTCAGGACCAGTGTGCCCAGTGATCCGCCAAGCACCGTTGAATTGACTCCGTTGACTCCAGCCCCATCGAACGAGGCTCCAGGCCCATTCACGATGACGGCGGCGTTGCTGTTCGTGTTCGCCAAGAGTGCGATTCCATCGCCGCCCGCATTCGCAAACGAACCGCCAGGATTCAAGACGACAGCTGCCGCGGAGGAATTCGTGGCTGTGACATCGATCCCATCATCACCAGCCCCGGACCCCGTGACGCCCGATCCGAACAGGGTGATGGTGGACCCGGCGTTCGCATTGATGTTGATGGCATCCAGAGCGGCGTTGTCGAGTGTCACTCCGTTGACCAAACCGATCGCGGATGTCGAGTTGTTGTTCGCATTGACTACGACACCGTTGCCACCGGCACCGGTTGCCAGCACGCTACTGAGAACCAAGTTCCCGGTCGAGTTATTGAGCGTCAGCCGCGCGGCATTGCCACCGGCATCCACGAACGATCCGCTGGAGACTGTCCCATTGAAGATCGAGTCAGTCGCAGTTACTCCCAGACCTTCAAGTGCTGCATTGTTGAAACTCGTGTTCACAAGTCCGAGGGTGGCATTGGAGCCTCCGCTCAGAACACCGATGACTCCATTCCCCCCGGCATTGTTAAAGTCCGAGAGTGGGAAGCCTTGCACCTGAATGTTCAGAATACTGGCATTCGTTCCTGTGAAGTCGATGCCATCACCGCCCGGTGATGTGAAGGACCCGGCACTGGCGAGCAGCAGTCCAATCTGTCCGTTGCTGGAATTCAGATGGATCGCATCGTCGACGGCGTTGTTCCCCGAGACTTGGCTGCCCGAGACCAGCGCGGTGGAATCGGTCACATTGACATCAATGGCGTCATCGCCCGCACTATCGAGCGAGATTCCATTCAGCAGGCTGACTTGTGCGCCAGACCCGTTGGTCGCGTTGACCAGCAATCCGTCTCCACCGGCGTTTGTTAAATCGGTGTTGTCGAGGGTCAGAATACCGGTCGAGTTGTTCAGCGTCAGGCGCGCTCCATTCGAGCCTGCATTGATGAACGACCCATTCGTAACAGCTCCCTGGAACGTCGAGTTCAGAGCGGTGATGCCGATCCCTTCGAGTGCCGCGTTCTGGAAGGTCACGTCGGTGAGATTCAACATCCCCCTGGAATCGGTCAGACTTCCAATGACCCCATTTCCACCAGCCCCATTGAAGGAACTTGGCGCTCCGTCAATGTCAATTCCGATGAGGCTGTTGTTCGTACCAGTGAAGGTGATCCCGTCGCCATTTGGACTGGCAAAGGAACCCGTATTGACCCACGTGAGGCCCACGCGGCCATCGTTGGCAGTGATTTGAATGCCATCGTCACCCGCATTGGCGCCCGATACTCGATTGCCGGAGACCAGGATCAGCGAATCAGTTGTCGCGGTCAGATTGATGGCGTCGAGACCTGCGTTGTCGAATCCCTGATCCGTGAGAACGAGATCCGCTCGCGAATTTCCGACAGCCGTCGAGAGCAGCCCATTGAGGCCCGCGTTGGTGGCATCACTATTATTGAGAACCAGCGTGGACCGGGAAGTTCCCGCTGTGTCGAGCCGGACTCCATTCAAGTTCGCCGAGTCGAGCGAGCTGTTGGTCAACGCCCCGACGAACTGAGAGGTCCCGTTGTTCGAGATGAAAAGTCCGTTTCCTCCCGCGTTGGCGATGGAGGTACTGCTCACAGACAGATTCGCTTGTGAACCACCCGCCAGAGTTCCGATGATTCCGTCGCCGACCGCATTCGACAGGTCGCTCCCCGAGATGGCCGCGTTCAGCACCGAGGTATTACTCAATCGGAAATCGAGACCATCGTCTCCGGCACCCGATCCATTGACTGAGACGGCAGTGAGGTTCAACTTGGAATCGTTCAGGTTCGTGAAGATCGAGTCGTCGCCCGAGCCCGAGAGATTGACGGTGTTGGCGTTGATGGTGCCTTGAGCCCCATTTCCGAGATCCACATGCAACCCATCGCGCTGGGCTCCCGTGGCCGTCGTGTTGGTCACGTTCAGCACGAGATCACTATTGTTACCAATCATCGCGATGCCATCGCCGGTGCCGACAACAGCCCCAACCGCATCGTCAAATTGACTGTTCGTCACATTCGCAACAACATCTCCCCCATTCGCCGCCTGCAGTTGCAAGCCAGTGGAGCTGCCGCTGTTGTTGACATTGTTAATGGTGGTGGTGACTTGGGCATTGTTCGCCGCCACCTGGATGCCGAACTGTCCACCGTTTAAGAATCGACCATCCGTGATCGAAACGTTCAGCGGTGCAGTATTGGAATTCGTGATCACGATTCCGCTGGGACCCGTGGCGCCCGGGATGTTAAACCCGAAGTCCCGAATAATTCCGGTCCCCGTCGCATTGTTGATCACAATGCCGCCGCCAGTGCCCGTGGTTCCGTTTGGTCCAGCAATGGTCGGATCGACGTTGCGATTCAGCTTCTCCAGCGTGAAGTTCTGAATGCCGTTGCCCGCAATCGCATTGCCGCCCGTCGGAGCGATAATGTTCAAACCCGCGATCCGGTTGTTGTCAGCCAGCGTGAAGACGTTTCCAGCTGCGGATCCGACGAACGGATTTGTCCCCGCAACGTCCCATGTGGGTAGCGGGCAAGGAACACCTGGTCGATTCAACACATCGATGAACGTTGGGCAGCCTTCGCCGAAGACCAGCTGGTTATCATTCAGCGTCACGCCCGTCGCACCCGTCAGCACATTGGTGCGGGTCGTGGTGCCTCGGTGAAACAGCAAGGCATCGGCGGGGTTGGAGGCGACCAGCGAATTGAACCGGTTCTCATTGGACCCATCGCCGCCCGCAGCTGCGGTGTTGTCGAAGTGCGCGAAGGTCCAGGGCAATCCCGTCAGGGGATTGATGGCTAGCTCATGAGGATTGATGACGACATCTTGTGTCGCAATGCGCGAGGTGCGGCGTACGCGATCGTTCAGCCGGTCATACAGCGATTTGACGCGGGGGTTGTAGTTCCCGCTCTGAGCACCGAACAGGTAGGTCGCAGCGAAGTTTACCTGACCACCGAAACGATCATCATCGGCGTACGACAGGTTGAGCAGGACGTTGGTCAGATCGGCCTGCACACGACCACGAACGCCGTTGATGCTCTCTGCATTTGAACCATCCAGGTAGTAAGCTCCGCCGTGAACGGACAGCCACTGCATACCCGGAATCGGGACGCCGACTTCGACGTCACCGCCCCGCAGCTGGGTCTCGGCATTCTGAATGTTGATGAAGGCAAGGTTGTTGTTCAGGAAAATCGAGTTCTTCGTCTGGATGACGGAGCCGATGTTGTTCGGCTGCGTGCTAAATGGAATGTAAGCGTTGGCGGTCAGTTGGAAGTATTCGGTCAGCCACTCTGCTCCGAGTCCCCCCTGGTTATAGGAGAGCCCCCGCTGACTCTGGTCAAAGGTATAGAATCCGTTGACACCAAAGATGCTGCCCCACGGTTCCACCAATTGACGAAAACCGAGGCCCCCGCTGGCTCCGATGTTCGCATCATCGCTGACCATCGCCTGGACATCGGCGAAGAACCGCTGGTCCGGCCCGAGGAAGTCGATGGGGGCAAACGAGCCAAAGCTGGCATAGTTGCCCTGAATCCCAGGACGTTGTCCGAAGTCCCCCTGGACCCAGAAGTACCCTCCGGCAGACCCAATGGGTGTCGAGCCAGAGACGCTCCCGCTGGACTGATCACCGGAGACGACTTGGTCGTCATAGGTAACAGCGTCTTGTGCGGATGCGTGACCACCAGCTCCGAGGAGGAGTGCCAGTGAAAATGCGAAAGCCTTCGATGCGCTCATCGTTCGCCCCAGTGTTGTCGGACGGCACGTTTGTGGGTGATCAGTTGCGAAACCGATCGTCACTGAACGTGCTCTCATGTCTTTAGGGAATGTGACGGATGCGCCGACAGAATCGGTCATATCAGATATCGACCCTGTGAGGGCCGACCTGAACACGAACAATGCTGACGGTGACGGTTGAAACGAAAGAATTGGAGTTTTGGTGTAGTTGGGTGAGTCCGGTGAGGACTACCCATCTCGGGTTGGACCGGAGATTTCCGGTGAAGTCGCGTGAATCGCCTCAAGAGTTGAGGCGCGGTAGGTGGAGTTTGAGACTCCTTTGCGGTTTGTAGGGACGACGAATTGTCACGGTCAAGACGGGTTACTCTCGGTACAGCATCGCTTTCAATCAATTGGAAATGTTACAACACGTACTCGGCAAAGCACTTACAGACGATTATGCGACAGCGGGAATAACATTCGTTTCGTTTTTTGAATATGTACTGACTCGCAGGTTCTGCCGGTCAGATCCCGTTCCGCCGCCCTCGATCCGCTTGTCGGAGCAATTCTGGGGGAGTATGGTCACGTCTCCCACGACACGTTTCAGGACACCTGCTGTGCTCGACCTTTACGACAAAATCCAAGACGCCTGCCAATTCATTCGCCAGCAATGGGGGAGGGTCCCCCATGCGGGAATCGTTCTGGGGACCGGCCTAGGGGCTCTCGTCCAGAAGATCGAGGTCGAGGCCAGCATCGACTACGAGGCCATCCCCCACTTCCCCAAATCGACCGCCATCAGCCACAAAGGCCGACTCGTCTGCGGGATGCTGGAGGGCCTCCCTGTCATGGTGATGGAGGGCCGCAGCCACATGTACGAGGGCTACCCCCTCAAGCAAGTCACACTTCCCATCCGGGTCTTCAAAGCCCTCGGAGCCCAGCTGTTGATTGTCTCGAACGCCGTCGGCGGGATGAACCCGTTCTATGCGACTGGAGACATCATGGTCATCGACGACCACATCAACCTGATGGGGGCCAATCCGCTGATCGGGATCAACGACGACCGGCTGGGGCCGAGATTTCCAGACATGTGCGAGCCGTATGATCGGAAGCTGGGGCAGGTGGCGCTGGAGATCGCGAGGCGGGAGAATTTTGCGTGTCACCGGGGAGTCTTGGTCGCCATCTCTGGGCCGAATCTGGAGACGCGGGCCGAGTACCGGTTCCTGCGTCAAATCGGAGCCGATGTCGTCGGCATGTCGACCATTCCCGAGGTGATCGTGGCGGTCCACTGCGGCTTGCGAACTGTGGGGATGTCAGTGATCACCGACATGTGCCTGCCCGACGCCCTCAAACCCGCCCACGTGGCCGAGATCATCGCCGTGGCCAACGCCGCTGAGCCGAAGCTGACGGCACTGGTGACGGGGGTATTGGCCCATGAACGTGAGCCGAAGTAGAGTGGCGAAAGACAACCTTCGGAGACGCTTTGCTCGGCTCGCATAGTGCTACTTTGTTGCATTGAGGACCACCAAATTGGAGAGAGACAATGGAGACTTGGCCATATAGCGATACGGATGACGAAGAGTTTGAGATTGGTTGTGTTGAGTCTCTATGTGGACGACATCTTTTTCCCTTGATATTGAGGGGGACGGCTCGGGACGAATTTCGATTTATGGATACGATCCAACTGACAAGCGAACGAAAGGCGTACTTGTGATGTTGGATGGCAAGGAGTACCAGAAACTCAAAAGCGTGATCCAAAAGGCCGATGACGCCATCTCGAAGGCTAAGGCTTCTGGACAACTGAAGAGGATGAAAAGAAGGCATGAGCGATGAAATGAGAGTTGACCAGAAAGCCCGACCGAATCACCACGCCTACCTCGAAGTGTTGCGGCGAATGACGCCTGAACAGCGGATCGCGAAAGCGTTCGAGTTGTCGGAGATGACCAAAGACTTGTTCCGGCAAGGACTCCGCGAGCGGTTTCCGGATTTGCCGGAAGAACAGTTCCATGCTCTGTACTTGGAGCGGCTCTCGCTGTGTCACAACTGAAACTTTTGACCCAACCCGTAGCGTGGGCTTTAGCCCACGCGAGATTGGATGTCCCCTAGAAACGTGGGCTAAAGCCCACGATACGAAAGCCCCCCATGACCTGGATTCGCACCATCCCCAAATCGGAAGCTGGCCCCGAGTATCGGGAGGCTCTGGCGGCCCAGCATGCCTGGTATCCCCCGGAGTACAACGCCGAAGTGCCCGGTTTGCCGAGTGGGGAAGCTGATGGCATCGTCGCCACTCACAGCTTGATCCCGGATGCCTTGCACCATGCGTTTGCGACGTTCGGGGCGTTGATGAGTCCGTCGTTGCCACTGACCCGGCGGCAGCACGAGCTGATTGCGACGGTCGTTTCGCAGGGCAACTGCACGAAGTATTGCAGCGTCTCGCACCGCGAGTTTCTGAGACGGGCCACCGGGGATGAGGCCCTCGTCGCCTCGATCGAAAAGAGCGACCTGAGCAGCCTCTCCCCCGCCGATCAGCTGATGTGTCAGCATGCGGAGAAGATCACCCGTGATGCGACATCGGTCCAGCAATCCGACATCCAGGCCCTCCGCGAGGCGGGCTTCGACGACCAGGGCATATTGCAAATCACGTTGATTGCCTCCTGGTTTAACTACATCAACCGCGTGGCCGATTCTTTGGGAGTGGCAAGGGACGCGTGAAGCCTCACCGCTTTTTTCGTACGGTGGGAGCCGGTGAATGTGCGGGACGCCAGAATTCTTATGAATTCTGCTACGCTCCACCGCAACACCAGAACCTCAAACCGAGAGCCCTCTGTGAACCGGATCTCCGCAGCCACTTGGGCCACTCTGGCCGCGATCTTGATCGGCGCGGTGCTGATGCTCCTGCCCACGCCCGACGGACTGCAAGTCACCGCGCAGCGCACAGCTGCGGTGTCGGTGGTGATGGCGATTCTGTGGATCGCGTTGCCGGACAATATCCCAGCGGTCAGTTTGATTCCGCTGGCGTTGTACCCATTGCTGGGGATTATGGGAGCCAAGAAAGTCTGTCTGGCGTATGCGGACTCGAACGTGTTTCTGTACCTGGGCGGGTTCATCATTGCGCTGGCAATTGAGAGGCAGGGGCTGCATCGCCGCATTTCTCTGCACATCATCAGCCGCATTGGCAGCCAGCCGAGGCAGATCGTGTTTGGGTTCCTGCTGGCAACGGCGCTGATCTCGATGTGGATCAGCAACACCGCCACGACGCTGCTGATGCTGCCGATCGCGCTGGCGCTCCTGGACACACTCGCGGAGTCACTGGCCGCGACGGGAGAGGCCACGCGCAGCAATGTTGATGAGGGGCTGAAGCCATTGTCGATCGCGGTGCTGCTGGGCATTGCCTACGCGGCCAGCTGTGGTGGATTTGCGACAATGGTCGGCACGCCGACGAACCCGGTCTTGCGGCGCTATTGGGAGGCGGAGTTCGTTCCACAGGGTTACGCACCGATCTCATCCGCCCACTGGATGCTGCTGTGCGTTCCACTCAGCCTGATGATGCTGGCAGCTGTCGGGTTCGCGATGACCTGGCGGCTGCCGGTCCTGCCGGGGATCGAGCGGGTCGGTCGCGAGTTCTTTCGTGAGCGTCTGAAGGAACTCGGCCCCATGCGGTCCGGCGAGCGGAATATCCTGATTGTCTTCCTGATGACGGCGACATTGTGGGTACTCGATCAACCCTTTGAACTTTGGTTCGCCACGATTCCCAGTTGGCCCCAGATGTTCGAGGCCATACTGCTCCGCTGTGGCGTCGAGGCCACCGATATTTCTAAGCTGATGAATGAGTCGACCGTGGCGATCACCATGGCGTTGGTGGCGTTCATGCTTCCGGGTGATCGCCAGCCCGATGGCTCCGTCCCACGACTCATTAATTGGGATCAAGCCGAGAAGAAGATCCCGTGGGGCATACTGCTGCTGTTCGGTGGAGGGTTCGCCATGGCCGATGCCTTCAAGGAGACGAAGCTGTCCGAGTGGATCGGTCAGATGTTTGCGGAACAGATGCAGGGAGCCCCGATCTGGCTGCTGGTGTTCGGGACGTGTGCGCTGCTGACCGTGATGACCGAGTTCACCTCAAATGTCGCCACCGCCAATACAGTCTTGCCAGTTCTCGGAGCGACCGCTGTCGCGCTGAAGATCGATCCGCGACTCCTGCTGATCCCTGCCACGATCTCAGCGAGTTGCGGGTTTATGATGCCGGTCGGAACGCCGCCGAATGCCATCGTAATCGGAACAGGTCGCGTGCCGGTGCGTTCAATGATGAAGTATGGGCTGTTTCTGGATCTGGTGGGGATTGTGTTTGTGTCGCTGATGACACTGTGGTTACTGGGACCGATCTTTGGAGTTCAGGCGTCGAGCGGAACTCGGTGACTGTCGCCTTTTTAAGAGGGAATAAGTGGCGTGGGCTAAAGCCCACGCGACGTTGAAAAAGGCAAGGGCCTTGCCACAGAGCAAGCTATTCCTGCCCGCTGACCAGCACCTTGCCGACGAGCTGACTATCAGGGAAGTTGGCCAGGACGTACGTATTGCGTTGATCATACACTTCGACGGCGACAGTCTCCGGGACACCGTACACTCCGCGTGCATCAGCGGCTAGGAGTTTCAAAGTGCGGGTGCCGACCGGCGCTTCGATTCGCAGGACTTGGATCGTCTCGGGCAGCAGGCCCCAGCAGCGGGTGTCTGCCGCTTCGCTGAACTCCCACGCGATTCCTCCGAGAGTCAGTGCGATATCAACGACGGGATTCGACTCCGCCTGCATCTGTTCTTTCGCGAGATAGACAGCACCCTTTTTAATGGTACGGCGGGCGACTGCCATCGCTAGAACCTCGTTGTAGCGAGCCTTGTAATGAGCCTCGGCCAGCTCGCCGACATCGACCAGCGTGGCGGTAGTGCCCACCTGACCCCCATCAATCTCGGCCTGGACTGACTGAATCCGGTTCGGTCGGCGGACGACTTTAGCGACCTTCACCGGAGCAATGGTCGGGGGCAGCGTCTGTTTCCCGAGAGCACTGATAATCGTATCAGCAATCAGCAGAGAGACCTGGGTCGGGATGTCTTCGGACACTTCCTTGATCGGCCCACGACCGACCATCGTGAAGAGATAAATGACTCCATGATCCGCCGCACAGGATGCATCTTCCCGGGCCCTTTCGAGGTCCTGTTCCCCGTCGCGAAAGCCCGGGACATACGACACGACCATCTCGCGAGCCCGTACCACTTCTTCCGCGTCGAGAGCTGACTCCTCATTCAGCATCGCCCGGACGTACGGCCCCAGAGCGACCTGCGGCAACTCGGGAACGACGGGCAGGGGCTCTCCTTCCGGAGTGTGCTCCTCCAGCTTCTTCTGCGATTTCTCCAGCAACTCCTGTTGCTTGACCCCGATTTGCAGGGCATAGGCCTGGGCATCGCCGCCTTCGCCCATGAGATTCGACAGGGCGAGGAACGTTCGAATCAGAACCTTTTCGTGGTCCTCACCGGCATAGGAAATCTTCGTGTCATCCGTCAGCATCGAAGTGGCGATTTCCTTCGCCGACTTCTCTTCGTACTTGTCGAAATCGTCCCGCACATGCCGCAACAGCCGCTCAGCTTCTTTCGGGTGACCCGCACACAGCTCAATCATCGCCCGATCCAGATCGAACACATCTTCGTCGGCCTTGTGCTTGTCTCGTAGTGCCTGAGTATGAGTCCGCGCGGAATCCAGTTGGCCCGAGTAGAACTCGTTGCGGACTGACACCACGCGATCGACATGCGACGCACACCCACTCAACCCGACGAGCGTCGCCACACACATTCCCCACAGCAGACCGGGGATGAGCCGCTGTCGCAGGGAGTCGTGCGTAGGTGAAGAAGGTCGACGCATAGGTCTGATTTGACGACAGACATTGAATGGGTGAGGTTGGAAGGACTCGGTTGGGAGGGCGAAGCTCCTGCTGAGCCGCGAGCCAGGGACAACCTGCATTCTTGCGAGCGGCTCGGCAGGAGACTCGCCCACCTAGAAACGACAACCCTGACTTCAAGTCCAGACAAGCCTCTAGTAGTGCTTGAGCTTCGACAGCTTCGACTTGTGATATCCCTTGCTGATCGAGGCGGATTCGGAGTCCGATTCCCCCGTGCTGGTGTCGATCAGCTCGAGTTTCAGCTGGTAATCCCGCTGGGAGTCGCCGTTGCTCTGCGTGGACAGTGACGTGATCTTGGCGAATAACAAGTAGTGAATCGGCTGGTTCGACTGCTCCATCGCCTCACTAAACATCCGCAGGTTCGCGGGAACGAACAGCTGGTTCGGCTTCAGGCGGCACTCGTCCAGACCGGCTTCGACGAACCGCTTATTGACCAGCTGGAACTGCTCGGACTGGCTGATCAGCGTGTCGATGTGATCGTAGATTTGTTCGCGGCTATCGAAGAGTTCTTCGGCGCTCTTGTTTTCGATGCCCATGAAGCAGACTCGCTTCTTTTCGAGATCGGCCCCATCAGCCATCGAGGCGGGATGAATCTCGGAGCATTGACGGGCCAGCAATTGTCCAACCGACTGCTCGACCAATGGCTTCCAGGTCTCTGCACCAGCTGTGTGGCTGCCGACCATGTCCTTATCATCGTCTTTCAGGACATGGGCCACTTGCTTGCCGCGACAACCCGCAGCTGTCACAGCAGCGATCAGGGCAGGAAGAACGGCAGATTGAATCAGAAAACTGCGACGCAACATGGGCTGGCCTCATGCCAAAGTGGGGGTTCCCGAATTCGCTGTTCCGAGGGAACAATCGGCTCGGTCATCCAAAGTGCGGACCACGGGCACCGCACTCATTACGATGCCTTGTACGATTCCGCTCCAGTCGGTCCAGACTTGAGCGATCACTCGAGCGGCAGATTTTGCGGATGACGAGGAGATCTCTCCCAGCCCATCGACAGATTCGCCGCTCCTGTGTCCATTCTTCGACGGATGGACCGGTTCCACTTCAGCTGAGATCGAAGACCTCAACCGAACTGGCATTTCTACCATGTGAAAGAATTTCGCAGAAAGAGCAGTTCTCAAATCCGCTCGTCCGGATGGTATCGAATTGACTACGCCGCATCGGCAATTGAAGCTGTGAGACGCACCTTCAGATACCGTTCCCCTTGTGTGTCATAGAAATAGATCAAGTTCTGATCGCTGGCCCAAATCGCTCCCAGCCGAATGCTCCGCGGGCCATGCAGCTGGAACTGCCGCCCGCAAACCTGTCCCCGCTTCATGAGGGAGTCTTCGTGGGTTTGGAACTGGTCTTCCAACAGGCTCTCCTTGGCGCACAGTTGTGCATGCACATACTGCCGTAGAGCGTCGAGCGTGGGGATGGTGGCGGTTGTATCCAACATAGGTTTTGAAGCGTGCTGTTTGGGGTGCAAATCAGAGTGGGTGAGTCAGGGTGATAGCCTCGATATCGTCGAGACTCTGCCCCGGACTTCTCTGGGACCAGCGACCGACGACCGACCGATACAGCCGCAGAGAACGGAATTCACACAGAATTCCTCAAGCCGACCGCTGGGTTCGGTGGTTGAGCTGTGACTCGCTATGATCCTGCAGCTCTTCCGGGGCGAGAGATCATTTGGCCCTCTGACGCTTGTTTCATCCACATCGATTGACCCCTTTGGGAGAGGCCCTTGCCGTCACCACTGCACGCGTTGGTTCAAAAGCTGGAGGACAACGTCGCACAGGCGATCCTCGGCAAGAAATCAGCCATCCGGCTCGCTCTGGTCGCCCTCTTGGCCGAGGGACATCTGCTGATCGAGGATGCTCCCGGGGTGGGCAAGACCTCGCTTTCGAAGGCCCTGGCCTTCAGCCTGGGCTGCAAGTTCACGCGGCTGCAATTTACGCCCGACATGCTGCCCAGCGACATTCTGGGAGGCAGTGTGTTCCTGCCGAACAAAGGGGAGTTCGAGTTCCGGCCCGGCCCGATCTTCACGCAAGTGCTGCTGGCCGACGAAATCAACCGCACCACGCCGCGGACGCAAAGCGCCCTGCTCGAAGCGATGATGGAGCGGCAGATCTCCATCGAGGGAAAGACCTATCCGCTCGATCGCCCGTTTTTCGTGCTGGCCACGCAGAACCCCTATGAGTTCGAGGGGACTTATCCGCTCCCCGAAAATCAGCTCGACCGGTTCATGATCTGCATGGATATCGGCTATCCGGACAAAGCCGCCGAGAAGGCCGTCCTGACTTCGCACCGACTGGGGGAACCGGTTGATCGCCTGAAACCGGTCATCACTATCGAACAAGTTCTCGCACTGCAGGCCGCTGTGCGAGAAGTCCGCATGGATGATTCAATCAGCGATTACATTCTGGAGATCGTTCACCGCTCGCGAGCCAATAACGAGCTGACGGTCGGTGTCAGCACACGCGGAGCGATTACGTTCTCGCGTGCCGTCCAAAGCCATGCCTTTGTCGAGGGCCGCGACTACGTCATCCCGGATGATGTGAAGCAGATGATGCTGCCCGTTCTCGCCCACCGGGTCGTCTGTGCGGGAGTGTTGCGCGAGGGGCAACGCAAGCGGGCTCAAGCCGTCCTGCAACAAATCGTGGACCGCATCCCGGTCCCGAGGTAAAACGGAATGTTCCCCGACCTCTCGACGGGGTGACGAGGAATGCATTGCACAACCGGTCGTTGGCAAAAAACAAGACACCTGTGATTCAATCACAGGTGTCTTGTCGTTGTTCGATAATCACTCGGAGAAACTAGTTCGCTGCTACGACTTCGGCAGCCATCGGCACGACGTTCACACGACGGCCTTCCTGATCGAAGAAGACATGTCCTTGGATCACGGAGAAGATTGTGTAGTCCTTGCCCATGCCAACATTCTTGCCAGGACGCCACTTGGTGCCGCACTGACGAATGATGATGTTGCCAGAGATGACCAGCTCGCCGCCGTACTTCTTGACACCACGTGATTGTGCGTTGGAGTCGCGACCGTTACGGGTCGAGCCCTGTCCCTTTTTGTGTGCCATGGCACTCATCCTCACTGGGCGCGCCCCCGTAGGAGCGCAGCCGACCTGAATTGCGGAAGCCAAGTATCTTGGCAGAGTGCGGCCGGAAATGCAAACCGCACGGCGACGAAGAGAGATCGCAATACATCGTGGGCCGCAAGCGATTACTAGGATAGAGTTTACGGAGATCGGCCAGCGTTAGGACAGCGACCAATCCTGTCCGTTGACTCTGAACTCAATATCCTCGCATCTCGGCTAATTACTCCGGGATCTCATGCTCCGGTCGGATCGGCTTTCCCTCCCAGACCGGTTGCTTGTCGTATATCGTCAGGATGCGGTGGGCGCTGCCGGGGGCGGGACCGGCGTCGCGCTTCGGGATCGACTTCGCCAGTTCGGTACACACGTCCCGACGCAGGGGGGCGAGGTTGGTCCACTCGTGCGGGTCGGTCTGCATGTCGTATAGCTCTTCCGCCCCGTCGGCGTAGTGGATGTACCGCCACTGCTCGGTGCGGATGCCGAAGTTTCCCTGGTTGTGGCTGGTGATCGCCGGACGCTCGCGCGGGATTGTGGCGTCTTTCAATTGCGGGGCCAGAGAAACACCCTCCAAATCGATGCGAGGCGGCAACCCGCATAGTTCGATCAGCGTCGGATACATATCGAGCAACTCGGCGGGTCGTGGGCACTTCTGGCCCGGTGTCACCCCCGGTCCAGCGAAGATCAGCGGCACGCGGGTCGAGCGGTCCCACAGCGTGTTCTTGCCGGTGATCTCCTTCTCGCCGAGATGCCAGCCGTGGTCGCTCCACAGCACGATGATCGTGTTGTCTTGCTGACCGGTCTCTTCGAGCGTGTGGAGTAACCGCCCAATCTGGCTGTCCACAAAACTGGTACATGCCAGATACGAACGCGTGATGTTCCGCCACTGGTTGTGCTGCTGCAGCCACTTCAGCCGGACTTCCGGCAACTGCCAGTGCAAGTACCAGCTGGAGCGTGGCGTATCGGCCCGGTCGCTCGGTTGAATGAGGGGTAGGACGCTGTCGTCATCGGGGTAGAGGTCGAACCACTGCTGCGTCGCATAGCACGGCACATGCGGCAGGAAGTACCCGACGCCGAGGAAGTATGGCTGGTCCTGCTCAGTGGGGCGGACATTCCTGTCTGCCTCCTGCTCTTTGATCCGCTCGATCGCCCAGTCGGTGATCAGCGTGTCCCCCTTGGTCGAGTCATCCTTGTCGAGCGGCCACACGCCCCAATCCACAAGCGGGTGCTTTCCCGGTGTGTCTGGAGCCAGTCGCTGCGGAGGATTCGTCCCGACCCCGCCCGCTGGCCCCCACACCTGAAACTCCGGCGGTAAATTCGAATTCGGCGGGTCGCGCCGGGCCGAGTGATACAGCTTCCCGGTACTCAGCGTGCGGTACCCGTGCTCGGCGAAATACTGCGGCAAGGCCACGCGCTCCCGCCACTCCGGCACGTTCCGAAACCACGGCTCCAACCCATGAATCCCCGTCGTCGAGGGCCGCAACCCCAGCATCAAACTCGTCCGCGACGGGTTGCACAGCGGAGCTTGGCAATGAGCATTCGTGAACAGCGTTCCCCGCGCCGCCAAGGCATCGATGTGTGGCGTCTTGACCAATGGATGCCCGCCCAGACAGCCGATCCAGTCGTTCTGGTCATCGATGGCGATGAACAGCACGTTGGGGCGGGATCTCATTTCTTCCGCAGCGCTCAAATCCTGATTCGCCGATCCCCACAGAACCAGAAGCTCACTGATGACCACCAGAATTCGTCGCATGCCGCCCCCTGATCACATCACATCACATCACATGCTCTAAGTGCGCCATCAATGTTATTCCAGCAATGAGTTGAGGTCATGCGACTGAGGCTTTTGCTCTTTGGCATGCCGATCAGCGTTCCGTCCACGACTAGTCCTCAGCGCCAGCCAGGGCCGAAGCGTCAAACTCCTATGAGTTTTCGGCTGAGGAGAAGGACGGGATTAAGCGACTTCACGTGGCTGCCGAAGTACCCGCAGCACTTTGCTGAGCCTGCTGAGCGGCGGCCTCCGCCGCAGCTGCCGAATGCCCCAGCGTCGTCCCCGAGGTCGAGACGAGGCACGGAATCCCGTAGCCGAACCCCTTGAGCAGGTTGGTCCACAGAGTCTCCCCGGTGGCCGGATCGAGCGCGTACGTGTAGCCCGAGACCGACACCACGAGCTGGTCGCCCTCCAAAAGCAGGGCCACAAAACCGCTCCCACTGGGAGCCTTCCAGTCCCAGACCAGCTCTCCGGTCAACCGATTCAGAGCGGCAATCCGGGAGTTGAAGCCGACATACACCAAATCATCCACTGTCAGCTCGGCCCCCGTCGGAGATTCGCCACCCAGCTGCCGAGACCCCACTGGCTCCCACGGCTCGTGTTCAGGCTCTTCATTCGAAAACATCCGATGTCTCCCACAAAGTGTTTCGACGCAGGGTATTCG
This sequence comes from Planctomycetota bacterium, assembly GCA_043777375.1. Taxonomy (GTDB): domain Bacteria; phylum Planctomycetota; class Planctomycetia; order Planctomycetales; family Planctomycetaceae; genus TH-plancto1. The sequence continues at coordinate 61,858 of JAYWHX010000136.1, read as the reverse complement.
CGATCTTCGTCGATCCGATATCAGAGTCAACGGAAAACTGAGCTCAGCGGATCACGACGTGCCTCTGTGGATTGTGGTCTTGGGCAACCTTCGGAAACAACAAGCCCGCGTTTCGTCGCTGCGTTCGCCAGAACGCGGGAAGCTGGCACTCGGGCAAGTGCAGCGATTGGAGATTCTTTTCGCCCAACTGCCTGACATCGGCATGAAAAATCCCCGGTGTCGGACGGGCCGACCACCGGGGCTGAGATCTGACTCGGGTGAACCTGGCAGCCTACTTCTTCTCCAGCTCAGTCTTGATTGCAGCGACGACTTTTTCGTCATCGGGGGAGACGGGGGTCTTGAAGCGGGCGACGACTTGGCCGTCGCGGCCGATCAGGAACTTCTCGAAGTTCCAGCCGATCTTCCCGGCGAACTTGGGGTTGGTTTCGGCACCGGTCAAGAACTTGTACAGCGGGTCGGCCTTGTCGCCGTTCACGTCGATCTTCGAGAACATGTCGAAGGTCACGCCGTAGTTGGCTTTGCAGAATTCCTGGATCTCGGCCGCTGAGCCGGGCTCCTGCTGGCCGAACTGGTTGCAGGGGAAACCGAGGACGACGAGGCCGTCATCCTTGAAGGTCTTCTGCAGGTCTTGCAGAGCTGCGTACTGGGGGGTGGCGCCGCACTGGCTGGCCACGTTGACGACCATCACGACCTTGCCCTTGTACTTCTCGGACAGATCGACATCTTTGCCATCGAGGCTCTTGACAGTGAAATTCAATGCAGCAGGCACAGCAGCCTCTTTCTTTTCTTCCGCAGTCATGACCGAGGTCAGACCACACAGCAGGAACGCAGCAGCAACAAATCGATTCATGATGAGGAATCCTCAAACCGGGCGGGCAATGGGGTGGGAAGGCTCGTCGCGCGGCGAGTCTCTGCATGCATTCTACCCGCGACCCGATCCGGAACCAAACCCGCTGGGATAACGTCAATACCGCATTACTCGCCGCAGGACGAATAACGCCGCGATTCCGAGGACGATGTTTCCAAGCCACATCCCGGTCATCGGATCAATATTCCCCTGCTTGGATTGGGCGGTCATCCCCATGATCAGAGGGTAGTAGACCCCGACAATCGGCCCAAAACAGAACAGAAAGCTGGTCAGAAACTGGTTTTTTCCCTGCCAGATCGCGAACGGTCCGCCCAGCAACGCGAAGAAGAAGCAGCTGCAGGCGAGGGCAAAGCGGCTGTGTTTTTCGGTGTGGAGTTTGAGATACCACGCGGTCCGCTCGGTCAGGCGACCGCCGCCGGACAGGGCCGGATTGGCGAGAGTGTCGAACTGCCCGAGGGTCAGCGCCATGGCAGATTCGACGAGCTGGCGGTCGCGGGCTTCAGTCTTTTCGCGGGACACCGACAGCATTTCATCATCGATTTGCGAGACAGCCAGATAACGGGCCTTTTGCTTGTAGGCCGCTTCCTGCCAGGGAAACGTGAACTGTTTCTCCGCTGTGTAGCGGACACTCTGGTGATCGGGCAAAGTGACGTAGGCGTTCTTGACCTGGAAGATCACCTTGCGATTTCGTGGTTGCAGGTGGATCGAAGCTTCCTCAGCGCGGAGTGTCGTAATCTGGTCGGTCGAGTCGGGGCCGAGTTTATTGATCACAATGAACGGTCGCAGCAGCACGTGCCCGTCCACACCCGCAACAGTGATTGATAAGCCGCTTTTGGGATCCTGGAAGCCGTTCTTGGATCGCATTTTTTCCAGGATGATATCTTCCATCGCCTGGACAATCGTCTGTTCGATTTTGCCTTCAGCCCAGGGGATCACCTGATCCGTCAGGAACAGTGAGAACACGCTCAGGACTGCACCGAGAATCAGGGCGGGCCACAAGAGAGACAGCACGCTGATTCCTGACGCTTTGGCAGCCGTGACTTCATGATCTCCGGCCATGCGACCGTAAACGAGACAAACCGTCAGCAGCAGGGCAGCTGGGATCGTGAAGGGCAGCATACTGGGAACGACATACGGTAAAATCAGGAGCGTGTGTTCAATCGTCAGCCCTTTTTCAAGGGCCTGCTGAATCACGCCCGCGAAGATCGTCAGGACTGTCACCGCAGTCAGTACGAACAGGAACGCCCGGGTCAGTTCCCCAAAGACGTATCGCTGGATGAGTGGGATCGGAGAAAACATCAGGCCGGAGCAGAAAAGGGACTCGTCTCGGGTCGGAAGCGGGGAACCAGAGTGTTCGTATAGTGGGAAATCTCCGATCTGGTCAAGAGGATTCTCCGTAAACTGCTGGGGCGTAAGTGCTTTACTGATGTCGCCAAATAACTATGACTCGCCCTCAGTCTCAGATTCCTGAGATTGCGGTCTTCTCTGCGGGACAGACGGGCTCTTCCCGCTATGCCAGTCGCACCGGGTCACGAGAAGACCTTGAGAAGAAAACCATCGAAGATTCCAAGTATTTCGTTGAATAAGGGTTTTACTGATCGATAAGATCGATGGAGCCTCCTGCTCGCGCAGGGATCGAGAGCGCCGTTTCACTTCTCCTCCGGAAGGGTTCAGCCATGGTGCTGGGACGTCTTCGTCTGATTCCGATTTGTGTGGCCGCAATGGTCGCAGCTGGTTTTGCTCTGTCGGTGCAGAAGGATGCGGGTGCGGCGGAAAAAGACCGCAAGCCGGTCATGAAGCACTTGAAGTATGACCCATCACTGCCCCAGTCCGGGTTGTTCGAGGCCATGGAGCAGGACAAGATCTCTGTCCGCCTGGTTGCGAAGAGTGAATTTGAAGGGCATCTGCTCGTCGAAAACAAGACCGATGCACCGCTGACGATTCAGATGCCTGAAGCCTTTGTCGGTGTGCAGGTTCTGGCACAATTCGGCGGCGGGGGCGGAGGAGGCTTCGGAGGCGGTGGGGGACAAGGCGGCGGAGGCCAAGGTGGCGGAGGCGGGCAGAACCAAGCTGCAGGTGGTGGTGGAGGTGGACAAGGCGGCGGCGGGGGGCAGGCTCAGGGCGGGCAAGGCGGCGGTGGTGGATTCTTTTCCATCCCCGTCGCAACCGTTGCCAAGGTGCCCGTCTCGATGGTCTGCCTCGAACACGGAAAGAAATCGCCGACTCAACGCCTGCACTACACTGTGATTCCACCAGAAAAGTTTTCGTCCGACCCTCGCGTTCACGAAATCTGCAAGATGGTTGGTTCCGGCCAGCTGGATCGTGGATCTGCTCAAGCGGCCGCTTGGCACATCACCGACCATATGTCTTGGGAGGAACTGGCCAACAAGAAGTACAACAACGTCGGCTCGCCTGACTCACCGTACTTCTCGCAAAATCAGCTGATGGCCGCACAGGCAATCGTTGCTGGTGCAGACACACGAGTGGCAGAGTCAAAAGCCCGTGGCGAATCCGTTCAAGGGACGACGGCACCCTCCAGCACGTCGTCTTCGGTCCGCCAGTAATCGACCGCGAACCTTGAATTCGTGATCTTTCATCAGAAAGCCAGGGAACTGATTGTTCCCTGGCTTTTTCGTTGAGGCAGGATGAATCTGAATGTCCATCGATTTCCCGATTCAGGCATGGCTCGGGAAGTCTGCATACCCCTTCGAATCAAAGCTGTACCAATCTGACATCTCGGCTGGCGGATTGAGCGTCCAGCTATTTCGGAATCGTTCGACCAGATCCGGGTTGCTGATGAATGGGCGACCGAACGAGATCAAGTCGGCATCCCCTCGACTGATGGCAGCTTCCGCAGCCTCTTGATCGTAGCCACAGTTCCCCATGAGTGTGCCAGTGAACAGCGGACGGAATTCAGCCAGTGCCATCGGCACGCCGAGTTGGTGGAACCCGAAGGCCAGCCCATCGCACACATGCAGGTAGGCCAGTCCGTAGGCATTGAGTTCGCGAGCTGCATGTAAGAACGTTTCGCGGTAATCGGGAGAACCCATGTCGTTGAATACCCCATTTGGGGAGAGCCGAACAGCGACTCGCGATGGGGTCCAGACGGTGACCTGTGACTCGACAATTTCACGTAGAAGACGGAATCGGTTGTCGAGACTGCCTCCGTACTGATCGGTCCGGTGATTGGTTTTAGACTGCAAGAACTCGTCGACCAGATATCCGTTCGCGCCGTGGATCTCGACACCATCGAACCCGGCTTGTTTCGCTCGCTCACCGGCACTGCGGTAATCCTCGACGACGTGCGCGATCTCAGAAGTTTCGAGCGCACGCGGCGTTTCGTAGGACTGCTTCCCGGTCGGAGTGTGGATGTACTCCCCGTTGAGCTTGATCGCCGATGGAGCCACTGGCAGAGAACGGTCCGCCCGAAACGTACTGTGCGACGCTCGCCCGCAATGCCACAGTTGGAGGAAGATCTTTCCGTTGCGGGCATGCACGCCGTCGACGACCGGCTTCCAGGCCTCAGTCATTTGGTCGGTATAGATGCCGGGAGACTGGTTCCAGCCGATGGCCTCTTCACTGATCGCGACGCCCTCGGAAATGATGAGTCCAGCGTTGGCCCGCTGGGAGTAGTACTCGGCCATCAGGGCGTTGGGCATGCGGGACTCCCCCGCGCGGGCTCGCGTCATTGGGGCCATCGCCACACGATTGGAGAGTGGAAGACCTCGCAGATCGAACGGCGAGAGCAGTGAACTGGACATCGGTGAAGCTCCTTGGTGATGGACAACGGACTGGACGGTCGACAACGACTGGCGCTGTAGTCATGTGAGATCAAACAACAGGACTTCCGCTCCGTCGCGAGAGGCGAAGCTGAGTTGCGATTCGTCTTGCGCAGTTGCTCCGTCTCCAGGGCTGAGGTGGTCGCTGCCCAGTTGTAAGGTTCCTCGCAAGACCTGCACCCAGGCGGCGTGGCCGGGAGTCAGGTCGAAAAACAAGGTTTGACCGGGCAGAATGGTGGCTTGAAAGAGACGCACATCCTGATGAATTTGGAGTGAACCCTGACTGGAATCGGGCGAGGCGATCAGCTGCCAGGAGCCGAGGCGATCGGCTTCGGAAAACCGTTTCTGTTCGTAGCTGGGGGCGATGCCGTTCGATTTCGGCAGTAGCCAGATCTGGTAGAGATGCACGGGGTCAGTGGCCGAAGGATTGAACTCGCTGTGCCGAATTCCAGAGCCAGCAGACATGCGTTGGACCTCACCGGGATGAAGGACTTCCCCGTTCCCGAGGCTGTCACGATGTTCCAGAGCACCCGCCAAGACGATCGTAATGATCTCCATATCGCGATGGGGATGCATGCCAAACCCGCGACCCGGGGAGACGTGATCCTCATTGATGACTCTGAGCGACCGAAACCCCATCAGGCCCGGGTCGTAGTACTCGGCGAACGAGAATGTGTGTTGGGTCTGGAGCCAGCCGTGATCGAAACGCCCGCGATCTGCACTGGATCGAACTTGAATCATGATTTCTCTCCCGTGGACTCGAAGACCCGAATAGTTGACACGTCATCTATTCAGGTAAAAAAAGGCTGAGGCGGATCATTCAACGACTGTGACACGCAGCTTTTCCATGAGTTGGATGAGTTGTCTCTGCTCACCACTGTTGAGTGGTGACATGACCAGCTTGTGGAGTTCCCTCAGTGGTAGATCGATCTCCGACAGTGTCTGCAGAGCTGGTTTCGTGATTGTGACGAACACGACACGCCGATCATCAACAGATCGCTCACGACAAACCAATCCCGCTTTTTCGAGTCGATCAATCAACCCCGTGATTCCCGGAACCACCACGACCATCCGGCTGGCGACTTCCAGAATGGGCAGTGCTTTTCCTTCACCACGAAGAATCCGCAGGATGTTGTACTGCGACGAAGTCAGTCCGAACGTTGCGAACAATCGGTCGAAGTGAATCATCAGCTGACTCGATGTCCGCACGAGATTCAGCCACGCTTCCTGCGGTCCCGACTCAAACGGCTTTCGTTTTTTGAGCTCACCCTGAAGCGGACTGGCTGACTTGGTCATCGGGGGCACCGGCTACGGATTGAATGATCTGCAATCACTTTACATGTCATCTATTATTAAGTCAAGCTGTTTCTGAGACTATATTGCCCTGCACTCCGAAAGCACGGGGGACACTCAATACGTCACCGCAAACTTGCGTTTCTGGGACAAACTCCGAATGGCACTGGCCTCGCCCTCCCGGTGGTGACAATTCCAGAGGCCAGCAGTGACGAAGCCACTGGTTGAGTTTCACGCGGACGACTTGAAGATGTCCAATCAAGACTGACTCTTACCGCCCCTCGCCACCCGACCGATAGACCGGCACTGGACGACGACGCACAAACAGCATCCCGAAAGCCCCTGCAGCTGCGGCCAGAATCATCCAGAGCTTGGATGCCGCGGGAGGGTGAGTCGGTTCTTGAATGTCCGTTGCAAAGGTATCTTCCAGCGCGTTGCTCATGTCAGTGGGAACAACAGGTTCTTCCGGTGGAAAAGGAGCGATCAGTAATGGGGCCTGGCTTGTTGCCACCTCATTGAGATCCTGTGTCCGCCAATTCTCGGCCCTTGCCAGTGGTTCAGATTCGGAACCCGACTGCTCTTTAGCCGCATCGATCGATAACGACAGTGGAGCAGTCGATGGAAAAGGTCGGGGCACCCGGGTCGGCCGATTTTTCTCGGATTCGACATCTGCTTGTGAGTCTACCACAGGATTGGCATTCAGGTCCGCATGGACCGCTGTCGTCATTCGTCCATCACGATTGGATGCGATACCAATTGATGACTCATCAGTCGCGCCCCCCAAAGCGAGAGGTTCATTGGATGAACTCTGCCATTCTGGTCGTGAATTCGGAAACTCCGAGCGGTCACTGGCAGTTCGGCGATTTGTGCGTCTGGGCTCAATTCGCATCTCTGGAGGAGAGGACGATTCCGCGTCGATTGTCTCCCAGGGATTGTCTGCGGATGCGGTCTGTTCCACCGGGGAGGGTCGACGGTCGCTTCCCTCTTTCCATTCCGCAAAGGCCCAGTCGTCGGGCAAGTTTTTGCGAGTTCGTCCCACGGGCTTTACAACATTAACGGGTGGCTCGGAGATCATCCAAGGATTGTCTTCCATGGCTGCGACGCCGACCTCTTGATCCGATTTGGCGACTTTGCTGTCATCGATGCGAATCTTCATCAGGACCGCACGAACCAGATCTGCAGGTTGCTCTTCACCCGCTGCGAAAAACAAATTTTCGCTGTCTGCGATCCGCTGGGCGAGTTGGGCAACGCGATACGCCGCGCGATACTCTCCCTTTTTCAGCAGTGATTTCGACTGAGTCACCAGGACTTCAACTCGGGCCTTCGCTTCTGTCTTTCGAGCATCGTCGAGATCAAGGTTTTGATCTGCCACCACTGGTGGCTGAACGATAGCCTTGGTGCGAGAAGAGACGATAGCTTCGTCATCAATGAGTGCTTCATCGCGTTCAGAAGTAGTGACAGGAGTCGTAGTGCGTGTCGAGACAGGTGATTTTTTCGCCCAAGGGTGATCGCTGGCACCGTCGAAGCTCGCCTGATTCGGACGTGGACCGCGCAATCCTTCGTTCGCAGCGATTCCTGTTTGAGATTCCTTGCTGGTCGGCTTTCTCACGCGAACAGAGGCTTCGGGCTCCTCTTCAAAGAGTTCTGCAGCTGTCATCCCTCGCTTGGGAGAATCCAGTAAAGGTTCAGCGACTTCGACGCCTTCTGCTTCTCGCTCTTCCGACACTGTTTTGACTTTTCGATCAGAAGGGTCTCCAGCCCATTCAGCTGTCTCCAATTGCGTGTCAGTGACCGAAACTCGGCCCGAAGATGGTTTTTTCCGTGCTTGAGATGTTGCGATTGCAGACTTCTCAATGGGATTTCGATCCTCGATCCTCGATTGCGTAGACGGCCGCGTGCGGCTTGGCGAAGCAGTTCGTTCCTTGGAAGCGAGCAAGTCTTTCGACTTCGTCGCGGCCATTTCTGATCGCTTACGCTCGGCGACATGACGTTCCGCCTCGATCGCTTCACGACCTGCGGATTCCGGCAGATTGGACGACAAGTCTCGCGATCCACGAGTGCATCCGCACAACGCAAACCCTGACAGGCATGTCATCGCCACTGCGGTAAACCAACGATTTTGCTGACGCATTGTTGTGCGCATCGACACGTCCCCCCAGACGTATAGACCCAGATTCTTCTCGGCGTATCGACTCACTCGGCCTTGTGAGGTGAAACGATTTCTCCGGGTATACCGATTTTCCACTCGCTACCGATCAGGCCAATCGTACGGATTACCACCGCTCTCCAACTTCCAAAAAAACCGATACAAATCGAAATCCAGTGATGTCAGTAACCTGTCATTTCCTTGTGGAGTCCTGTTGAGAAAAAACTGCCACTTTGCTCACTTCATTCTCCAACGTTCTTTCCCTCAACAAATCCAACAACTCCTCCACCTGGAAGACACAGGCACCCACCAACTTACTGACACACTTTTTAACGAGTGATTTGCGACAAACCCTGACCATTGATACAGTTGTGTCCGAATCATTTTCCGTTTCGCTCGCTTTTTGCCTGCTGATACTGATACTGGTGATTCAATCTTCTTTGTTCTTCTGGAAGCACGACTCTCATGAATCTTGTCTGCTCACGTCAGCTTCTGGCTACTGCCTTAGCCACTGTCAGTGGTGTCGTTCCGACTCGGACCACCAAGGAAATCCTGAAGAACATCAAGCTAATCATTACTGACGGGGTCGCCACTCTGATCGGAACTGACCAGGAAGTGGGCATTCGCTACCAACTGCCTGAAGTCATTTCGAGCTCCCCAGGTGAGGTGTTGTTACCGACCCAGCGAGTGACTTCTATCCTCCGAGAACTCCAAGACTCGGAAGTCTCCATCGATGTGACCGAACGTTCACTGAAAATTCGATCTGGTCAAAGTGAATTCAAACTTTCCGTCGAAGACCCCGCTGAGTTCCCGGAAGTGACAGCTTTTAAAGAGAAGGACTACCACATCGTGGCGGGGTCGGTTCTCAAGCAGGGTATCCAGCGAACGATCTTCTCGACCGATGTGGAAAGTACACGCTACGCCCTCGGCGGTGTTCTGATGGAGCTTCGTAAGGACAGTGTCACATTGGCGGCGACCGATAGCCGTCGACTCGCTGTGTTTACCGCAGCGGCATCGGCTCAAGGGCGAGTCTCGGAAGAGGTCGTCGCTCCTGTGATCCCCGCCAAGGCGATGCAGCTGATTGAACGCAGCATTCAGAACGGTGAGCAAGAGGTTCATATCGCCCTGCATGCGAATGACGTTCTGGTTCGCAGTGGAAATTCGACGATCTATGCTCGGCTGGTCGAGGGGCGTTTTCCTCGATACCAGGATGTCATTCCGAACGACTACAACAGAACGGTGTCCTTCGTAGTGGGGCCGTTTCTGTCGGCGGTGAAGCAGGCCATGATTGTGACGAACGAGGATAGCAAGGGCGTCGACTTTGCGTTTGATTCGGGCTCACTGACGTTGAAGAGCTCCGCCAGCGACGTGGGAACATCCAGTATTCAGCTGCCGATTAGCCTGGAAGGAGATGATTTCACAATCACCTTCGACCCCAAGTTCATTGCTGAGTTCTTGCGGGTGTTGGAATCTTCGAGCCAGGTCACGCTCAAGATCGTCGACGGGGACAGCGCCGCCGTATTCAAGGCGGACGAGAACTACACTTACGTCGTGATGCCGCTCGCTCGTGACTGATGGAAGGTCGGGTCAGCATGGATCGCAAGCCTCCGGAACCGCTGTATACCCCTCCTCCGATTCGCGAGGCGAAGAAGCTGGGTGATGTCTTATCCCAAGTCATCGCGTTGCGGGGGATTGGACGCATCCGTGGGGATCGGCAATTGGCCGATGCCTGGAAGAGTGTGACGAGTCCCGAGATTGCAGCTGGGGCGCGTCCGACCGTCTTGAAGAACGGGGTGTTGCAGATCCTCGTAACAAGTTCCGCACTATTGGGTGAACTCGTCAGCTTTCATAAGGGGATGATTTTAGCCCGCTTCAAAGCGGAACATCCCGGGATGAAGGTTCGCGACCTGAAATTCAAGTTACAGAGTCGCGAATAAGTTGCGGATCGTTCCCTCGGCCAATCATCAAACAGACGTTGTGACCGCCAAACCCGAAGCTGACGTTCATCGCATAATCGATGTCGGCTCGAACTGCCTCCGTACCCGGCAAGTAATTGAGATTGCACTCGGGATCCGGGTTCTTCAGATTGATGGTGGGGGGCAACTGACGATTAACCAGAGCCATACAGCAAATGGCCATTTCCAGGCCCGCAGCTGCGCCGATCAGATGTCCAGACATACTCTTTGTCGAGCTGATTCGCAGTCGTTCCGCAGCGTGTCCGAAGCCTGCTTTCAGAGCCAGAGTTTCCGCGGCATCATTGAATTTCGTACTGGTCCCGTGGGCGTTGACGTAGATCCGGTCGGCAATTTCTTCAGGGAGAAGGCGACAGTTGCTGAGGCATTCTGTGACCGATCGGCCCGCTTCACAGGCCCCTGGGTCAGGCTGAGTGATATGAAACGCATCAGAGGTGACCCCACGACCGAGGAACTCGGCATAGGCTTTTGCTCCGCGCTTCCGCAGATGGTTTTCGGATTCGAAAATCAGGCAACCTGCCCCCTCGGACATGATGAGGCCACTTCGTTCCCGATCGAAGGGCCGAACCGCTTGGGTTGGGTTGTCGTTGAACCCCTTGGCCATTGCTCGCATATTGATAAATGACGCCATGCCCAGCCGCGTCAGCGAGGCTTCCGTACCGCCGGTGATGACAACATCTGCCTCACCACAGGCAATCAGCCTCGCGGCATCGATCATCGCATGTCCGCTCGATGCGCACGCACTACTGACGGTATATGCTGGTCCTTTGAAACCAGTCGCAATGCAGATATTCGCTGCCGCCGCGTTCGGCATTAGCAAGGGGATAGTCATTGGGCTGACTTTACGAGGCCCACCCCGGAGAAGGTTTTCAGTCTGCTCTTGAAGTGTCAGTAAACCCGACAGACCCGCTCCGAGGACCACCGCCCCATTTCGACCAAGAGGGTGTTCTGACAGCCCCGCATCTTGTAACGCCTGTAAAGCGGCCCCCACGGCAAACAGTGACGCACGATCCATTTTGCGTGCGGCAGTGCGTTCGTTGACCTCCACACACTTGGGATCGAAACCTCGCACCTCTCCGCCAATCTTGACCTCTAAATCGGAGACATCGATTTGAGTCAGTTGGGAAATGCCCGATTGGCCAGCGAGCAGCTGTTGCCAAACGGTTTTGCGGTCGTTCCCGAGAGGGCAAACCAGTCCGACGCCGGAGATAAAAACCCGCTGCATTCGATGATCCGATGTCGATCTGGACTCGGCTGGCGGGAGAGGCAATTCCCAAGGGTCCGAGTGGTGGGCAACGATGTCACCCACTTTGGAGGAGAGAGAGGAGTGGCAGATGATAGTCGATGGGTCTCTGGAGAAAAATCGTAATCCCTTGCAGGGGCTGAATTTCAGGGAGTCGCAGTCAGAAGTGAACGTGGCTAGAATACGGCAGTGATCTGTCGCTCGACGCCTGGCTCAACTCGGAGACAGCTGTCACACGGACGGATCAAGGGGTCCAATATGTTTTCCGGTGGGGTCGAACCCTCGCCAGTCGATCTCCGGGCGATGAGGCGTGGAATGAGTTGTACGACATACCGACATCTCGGGGCACATCCGACTATTCAGGAGGGTCGAAACGGCGTGTATTTTGCTGTTTGGGCTCCGAATGCTCAAGAAGTCTGCGTGATCGGCGACTTCAATGATTGGCAACATGGAGCGTTCTATCTGAACTCCAGCTCCAGCGGGGTGTGGTACGGATTCGTGCCAGGCATCGGTTCTGGTGAACACTACAAATACAGCTTGCTCAGCCAGACCGGGGAGATGATCCAGAAGTCGGACCCCTATGGATTCGCCTCGGAAGTCCCTCCCAAAACAGCCAGCATCGTCAGTTCAGTTTTGGAGTGTTTTCCTTGGCAGGATGCCTCCTGGATGGAGCGTCGCTCGCAAACCAATTGGTATGAACAACCGGTTTCGATCTACGAAGTTCATCTGGGGTCCTGGCGGAGACCCTGGGATGGTCGGAAATATCACACCTACCAGGAACTCGCTCAACAGCTGGTGGCGTACGCCAAGGACTTGGGATTCACACACCTGCAATTGATGCCCGTGTCTGAGTATCCATTCGATGGGTCCTGGGGGTATCAGCCGACGGGCTATTTCGCTCCGACATCACGATACGGCAGTCCGCAGGATTTCCAGTACTTCGTCGATTACTGCCATCAGCATGACATTGGTGTCTTGATTGACTGGGTCCCGGGTCACTTCCCGACCGATGGCCATGGACTCGGACGGTTTGACGGAACAGCGCTGTATGAGCATGAAGACCCTCGAAAAGGATTCCATCCCGACTGGAACACGTACATCTTCAACTACGGAAGGAGCGAGGTTCGCAACTTCTTGCTGTCGAATGCCCGCTTCTGGTGCGACGTGTATCACATTGATGGGCTGCGGGTCGATGCGGTCGCCTCGATGCTGTATCTCGATTATTCCCGCCCAACGGGACAGTGGATTCCCAATGATGTCGGTGGCCGCGAGAACCTGGAGGCGGTGCAGTTTTTGAAGGACATGAATGTCTCTCTGCATGCCGAGTATCCGGGAATTCTGACCATCGCTGAGGAGTCGACCAGCTGGCCCAAGGTCTCCCGCCCGGTCTATGACGGCGGTCTGGGCTTCAGCATGAAGTGGGATATGGGTTGGATGAACGACACGCTGAAATATTTTCAGCGTGACTCGATCTATCGGGCCCACCATCAAAATGAATTGTCGTTCCGCTCGATGTATGCCTACACCGAGAGCTTCGTATTGCCACTTTCGCATGACGAAGTCGTTCACGGCAAGTATTCGTTGATTGGCAAGATGCCAGGCGACATCTGGCAGAAGTTCGCCAATCTGCGGCTGCTTCTGGGGTCCCAGTTCACAACGCCGGGTAAGCCACTGCTGTTCATGGGCGGTGAGATCGCGCAGTGGCTCGAATGGAACCACGACAGCCAGCTCGAGTGGGAATTACTGAAGCAAGATCGCCATTCGGGCATTCAGCAATTTGTCCGCGATTTGAACCGCGTGCGGCGCGAGCAGCCAGCGTTTCATGAACTCGATCACGATCCGCAGGGGTTTGCCTGGATCAATGCGGACGACTCGCAAAACTGTGTCTTCAGCTGGTTGCGACGCGGGAAATCAACGGACGAGCAGGTCGTCGTCATTATGAATATGACGCCGGTTCCGCGACAGGGGTATCGAATTGGTGTCCCCATTGCGGGTCACTGGGGTGAAATCCTGAACAGCGATGCCCGTTGGTATGGTGGGACCGATGTTGGAAATGCGGGGGGAGTGGACACCACCGCCGTTGCTTCGCATGGGTATCCGCAGAGCGTGGTGTTGACGCTCCCTCCCCTCGGGCTGCTGGTTCTCAAGGCGGGTGTGCGGGCTTCGATGTCCTGACGTCTTTGAATTGAGGAGTCGTGGCGATGAGCCGTAGCGTATTCTTGGCCATCGGTCTGCTGGCGTCCCTGATCGGAATCCAGCACGTATTCGCTGACCGTGTGGTGCTCGTCGCAGGCGGTGGTCAGGCAACAGGTGCTGCACCCGCACTGGAATCGCGCCTGAACTTACCATTCGGTGTGGACTTTGATTCCACCGGACAACTGTATTTCGTCGAGTTGAATGGGCAGCGGGTCTGCCGTATCGACCCTCAAGGGCAGTTGACTGTGATCGCCGGAACTGGCTTGAAAGGGGACTCTGGCGATGGGGGACTCGCTTCACTGGCTCAGTTCAACGGACTCCACAATCTGTCAATTTCTCCGCAGGGAAATGTCTACTTGGCCGACACATGGAACCAGGTGGTTCGTCAGATCGACCTCCGGACCGGGCAAATCTCAACCATCGCTGGAACTGGCGAGAAGGGGTTCTCGGGTGATGGCGGTCCGGCGGTGAAAGCCAAGTTCGGTGGAATCTACTGTGTGACAGTCTGCCCCAGTGGAGACCAGCTGTATCTCGCGGATCTGGACAATCACCGGATTCGGGTCGTTCATTTGAAGTCGGGACTCGTCGAGACCATCGCGGGGAACGGAACCACGGGGATTCCCGCAGACAACGCTCCGGCCCGCGAGCAGCCACTGGTCGACCCGCGCGCGGTCATGGTGGACCAAGTGGGCCGCGTCTATGTGTTGGAACGAGGAGGCCATGCCTTACGAGTGATTGACCAAGCGGGCCACATCTCGACAGTCGTGGGAACCGGAAAGCGGGGCCATTCCGGGGATGGCGGACCTGCGATTGAAGCGACCTTGAATGGACCCAAGCATTTGTGCCAGGATCGCGATGGCACGATCTTGATCGCTGACACGGATAACCATGTCATCCGCCGATACGACCCGCGTTCGGGACGGATCGATCGAGTCGCTGGCACCGGAAAGACTGGCACTGGTGGAGTTGGCGGACCACCAGAACTGGTCGAACTGAACCAACCCCATGGCGTCTTCGTTCATCCTTCGGGTGATCTGTATCTCTCCGACAGCCACAATCACCGCATCCTGAAGATCGTCCGGGAATGAGTGGATGATGTGCCATTCGGGTGGCCCCACTGCTGACGACTTTGGAACGATTCCAGGACAGACCAATGAGCAGCCCACGCACCGACATCCAGATGTTTTTGAGCCGTCCCGCCGTCTGGGCCGGACTCGGAGCCCTGCTGTTGCTGCACGGGATACACCCTGCGGCGTCTCTTTCTCAGGAACCAGTGACTCAGTCCAGATCCGTGCCGCCAGTCGACGCCAAGTTATTATTAATCGGCAGTCTCGCATCCTCGCACGTCTACACGACATATGGGTACATCGGTGTCGTGGCCGATAACGCACAGAAAGACATCTACACCCCTCAGCGAGTCGAAGATCTCATGAATGAGGTCACTGTCATCTCCGACTCCCTGACCGGTCAATTGACAGCGCTGTTGAAGTCGGATCTGACTCCCGAAGATGCGAAGGCCGTCCAAGAAATCGTGGAGATCTATGGGCTGTTAAAGCAGGAGTCGGTCGCCTTGCGCAAGTATGCCAAAGACAAGAACGAGACGAATGGAACCGAGTTTCGCCGTCTGCGTGACCAAGCCTGGATTCGCGTCGCGAAACTGCTGGATATCCAGCAAGTGAACCCGCAGGCAATCCCAGCTGTCAAGTAAGTGGCGAGCGTCCAGCGTGTGCAAGGTCTGTTGCTCCGAGGGCAAACGTTGGCGGCTCTGGAATTCGATTGGCGTTTCACGCTTTTCGAGGTTTCACCGTCGCGCAGATCGCATCGCGGCAGAGGAAAGTTGTCCACAGATTCGCAGGGAGAGTGTCTTCACCCCAAGCACAGTGCATCCCCAGCTGCACCCTATTCATAATCTGTGTCAATCTGTGAAATCTGTGGACCAATCTTCAGGCTAGGCCTGCTTCTGTCATCCCAACTCTGAGGGCGGGTGTTGACGAACCGGGATCTTTCGGGAGTCCACCCGACGGAGAGCCGGGTTCCTTTCTCACCGCACTCATCGAAATTCGGGCTGACCTGAATTCCAGTTTCTGCCACACTCTGTCCCTTGGGTTCGCATCGCAAGGAGGCGCTGTGTCGAGTGTGCATCGAGTTCGGTTATGGCCGTTTGTGGTCCCGCTGTGCGCGGGTCTGCTAATGCTGGCTGGATTGGCGGGCATCGCGCGCGGAGATGAACTGGCCAGCGGAGGCCGTTTCCTCCCCCGTCAGCTGCTGTGGATTGGTCTTTCGGTTCCAGCCCTACTCGGTCCGCTGTGCTTGCATTACCGTCGCTTGCGCCGTGCGAGTTATGCCCTGTACGCGGTCTCGCTAGTTCTGCTGTGTGTCGTGTTCTTCTGTCCTCCGAAGAATGGGGCTCGTGGTTGGATTCCGCTGGGTGTGGCCGACTTTCAGCCGTCGGAGCTGATGAAGCTCGCCCTGATCGTGACCTTGGCCCGGTACTTGATGTACTGTCGCAGCCATCGTACGTTGTGGGGCATGGTCCCCCCGTTTCTGCTGACACTATTGCCAGTGGTCTTGATCCTCATCGAGCCAGACTTGGGGACAGCGATCCTCTTTTTCCCGATTCTCTTTGCCATGCTCTTTGCAGCCGGTGCTCGGTGGCCAGCGCTGGTCTTGGTCGGAGTGCTGGGTGTGGCCAGCCTGCCCGTGGTTTGGAAATGTATGACGGTCGAGCAGCGATCTCGAGTCACCGTGCTGTTTCAACAAGAGGACGGTCGGTCCCGCAACGGTGATGATTACCAGCTGCACCAAGCGAAACAGATGTTGGCGTTTGGCGGGGTCTGGGGCAGTGACTCTTCAGGGATGGCGTTGGCAGATCCTGCGGCATATCACTTGCCGGCATCGCGAAGTGACTTCGTGTTTTGTCTGGTCGGGGAGCGGTGGGGCTTGGTGGGATGTCTCGCGGTGTTGTTGACGTACCTCGTGTTGCTCGCGTGTGGATTGGCGATCGCGGGCGGTACGGAAGAACCGTTTGGTCGACTGGTGGCGACCGGAGTGACTGCTTTGCTCGGAACCCAACTCGTCGTCAATACGGGAGTCACCGTCGGGTTGATGCCGATTACGGGAATCACGTTGCCGCTAATGAGTGCAGGTGGGTCGAGCTTGCTGACGACCTGCTTTGCGATTGGGCTGCTGATTAACATTGGCTTGCGGCCGGACTACGAACTGTCCGGTGACCCCTTTCGATTTCCGGAGCCTGCCGTATCGTGATGGGCTGGTTCCTCAATTTGGTCTACTGCGGGCTGCTGCTATTGTTCAGCCCAGTGATTATGTTCCGCGCGATCTGGCAGGGTAAATACCGCCTGGGTTGGAGCGAGAAGTTCCTCGGGCGTGTCGCCACCCGTACTTCAACCGGCCCGGCGATCTGGCTGCATGCGGTCAGTGTGGGGGAGGTCCTGGTTCTGCGGACGATCCTGCCGCGATTGCGTGAGGCGATTCCGGGATGTGAGTTCTGGATCTCGACGACCACCCAGACCGGTCACGCGGTGTCTATCGAAAAATACCCCGACTGCCGGGTGATCTATTTCCCGCTCGACTTCACTTGGGCGGTGCGAAATGCCATGGCACGAGTGAAGCCATCACTGATCGTGCTGGTCGAGTTAGAGCTGTGGCCGAACTTCATTCGCGAGGCCGCTGCGCAGTCGATCCCGCTGGTGCTGATCAACGGGCGCATGAGCGAGAAGAGCTTTCGCGGATACCTTCGGATTCGTTGGCTGATGCTCGGGCTATGGCGCGGGTTCGCGCGCATCGCCGTGCAGACGGAAGAGTACCGCCGTCGACTCGAACAGCTGGGAGCCCCGCCCGAACGACTGATCGTCACCGGATCGACGAAGTACGACGGGTTGGAGACGGATCGCCAGAACGCGAGGACAGCGGAGATACGATCCGGGTTTGGCCTGCGCGACGACGAAACGGTCTTCATGGCAGGCAGTACACAGTCGCCGGAAGAGTCATTGGCGATCGACACCTACCTGTCGCTGCGAGAGCGCGACCCCGCATTGCGGTTGGTCCTCGTGCCTCGGCATCAGGAGCGATTTGATGAGGTCGCCGCGCTCGTCGAGTCACGTGGACTCCAGCTGTTGAGGCGATCGCGAATTAAAGCGGATCGTCTCATTGGGGAGGGCGAGGCTCCCGCCGAGCCGCGATCGTCAATCAACGGATTGCCGTCACTCCCGGCTCAGCGGGAGCTTCGCCCTCCCAGCCCGCCCATTCTGCTACTCGACACCCTCGGAGAACTCGGTGCCGCTTGGGGCCTGGCTGACATCGCCTTTGTGGGTGGCAGCCTCACCCCGCGCGGTGGCCAGAACATGATCGAGCCCGCCGCGTATGCAGCCGCAGTGCTGTTCGGCCCGAACACGGGGAATTTCCGACAAGTCGTCGAGCTGCTCTTGAGTGAACAAGCCGCGTGTGTCGTTCACTCACCCGAAGAACTGACCCGTGTGGTGAGCGAGTTCCTCGACAACCCCAGCTTGGCAACACAGCTCGGAGAGACCGCTCAAAGACTCGTATTGTTCCAGCAAGGTGCGACCGCCCGGACCGTGGAACTGATCGTGGACGCCCTTCACTCCGATCAGCTGCGGGGATAGGTCTGTGATCGAGCGTGCGTTGCCGCGCTGCGAATATGCCATTCCCGCCCGGCAAACCCCGACTCCATAAGCCAGCCGAACACAGGGTCACTGGCAGTCGCAGTGGCGCAGAAGGAATCCTCAGATGTTTGAAATGGGCTGATCTCGGTGAGTCCAGCGAGGCGAGCGTAGAACAGCTTTCCGGGAAGACGGGCCTTGGCGGGACGGGGTGGCAGATAGATCGGTCCTTCCCAGATCTCATCGACTGTGGGTCTCAAGGGAAACTGCGATTTGCGAACCGCACTCACCACCTCGCCCGGCCGTAGCTTCAATCGAAAAGAAGGTGTTTGTCCGCATTCGACCTGTACTACTCCGTGCGTATACGGAGTCAGGAAATACCGCTGCTCGATAAACGTAAAGGGCCGCGACGTGTTATAGGCCGTCAACAGATACATTCCCGGCGAGGACCCGACCAGCGGGGAGTGATCGACCGGGTTCGCCAGCACCGCAATCATGAACTCGCTGAACGGCACTCCCAACCAGCGTGACGCCACAGCGGAGATCATCAGCTGGGCTTGCCCGTTTTTTTCGACGGGGACCAGCTTTTCCGGCAACAGCTGCTTGGTCCAGAAGGTCAGATCTGCAGAGCCGTACAGACTGACTTCCTGGGAGTTGCGGACTTCGGCAATGTATTTTCTAGGGGCACTGAGAGAAGAAGCTGACATGGAGTGTGACCCGAGTGACGCGGGAATATGTCAGCATCAGTGTATCTGTTTTTCAAAATGATAGCCGATTGGGCCAGGCTGTCCGGAGCGGAACTCGGGTCTTTCCTGACTCCGAGCATTGGGGGACTCACCGGTGATTTCCGTGGTCGGTCGGTCGGGACTCCGGTACAGTGGGTGAGTGAACACGCTCAATCGCTTTCGAGGAGTACATTCCATGGTCCGCACCGCATCCACGATGTTGCCACTGGGTAGCCAAGCCCCCGACTTCATGCTCCCCAATGTCGATGGGCAGCTGGTGTCACTCTCGGACTATCAGGGAAAGACCGGCTTGCTAGTCGTGTTCATGTGCAATCATTGCCCATTTGTGGTCCATCTGCGTTCGCATCTGGCCGAGTTCGCCAAGGAGTACTCCGCAAAAGGCATCGGCATTGTCGGTATCAGCAGCAACGACACGGTCCAGTATCCGCAAGATGGCCCCGACGCCATGAAGCAGGAGCATGCAGCTGCGGGCTATGTGTTCCCGTATCTGTTCGATGCCACGCAGATCACCGCCAAAGCTTATCAGGCGGCTTGTACCCCGGACTTTTTCCTGTTCGATAAAGATCACCGGCTGGTCTATCGCGGCCAGTTTGACGACAGCCGTCCCAAGACCAACATCCCGGTGACCGGGGCCGATCTACGAGCCGCCTGCGACGCGCTGTTGGCCGGGCAACCCGTCACAGCTGACCAGAAGCCCAGCATCGGGTGTAACATCAAGTGGAAGGTCGGGTCCGAGCCAGATTACTTTAACGGCGTGTCGGTGTAGGAAGAGTTGGTCGAAAAAATCTTTCCCGCCACCCCGCTCGTCGGGGTGGTTCCCGCGCTTGTGCTCTACTGTTTATCGCACAAGCGCGGGAACCACGGGGACGAGCCCCAGTGGGGGAGGTCACTTCGCCCGCCTTGCGACTTAATTTACTTCGTGGCGAGTTTCGCCGCAGGCACCTTCTCGACAGCCAGAGTGGTCGTCTGGCCCGCTACAACCTTGACCTTGTATTCGCGGTTCACATAGCCGCAACGTTCTTGCCAGACGCGGAACGAGTGCTCGCCCGCGGGCAAGTTCTCGATCTTGAACTTGCCGTCCTTGTCGGTCACGGTCGCATAGGGGTGATCGAGGACGGTCCAGTATCCGTTCATCCAGTTGTGGATATCGCACACCACTCGCATCGGTAAGGTTTCGGGCAACCCAAAGCGATGATCGATCCCGGCGGGGTTGTCCGGCTGAGTTATGGACCCTGGAACGATGCTTTTCAATGGACTGAAATGTGCATTATGTGAAGCCGCATCTTCGTTTTTGACATTGAGAATCTGCCCTGCTCGCAGGATTCCGCAGTGGGGCACAAATCGGCAGCCCTTCGTGGTCAACACCGCTTTGGCGGGAATCGCCAGCAGATCGGGGTGAATTCTGTCCGGAGCGATTTGCAGGTACACAAAGATGTTCGCGATCCCTTTGGTCTCCGGATGTAAGACCAAACTCTCGTCAGGCATGTCGACACTGGCGCAGATCGCCGAGTCCTTCACTTGGGACTCGCCTTGAGCAAACAGCAGCTCAGGCGCGTACGGTCCGTCTAACACGAACTGACCTTCGATCGAACCCCACTCGCCCGGTGCGGCGGGATTCTCTTGAGCCGAGCCGATTGAGACCATTCCGCAGACCAGAATCGCGATCGTCAGACGTTGAAGAGGCATGACACCCTCGATTGGATTTGTGGTGGAATGGAATGAATTCCGTTCTGCGGGGACTGCCTTAAAACAATAACGCCGAGGTCTGGGCCTCGGCGTTGTCGAATCTTCACGGGACGCGGTGGCCTGAGAATTACTTCTTGGCGAGTTTCGCCGCAGGCACCTTCTCGACGGCGAGAGTGGTCGTCTTACCCGCCACAACCTTGACCTTGTATTCGCGGTTTACATAGCCGCAACGTTCTTGCCAGACGCGGAACGAGTGTTCGCCCGCTGGCAGGTTCGCGATCTTGAACTTGCCATCCGCGTCGGTCACAGCCACGTAGGGATGATCGGCCACCAACCAGTAGGCGTCCATCCAGTTGTGAATGTCGCATACGACTTTCACCGGCAGTGTTTCGACAAGGTCGAACTTCACGACCTGGATTCCCGACTTGTCATTCGGCTGAACGATGAAGTTCGCAGCCGAGTTGGCCAGCGGGTTCGTATGGATGTTATGAGCAGCTGCATCGGAGCTGACGCAGCTGACCGTCTGGCCGACTCGGACGGTCATGCCGTGTGGCAGGTAGCGGCAGCCGACCTGATCGAAGGTCAGCTTCTCAGTAGGAACCGCCTTCAGGTCCGGGTGGATATCCGCTGGCGCCTTCTTCAAATAGATGAAGACGTTCGCGATCCCGTTGTTCGCCGGATTGATGACCAATGTTTCGTCGGGAGTGTCAGCTGCGGCGCAGACGGCTGGGTCTTTGACGGTGGGGTCACCCTTCTTGATTCGAATGGGAACCTCGGTCTTGGCATCGATGACAAACTGGCCTTCGATCGAGCCCCATTCCGCAGCCTGGACACTCTGGCTTTGGCCAGCGAGCAGGGCGAGAAGCAATCCACCAGCGACGCTCATACGAGTCAACATTGCAAGCACTCCACAATTCGAACGGCAGGACCGCATCCACGACTTCATGTCGCGCGCGGCGGTTTCGGAGGGTGATCCTCCCTGATCTCCACAATTCTATGTCTGCTCGACACTCCGTAGCCAGTAGAAACTCCGTGGATTCCTCGTTCCGGGAGGGTTTGCCGCCGTCAATTACCGGGGGCGAGAGCCGGATTTCGCCCACTCAAAGAAGGGTTTACTACAGATAAGGAACCGGTCTGAAACAACTTACCGAATCCAAATTGAACAGAAGGCCACAAAGGAAGCGAAGAAACTTCGAATTGACCCTTCGTTTGCTTCTGTTCAATTCCGACCGGGAAAACAGGGATGTTGTTTTGGACCATGTCCTAAGCTTGTTTTTCATCGATAAGTCAAATGATGTGTCCGAGTCGGTCGGTGTCGTCAGCCACGCTGTGCATGGCAATCCGGAAAATCGAATCGAGCACACCTTTGCCGGATTCTGATCCACCACTTGCGGGAATCGGGCAGCCACTCGATCATGAAGGAGAAGTCGCTTCACCCCCAGTCAGGGAACACGCCGATGGAATGCCTGCTCGACCGCTTTCTGCGTTACGTCCGCATTGATACCCAGGCCGACGAGAAGAGTTCCTCCCTGCCCAGCTCCGCCAAACAGCTGGTGCTCAGCCAGTTGTTGGAGCAGGAGTGTCGGGCGCTCGGGTTGGCGGATGTGTCGATCGACAAGCACGGGATCGTCATGGCGACAGTCCCCGGAACGGTCACTCACGACGCCCCGATGATCGTGTGGAACTCTCACGTCGATACATCACCAGAATACTCCGGAACCGATGTGAAACCGGTGGTCCATAATGACTATCGCGGCGGAGACATCGTTCTGCCCGGTGATCCGTCGAAGATTCTCAAGGTCAGCGAGAATCCGCATCTGAACGAGCTGATCGGCAAGACCGTCATCACCACCGACGGCACCACGCTTCTTGGAGCTGACGACAAGGCGGGCATCGCCATCATCATGACAGCTGCCGACCGGCTCATGCGAGACCGATCGATCCCCTGCGGCCCGGTGCGGATCTGTTTTACAGTGGATGAGGAGGTCGGTCGCGGGATCGAGGGGCTGGACTTCGCGAAGCTCGGCGGCGTCTGTGGATACACACTCGACTCGGGCGGAGTGGGCCGCATCGACACCGAGACATTCTCAGCGGACCTGGCCATCGTGACGGTCGAAGGCCGCAACACGCACCCCTCGGTCGGCAAAGGAGTGATGGTCAACGCGGTTCGCATCCTGAGTGACTTCATCGCCCGCTTGCCCCGGCAGAATCTCTCCCCCGAGACGACCGATGGGCGGGACGGGTTTATGCACCCCTACCAGATCCAGGGCGGCGTGGCGTCCGCAGCCTGCCGGATCATCTTGCGCGACTTCGAAACCGAGAATCTCACCAAGCAGAAAGAACTCCTCGAACGTATCGCCGACAGCCTTCTCGCGGTCTACTCCGAGTGTCAGATTAAGATCGAGATCAAGAAGCAGTACCGCAACATGCGTGACGGCCTGCACGCAGAACCCCGCGCGATCCCGAAAGCCATCGAAGCCGTCCGTGCAGCTGGCATCGAACCCATCATGGATATCATCCGCGGCGGCACCGACGGCGCCCAAATGACCGAACGCGGCCTCCCCACCCCCAACCTCTCCAGCGGCCAATACAACCCCCACTCGCCTCTGGAGTGGACCTGTGTGGAAGAGATGGAAACCGCAGCTGCCATCCTGGTCCAACTGGCGGTGGCTTGGGGGAAGGAGGTCGGTTGAACGCCGCTACGATTGGTTTCGGGCACCTTGGAAACGTGCCCCACGGGGGAGGTGTGGTACACTTTCAGTCATGTTTCCACCTGTTCCGATTTTCGATCGTCCGGCTTTCGAAGCACTTCGCAAGGAGTTGCGGGTCGATCCGACTGTTGTGCGGCGGTTGCGGACCGATTTGCTGAAACACTTTCTATCTGATGAGGCGGCGCTGGCGGGATTCCCAGCTGCGGATCGCGTGGCAATTCATGCGCTCTCGCTTTATCATCGGAGCGACTCGGCGATTGATGGAGCGACGAAGCTGTTGCTCAAGACGGCGAGCGGAATGCTGATCGAGTCGGTGATCCTGCGGGTCGCATCAGGGCGGACGGCTCTTTGTGTTTCGAGCCAGGTGGGGTGTGCGGCGGCGTGTGACTTCTGCGCGACCGGGAAGATGGGAATCGCTCGCAATCTTTCTTCGGCAGAGATCCTCGATCAGCTCCTGATTGCGGGTCAGCTGTTGGCCCCCGAGAAACGCAAGGTGCGGAACATCGTCTTCATGGGGATGGGTGAGCCGTTTCACAACGAAGCGAATCTGTACGAGACAATCGAGACGCTGACTGCTCCCGACATGTTTCATCATTCACCGACCAAATTGCTGGTGTCGACGGTCGGAGTCGCCGACGCGATGGTGAAGTTTGCTGAACGTTTCCCTCTGGTGAACTTAGCCCTCAGCTTACACAGTGTCCGACAGGACATCCGCGAACAGCTGATCCCGCTGGCCAAGACGTACCCGCTGGACCAGTTACGAGAAGCGGTGCAAGAGATCAACGCGAAGACAAAGTCTCCGGTGATGATCGAGTACCTGATGCTCGCAGGACGCAATGATTCGGAGACCGACGCCCGCGAGTTGATCGCTTGGGTCGAGGGGTTGCGGGTCCATGTGAACTTGATCCCGTACAACCCGATCGACGAATCGCCACATCTGGTCGGGAGTGACAAGCCAGCGCGCGAGGCATTTGCCGCCCAGCTCAAGTCTGCCGGGATCGACACGACGTTACGGTACTCTCTCGGCCAGGACATCGCAGCTGCGTGTGGTCAGCTGGTGCGGCATGAGAATCGGAAGCGGGCGCTGGGGACGAAATAGGCCAGCAAGTGGCGATCTGATTGGCTCGCGAGGCGCTTTCAATTCTTCGCATCGAGCGGCTTACGGCCCACAAAAACGTAATACGGGACTCGGGCAAACGGCACAAAGGGCAGCGTCCCCACTTGCTCCTCCAGAAAGCAGCGGTCGAAACGGTTCAGGAGATAGGGCAAGTGGTCAGCGCTGGGATGCACGTTGTCGTTTCCGAACCATGTCGGGACCAGATTTCGGGTGATCCACCCGTGACGCTTCAGGCCTTCTTCAGGGTGTTTACGCGAGACGTAGAAGTCAACGATCCCGATCACGCCACCCGGTTTCAGAATTGACCACGCCTGCTCGATGGCTCGGAACCAGTCGGGGATCATGGTCATGGAATACGAAAAGGTCACGACATCCGCCAGCTCTTCACGCGGCACAAACCGCGTCCCGTCCGCGAAGACAGCTGTGGTGTTTTTCCAGCCCTCCTTTGCGATTCGTTCTTCGGCAATCTGCAACAAGGGGCGGCACAGGTCGACGAGATAGAGAGATTTGAGCTTTGTGCGGCGATGAGCCAAGCGTTCTGCATTTTCGCCCGTGCCAGCACCGATGTCGATCCAGACTCCGCCTTCGGGGACATCGATCGCATCGATCATGACCTGACGACCGTGTAGCAGTCGCGAACGAGAGGAGTCGTAGTCGCGAGCCTGCCCCCCGTAAAAACTCTCTAACCGTTCGGCATGTGATTGCCCGCTGACCCGCTTTGCCAATAGGTGCCAAAGCACACGAAAATCACTCCAACCCAATCGCGTTGTCGAGCTCATTGCAATGGCCTGTCGGGAGTTGCTCAGGGGGAAAAACCACTCATGTCGCTTGAAGGTCCGCGACGTAAAAGCTGCCATACGTGTTGACGCGATCCGACCCATGCAGCCGGGCTGCGAGTTCGGTCTGGTAGGTCAACAGCTGCCCGACTTCACGAGTGCTGCCACCGGACTGGACTCGAATTGGGTTGATAAAGTCCGCGTTGAATCCCGCACTTCGCCTGAGGACTCGGCAGTTGTCGGCCGCATGGTCGACTACGGCTTGCCACTCCTGCGACAGAACATCTCGGTGATGTTCGTGGAGCCAGTCCATGTGGTCGAGCAAGACGAAGCGGTTGATCCGACCTTGTAAACGATTGAGATATCCGAGCACCGAATCCGTCGTGACGGTCATGCGATCTTGAGCCGATTGCATGGCGACGAAGTTCGCTTCCTTCAGATACTCGGGACAGCAGTCGGTGGTGTACTCGCCAGTGAGATAGACTCGCCAGAAATAGTTATCTGAAAGAGGCTTCTGGGTGAGTACCGCTTCCACGCGGTCGACGATGAACTGCACGATTCCGCCCGGATACTGCTCATCGAGTTGACGCCGCTGGCTGCGGGGGACGCCCAGCATGGCCATCGTGGTGTCGCGACGTAGAAGGAATTTCACGAGGGGACGAAAGAGCCTTTCGGACAACTGCTGCTCGCGGTAGATCGTTTGCTGCTCTTCCACGGTTCGGGCTTCCAGCAGCTGGTCGACGGAGCTGCGAAGCTTGGCAACTCGGTTGATGAAACCGTTCACGAACCAAGCGAACGTTCCGGACGACCCCCGGAAGTAAAAGCTGCGACTGGATTTCTGGCCGCTGAAATACGCTGACCCGCGATGGTCCCAGATCTTCTGGGCATTTGCTGGCAATTCCGGACGGATCGCTGGATAAATCGCTTTCCAGTCAACTGCTTGGCCACGCCCGAAGAGCAGAAAGAAGTCGTCGTACTCTAATGTCTTGGCAGCTGCGAGTTTCAGGTCGAGCAGTGCGTTTTGCAGCGGGTTCATGTCGACCGCATGCACGTGTCCTGCACCGGCTAGCACGTAGTCGAGTGCATTGCAGCCTGCAGACGTGATAACCAGCACCTCGTCGGTCGGCTTCAGGTCGAGCGCCATGCGATCAACGCGAGGATCCTCCCAGCAGGTGTTGTAGACCAGATTATGAGAATGGATCAGGTTGAACCAGGCGCGGCGAACGCGTTCAAATGCCATGTCGAGATTCCCCGTGTGGGTCAGAGTTGTTCAAGAGGGAAGCATCGGCTCTTCCACGAGTGTCCGCACGATGTTTTCGGTCAGTGAAAGAGAGGGCCCCAAGACTGGACGAGTCGGAGACAGTGCCGGTGGAGAGGATGACGAGCGCCGGATGACGCCATGCTGAGAGGTCCAGGGGTAATGGCACTCGATGTCGAAATCGCCATCTTCCGTCTCGATCAGGGAGGTGCAGTTCTCGACCCAGTCTCCGGTGTTGAAGTAGGTCATCCCATCACGCTCGATAATCGCCGGAGTGTGCAGGTGGCCGCAGACGACTCCCTGACAACCACGTTCTTTCGCATGCTGAAGGATCTGCGACTCGAATCGACTCAGAAATCGAATTAAAGATTTCACGCGTCGTTTACCCGTGGCGCACAACCAGTAGGGGCTGCGTTCCTGGGATTTGAGCATGCGACTCAAGCACCAATTGGTGGAGAGTGCGGTGTCATACATCCAAGATGACATCTTGGAGAGCCATTGGGCCGACTTCTCGACCAGATCAAAATGGTCCCCATGGGTCACCAGCAGCCGACGTCCATCCGCAGCTTGAAACACAAATTCATCGGCAATTTGAATGAACGGAAAATGGCGACTGGCGATATCAACAGCTTCGGGATTTCTCAGGAACTCGTCGTGATTCCCGGGGGTGTAAAAGATCTCCGTTCCCGTATCGGCGAGGTCCTCCAGCACGCGGAGGACGCTCGCGAACGAGTCCTTCCAAATCCATGCCTCTGGCCAGCGCCATCCATCCAGGATGTCTCCAACCAGATACAGCGTCCGGGGACGGTAGCGTTTTAGATGCTGGAGAAATGGCTCGCATTGCGAGTGGCGACTGCCCAGATGCACGTCGCTGACGAAGAGTGTGCGAACATCCTGGCACGGTCTTCGGAAAATGGGTGCAATCACGCGTCTTCCTCGTGATATGTGGACGAACCCGTTTGCCCAGCTCGATCACAGCAAAGTCTCCGACAGCTGCGATCCAGTACATCATTAGTATCGAGAGGTCGAATTTATGTTTGATGAAAGAAAGTGGAAAATGAGAATAAGTTGTGGATTGATTCATCGGGACGGTGGGTACCGCAAGTCCATAGCCGGAGGGTGAAGACGCCACTCGGGTGCCCCGTTAACGCGTTGTCTTGGGGTGCAGGCAGAGATTTCGGGAGGGCGAAGCTCCTGCTGAGCCGTGAGTCAGAGACGACGTTTTCTCTTGCTTGCGGCTCAGCAGGAGACCTGGCATCCCGAAGGAAGCGATCACTCAGTTTTTGCTTGGCGACACTCGAGTCCGCTGGAGCTTCGGACGCTCGTGACCGAAGATTCCGCGTTCTACTTTTCCCGCTTCTGGTTGTAGACTTCGAGCAAGATTTCGTCGACGGCTTTGAATTTGCCCTTGGACTTCATGACCTTCTCGATCTGATCGCGGGCATCGCTGGCCGAGTGACCCAGTGCGATCAGCGCTTCCAGGGCGTCGCTGACGATGCTGCTGGCAGGTTCATTGGTAAGTGGGAAATCACGGGCGATCAAAAGAGCGAACTTGGCCATCTTGCGACGAAGTTTGGCGACGATGCGTTCGGCCATCGCGGGACCGATGCCCGGTAGAGCCGAGAGGGTTTTGACGTCCTGCTCTTCGATGGCCACAGCAACTTCGCTGACGGGCTTGACCATCGCGTTGAGGGCTTTTTTGACTCCGATTCCGTCGACCGAACAGATCATGTCGAAGAACTCACGCTCCACATCGGACATGAATCCGATCATGCGCGGGACCAGCCGGCCCTTCTGCGGGTTGCCATCGAGGTACTCGATCGTCCGCAGCGTGATCTCCTTGCCGATCTGCGACTGCAATTGCCGCCGCACGAAGTCCGGAACAGCGACCTCGTACTCGAAGGCACCGATTTCGATCCCCGCATCCACTCCGTTGAGAGAGACGAGCTTGCCCGTGATCCGCGTAATCATTTGACATCCGTGTACAAGGAGAGTGCGAGACGGCTCACCGCCGCGAGGGCGAGTGTAGGGCGTTTTGCGGTTGTTGTCAGCCAGAGAACGGCAAGCATGCAGGTCGCTGCGTCGTCGAGCGGCTGTGACCAACGACAAACGGTCGCGACCTCGTTCCGAGATTACGACCGTTTGTGAGGAGGATGCACGAGGGGCAATTCTAGGCGCGGGGAGGCAGAACCTTGGCCACTTTGTGCTTGGCCAAGATCGCGTAGTTAGGCAGACCGTTGACTTCGGGCACCCTCGTCTGACCCACGATCAGCGGACTGGCGTACTCGACAAACTTCTCGTTCACGCCGAAGCCATCCTTCGCGATCCATTCCTTCGGCAGGAAGTGTTCGACGTTGGCAATGTCTTCCAGAGGCTGGAGTCCTGTGGTCCACTGGTATGGTTTACTGGAGGTTCGCACGATCTTGACCATCTGGCCGCTCACCCCGCTGATGGCAGCTTGAGTCGCAGCCACTCCGCAAGCGTGCGACTCTTCCGCATCGATGGCGCTGCCGTAATGTGCAGCAGCTCGCTGGGCATAACCTAGCAGCACTGTGCGGGTCTTCAGGCTGAGATCCTTTTCGATGATCTCTTTCAGCTTGACGCTGGCCCCCGACAGGGCGGCGTGGCCGAAGTCGTCGAGCTTGGTGTAGTCGGCCCCGACTTCGCGGCCATCGGGATACTTGATCCCCTCGCCGCAGACGACGATGCAGTACTTGTTCTTTGCGACGACCGACTTCACCTTCTCGATGAACTTCTCGCGCTCGAACGGGACCTCCGGCAGCAGAATGATCTGCGGTGGGTTGTCGGGGTTCCCGCGCTGGGCGAGGGCCGAACCCGCAGCGATCCAGCCGGCCGATCGGCCCATGACCTCGATGATGCAGCACGAGCCATCGTCAGTCGCCATCGATCCAACATCCAGGCCGACTTCCATGACGGTCGAGCAGACGTACTTGATCACACTGCCGTAGCCAGGCGTGTGGTCAGTATGCGGCAGGTCATTGTCAATCGTCTTGGGCACGCCAATGACGCGCATCTCCCAACCGCGTTTGACCGCTTCCAAATGGATCTTGTGCGAAGAGTCCTGCGAGTCATTCCCGCCCGCATAGAAGAAGTACCGGATGTTGTGGGCCATGAAGACCTCGAACAGCCGGTCCATGTCCTTCGCAGCTTTCTCGGCCTTCTTTTTGAAGTCGAGCTTGTAGCGGCAAGTCCCCAATCCCGCTGCGGGAGTGTGCTTCATGCCATCGATCGTGGCAGGGTCTTCCTTCCGGAAGTCGAAGATCTCTTCGTTCAGCATCCCCAGGATGCCGTTCATGCCACCGTAGATGCCTTGAATGCAACTGTGCTTGAAGGCTTCCTGCACTACGCCGAAGACGCTGGCGTTGATGACAGCTGTGGGTCCGCCAGACTGGCCGACGAGAAGATTTCCGGTGAGTGGAGGCATAGCTAGGAGTCTGGTGGGAGGGGGTGACGAAGGAGGAACCGGGCGGCTGGTCTCCGCAGGTGGATATAGTTTAGAGGCTCGATGGACGGACAACCATCGATCTGTGTTTGAGTCGCTTCCTCGCAAAAGCGACAGCGCGACTCGCAGACAGAGACTTAGACTTTGCACATCAACTGCCATTGATGTCAAACGAGTCTTTCCGGGTTACGATGCGGGTCGACTGACACACCTCTGGAGATACCCCATGAATCGCATCGTCGCTCGCCCGAATCAACTCGATCTCGATTCCCCCGGTCGTCGCGACTACTGGCTGGCCCTGGAGCACGACAGTATTTGGGGCGATCATTTGATCCCGCTGACCGTCTGGGTCGGTCCCGAAGCCAAGCCGAACGAGGGGCTGGTGTCGTTCGGATCGAATCACGGCAACGAGTACGAAGGGCCAGTCGTTCTGAAGAATCTCCTGCACGAGATCCAGCTTGATGACGTGCTGGGGCGGATCATCTTTATTCCCGTGTTGAATCCATCCGCGTTCCGGGCGGGAACGCGCGAAAGTTCTCCCGACGACCGCGTGAACCTCAATCGAGCGTTCGTCGACGGAGCAGGGGTGACCCCCTCCCTGTCGGGGATCACCCATCGCATCGCAGGATTCGTTCGGAAATACATTTGGCCACGAGTGCATGTCGTGATCGACCTGCACTCGGGCGGCAATGTGGCCCGGTTCTCGATCTGTGCCAATTATCATCCGGTGGAAGATCCGGTCCTCGCCGCCAAGATCGAGCAGACCGCTCGCTGGTTTGGGACACCTTCGCTCATGGTCTACCAGAACCAGACCGTCGGACTGTTGCCCAGTGAAGCTGAACGTCTCGGCAAAATCACCGTTGGGACCGAACTCGGCTGGGGCTGTGCGGTGAATGCGGAAGGCGTCCGCTACGGGCGGCATGGCGTCCTCGCTGCCTTGATTCATAACGGACAGCTGCGCGGGACAATCGAGCCGATCGCGTATCACGCAGCGGGGACCCAGATGAAGCTGGAGATGGTGGATCGAGACTGCTTCACAGTGGCTCCGTTCGATGGCCATTACGAGTGCGTGCTGGAATGTGGTACGCGCGTGAAGAAGGGTGACATCGTGGGCTACCTGCACGACTTCGACCACATCGACATGCCCGCTTGGCCCGCTCGGGCAGGGGTCGATGGAGTGGTGCTGGCTCAAGCCTGGGTCTCGCCGATCCCGCGAGGGCAGCATATCGTGGTCGTGGGACGGGAGCTAAAATAATCTCCTCCGCGAGGTGTGTTTTCCCGGCGTCTGTCGGGGTGTTGATTGAACCCAAAAACGTCGCTGTCGCTTCGACACGACGTTCATTTTCCAGTTCGGAAGTGCCATGACCAGACGACTGATTAGTTCGGGCTCCACGTTCGAAAAGCAGATTGGTTATTCCCGCGCGGTGGTGGTCGGGGAGTGGGTGTTTGTGTCCGGGACCACGGGCTTCGATTATTCCAACATGACGATCTCGGATGACCTGCAGCAGCAGCTCGAACAGTGCCTGAAGAATATCGAGTTCGCTCTGCGGGAAGCGGGGTCGGGTTTTCAAGATGTTGTCCGCGTGACCTACATCCTGCCGAGCGTGGCGGATTTCGAACCCTGCTGGCCGCTGTTGCGACAATATTTCGAAGTGGCCCGCCCAGCTGCGACGATGTTTTCTGCGCCGTTAGGAGACCCTCGAACGAAAATCGAAATCGAAGTGACGGCACTGAAACGCGCATAGGATCTGGGGCGGGCAATTGCGAGTATCCAGGCACGCGGTCCAGCTGGTGCAGCGGGCCGAGCCGATGTTCTCTTGCGAAAAACACAAACGCCTCGCGAGTCCAGTGACTGCGAGGCGTTTGAGAGGATCGACATTCATCCCGTGAATCGGGACTGACTATTTCGCATCCCACCACCAGCGACCAGCTGGCAGGGCGGGCTTGGTCGCGGTCGTTGAATCTTTCTGGAGGGACTCGTCGGAGACGATCGAAGCGACATCGGCTCGAACTCCCCCGGCAACCTGCACGACGATGTCCTTGCCCTTGTAGACTCGGTGATTCACAACGGTGTCGACGGACTTGGGTACATTGTAGCTGCTGGTCTTGTAGGCCCCATTCACGCCGAACTCGCCCCGGTTCCAATGGGTCTTACCATCGAGGTCTTCCCGCTCAATCAAAGCGGCGACGAGGGCGAGATCGAAGACCGATTGGAGGTCCGCGAACACTGGTTCTTGAGCTGCGATTTCGTCGTAGTTCTCGGTGAAGTTCTGCGCGAACATTTCATTCAGTGGCTCGGACTTTCCGGTCTGAACTCGTTCGCCATTCTCCTGCAAGTGCTGGTTCTCAGAACGACACTGGACCGAGGAGCCAGCGATCTCGAAGGCGGTACGGTCGGCGTTATGCAGAACTGCTTCGTACTTCATCGACAGCCACCAGCGGAGAGCTTCGATGTTGCTGTTGGCGAATTCAGGATGCTGCTGGGTCAGCTCGAAGTAATCGGGCACCTTCGAACCGCCTTCAAGCTTGCCGATGCCGATCAGCTTCATCTTGTAGTCCGCTTCGAGAATCACACGGGCGACGTTTGAATTCGTTGGCACCCCGTAGATCGTAATGTCCTGGCGTCCAAGCTTGTCACCCAGCTTCGAAGCCCAGGTCTTGGCTCCCCCAGCTGCCAGTGGACCAGCGTTCTGCGATTCGGTCACGAATTGCTGAACAGCCTTCAGACCCTCTGGACGAGGATCAATCGAGCAGCCGAACATCTGGCGGGCCCCCGGTGAGAATGTCCGCAGCACAGTGACGAGATCGTCCAATTGCAGAGCTGGCTTGCCGGAAGAGGTTCCGACGGCCACGCCATTCGCATCGTACTTCCAGCCTTCGGCGGGTCCAGCGATGACGATCTCGTTCGACTCAGGATAAACGAAGACGTACTTGATCTGAGAGAGACCAGCGAGCTTCCGCATCGACTCGACAACAGGCTCACCCGCAGCAACCCGGCGGCTGACTTCCGCTTCCAGACGTGTCAGCGAGACCATGCGCAGGCCAGACTGGCGGCTCATGTCTTCGTTGATGGTCGCGGTGCGAGCTTGCACTCCGAGAGCGGCCAGCCGGCCAGTTTGCTCTTCCTTGGACAGACGGTACAGCACTCCCTGCGGATCGACACGGACCCCGGCTTCGAATTCACTGATCGTCCCGGTCCCTGGCTCTTCGGCATCCCATGGACCTGCTGTTTCTTGCTCGATCAAAGCAATCAGGGCAGTGAAGTCGGCCTGTGATCCTCCGCCGAGTTGAGTACGCTCGGTCGCTGCCTCTTTTCGATTTGAGAGACGGCCCAGAGTCTGGCGAGCCCCGGTCATTTCGCCCGCAGCTCCCTGAGCGTGGGCGATACTCTTCAGGGCCGTATCACGGTCCGCCCCGTTCTCGATGCTCTGAGCGAGATTGAATGCCGGAGCGAATTCACCCGCAGCAAGGTGAGCCTGAATTTGGTCATCGACCGACTCATCTGCTCGCAGATCCCCACAGGTCCAGACCGTTGAGGCGGACACGACGCCGAGTGCGAACCACTGGCTGAATGAACGGACCGTGTTTCGTCCCATCATAATCTGTACTCCTGGAAGCCTGGGGCGGATGCAGAAATCCGTGCGGGAAGCTGCCGTCTGAATCGTGTGAGTGTGGGCATTGGGAACCAAGGTGGCAATGGCGCGTCGCCGATTGCGCATAATCCCACTTCTCCTAGAATCGTCGTCCGAGCGGTATACGTCAAGATTTTTTCGAGGAAAGCAGGCCCACTCGCCCGGTTCGTGTCCCGTCGTCGAAAGATTGAGTACAGCCGATACAATTCGGTTTCCAGCCTTGCGAGAGGTTCGGAGTGCCGCTTGTGATGGTTGCAGCGATTGCCCGGGGCTCGTCGCTGCGGTGCTTTCGCCCAATCGGTGTGGCACCTCATTCGAATTCAGCTCACGAAAGCCGCATACGAGATGCCCGAACTGCCGGAAGTCGAAACGATGGTGCGGGGGATTCGCTTACAGGTCGAGGGGCAGCGGATCTCGGCGTTTGAGGCGTGCCCGTGTGCGTGCCGGCCATTGACCATTCGACCCGCACTGGATTCCATCGCAGAGCAGGTCGCCGGGTTGACGATCGTGCAGGTGACTCGTCGGGCCAAGCGGATCGTACTGCGATTGGAGTCCGGTTCGGCCTTCGTTGTTGAACCTCGAATGACCGGGCTGATGCTGCTGGCTGACCCGCCGGACCCGGAACACTTGCGGGTCGTGTGGAAGTTGGGCACAGGAAAAACGAAACGCTCGTTGTGGTTTTGGGATCGGCGAGGGCTGGGCACGGTATCGTTGTTGAACCCCGACGAAGTGCACAGGCTGTTCAGTCACGAGTTTCTCGGCCCGGATGCACTGGAGATGGAAGCGTCCGCCTGGCAAGCGGTCTGCCAAACGTCTCGTCGCCCGATTAAGGTCTTCCTGCTCGATCAATCCAAAGTTGCGGGGATTGGTAACCTGTACGCCAGCGAAATACTGCATCTCTGCCGGATTCACCCCGAGACACCCGCAGCTGATCTTCGACCGGCCCAGCTGAAGTTGCTGGCTGCGGCCACGATTGAGGTGTTGTCGACGGCCATCAAATATGAAGGTTCGACACTGGGGGATGGGACATACCGCAACGCGCTCAACCAGTCGGGGGGCTATCAGAACGCCCATCGGGTCTACGCCCGTGAGGGGGAAATCTGTCCGACATGCGAGCGGGAATCAGTTGTCCGCATTGTGCAGTCGCAGCGTTCCACGTTCTTTTGTCCTCGTTGTCAAAAGGCCCCCTGAAAAGTTCTGGGCCGTCAAAGATGTTGCAGATCTGCCACCAAGTGGGAATCCCGCTGAAGAGCGGCGGAACGGGCACTTTTTTCGGTACGAACCTAAACCAAGTCTCGCTCATGGTACCCGGCTCTGGCGATGATCCAGGAGATCCGTTGTCCAAGGGGTGGGTGACATGAAAACTCGAATGACCCGGTTGTTGTCCGCGATCGCAGCGTGGGCTGCCCCGCTCAGTGTCTACGCCGACCCGACCGCGCGGCAGAGTTTTATGGTCCACGTCCCTCCCCGAATTTCGATCACAGCTCCGCCGGTCGCCGCACGGGCCACGCTTCTCCCCGACCAGACACAGGTTCAGTTCACCCCCCAAGCGTGGGACATTGTGGCCAATTCGCCATCGGGGGCCACAGTCCAATTTGTCACCGAGCACAGCTTTCACAATCAAGACGACAGTAGCATTCGTCGGGACGCTCAACTCGAACTCCAGGTGATGAGTCAGTCCCAGTTCGGGGCGTGGACCGTCACACAATCGCAAGCTGTCACCGCTCACCAAGTGGGTGACGAGTCGGCCACCGTGCAAGTTCACACGATCAAACCGGGCTCAGCGGTCTTGGGTTTGACGGTGACGTTTTTGCAAGGAGACGAGCTGTCGACTCCGGGCGGTGATTACCTGATGACCATAGTCGGGACGATTACCTCGAATTGAGAGGCGACTCAATCGGAGGAAGAACTCAGCTGAGCAATGATCGCTGCGGAGAGCGGGCCAGACGACCGGCATTGAAATGTGCGGGACTGCTCACTGGTCACGTGAATGTCGATTCGCAGATGGTCCGAGGGCAGCAGATCGCCGATGCGGTCGGCCCACTCGATCAGGCAGACTCCGTCTCCATTGAGTAATTCCCCGCCACCCATGTCGAGGAACTCATCCGAGTTTTTGAGCCGATACGCATCGACGTGGTAGACCGGCAGCTGTCCATCGTACTCGTGAATCAGAGTGAATGTGGGGCTGACGACGAAGGCTTGGCTGCATCCGAGTTCTGCGGCGATGGCTTGGACGAGCCGCGTTTTTCCCGCTCCGAGTTGGCCTTGCAGGGCCACGACATCACCGGCAGAAAGAGTTCGTGCGACGCGCTGGCCGAACCTCGCCGTATCCTCCTCAGAGTCCGAGGCGAATCGGTAGTCCGCTGCGACATCTGTCATGACTGTTGATCCATCGAGATCGTGGGCTGGTAGGCTTGTCGCAGCCGCTCCATTCGCTTGCGATTGGCTCCGAGATCGGATCGACCCACCCGCGACGCGGATCGAACGTGGATCGCCTCGGGCGTCTTTCGGAACTCCACATCGTCCACATAACGCATCAGAGGAGTCGTAAATTCCACATGCATGTATTCGTCATTTTGGGTGATGATTCTTGCGCCCTCTGAACTCTGCAGCACTACCTTGAGATCTGACCATGCCGCCGCATGTGAAGGCTTGGTGGCGTAGCTAAAGGGATCGATCGCATGCTCCCCGGTCGCGCCTTCACTGCAAACGCAGTTCGGCGAGTCTGGGCAACGCCGGAGTTTCCCTTCGACGAGACCCAGGGACGGTCGTCGCCAGGACGGCAGCACGAGCGCTGCCCAACTCAGCGGGATCAGTAACAAGAGCAGCCACCACATGCGGCGACCTCGAAGAAGATTGTGAAACATGACGTAGTGTCCAGCATCCAGTGTTCAGTGCCTCCGGGCACTGCCGATTCCCATTGTCTGGGTCAGCTGACCAGATCGCAATCCCGTCCTCGATCCCGCTTGTCGATTCTTCGCAGCCCCGCAAAGATACAGAGCCGTGTCCCCCGCCTGGAGCCCGCCATGTTTCGCATCTTTTGTGTCTGTCTTGCCGTCGTCTTGTGCGGGAGAGCTGTTTCAGCCGACGAGGCCACCACGACAAAACCTCAACTCCTGCGATACACCGCTGTCCTCAATCAAGCGGCTGCGAACGGAACATCGCAGCCTGTTCGAGACTTCGAGATCCGTTGTCTGGTCTCGCCTCAGCCGACAGGATTTCCGACGATTCTGTATCTGATGGAGCAGCCGAGCGACGAGCAGCCTTGGTATGAATTGTTCGGGCGAGTGGAATTCGATGCCGAGGGGCTCGCCTCACCCGCGCTCCCACAACAGCGGCACCTGCACGAGGGTCATAGCTCTTGGATCGGTCTGCGATTCGGGGTCTATCCTGGCTTTGCGAAGCTGCTACCCGGAGCCGAATGGACGGAAGGGACGCAGATGTATCGTCTCCTCGGAGAGAAGTCGGTGAACTCTCAGCTGTGCTGGCAGTTGGAGATCAATGGTCCCCAGGGGCGGCGGACAACGCTGTCGATTCAGAAATCCAATGGGTCGATTCAGGCAGCGGATCACCGGTATTTTGTCGGCATGGGGGAACGGTTCGATCTGAACTTGAAGCTGGAGGAGATCAGTTTGGCCGAGCCGTCGACCTTGGCGGCATGGAGTACGGCGACTGCCCCAATGCTGACGCTGAAGCATGAATTGAGAATTGAACTCTCTGAGGGCATCGCCGATTTGACCCCGCCGCAGCTGGATGTCGCGACTCAGTCGTTAAAAGCGATCGACACGGCAGCTGATGGGACACCGTTCGCGGCACTGGCTGGTGTGATTCGACGAGAAGTGACCTCGGGGATGCAGCGGGATGAGGCAGTCGCCGATCTCGCGAAGCGGTTTGTCGGACGCCCAGCTCCTCCCATCTTGGTCATACCGCTCGACGGGGGCCAGCCGATTTCGATGTCCAAGCCCGATCAGGTGACGATTCTGCATTTCTGGGAGTATCAGGAAAAGCCGCTGGCGGAGCCGTATGGGCAGGTCGGTTATTTGGATTTCCTCGCTCAAAAGCGCAAGGGGCAGGTTCAGGTTTTCGGAGTGATTTCCGACAAACGACTCCAGGATCCAGGCACTGCGCCATCTGCCTTGAGGTCAGCTCGCAAGTTGCGGGAGTTCATGAATATCGGGTATCCGCTCGTGAGGGAAACCGAGGGAGCGCTGGCTGCCTTCGGTGATCCGAGGAAATTGGGAGTGGAGTTACCGTTATGGGTCGTGCTCGGGTCGGACGGCACAATCCTGCACTATCGCGTCGGGTACTACCCCGTGGACAGCAACAGGGGGCTGGAGGAATTGGACGGGGTCATCGAGAAGGCTCTGCAAGCAAAGTAAAGGATCACCAAGTCGGGTCTTGACGTTGACGGATCGGCGTGCGTAGCATCAATCAGGTGATCTGGTCGTTAGAGTCGGCGCATTCGGAACACGCGGAAGAATTCCGTTTCGGCAGCGGAGTTTGAGCATTCCGACCGATACGGGATGTGAGGTACTCTAAATCGGGTACGGCTCGGAATTTTGGGTCAGGCTGCGTGCGGGGAAAGAGATGAACACTCTCGGCAAGATTGCGATGGGGCTGCTGATCGCCTGCCTGCTGTTTGCAACCTATTTGACGGTTGGTGTGCTCAAGGCGCGATCGACTTGGCTGACGAAGATTGACGCCAAAACGCTTCAAATCGCAGACTCCGAAGCCAAGCTGAAGTCCGCCAAAAAACAATTTGAAGACGCCCGCAACCTCGTACACTGGGAAAACGATAACTGGGGCCGTGCATGGCAAGCTCCCAACTCGGGAGCTGCTCCAGCGGGTGATGGTTCGATTGAGCTCGGAATCGGTTCCAACGTGGGCTTGGGGCGTGGATTGCAGGATCCCACGAAGCTGCCTTTGGCCTATGTCTTCGGGACCGATGAAGCTGGCAAGTCGGTCTACGTCGGAGACTTTCAACTGACGGAAGTGCGGCAGGACAGTGCGGGCGGCAAGTTGACACGTCCTCCATTTGCCAACGAAGTTCAAAACTGGCCACGTGGCGATTACCGGGTTCGAGAAGATATCCCTCGCGACTACCGCAGCTCGATCGACACGCTGCGGACCTTGATCATTCTGGCGGAACAAACAGTTCGTCAGGAAACAGCCACGTTGGCGATTCAAGGCATTCACAACACCGCGTCTCAAGCCGCACTCGATGAACGCATGGGCGAGCTGAACGGCAAGCCGGATGCTGCTGAGAAGGCCGGTCCCGATGTGAAGGATGGTCTGGTTCAAACGCTGCGTAGCGATGAAGTGGCTCGTAACGAACTCGTGAAATCAGTCGATGCTCTGCGTCGCGAATTGAGCGATAAGCATTTGCAGCTGACAACGACCCTGGCGGACAATCAAGGCACGGTCCAAAAGTTGAGCGACACAGCTGGAAGCAAGTCTCCTGCTCGACGCGTGGCGACCGAGAAATCTGCGACTCGTGAGAACTAAATCGATCCGAGGCACAATGATCGCGCCTGGCCACTTTCGGTTGTCAAACCCGTCGCCACGAGGGTTTGACGACGTCCGAGAGTCCTCCGCGAACTGCTATGCCTTGCGGATAAAGTGCTCGGCATAACTGCGAACCTGACGCCCATTGAGGACATGGAACATTCGCAATTGCTGAATGGTTTCTTGGCTGAACTGGCTCAGCGGGACATGGACCAGCCGTTTGTGATACTTCTTGGCCAGCCGTCTCCAGCCGGCTCCGGGTGGCATCGCAGACAGAATCGCGATGTGAGTTTGCTGCGAATGATAGCAGGCACCGGCCAGCAGCCGCTCTTCGAGTGTGTCGGCGAAATCGAATCGCGGGTCGCGCCACAGGTCGGGAATATTGCGAGGCGGAAATAGAAACATCGAGCCCCCGTACGTCGCCATCGCGATGCCGGGGCCGACCACTTCTTGCGAGAAGGGTGTCGCGAAGAACGAAAGCGTCGACTCGTCGTGCTTCTCCGCGTGCCAAGTAATCCGCCACGGGTAATCTCGCGGGTCCGACGGCGAATCGAACAGCATGATCACGCAGTCCAGCGTCCCCTTTGCGGGTGGCTGGATCTTCACATACAGCTCGCCCGTGTGCCAATTCCGCAGCGTCTCGCGGATATCCAGCCCGTCCTTCAGACTCGTCGAGAATTTCTCAGTGCGCGCAAGGTCATTGCCCATCAAGGACAGTGCTTTGTCCTTCACGTGCGTGCGAAACCGCTCGATCGCGATATCCTCGGGAGGCCAACTGCATTGCCCGAACGGGTTCCAATCGTTGGCCCATTTCAATTGATCGAGTTTCGGCGGACGGCGATTGAGCTTGCAGGTCCGCCACTCGAGCGGGTTCCCCGGCAAACGATTCTGTAACTGGACGATGTCGCCATTGGGGAGCTGGCCCCGGTCGATCGACATGTGGAAATCGTCGTAGTGCAGTGGCTCGCTGTAGGGGTAACTGCGCGCGGTCTCGGCGAGGTGGATCGCGAACTGGTCTCCCGCGGTTTGCTGGGCGGCGATGATGAGGGTATACAGGTCCGGGGTCATCCGCCGCTCGATCAGCGACAGGTTGCGGACATACTTGAGGTAGTTCGACAGCAGGTGCGGCGAGATGTTGCGGGCTCGCCCCTTGAGTTCCTCCTTGTACCGCTCGCGCGTGGTAAGCAGCATCTCTTTGATGCCATCAATCGAGAGGTTCTCGTCGTCGTCAAGTTCCGCCCGCGCCCGCTCGTACAGCCCGGTCAAATACGGCAACTCGCCCAGCAAAAAGACCAAGGTCTCCGGGGCCACCTTGTAGATCGCTGGCTCTTGCTCGGCCTCGAAGGGCTGATCGACAGCAGTCTTCTCGGTATACGCCTCGCGAATCCACGGCCAGTCGGCCAGCGAACAGACGAACAACACCCGCTGGTACTTCCGCTCCAACTGCCGCAGCCGGTGAGCCATCCACGCAATCCGCTCGACATGGCGTGGGTTGGTCGGTCGCGGCAGTGACGGCAAGACAACTGCGGAGAACTTCTCGACGGCGACCTTCTTGAGGGCATACGGGTCGGGCAGACCGACCGGCGTGTTATGGAACCCGTCCGTTTCGAGGTCGATGAATGCGCGCGGCATCCGATCCTGGATCGCAAAGCGAAGGGCCGCGATCACCGGCTGACAGGGGTCGATCGGGACATAACTCGCCTGCGGAAGTGAGTCAGTCTCATCGCCCGAGGAGTCCGGGCGATACCCCGCCTCCTCAGAGCGAACCACAATCGTCGGCGTCGGCAGAGCCTCGATCGCTTCCTCGACAGCGGCTTGAAACGATTCCGGCAAAGGCACCGCCAGACAATCAAACTTCTCCGTCAACAACACCTGCCGGA
Source organism: Planctomycetota bacterium (assembly GCA_043777375.1). Taxonomy (GTDB): domain Bacteria; phylum Planctomycetota; class Planctomycetia; order Planctomycetales; family Planctomycetaceae; genus TH-plancto1. Next base: position 20,949 of record JAYWHX010000136.1, on the reverse strand, counting down.
CTTCCAGCGCAAAGTCCCCGCTGCCATGTACCACAGGCAGGACAGTGATTTTCGGGCCGAATTTGAGGAAGGTGTGTGACATAAGTTGATGAGCCGTTTGTGATCAGCGAAGACCGATCCGTTGAATGAGGACAGAACTCTGAGTGGATGCGTTCTCAGAGGTCTTTGAACTGTATGCGGACGTCTCGCTCTCGCCTATCATCATCCCAGACGATTCCGTCTGCAAACCCATCCCCGTCGCTATGACGATTCCCGAAGACGAATGTGATGAGAGCTTACTTGTGCTGTGCCCTATTGTGCCTGTCCATGTCTGTGCAAGCTGAAGAAGCTCAAGCTCCGGCTAGCCTGCTGAAACCCATCAATGTCGCTGCGTCTTGGCGGTTTGAGCAGCACGAAGGTGGGAAGGGCACGATGGCTGTCGAGGGCGAGACAGTCACTTTCACAGCTGCAGAACTCGACGGCACCGACTGGCATGTTCAAGTCTATCAGACGGGTCTCGATCTGAAGGACGGCGAGGACTACACGCTGACCTTCGAAGCCAAGTCCCCCGAGCGACGGGCAATTATCATAGTGGCCGGAGTCGACGATGGAGATTACCACGAGATCGGACTGCATGAAGAGGTCTCCGCTGTGCCCCCCGAGTACAAGAAATACGAGTACACCTTTCGTGCCGATGCGACAGCTGCCGGAAAGAACCGCATTGGGTTTGTGCTGGGGACCGAGAAAGGCTCGTTGACGATCAAGAGCGCCACGTTGATCAAGAAGCCGAAGTCCTGATTCTTATCGCGCTGAAATGCTTGATCGGGGTGGTTGACTCGCGGAATGATTTAGCGCGTGGACCACCTCGGTAAGCGGGGGCGCAGAGGGCCGAATTCATGCCGCAGGCAGAATCCCGCTTACAACCACTTTGCATGACCGAGCCGTTCCATCTCTGCCACAAGCTTGCGGACACTCGCTTCGTCATCCCGGCGGGCCACCAAGGTCGCTGTCGGAGTATGTACGATCAGCAGCCCCTCAATGCCAAAGGTGGCCACCAGATGCTCCGGTGAGGTCTGCACAGTTGTGTGAGTGGTCTCCCATCCGACATGGGGGCCGCGAATCGTATTGCCGTGCTCATCCTGCCCCCACAGCTCTGGCCAAGTCTGCCAGCTGCCAACATCGCTCCATGAGAAGTCGGCAGGGATGACTATCAATCCGGACTGCGCCTCGCGCGACAGCGGCTCCAGTACCGCGTGATCGACCGAGATCGAGGGGAGTCGGGCGAAGTCCTGGCAATCTTGCGGACTCCACTCGCTGGCAGTCCCGTGTGAGGCCATCTGCTGCACGACCTCGGCGATCTGCGGAGCATACCGCTCCAGCAATGAAAGATATCGGGCAGCTGACCAGACGAAGATCCCCGCGTTCCAGAAGTGCCTCCCGCTCGCCAGAAACTCCGTCGCTGTGGCCGCGTTGGGCTTCTCTCGAAACCGCAGGACGGGACGGGGAGTGAGTGGATCAGAAGAGCCCGCGTTCACCGCGCGTGTCTCGACCTCAATGTATCCGTATCCAGTCGCCGGTCGGGTCGGCGGAATCCCCAGCAAGTACACCGCATCCGGAGCTGCTTCGACAGCCTCCATCGCCGATCGCAAGCACTGCTGAAAGCGTTCATCCGGCGAGATCAGATGATCCGCCGGAACCACCGCCATCACCGCCTGCGGATCACGACGAGCCCAAACTGCAGCTGCCAACCCCAAGCATGCAGCTGTGTTGCGAGCGGCGGGTTCGAGCAGCAGGTTCTGCTCAGGCAAATCAGGGAGATGTGCCTGTGTTGCAGCTGCATAGTCCACTCCGGTGATCACCGAGATGCGATCCCAGCTGAACAGCGGGAGGGAGCGATCGGCTGTGGCTTGGAGTAGCGAGCGGTCGCCCTCGATCGAGAGGAACTGTTTGGGTCGTGCCCGCCGACTCTCGGGCCAGAACCGAACACCGCCTCCGCCCGCCATGATCGTCAAAATTCGCATCAGTGTTTCCGATCTTCGATCAATGATGGGGCGTCAAGGGCGGTCATTTCGAACCGGTTCTCCAAGTTCTAAAACGGACCACTCCAGCGTCGCTTTCCCGACTCTTTGCGTCGAGTGCGATTTCCGCTATATTTTCGCAACGTCACTGCCGAAGTGACAGTGAGCGGGGAGAAATCCCTCCTCCCGGAGAGGTGGCAGAGTGGCCGAATGCGCCGGATTGCTAATCCGGTAATCGTGAAAACGATTCGGGGGTTCGAATCCCCCCTTCTCCGCTGTATTTTGTTTGATATTTGCCCCCTCAGCCCTCATGGGGCCTGTGGTGGGGGCATCATGTGGGTGGGGCTTCAGGATTCATTGTTGCACTGGATGTATGATCCAGAAGTCTGGCGAATCTAGGTCGCATCACACGCCGTTGATCGAAGAATACGTACGAACAATCGATTCTGACCAATTCTTAGTGTCTGCCTCCGCTGGAGAGTTCGGGTTTCCTCACACGAACTCCCGAAAGTAATGGACCGAATGTTGCCATTTGTCTTCGCACCATGGCTTCGATCCCTCACGGCAGCTGTCCGGCTCTCCAGAATCAGGTCAACGAAAAGATGTTGAGGAACAGGGGTGGATGGCAGGCAGGCAGTCGAAGTCAAGTACCGTAGAGACACGCCCCAGGGCATTGTCGACATCACAACGATCATGTCATGAGCAACTCCGGGAGACCTATCAGCAGTACCGCACCCAACGTCGATCCAAGCGGTGAACAACGAGCCAGAGACGTACTCCCTCTGTAACGTGTCGGGCTACCAAAGCACTACGGCTTCTCTTCCACGCCGCACACGCAGACCATCGCGTGGCAACCCGGACAGCCGTTGCCGTATTTGGCTTGGACAGCTGCGCCGAGGTCGATCTTGGCGACATTGGCAATGGTTGCCAGCCAGGCGAGTACATCCGCGAATTCAAATGCGAGTTCTTCCTTCGTCCCACTGCGAAGAGCGGTCGCCAACTCGCCGACCTCTTCCATCAGCCACATGAAGGTCCCCTCGATCCCGCGCTCCTCGTCCTTGCGCGAGTACATGGTGTCGATCAGGGTCTGGAGTTCTTGGAGTTTCATGGGATGTCAATCACTCTATGGGCGAGCGGGGCGGCGTCAGCCCCCCGAGTTTGTTTCGAAATGACCGGCAGTTACTTCGTAAACCGCACGCTCTGCACCATCTCCAAGTCCCGGTCCTGCAACTGTTCGACCAGCTGGGGTTCGATGGCAAAGACAAACGACAGCTGTTGTCCACTTGGGGCTGCGACGAGGTAGTAATTCCACTGCATCGGGACTTCGACAGCCCCCTTTTCTCCCGCGAGGGTCGTCTGCCCTTCGGCGATCACGCGATAGATGATGCGGCCATCGTCTGCCGGGATTTTTTCGCGAGGCTTGAGAGCCTTGAACCGCTGGCCGAGTGACTTCTGAATATCCGCTTCGAATTGATCCAGCGAGGCATGCTGCCCCGCCGGAGCGGTCGGAATCTGGGCGACGTTGCTCTGGCAAATCAAACTGCCGTTCTCCATCAACCGAAAGATCACGACCTGGCTGTTCCCTTCGAGGACCGCTTGAAACAAATGCCAGCCGCGATCATGCAGCAGTTGAACCTTCCAGGGCACCGCGTCGAAGGCCAGCATCTCGACCCCGCGCGGCGGGCTGATGGGCAGTGACTCCAGCAGGGCGTCAGTCAGCTTGCCCTGTGTTGGAGTCACTTGCCGGGTGACGACTGTTTCCACTCGGGCATCAATGCCAGGGCTGACGGTCCCGATATTCGCTTTGATGGTGTAGGTCAGTTTCGCCGACGTGAGCAGCTGGGCTTTCACATCGAAGGTCAGCTGGCCCGCGACCTTCACATCGGTGTTCGCACCATACCGTTGACCGAGGATGCTGCCATCGACTTGGATGGTGGCGATGTCGGCCTTCAACGAGACTAACTCGCAGCTCATTTCCGATTTCTGAACTGCTTCGACGGTGGCCATCATCTGGATGGCCCACACGCTGGGCGACCACTTGGCCCCGACATCGACAGCCTCAACGGGCAGAAGTGCTTGCAGAGCGAGTGGCTCGCCGGGCAGTTCGAGCAGGTCCATTGATTCGCGAGACAGCATCCCGCCGGGGCAGTAGACCCACACGCCGGTCTCGGCTCCGGATGAGACGACCACACGATTGCTGACGGGCAATGACTGTTCAGTCTTGCGACCGGAGATCGTGGTCTCGAGCTGGGCTGTCTCGTATTCACGAGCCGCCCGTAGGGCGCTCGCGTCGCGTCCACCGGAGGCCAGCCTGCGTTCTCGAAAACGAAAACGTGCTGCAGCTTCGATGGTGTGCTTCTGGCTCTTCTCTTGGCCACCCGCAGTGAAGACCGAGCCATTGGTGGTGACTGAGACGCTCGCCTGGACAACACGATCCGAACCTTCCGGCTCGCGCAACACTGTCGCAGCAGAACCAAGCACAGGCCAAAGGCACACACAGGCGAGACCGCAAAGGACTTGCCTCACGACTCGTGGCCACAGGTTTGCAGATTCATGGATGGAAGATGACATCGACGCTCCTTCGTTCGACTTCGAACATTCAATCGGAATCTAAGACGGGAAGACGAAGCGGGGGAAGAGGAGCCACTGATTACCAAGATTTCAGTGGCAGCCAGACCCACAGAGCGTACGCCACCGGCCCGGCGTACAGCACACTGTCAAGCAGATCGAGCAGCCCCCCGAATCCGGGGAACAAGGCTGCGGAGTCTTTCTTTCCCGCATCTCGCTTCAGCAATGATTCGCATAGATCGCCGACCATCCCAGTCAGTCCCACCACAGCTCCATACACGCAGGCGGCCCACGCGGGACTCGGCTTCCAGTCCGCATTGAACAGCGGCGGCACAAACGTCAGCCATGCCCAGGTGGCCATCGTCGATGTGGCGACACCGCCCACGGCTCCGGCCCAAGTTTTTCCGGGACTCAGCAGCGGAGCCATCTTGGTCTTTCCGAACAGGCGACCAAATGTGTAGGCCCCAATGTCGCAGGTCTTCGCCGCGATCAGCAGCGACCCCAGTACCAGATAGCCTGCTTCACTCCCCGCCACCCAGCGCAGCTGAGACGTGATCCCGAGTAGAAAACCGGAGTAGGCAATCACCAACAGGGAGGCCCCAAGAGCTTCGAAGGTCTTGCCCGGAACTTGGAACGCAGCAGCTTCCTGGAGGAAAATGATCAGCAGGCAGAACGCCAGACTCAACGCGATTGGCCCGAGGCTCGCGAATGGAGCGACCTCCAGGACCGGCTTGACCCAAAACCAGGCGGGAATCCAGGCAGCCAGTGCCGTCGCGCAGCTGCCGATCATCTGCAAGCGGGTCCGGATCGGGTAGCCGCGTGTCGCGAAGAGATCGCCAAGTTCCCAGGCACTGCGAGCGGCCAGCAAGACCGCAAAGAGTGCCAGGAGTGGAGCCGACGATCCATAGCGATGGTCCGCGTAGAACAGGCCCAGCAGCGAGGGAATCAGAATGGCCGATACGAGCAGTCGCCAACCCAGCATAGATGTCGTCCGAAGAAGTGAGGGGCGATAAGAATGACATCAGCGGAGGGATTATGTCGTCCCACTCGGCGCTGGCTCGACAAGACCGCCGAACCGTCGCTCGCGACCCGCGTAATCTCGGAAGGCTTGGTACAGATCGTCACGACCGAACTCCGGCCAGCAACTCTGCGTCACCCACAACTCCGCATAGCTGATCTGCCAAAGTAAAAAGTTACTGACACGCATCTCGCCCGCGGTGCGAATCACGAGATCGGGATCGACCATGCCCGCTGTGTAGAGATGGTTGCTGAAGGTCTGCTCATCAATCGTTGCAGGGTCAATCTCGCCGGACCGCACCTTAAGGGCGATGGCCTTTACGGCTTGTGTCAGTTCGTCGCGCGCTCCGTAATCCAGTGCCAGACACAACCGCATGCCAGGGTTGTTGCGGCTGAGACCGACCGTGGTTTCAACCTCGTTCCAAATTCCCCGTGAGATTCGATCGGTGCGGCCAATGGTGCTGAACCGGATATCCTGCCGCATGATCTCATTACGTTCGGCGATCACATACCCGCGCAACAGACCCATCAGCAGGTCGAGCTCCAGCGGCGGACGCTTCCAGTTCTCACTACTAAAGCAGTAGAGAGTCAACTGCCCGACGCCCAGACGTGCGCACTCTTCAATGACTGTGCGAACCGTCTGCACCCCTCTTCGGTGCCCCTCGATGCGAGGCAATCCGCGACGCTTGGCCCAGCGTCCATTGCCATCCATGATGATCGCCACATGCCGGGGAATGCGGTCACGCCGCAACCCCAGCTGGGCGATTTGTTCATCAGGATAGGGGGGGTCCGCAGCCACAAACGAGCCTGCCAAAAAGGAATGCCATTTCTCACGGTGCCGCATCGGCAACGTGTCTCGACATCATAACTGGCAACACTCGTGGAGCGAACTCTGTTTGGTGATTGGCCGATCCTTGGCAGCTGGCTGTCGCTGATCGTTTAACGTTGGAACGACATTTCGGCGTGATAAGAGACTCCCAATGCGGGTGCGTCTTCCTCTTCCGTCTGGCATTGCAGGACGATTTCGCGATAGCTGGTCCCGTCGGGAGAAGAGATCGCCACGCGAACCTCTCCGAAACGAACTTCCAACACGCGAATAACGGTGTCACCCACCACAACCGCCTCGTCAACGCCACGTTCAATTACGAACATAAGGATCCTCGGGGACTCGCTGAAACTGACGTGTGAAACATGCCTCGGAACCGAGACTCACTTCACTGCCGATGATGTCCGACGTCCTGTCGAAGTGAAGATCGCTGAACCCGCAGAAAGAACTCCGCGCATCTTGCCAGCGATGACGTACTCGTGATGAGCGGCGACATTCTGCGCGAGATTCGATCAAAGGGCAATGCACGAAATTGAGTTGATATTTTCTCTCCTTGTCCGACTCGATTGCATCTTGACAGACAATCAACGAGGTCTCTCAGAGCCACTGACCTCATGAGGTCAGCGGCTCTCGCTGCTCCCAACGAAAACAGCCCTCGCGGAAGTCCCGCGAGGGCTGTCGTTCTCTCAAATTGTCCACCGATCCATCATCGGTTCAGCTCAGTCACACTCGACTAGCGAGCGAGTCCGAACAGGTTCGACAGGCTCTTCTTCGTGGCGGACACAGGACGAGCATTCTCGTCGCTGATCCGCTTTGGGAAGTAGGCCTTAGGCTCTGAAGGAGGAGCTGGAGCAACCGCTGGTGCGGCGGCTGGAGCTGCTGCTGGTGCAGCCATTGGGGCTGAACCGCATCCGTTACCAGTGCATCCGTTGCCGACGCAGCTGGTGTCGCAAGCGACTTCGCAGCAGGTTGGATCGACAATGTCGTATCCGCACTGCTTGAGAGCTTGCTCAGCCTGACGACGGACACCCTTGTCACAGTCAGCCAAGGCAACGGTCAGAGCAGAAACAGTACACTGCGAGCAGCAGCAGCTGTTCTTGCGGAGTTCGTCGCCAATCTTATCAGCTGCGGTCTCACGAACGCGTTCATCCGCATCGTTCAGACCGTAGATGAAGGCTGACATGATTTCTGGATTGCAGACGCAATCGTAACGGCGACCCAGCTTCTGCAGAGCAGCACGACGCTGACGAGCGTAGCAAGCGGTCTGCGATGTGTAGATCAGGTTTGCAATATCGCAGGCATCGTTGCAGGTCGTCGCACAGCAGCTGTCACCGCAAGGAGCAGCACAGCCTGGATCGCTGGTGCAACCGTTACCGGCTCCATCAGCACATCCATTGCCCGCACCGTAAGGAGCGGCACAGTTTGGATCGGTGCCACAGCCGTTACCGGCTCCATCGGCACATCCATTGCCTGCACCACAAGGAGCAGCACAGCCTGGATCGGTCCCACAGCCGTTACCAGCACCGCATGGAGCGGCACAGTTGCCTGCACCAGCTGCACAGCCGTTACCAGCTCCGCAAGCAGCGGTACAGTTCCCTGCACCAGTTGCACAGCCGTTACCAGCTCCGCAAGGAGCAGCACAGTTCCCTGCACCGTTCACGCAGCCGTTACCGGCTCCGTCAGTGCAACCAGTTCCATTGCCATTACCGCAGCCGTTGCCGGCTCCGGTGGGGCAGCAGCTATTCGCAGGTCCACACCCCGTGTCGCAGCCAGTCGCCTTGGCGCAGCTCCGTTGGTAGTTGTAAACATTGCGATGGCAAGGCCGAACGATCGTCGGCTTGCAGCACGTTGGCTGGAATGTTGGTGCACAGTCGCAACACTTGGATGCACCGCACGCGCCGTGGCCGAACAGACCAGCTTGGGCAAAGCTGCCCATGCCGAGTACGGCGACCAAAGCGGCAATTGTTCTCATGGTTTTCATAGAGCAACGTCTCCTTCCCTAGGGACTAACTCAGGCCGTCCTGACACCACTGTGGATCAGCAGACGATACTCTCGTCCTGTGGTGCGGTCCGGCGACAACGTTCGAGCGACCATCGCCCGAATGGTTGTGCCAGGCCGAAGACTCCCGACGGCAACAACCGATTTGGTGAATGCCCCACTCAACGTGAGACTGAGGGGGTTAAACCTTCCTGAATTCCTGTCCCTTGCAGGAATTCAGAGAGTTCAACCCGCTTGTCCCGATCGTTAAGAATCTGGGGGCTAGGATCATCATTCGGCCTAAAAATCAGGTCCCCATGAGATTCTCGACTTGCCAATCTCAAAACATCGGACGGCGTTCTGGCTGTCCAGTGGACGTGTTGTGACGGTCGCAGGGAAGGGGTGCGACTTTGACGGCAGTTTTGGGCAGACTTTGGTTCCTGTTGGGCAGCTTGGGGAATCTGTGGCCTCTGATGTGGAGATGACTACGGGTGCGGCTTGTGCTTGTGGATTGCAATGCGACGGCGGCAACTCCGGCGGTATCTGCAGCTCCCCAAACACCGGACTCTGTTCGCGAAGTGGACTGTCCGGTAGAAACCACCGTGACCGTGACGGACACGCGGACTTTGACGCCCGACCGAGGATGCGATGGCACACACCGAGCGACCACTGACGACCGATCCGACCTTCTGGGGGCTGTTGGTCACTCAGTTTCTGGGCGCGTTCAACGACAACGTCTTCAAGTTCCTCGTGATGTTTCTCTGTACTGACCGGGCCAAGGCCAACCCGCTCGACGACTGGCAGGGGTACGCGCTGATCGCGTTCGCCTCGCCGTTTGTCCTCTTCTCGGGAGTCTGCGGCTACCTCGCGGATCGCTTCAGCAAGACACGTATCATCGTCCTCAGCAAGATATTGGAGATCGCGGTCATGAGCGCGGGACTCCTGGTGTTCTGGTTGACTGAACCCTCGAGACTTCAACTCGGCCTGCTCATCGGGGTGCTGTTCCTGATGGGCTCTCACAGCGCCTTCTTCGGCCCGTCGAAGTACGGCATCCTGCCAGAGCTGTATGCGAAGAACCGCCTGCCGGGGATCAACGGCATCTTTCTCATGACGACCTTCGTGGCCATCATCGGAGGAGCTGCCGCAGCAGGGGCACTCAAAGACTGGCTACCCAATCTGATGTGGTCTCAGGGGATGTGTGTCCTGATCGCGATCGTGGGAACACTGACCTCACTACCGATTCGAAGGCTACCACCCGCCCAGCCGAACCTGCGGTTCAATCCCTCGGCTCTGTTCCTCGACCCCGAAACGCGGGCCACACTTCGTGTGCAACCGAAGCTGTGGACGGCCTTGATCTATAGCTCAGTGTTCTGGTTCGTCGGGGGGGTGTTCCAACCGTCGGTCAATGCCATCGGAAAGCTCCAGTACGGTTTGAGCGACACCGCCACCGGACAACTGGCAGCCACTACCGCCATCGGGATTGCCCTGGGTAGTGTCCTGGCCGGGATGTTGTCCCGCTCGCGCTTTCGAGCAGGACTCGTGCGCGTGGCCGCAGTGGGGCTGATGATCTGCTTAGGAGCTTTGGCGATTCCCGGAAAGCAGATGCAGGGCGTCAACTCTGCCAACGCGTCGTCGACTGATACTGAGGTCGCCTCTATCCCCATCGAGGACGAGGCGAAAGCGCAGCCCAGTCTGCGTCTCCCGTTCGTCTCTCTGACGGGAGCCGGGCTGTTGCTCATGGGGGCGGGTCTGTTCGCGGGTCTGTTTGCGATCCCTTTGCAGGTCTACCTGCAAGCGATGTCGCCGGCTCATCTCAAAGGCCGGATGATCGGGGCCATGAACCTGATCAACTGGATCGGGATCGTGATCTCGGGAGCGTTCTACGAGATCGGCAATCAGGTGCTGATACGTGTCGGAGCCAGTCCGAACGCGATCTTCGGAGCCATCGCCGTCGTGATCCTGATCGCGGCGATTCGCTTCCCCATGCAGGACGAATCGCTGGAAGTGGCGGATGGCTGATGGCCAAACTTTTCCACTGACGACTGAAAACTGACCACTGAGAACTTCCCCATGCAATTCACCCAACGTGCCGGACTCGACTGCACCGAACTCGCCCCCCTCCGCGACACCGAGATGGTTGTCGTCATTTGCCACGGCTTCGGTGCCCCCGGCGATGACCTCGTCCCGCTCGGCTCCGAACTCGGTCGAGCGGTGCCCAAACTCGCCCAGTCGGCCCGCTTCGTCTTCCCCGAGGCCCCCCTGTCGCTCGAATCCCTCGGCTGGGGTGATGCCCGCGCGTGGTGGATGATCGACATGGCCAAACTCCAACTCGCCCAGCAAACCGGCCAGCTGCGCGACCTCCGCACCGAGCGTCCCGTCGGCCTGCCCGAGGCCCGAGATCAACTGGTCCAGCTCTTGATCGAGCTCCAAGCCGAGACCGGCGTCCCGTGGTCGAAGTTCGTCCTCGGCGGGTTCTCACAGGGGGCGATGATCGCCGTCGAGACGCTGCGTCATCTCCCAGAAAGCATCGGCGGAGCGATCCTCTTCTCGGGGACGCTCATTAACGAGTCGGAGTGGAAGCAACCCTCTACAAATCTGCGAGGACTGCCAGTGATGCAGTCCCACGGACGCAGCGATGTGATCCTGCCGTACTCGCTGTCAATTGAACTCAACGCACTGCTGGAAGGGCAAGGCGCACACGTCCAGTTCGTCGAGTTCGCCGGAGGCCACGCCATCCCCCAACCCGCCCTGCAATCCGCGCTGGCGCTCTTGCAAAGCGTGCTAGCCACGCCGTCGAAGTGAGCGACGGAATCATCCCGCCAGGTCCCAGCGAATCTCGCATTCGCCAGGGTTGTAATCCCAAGACCGCTGTCACACACTGTGACGAGTCGTCTACGACAAGTGTCACATTAAAGGGGTTTTTCAATGGTGAATCGTGAAGCGACTTACAGCGTGCAACCAGCAATGGCCGGGAGAGGACTGGCGAGCGGCATGGCTCTCGCAGTTCTCGGGTTCGCGGGCGGCGCATGCTGGTGGTCTTCTCCGCCTGATTCGGTAACGCAGACAACTCCGCTGGACACTGGCGGGTACTTTCAAGTTCCCGCAGCTGCGAAGAAAGTCACTACGGGTGCAGTGGCAGCTGCTCCCGCTGCGGGGCCTGACCAGGAACACAAGGAGATGCTCCTGAAGGATATCGAGAACGCCTTGTCGTTGCTCAAGGATGACAAGGTCGAACAATTCATTGAGGACTATTATCCGATCGACATGTCCCGAAAACTCCGTCAGCTCGATCGGTTGGCGAATGCCGCCAACGATCTACGGCGAACAAAGTCGATCCTGAAACGATTCGAGACAAAACTCACCAAGTGCCAGACCGGCGTGATGGAGGGCACCAATAACGATGTCACCTTCATGCCTGTGGAAGGAGCTGTGGAGGAGGCGGCTGCCGCGACACCGCCATCTGCTGTAGATACGCCCGTGAAAGGCTACGGTGGCGACCTGAAGAAGGGCCTGCAACTCGCCATCGCGGATCTCAAGGCCAAGAAGTATGACGTCTTCCTGCAGCAGATGCTCCCGGTCTCCGAAGTGGCCCGGTTGAACGAGAACGAGTTGGTTACGGAAACTGCTTTGGTATTTGAGCAGAATTCCATGCTAGCGGCCGCCATGATCGCAGATCTGGAATCCCTCGCCAAGCTGCCTCTGAAAGCAGACGGTGACACCGTGACAGCCACTCTGCTCGGACGTGATAAGAATGAAACCAAACGAGAGGTTCGCTTCCAGAAGGTCGGCGGCTCTTGGCGGTTCTACGACCAGATTACGGAAACGCAGACTCAGATCGAACAGCTCTCGGCCCGCGCCGAAAAGCAGCAATCCAATCCCGCGGCCTTTGAGCCGATTCTGAAGTTCGAAAGGATTCGGGAACACTGGCGGCTGGTGGAACTCCCGTAGCAGAAGTCGTGAGACTTCTGCTACAGCAGCCTCCTATCGCGTCACGCGAAATCGATCCTCTCGACGATTTCTTCTGCTTCATGGAAGTTTGAAATGTCACACAACCCAAAACGATCCCGACCCGGTTTTACTCGGATTGAACTGCTCGTCGCAGCTGCGATTGGGCTGCTGTTGGCAGCCAATGCCGCACCCGCAGTCATGCAAGCCCGCGAGGCCGCCCAGCGCACCCAGTGCAAAAACAACCTGAAGCAGTTGGGCCTGGCAATGCACAACTATCATGATGTTTTCAACTCATTTCCGCCGGGCTATGTGGTGAGGAACTGGGACTCCACTTCGCAGAGAGGGTTCGGCTGGATGGCTTCCCTTCTGCCGTACATGGATCAAGCCCCCGTTTATAATCGCCTGAACTACAGTGCGGGCAGCTTTATGGATGTGGTTCAAACACCAGATCAGAAGTCGGCCCTCATGACCCTGGTCCCTCAATACCGCTGCCCAACAGACGTAATGCCGGATCTCAATACGAACCGTGGCGGTTGGCCAACCAGTAACTACTCGGGAAACGCCGGGCATCTCCCGTTCCCGCGACTGGCTGCCGGGATCGTCACCGATTTCTGGCCAGGTCAAATTCCCTCGCCGCATGACAACAAGACACGGTCCGGGATCATGGGACCCAACTCGAAGATCGGCATTCGAGATATCATCGACGGGACATCCAACACGATCATGGTCGGTGAACGCAGTGCGACGAGTCTGGCTGGTATCTGGCCGGGGATCACTTCGGCCACGCACGAGAATGATGCTCTAACCGACACCAGTCATCTCTCCCGTCCGAATGCCGGGCTGACCTCGTTCTCCAGCTCGCACAAAGACGGACTGCACATTCTGGTTTGTGACGGATCAGTCCGCTGGATCGAGGACAGCATCGACTCCCAGCCGACTGATAATCCGCTACAGCCCAAGGGCGTGTACCAAAAGCTCGGTTGTCGCAACGATGGCCAGGTGATCGGCGGCGAGTTCTAGTCAACCAGCCGCGACTGACTTTGATCACTCGCTTCCACTCACACGTCACACTGGGCCACAGCCTCTCGCAGTCCCTCCCACGCATCGCGCGTGGGGATGAACTCTTGGCCGACGAAACCTTGGTAGCCGACATCGAGCAGGGACTGCATGACAGCTGGGTAGTAGATTTCCTGCTTGGTATCGAGTTCGCCGCGACCGGGGTTGCCAGCGGTGTGAATGTGGCCGAGGAAGTCTTTGGATTTGTGGATGCGGCGGATCACATCGCCGTGCATGATCTGCACGTGATAGATATCGAACAGCACCTTCAGGTGGCTAGAGCCAACCTCTTTGCAGATCTCGATGCACCAGTCGATGTCGTCCCCCTGATAGCCGGGGTGCCCCTTCATCGGGTGCGAATCATCGCGGGTATTGAGCATTTCCAGACACAGCGTGATCCCCTTCTGCTCCGCGTGGCCGACGATCTTCTTCAGCCCTTCGACACAGTTCTTCTTCCCCTCCTCCTTCGAGCGGCCATTTGCCATCCCGGTGAATGTGATCAGGCTTTTGATCCCGAACTCGGCACACTGATCGATCCGCTCGTTCAGGATCTTCAGGCATTCATCCCACTCGTCGGGATTGTTGAATCCCACCTTGAAGCCGTGGCTGCCGGAGATCGCACAGGTCAGCCCGTGCTTCTTCAGTGTCGGCCAATGCTCCGGCCCGCACAGCTCGATACTCGAAATCCCCAGCTTCTTCGCGACCCCGCACAGCTCATCGAAATCCTTCCACGCGGACGAGTAGCACCAGTGAACCAGGGACTGCTTGATGCGGCCGTGCTTCACGACCGGGCTGTCCTCTACAGCCAGGATCGGTGAGGTCGCACATGCAGCTGCGCCAGCCAGTGTTGTCGCAGCCAATGCGGTCAGATAGTCGCGGCGTGTCGGTTGAGCGGGAGTGGACATCGGAGTGCTTGCTTCGTGCGAGGGAATGGTCGGGACGTTTGTGACAGTGAGAAATGCCGTCCCCAGCCCGCTGCGCCAGCAAGGGCCGCGAACCGAAAACCCTGGCTGGCGCAGCGGGCTGGGGACACCTTGCATTACCGCTTGCGGGCAGACTCGGCCTCTTGTTTGACGGTGTTCGACTTTTTCGAGGAGCCCAGATGAGTCGCGAGACCCTCGGCAGAGATGCTATGCACCAGCCTCTGTGAGAGGTCGTCCATTTCCATGGTCAGTGAGTCGACCCGACCCGAAAAATAGACATAAGAGATCAAGGCGGGAATCGCCAAGAACAGTCCCGCGAATGTATTGACGAACGCCAAGGCTATGCCCGCAGCCAGCTGATCGATACGGCCCATAGCTCCCGCAGACGCGATCAAGCTGAATGATTCCAACATCCCCCACACGGTTCCAAGCAGCCCGATCATTGGCGTGATGGTGTGGATTCCATGGATGACGCGCAGGTTGCGACGCAGATCGCCGACCTGCCGCTCTCCACCGTCGAGAATGGCTTGCTCCACTTCGACGCTTGGCTTCCCCCACTTGCGTACGGCATGAGCAAAGATATTAGCGATCGGGCTCGGGTTCTGGAGGCAAACCTCTAAGGCTTCATCCTGATCCAACTCGTGGCTTTCGACGAGACGGAGAAAACGTTGGACAAACGCCATGGGAATGACTCGACCACGCCGCAAGACCACCAATCGATCGATCGTGAACCACAGCAACATAATCGACGAGATCGCAAACGGGATGGCCCACACCCCGAGCGCATCGATCATGTCCCGAACATTTGTCGAAATCCGGGCGACCTTCTTTTCACCGGGGTCCACTGTCGCAGCTGCGTCTGCCCCGGAGTTTTCTGGGGCATCAGCGGCCTCCACGGGAACAGGGTCACCCGATGTGTCTTGTGCGAACAGAACGCTCCCCGAGAGCAAACTCCACCCGAGGCAGACGATCGCGCAGACTTGCCAGAATCGGCCTGATCTTCGGCCATCGTCCAGAGGAGAACTCTGCGGAGATGCGAGCTGATGGTTCATTCCGTGTCCTGGCTGTCCGCCTGTCGTGGGTTTCCGTTTCAAGTCGGAAGTCTAACGGTGAACCGGCCCGAGGAGTAAGACCGCCTCTTCGAGATTCCACCTCGCCCAGCTACGGCACGTCCGTCGCGGGAAGTTTCCTCTGGACAGCTTCGAGCAATTTGCGGGCTTCCGGCACCCATTGAGATTCCGGAAATTCCTCAATGAGCACATCCAAGTTCGACTTCGCGCTCACCCGATCGTTTAACTCCAGATCGCACTTGGCGATCTGCAACAGTGCCGGGGCCTGAAACTCCGGCAGCTTGTAGGCCGTGTAGACAATGTGATACGCCAAAATCGCCTTTTCATACTTCTTCTGAAACAGATGCGACTCCGCGATTGCCAGCTGAGCCTTTGCAGCGAGTACGCTTTTCTGACTGGCCAGGGAGTTGGTCACGTGTTCGAAGTGAACCCGCGCCTCGTCGAAGTGAGCGTCCTGAAACTCCGCGCGCCCGAGGATTTCGTGCGCCTGATCCGCCAGCAAGGGGGCTGGCTGGTCGGCTAAGAATTTCGTCAGCGCGGTTCGTACGACATCGTACTCTTTCAGCCCCACTTGCGACTCAGCCCACAGCAATTCCAATTGGGGCTTCCAAGCGGTGCTCGGTGGCAGTGCCGCATCGTTACGCAGAGCATTCAGGGTCTGCAAGGCGTTCGCGAATTCCCCGCGCTGAACTTGGGCTTCACCCCGTCGGAACCGAGCGTCAAAAGCCACGGGGCTGTCGCCGAAGGTGTTCGTGATCAGCTCCGCAATGCGCTGACTTTCCGGCCAGTTTTCGACTCGCGCCTCCAAGTTCATCCAGCTGCGGAGTGCGTCCTGCCGAATCGACTCAGCGGCAGCGGGATCGACTCCCAGAGTCTGATACAACTGGCGAGCCTCATCACTCCGGCCCGCCTGGTCGTGACCCTGTGCCACGGAAAGACGAGCATCATCCGCATACGGACTTGTGGGGAAGTCCTGAAACAATTTGGCAAATAGCTCGTCTGCACGAACCGCGTGACCCGAATTCAGCTGGCTGCCCGCCCACGCATACAGCAACGCATCGGGCTGTTCCCGTTCGCGATCGGAGGGGGCCAGCTTCTCGAACTGGTCAAAGCACAGCTGGAACGACTTGTCGGCATCGTCCATCCGGTTGAGCTGAGCGTAGATTCCCGCTGCTCGCCTCGCACATTTGCTGGCCTGCACGGCAGCCTTCTGCTCTGCGGCATCGGGGTTCGTCTTCTCCGTGGGAATCTTGAACCGCTGGGCCCCCTGAGACAGTGCTTCCGCCGCAGCGGCCAGTTTGACCGGGTCTTGCCCCGCGTCCTTCTCGAGGCACAGCCCAAGGTTAAACGCCGCTGTCGACAGCACCGTCGAATCAGCCGTCGCAGAACTCAGAAGCTTGCGGTAAGACTCGGCAGCCAGGGCGTGCTGCCCTTGTTCGGCCTGAACAGTCCCCAGATCAGATAAAGCCGAAACATAGTGCGGACTGGCGTCCCCCAACGAGACGATGCGATTCAGGAGTTTCTGCGCGGCGTCCCACTCTTTCTTGGCAATCGCTCGATCGGCATTCGCATAGGCCGACTGGGCCAAGAGTGAACCATCTTTGTCGGCCAGCGCCAGCTCATCCAGCGTTTGGAACATCTCGGGCCAGTGGGCCTGAGCGGCGCGGACCTCAGCGAGCTTTACCAACAGGGCGGGGCGTCGGTCGGATGTCGCCGGCAGTCCACTGAGTGCCTGTGTCAGCACTCCTTCAGACTCACCCACCTGTCCCAACTCCAGCAGGGCCTCACCCAGCATGGGCAATGCTTCGGCGTAGTCCCCACTCCCTTCCTCCCCCTTGCGGATGGCGTCAGCCACAGGGTTCAAGGCCTCGATGACCTTGTCCGGATGATGCAGTCTCTGTTCCGCACGAGCCCATTGAACACGAGCTTGCAGAACGGATCGAGGGTTTGTCCCGGTGGTCACCAAACTCCGGAACAGCTGAGCAGCTTTCTGGAAGTCCGCTTGAGCCATCGCCAGCTCAGCCGCGGGAGACTCATCGCCTCTCGCAATCAGAGCCCGACCGCGCAGCATTTCATTCAGAGGGAGAAGCTCGCTCTGACGAAACCGAGCTGAGAAGTCTTCCGTCAGACGAACTGCATCAGCCACACGATTTCCACGCAGCGCTGCATCACCAGCCGAATAGAAACTGCGAGCCGCGAGAGTGGATTTCGGCCACTTTTCCACGAGCAGCAGAAACAACCTTTGGGCTTCGTCGAACTGGTCGCGCCGCAATTCACAGTCGGCCCAATGCAGCATGACCTTTTCGGCCAAAGTGACTTTTTCAGGCAAATCGTGGGGCGGCACTTGAGGATCGTCGGCCGGGATCTTCGATGACAGTGCGGAAAACACTTCGATGGCACCCGGCCAGTCCGAGCGAGACTCGCGGCTGACACCCTTCCAGAACGTGGCCGTCAACGCAATTGCCGGAGTCTGCGACGCTCGGTCAAAGTGGCCCTCTGCCCCCACGTAATCACGCAGCTGCCATCGCGAAAAACCCGCGTTGAGCTCTGCCGTCGAGGCCAACGTATGCAGCGAAAACCGAGTCGCCAACTCCTCAAAGGTCTTCGCTGCCGACTCAAACCGGTTCGCTTGATACTCGGTGGATGCGATCCCGAAGAGTGCCTCGGCAGCACGCGGATGATCAGTTGCGGAGACTTCTTTGTACAATGCAGCGGCTTTGTCATCTTGCTTGAGGGCCTCATAGGCTTTGGCCAGATAGTATTTGGCTTCCACTTGTTCGGCGACATCTGTCTTGAGCTTCAGCACCACTTCGAATGCCTGCACGGCCCCGTTGGCGTCTTTGAGCTGCAGCTTCGTTTCGCCCAGATATTGCCAGCCCCAGACCGCCAGATCGTGGTTCGGGTATGTCTTCACGAAAGACTCCAGCTCTGTACTGGCGGATGGATAGTCATTCAGAAAATAGCTGCTCTCTCCGATTCGATACGCCGCCAGTGGGGCATCGGTGTGCTGCGGGTGAGCCGTCAGAAACTTCCGAAACACGGCGCGAGCTGCGTCATATTTCTGCGAGTGAGTTAAGGTCTGACCCAAGTACAGCTGCGCCAGGGGCACCTTGGGGTGGTTCGGAGCTTTCTCAAGGAACTCCTCGAACCCCTTGGCTGCGAAGACCCACCGTTTTTGTTCGTAGAACTTCAGCGCAGAGTTGTACTCATCCAGCGGCTCAGCCCAGGCCAAGGCCGGCCCCAGCCCCCAGACAGCCCAGACCAAGAAGACGACAGACCAGCGTTTCTTCATCATGCTCAATCCGTCCCACCCGTCACTACGGGTCTCCACTGAACGATCACAGCAGGAATCTGCGAACATCTTTCGCACCTGCGTGAATGGTTCATCCGCTCCAAAAATCGGCCAATCAACGAAAACTCTATCCCCCATGACTTCATTCCATCAAGAGGGCCAATGGAAAACTGCTCAGTTTGTCGTCAATAACGAAGGTCTGTGACACTCGGGAAAACTAGATGGGCAGGAAAAAGGGGGCAGGCAATCGACCCATCACAGCCCAAACGACTCCTCTCGCCAGTCCGAAGACTTGAGAATGACCACTCTCACGAGGGGACGACTCGACTCAGGATCTCGATGCCAAATTACTCAGATCGCAAAATCACCCGCGAGGTCAATCACACCACACAGCCTGCAAAAGTGTCCCCGACAGGAGTCGAACCTGTGACCTGAGCTTTAGGAAAGCTCCGCTCTATCCAGCTGAGCTACGGGAACCAAGTTCCATCATTTTACCGGGTTGACGAATCAAACGAAAGAATCAATGTCCGCTGGAGATCGAAAGACAAGCGGTGCTCGCCGCTCAAACTGAACCGAGCGGAGGCCCTTCCAATTCAAAAGGCTGGCTTTTTCATGAGATGAGCATTCAACCACATCTGGCTCTCGTATTTTCCGTGCTCTAAAAACCTGGGATCAGTCAAGAATGTTGCGTCCGGGGTTCGAGTCCCTTGCCACTGTCAGGCGATTTTTCCAATGATCAGAGGACTGCTCACCCCTTTCCCAAATGTCTCCACTCCACAGATTGACGAGAGGGGGCTGCGAGTCTACGCTTTCCAGTTCGCGAACCCAGCGTTTGCAGCTCGGGTTTTGCGTTCCGGAGAGCTTTGACATGTCGACCCCATCCACCACTCGTCCCCGCTGGGGATTTTTCATCGCTCTGGCGGCTTTTGCGGTGTTGTGTCGCCTCGCTCCCCTGTTGCTCTTAAAGCTCAGCAGTGCTGGCTTTGACATGACCTTGGTGAAGTATCCGTGGGGCTTTTCGCCGATGCTGGCGGTGGGATTGTTTGCCGGGGCTTTCATTCAGAATCGTCGCGCAGCTGTGGCCCTGATGCTGGGCACTCAGCTCCTCGGTGATATGGGGATTTGGGCTCTGTCCGGAGATGTGATGCAAGGCTTCGACCCAGGGGCATTGGGTGTGTATCTGGCATACCCGCTCTGCGTTTGGCTGGGTGGATCGTTGTCACAAAATCGTTCGTTTGGACGAGTTCAAGCGGGAAGTCTGCTTGCTTGTTCGGCATTCTATCTCGTCACGAATTTCGTCGTGTGGGCGCTGGGGCGATTGGCGAGCCCCGAATTGGCGGTGCTCTATCCGTTGACGCTCAACGGTTTGCTGAAATGCTACGTGGCGGGGATTCCATTCGCCAAAGAATTCATCAGCACACCGATCTTCGCGGGGCTGCTGTTTAGCCCGCTGGGTGTCGCTCATGTCGCGGCAGTGCCAGTCACTCAGAACGCAGAGATGGCCATCAAGACGGCCTGACCGTGCGGGTTGTGAATCAAGATTCGACCAAGGCAGACACGCGGAGTGGTCTGCCTTTTTCTTGGTGAGGACAATTCTTGAGCCACAGCATCAAGAGACCGCCCCGCATTGTGTCGCTGCTCTCGAGTTCCACCGAGATCGTCTCGGCACTAGGCTGCATTGACTGGCTGGTCGGTCGCTCGCACGAATGTGATTTTCCACCCGAAGTCCATCGCCTGCCGATCTGTTCGAAGCCGCGCGTCGATCCCTCAGCATCAAGTCGGGAAATCGACTCGCAAGTCAAAGCTCTGGTCGCAGATCAAATCTCGATCTATGAAGTGGATGGGGCACTGCTCGCCTCGCTGCACCCCGATGTGATCCTGACTCAAACACTTTGCGAGGTCTGTGCCGTCAGCGACAAAGACGTCCTGGCAGCTCTGGGGCCAGACTTGCTCCCCGGAACGCAGCTGGTCTCTCTCAAGCCGCAGTGCCTGGCCGAAACGTGGGACGATATCCAAACGGTCGCCGACGCCATTGGTGTCTCGAATCGTGGGAATGAAGTGATCACCCAGCTGCGAAAGCGTCTCGATGCTCTTCGGCAGCGTGTTGCCCCGCTCACTCGTCTGCGTGTCGCGTGTATTGAATGGTTGGCTCCTCTAATGGCAGCTGGGAACTGGGTGCCGGAGCTGGTCGAGGCGGCGGGCGGGAACTCTGTGATCGGTCAAGCGGGCGCTCATTCGCCGTGGCTGGAATGGGACGAGCTGGAATCCGCGGAC
>JAYWHX010000135.1:0-2856 GCA_043777375.1 Planctomycetota bacterium | reverse complement strand
GGCTGGGGCTGGCCCTACTGAGCAAAGCAACGCTACTGATTTTCGGTCCGCTCTGGATTGTGCTGTGGGTCATACATCGCTGGCTGCGCGGAGCGACTCCTGAATCGGGCAAGCGGGAGGCATTGCAGCTGGGAGTCGCACTGTTGCTCGGTGCTTATGTATTGAATATGGGTTATGGGTTCGCGGGGTCGGGGGCACCGCTGAGGGAGTTTGAATTCGTGTCGCGAACCTTGGGCGGTGCGATGCGTCCGGGCCAGGTGTCGTCGAACCGCTTTCGGAACGCAGGAATTGGAAAAGTGCGGGTTCCGCTGCCTCGCGAGTTTCTGCGAGGGCTCGACATGCAGAAACGAGACTTCGAGAACGGACGCTGGACCTTTCTGGCAGGCCGCTGGAAGTGGGGCGGCTGGTGGTATTTTTATTTGGCCGCAATCGCAATCAAGTCTCCGCTGGGATATGGCGTCCTGCTTTTGATGGCCACCGGGGTCGTGCTGAGAGGCGGGGCGGCCCTTCGTCAGCCCGTGTTGGTCACCGTGATGCCGATGTTGGCCATCATCGGGTTTGTCTCTCTGGAGCAGGGATTTACCTCATTTGTGCGGTATGTGCTTCCGGCGCTGCCATTCGCCATCGTACTCCTGTCGGGAGTCGGAAGCTGGGTCGAGACAGGTTCGAAGTGGGCTCGTTACAGCGTGGGAGTGACGCTCGCGTGGATCGTCAGCAGCAGCTTGTGGTGCCTGCCATTTTCATTCAGCTACTTCAATGAACTGGTCGGCGGGCCGGCGGGCGGTCATGAATACCTGTTCGATTCGAATGTCGACTGGGGCCAGGATCTCTACTTCGTGAAAGAGTGGGTCAGGCAGCACCCGGAAGCCCGCCCGATCACGTTGAGCTGGAATGATATCTTTGAACCAGCAGTCGCCGGGCTGAATCTGCCGCTCACCCCCCATCCCCCAAACAAACCGGGAGGGGCAGTGGGGCCAATTTCAGATTCATCGTTCGCGGGGTGGCATCTGGTGTGCGTCAACAATCTGCACAGTGCGGACCAGCGGTTCGCGTACCTGCGGGAGTTGCAGCCTGTTGACAGAATTGGTTTCTCGGTCATGGTTTACTACTTAGACGAAGAGCAGGCCCAGCGAGCGCAGACACGGATTTCTCCCCCTCTGTTGCCACCCACATCACGGTAGCCTGGAATGCGCCCCCGTCTGGCTTCTCGGTCGATGGAAGAACCGCGTGACGACTTCACTTGCGAATCACTTGCTGGACAACTAATCTACTTGGTTCATGTTTTGGCGTCCTGTTGGAGACACCACGTGCGGTCAGGCCATTCACTTGGTCTGTCGGATTCGGCCTCGAATGCTACGGGGAACGACACCGTTCGTGGAAAAGGAGATTTGCGTGGTCAAGTTGCGGTTGCGAGACAACGAATCAGTTCAGGATGCAGTACGGCGTTTCCGCAAGCTCGTCGAGCATGCCGGGATCAAGAAGGAACTGCGTAAGCGGGAATTCTTCGAAAAGCCCAGCGAAGAACGCCGCCGTGAACGCCGCCGTGCCAAGCGCCGCGCTTCCACAATGAACGAACTGGCCCGCGGCTAGCTCGTTTGTAGAGTTCTTAAGAATTCTGCCGTGCAATTCTTTGGCCCAGCCAATTATGTGAGTGTTGGAAGGTGTTTCCGCGCACATGGAACCTTTCTTTTGGACTGCTCCACTCGGAATTCGAACCCAAGGCACGCTTCGGCGTGCCTTTTTGTTTGCGCCGACCAACCAGTTTCTCCGATAAACAATCTATCCCATTTGACGGAATTCAAGCACATTGCGTGCTGGGTCAACTGCTCCAGCGTCGGCTGCGACTTCCCCAGCACATCTCTTACGTTCGGATCAAGACATGACTCACCCCTGGCACGATGTCACCCCCGGAGAAAATCTCCCCCGCGAGTTCACAGCTGTCGTCGAAATCCCGATGGGATCGAGTGTGAAGTACGAACTCGACAAGAAGACTGGGCTACTACGACTCGACCGGATGCTCTACTCAGCGGTGTATTACCCGGCGAATTACGGGTTCATCCCACAGACGTTTGCCGAAGACGATGACCCGCTGGACGTGCTGGTGCTGTGCCAGGAAGCGGTCGCCCCGCTGACACTCGTGGAGGCCCGGACAATCGGCCTGATGACGATGATCGACAACGGCAAGAAAGACCACAAGATTCTCGCCGTCGCGATCCACGACCCCGAGTACAGCCACATGCGGGAGTTCTCGGAACTGCCACAGCACCGCCTGATGATGCTCCGCCGCTTCTTCCAGGACTACAAACAGCTGGAAGGCAAAGCGGTCGAGGTCGATGACTTCCTGCCCAGCGACAAGAGCCTGCCAATCATTGAGACGGCTCTGGAAGAGTACAGCACCCGGCGTCGACGAGGGTTCATTGGTCGATAGCCATGAGTTTGGCACTGTAAGGATTAGTTGGAATCGCTGAATTGGCTCTGCAAACATCGCTTCACGGATCTCAATCGGCGCGAATGCGATTGGGTGTTCGGCTTCGATGGTCACGTGCAGCTGACTGTGGAGTGTCTTTGGCGACTGATCGAAAACGGACGAATTCGGCGAACAAGCCACGACCATGAACAACAATTCGGTCTCCCTGCTCCGATAGATGCTGTTCACGATGTCAACGCATGGTTGGACAATGCACATGTCGTCTCTGTCGACTTACATCACGGCACACTCGATCTTCGAATAACATTTGATACGGGACACGTCCTAGGCCGTGTTGACAATCACGCCAGCAGGATCATTGTCGCGGCCAAATGCAGAAACGCCATGTAGTTGCGGGAGGTTTTCTCGTAACGGGTCGCGATCCTTCG
>JAYWHX010000134.1:0-2918 GCA_043777375.1 Planctomycetota bacterium | reverse complement strand
CACCCGCAGCCCGCTCACACAGACTCACTCAGGCGACCTCGCCGGAACTTACTCGCAATTCGGGTCTTACGTCCAGATTTTGATGCGCCAGCCCTGCCATCCGTTTCCCGTCTGTGTATGATGGATCCGTGGTCACACTCAACGGTAACCTGATTGACCTGTCGCAAGTAAGTGGTTTTATCGATCAGGGTATCATCCTGTCCGCAGTCACAGGAAATGGAGAGGATGACCCATTTATTACTCTGAATTCAACGACCAGTAATACGATCACCGGTGCCAGCACTTCGTACTATTTCCCGGCATCGGGTGTCACTGGTCAAGTTATTATCAATGACAGTATTATTAAATAGAATTAACGAACGATTGGCACTGTCGCTTCAGTTGTTTTACCTTTCTGCACGGGGCTTGGCCTGAGAGACGAATCAATGTGGAGGGAACCTTTTCTGGTCATTTTTCCAGCGTTCGGTTCGGATACGGTATCTGTGGCGGTACGGCCCAGACATCCGAGTGATGTCTGGGCCCCCCATTGCTTGTGAGAGTCAACGTTTCACTTGGCTCGCGGCTCGACGGAGGCCTCGCTCTCCCGAAGAGGACGAAGATCTCTACACGTTCTTCCAGCTGCGGGTTGCGGCACTGTCGAGGACGGCGTCGCAGACTTTTTGGGTCTCCAGCGCATCGCGGAAGGTCGGGTGGCAGGGGGTGCCGTTGCCGAGGGCTTCGAGGAAGTCGGCGACTTGGTGGACGAAGCTGTGCTCGTAGCCGATTTGCAGACCGGGGACCCACCACTTTGCCATATACGGCTGATCGCCGTCGCTGACGTGGATCGATTTCCAGCCGCGCATCTTGCCTTCGTCGGCGTAATCAAAGTACTGCAAGCGGTGCAGGTCGTGCAGATCCCACTTGAGCGAGCCCTTCTCGCCGTTGACTTCGAGGGTGTACAGCGCCTTGTGACCACGGGCGTAGCGGGTCGACTCGAACAGGCCGAGCGAGCCGTTGCCGAAGTGGCACAGGAACGAACAGGCGTCGTCGATCGTGACCTTTTGCTTCTTACCCGTCGCGGTATGCGTCCGCTCCTTGATGAAGGTCTCGGTCATCGCCGACACATCGGTGATCGACCCGTTCAGCCAGATCGCCGTATCGATACAATGGGCCAGCAAATCGCCCGTCACGCCCGAGCCCGCAGCCGCTGCGTCGAGCCGCCAAAGGGCGTTGCCCCCTTGCGGCAGATCAGCGTTGATCGTCCAGTCCTGGAGGAAGTTGGCCCTGTAGTGGAAGATCTTGCCGAGACGACCTTCGTCGATCAGGTTTTTCGCCATCGTCACAGCAGGGACACGACGGTAGTTGTACCAAACGGTGTTCGCCACTCCGGCCTTCTCGACGGCGGCACACATTTCCTCGCCTTCGGCTGTGCTCATCGCCAACGGCTTTTCGCACAGGATCATCTTGCCCGCAGCTGCAGCGGCGAGGCAGATTTCCTTGTGCAGGTTGTTCGGGACGCAGACATCGACGGCGTCAATGTCCTTGCGTTCGAGCAGCTTGCGCCAGTCGGTTTCGATTGACTCGTAACCCCAGTTGGTCGCAAAGGCCTGAACTTTTTCCCTGTCACGGGCACACGCCGCCTTGAGCACTGGGCGGTACGGAAGGTCGAAGAAGTCATTGACCCGCTTGTAGCCGTTCGTGTGGGCCCGCCCCATGAAGCCGTACCCGATCATGCCGATATTCAGCGGTTTGGACATTGCGATCTCTCCCGGAGTTGTGCGTCATTCGTGTGTGAAGAGGCAGGCATCGTTCACGTGAGCCCAGCTCATGCGGACCGCCGCCCAACGTCAACTGGCAAGATACCTGTCCGCTGATGCAATCGCCAGCAGTCGACGATTGAAATCGCCGATCATGGGTCTGCGGCACGGCAACGCACGGTTTCACAGTGCGACAGTTTTCAGCCAGTGATGAGTGGCCCACTTCAACTATGAGGTCTCCAGGAGAAGCTTCGTTCTCCCTTTGCGTCCTACGCTTCCTTTGTGTTCCCCTCGTTCGTGTCCCCTGATGTCATGGAAAGCAGAATTGAACACAAAGGAAGCAAAGGGCGCGAAGGGAAGACTATCCACACTTTCATTGTGCGTGAGTTCTCATTTTTAAGTCAGCGACGAGTGGCCTGCGGAGTCGTCTGACGGTGCATCAGGCAGTGTCCGGAAGGACCATCCGGTTTACGCCGGACGCTCGCCAAGCATGTTCGATGAGGAGCGGGCCGAGGGTCGCACTACTGGATACCGCCTTCGGTGTTGCTTCGCTCGACTTCCAAATCGTCCATGCCTCCGGTGAAAAAGACCCGGATGCGAGGCCAGCCGACACGCAGAATAAAGATCAGAATCGGGATGGCAATTGCCCCGATGATGAGAATTGTTTCTAGGCTGACGGCTCCGTCTTCATCTCGATGAACGCGCTGCAACAGTTTGCGGAGTGAGGCGTGTTGTGGCATGGCAAACTCCGGCAGACCGAAAGAGATAGGAAACACAGACGCCCTAAAGGAATGGGCTCGTCGTCACTCGACAGAACCAAGCGAAGGCCGCCTGAATCCCGATGCGGCTGGCGGGCAGAACGAATCCCACCAGCGGCAACACGACGCCCAGAATCAACACTAGGTCGAGCGAGGCGGCTCCCTCGCGATTCGGAGTTCCGGTCGCGATTGTGAGGTTACTGGAGCGTTGCATCGCCACCTTTCCGAGCTGAGCATGAGGATGCTCAGCTCCTCGTCCAAGATCATCCCGGTTCGCGGAAGAAACTTCAACTGCTGATCCCTGATGGGTTGCCAGAATCCCGCTTCCCGTCGGGTGTAGGAACGGATTTCGGTTGTGTGGAATTCATGTGGTTTTCCAGTAGTGGTCCCACTGGTGGCTGTCGGCCAGGCTGCACAGGCCGGC
>JAYWHX010000133.1:0-110304 GCA_043777375.1 Planctomycetota bacterium | reverse complement strand
GGGAGCCGCTTGCCTGTGGGGTAATCACGCTCAAGGGTTGCTCGCCACGCCATTGGGAACGTTTATCCGCGAAGCTCTGCTTCGCCGAGTGACGCTGGCCGTTCGCCTTTGAATTCTCCGTAGATTGGTCAGGTCGAGTGGAGTCAACCCGAGTTCAAATCCCTGGGGTCGGTGACGGGTGACTGGAGACGGAGCGTAGCTTAGCCCCCAGCGAGGCGCGCCAACGACTGGACGGAAGTGACAACTCGCTCCGGCACAGTTCGCTCGGCTGGGGCTCCCGTTGGTCGACCCCAGCCACCCGACCCGAGAAGAGCGAGACCACCTTTCTCCCGATGAGAATGGCCGACCAGAAACCGGACGCTAGCGCGTTCCGGCTGATCATCATCAGCCGCCGGGCGCTAGCCCCCGGTTGAAACCGATCAGGGCTTGAAATCTCGCTCCCAAGCTCCGGCCTAGAAACGCCTATCCTCGAAGCTCCGCTTCGCCGGATGACCCATGTCGTTCGCTCTCAAGCGAACCATGAAGATGTTCATCACGATGGGGATCGTTTCGAGTGGAACTCTCCGGCGTCGAAGCAGAGCTTCGGGGATATTCAGTCCCAAGCCGGAGCTTGGGACTGAGGATTCGCCGGGGTGGCAATTGAACAGCGATAAGCCCAGTTCGGGTGGCTCCGTGGGGATGCACGAGCGTTCTCATGAGAATGAGCAGTTCTCTCTCTGAGAG
Organism: Planctomycetota bacterium; assembly: GCA_043777375.1. Taxonomy (GTDB): domain Bacteria; phylum Planctomycetota; class Planctomycetia; order Planctomycetales; family Planctomycetaceae; genus TH-plancto1. The sequence goes on along the minus strand of JAYWHX010000133.1, from coordinate 109,581 downwards.
GAGCGATAGGGCATTTCCTCGGTTTTGGGGTTGTCCGTTGGCGGGAAGCGGGCTAGAACGGTGATCTCAGACAGTGAAGGATTGTCTTTCCGCCGCGCTTCGTCGGTGGAAAGTGCGGCAGGGATGCCAACCATGAATGACTCACCGACGCTCCGAATCGCCTCGCCCGTGCCTCCCATATTGCACGGTTCGGTGGCTGATTTTGCACGCGACCCGATTCAAATCATGCGGCAGCTGTGGGCATTGCATGGTGATGTTGCCGCATTGCAGGAAGACAATAACCGGCTGTTCTTTGTGTTTGGGCCGACGTTCAATCATCAGGTTTTGAGCGATAGCAAGCGGTTCCACTCGCAGTTTTTTGCGGTGCGTGGACCGAGGAAATCGGCTCAGCGGCGAGTCACCAGCGGTCTGCTGAGCATGAATGGGGAAGAGCATCGTGACCATCGCCGAATGGTGATGGGGCCATTTCAGAAGAGGGCCATTCAGGCCTATCACGACAACGTCATCGGCATGACACAAGATGCCGTGTCGTCGTGGAATCACGGCGACACGAAAGACATGGCCGAGGAGATGACGCACTACATGCTGCGTCTGACCAGCAGCATTCTGTTCGGCGTCGACATGCCAGAAATGGCGTATGAAGTCGGTCGACTGACTGAGCGCTGGGTCTCCCTGAATCACAAGGTTGGTCCGGGGATCTTCTCGTCCGACCCGGATGTTCTGCGACACTACGACGAGCTGCTGCTCGCTGCGGAGGAACTCGAAGTCGCAGTTCTGGAAATGGTCCGCAGACGCCGCAGTGGGCAACTGGGGACCGATGTCCTGTCGCTGCTCATCCGTGCGAACGACATGCAGGGCGGCGTCAGCGACGAGCAGCTGGTCGGACATATGGTGCTGATGTTCGGTGCCGCGCATCTGACCTCAGCACACACGCTCACTTGGACTCTGTTTTTGCTGGCACAGCATCCGGGGGTCATGTCACAGCTGCATGCGGAGTTGGAGCAGAACCTGGCGGGGGGGCCACCCACACCGGAGCAGATCGACCAGCTGCCGGTGCTGGACCGGGTGATTCGCGAGAGCATGCGGATTATGCCTGCATCGGCGTATTCGCAACGGGTGGCAGCGGAGCCATTGGAGCTGGGGCCGTTTCGGTTGAACCCCGGCAATCCGGTGATCTTCAGTCAGTTCATCACTCATCACATGCCGAGCTTGTTCCCGCAACCGGAGAAGTTCCTGCCCGATCGCTGGTTGACGGCTACGCCATCTCCGTATGCTTATCTGCCGTTTGGAGCGGGACCGCGGATGTGCATCGGAGCCTCTCTGGGAATCATGCAGTTCAAGATCTCGCTGCCGACGATCCTTGGGAAATTCAAGCTGAGCATGGTCCCCGGAGCGGAGGTCCAGGCCCGCGTGATGTCGACGATGCTGTTCCCGACCTCGACGATTCCGATGCGGATCGAGCGTCAGGATGGGATGTTTACATCTCAACCGGTCAGCGGGAATGTGCATACGCTGGTCGACCTGCCAGCGGCCACTGAATCGGTGTCTGTGCGACGAGCGGCATAGTCAGACTGTGGGGCACGTTTTTTACGTGCCTGCCAAATCGACCGTTGACTGGCACTGAAAAAACGTACCCACGAAGACACTCACCCGCGCGAGTCGTGCCCGGCGGGAGCGCAGACTTGTTGCATCAGCCAGGCATTCAGGTCGCGGCAGATGGCCAATCGTGTCGCATCGATGGAGTCCCACTCGGTGAGATGGCAATCTGCGTCGTGAATCTCCCACTCTTCCTGCAGGCACTCGGCCGCTTCCGTCGCAGCTCCCGTTTCCGTGGCGATGTACAGCGTTTTCCCAGAAAGCCCAAGCGAAGAATATGGATCAGCGGCATCCAGCTCAGCCGGAGTGATGGCCACACCACCCGCGACCAGTCGTGACAATGCGGGCAACATCTGTAACACCGCGTCAGCCGCAGACCCCGTTCCCGCGACCCAGATTCGGCGCATGTGAATTCCGTAGAGCGCCACGATTTCGCGAATCGCAATCGCCACACGGTCAGCGTTTTGGCTGATCGTCAAATCAGCTGACAGCCGAATCTCAGCCCCGATGTAGTTGCGGTCACTCAGATCCGGGAACCAGTCACGGAGCGTGACACCGGGAACCGCGTCGAGCGACAGCCAAACGATCAAGGGATATTGATAGCGGGGCGAATACCCCACTGGCCGAAAAACGACGAGATCGCCCCACTCATCCCAGCCCCAGTCATCGCTTGACTGTGCGGACAGTGTGTCATCCCAATGGTCGAGAAATTCCGGGTCCGACTCGGATTCGTCGTACCAGAAATAATCTTCCGAAAACGGCCCTTCGATCACCCGGACAATCTCCTTTTGTCAGAACCCATCCCTGGATTTGTGAGCTGTGATCTGATCGAGGGGGATCGACCAGTTTCGATTCATACACCAACGAACTGTAAACCATCGAAGCAGCAGTTGTGAAGCAATTCAGTCGGACTCACCCGTCCGGACCAGCTTCGCCGGAACTCGCTTCTCTTTCGAACTCGATTCCAGCGAACTCAGCAACGTGTCCCACGGAAACTGCTTTCCGGGGCAGGCGGTCTGTTTGATGTCGGTATGCCGTACGATACCGTCATATCCGATACGGCAATCCGCTCGCAAAGTGACCATCAGTTCTCGGAGCGATTTCAATTGGGCGGGTGTCGGGGGAGCGTCTTCGAAGTTCCCGACCAAGCAGATGCCAATTCCCTGGCTGTTGTACTGTGAGTTCCCGGCATGGGCTCCATCGCTTTGGTCGAGCCAACGAAAGGTCGAGGTGACCTCGCCGTCCTTCATCCCATGACCATTGCCAATCAAGAAGTGATAGCCGATCCCACGCCACGGATTGCCGTCGGCATCTTTTCGCAGCTTATGAGCGGCATCAATACTCTGGACATCGCCCGTTTCGGTGGCTGTGTGATGTAAGACGATGTATTTCCACTCGCGCAGGTTGTCGACCTTCACGACATTCGTGAGAGATATTCCATGAATCTTCTCGTCCGCATCGCATACTACACCGATGAGGGCGACGAAGAGCAGGGCCAAGTGACCTCGCTGGTACATCGAATCCTCCTCGGGTGTCTGGGGATGCGCCAGGGCGACGCAGCGGTGGGACTTCTAGTTGTATGGGGGTCAACTGAGACGGGTCAACAGGAGTCTGAAGGGTTCCGGAGGTTGAGTCGCATCGATTTGTCGTGGAGTATCATGTGGGCGAGTTGTAGCGATTGTAACGTCACGAAAGTCGGCTAAGTCGAGAACGGCTCTCCCATCTGTCCAACCGAAGTTCAAACGACGATTGGAGTGAACAGACAAAGTTCTCACTCTCGAAATGCGGGAAAATGAGGATGCCTGCTTTCCCAGTGATCTGGTAAGTTCTCCTCAGTCATGCCGATCTCCGGCTGTTGCGACCCTACCGACTCTGCTCTCGTATGACTCTCCTTCTCCAACTACTCACTGCTGATCGCTGGCTGACACTTCGGCGTGGCGGATTGATCGTGATTTGGATCACGCTGGTGATACTAACGCACATCCCGGTTCCCCAAGCCGTTCAGGAATTGGGTGTGTCGGACAAGCTGGCCCATCTGGTGGCGTATTATCCGCTCGGACTACTCTTGCCGACTGTCCGCTTACTTGGCTGTGACCGCTGGTGGAAATGCCTGCTGGTCATCGCCATTTGTGCGGCGCTGGATGAGTTGTTGCAGATCCCTGTCAATCGTCATGCGAGTGTGTATGACTGGCTGGCAGACATGACCGGGGCACTTCTGGGAATCATGACTCTGTTATGGATCACGGGACGTCCACCGTCGAGGACGAAGGACACATCGTCTCTCTCTCCACACCAGTGACACTCACCGCAGTTCCTCTTGACGGCCAGTTGCGATGCGGCGAACAATCTCGCCCTTCACCAATTCACGCTGCAAGGAGGCCGCATTGTCGTTTGCCATACCTCATCCAGTACCACTTCGGATTCTCGTCCTTGCGGGCGGGCCCTCTGCGGAGCGCGAGATCAGCCTGCGCAGTGGACAGGCAGTCGCTGAGGCTCTCAGAGAACAGGGACATCTCGTCTCCCGTTACGATCCACAACACGAACTGCTGACGGGAATCGATGCGGCGCAATTTGACGTGGCCTTCATCGCGCTGCATGGCCGCTACGGCGAAGACGGTGGCGTGCAGAAGCAACTCGCAGTGTTGGGACTGCCATTCACCGGCAGTGATGCCCGGGCGTCGGCTTGGGCTTTTAGTAAAACAGTGGCCAAGTCGAAATTCCACGAGTACGGTGTCCCGACTCCCGCAGCTGTCTCGTTCCAATCCGGTGAGCCGATCTCAGAGTGTCTCGCGCGAGCAGCATCGCTCGGGTTTCCCGTTGTGGTGAAACCGGATCGGCAAGGGTCGAGCTTGGGTATCAGCTTTGCCAGCAATCCAGTGGAACTCGCTCACTCGATCGAAGCTGCGCTGGTCTTCGATTCGCAGGGATTGATCGAGGTGGCCATCGAGGGGGAGGAGTGGACGGTCCCATTGCTCGATGATGAAGTGCTGCCACCGATTCGCATCGGAACTCCACACGCGTTCTTTGATTACGAAGCCAAGTATCTGCGGGAAGATACCGCCTACGAGTTCCCCGTGGATGTATCGCCCGAACTCCTGAGCCGAATTCAATCGACAGCTCAACAAGCGGTCCACTCTCTGGGCGTGTCGAGCCTCTCGCGTGTCGACTTGCGCATCGACTCCTACGGCCAGCCGTGGGTCTTGGAGGTCAACACGATCCCCGGCCTGACCGACCACAGCTTGGCGCCCAAATCTGCCGCTCACAGCGGGCTAACTTTCGCCGAACTGTGTGAGAACGTCTGCCTGCGGGCCATCGCCGCTCACTGTCGCGATCCGTCTCTTCCGCAAGATCGATCTCTTCCACCAGCAACGACCGAGATTCGCCGGGCAAGCTGATCTCGTCTCATGTCCGAGTCTGAGATTGCCGAAGCGCCACTGATTCCATGCGAGCTCCTCTGCTGTATCCCTCGGATCCCCCGGCCCCGACGATGCATCCCAGTGACGACGAAACCGATCTACATTCCGGCAGCTGGGGTTCCCGGCTGTGGGAGTGGTCGCTGCGTCCTCGCATTCTCGGGGCGCTCACGTTGGCCATGCTGTTTGTGGTGGTGATTCCGGCAGTTCCCTCGTTGTGGCCTGCGGTCAGTCAACGGGCCAAATTTCAATTGTCCGTCGATCGCATCGACCTGACTCCGGTGACTGGCTCGATACCGCAGGATATTGTCCAGACCATTGCGAAGAACCATCCGGACTGGAAAGACCGCAGCCTGCTGGAAGCGAATCTCGCAGCGGACCTGGCAGCTGCGTTTGCCAGGCATCCGTGGATCGCCCACGTGGATCGAGTCGAGAAGACTCGTCAGGGGCGAGTCGCCATTCAGGTGACCTACCGGATTCCGGTGGCCATGGTGGAGACGCACGGTGGGCTATGTCCCATTGATGCCCATGGCATTCTCTTGCCATCCAAGGACATCTCAGTGGCCGAATCGGACCAGTTGCCACACCTCCAAGGGGTGCGTTCGTTGCCCGGCGGCCCCGCAGGAACCGCCTGGAAGGACCCACTCGTGATCGCCGGAGCGAAACTCTGCGCCGCTCTCACTCCGCAAGGGGATATCGATCGACATTGGAACAAATATGGGATCGAGGCAGTCGTCGCTCCATTCGCAGAGGACACTGATTTGCTCCCCGAGGAGCAGGTCTTCGAGTTGCTCACCAAGAAGGGACGCCGCATCATCTGGGGCCGATCTCCCGGAGCCGACACGCTCGAGCCAACTGTCGCCCAGAAATTGGGCCGGCTAGACAGCTATATTCGGCAGCAGAAATCGCTCGACTTACCCGCTGGGTCGTACCTCATCGACATTCGTGGGTTTGATGCGACGCGATTGATCGCCGAGAAACCAGGCACGGGAATACTGCGGTAGTCGTGCTGACCACTTCCAATACCAGCCCGACGCGTCAGCGAGGGACTCGGTAAATTACATTTTCACGGGCGGTTCGGACGAGTGCTCAGTCGCAGCCCAAGTCTCCAATCGCTGCCGAGCCAAGTCTGCCCACGGACCGCGAGAATCGAACGTCAGATACTGACGCCACAACACCACAGCCTCGTTGCCCCGCCCTAATTCAGCCAGCGTCTCGGCCTTTTGCAGGACCGCATCCGGGTAATCCGGATGCACTTCCAGAGCGATATCAAACGCCAGCATTGCCGCGTCCGGTTCCCCGACCTCACGGTGCAGACTTCCGATCTGCGTCCACGCTTCCAGATAGTCGTGGTCCAATTCCACGGTCGAGTAGAACCGTTCGAGTGCCCCACGCGGGTTGTTCGCCCGAGACAATGCCTCGGCCAAATGGAACTGCAAATCCGCTGTCGGCGGCCCGGCCATCAGCGCCAGTCGGAACGCCTCGATCGCCTCCGTTAACTCCCCACTGTCGTAATGACCACAGCCTCGGTCGAACCACTCCTTCGCCGTTTCTGTCTGCGGAGCCCAGGCCCGATCGAGTCGCATCTGGAACGGCGGTTCGCGATCTGTCGCGGGTGTAGCCGATTTCTGAGCCAGCTGCTCTTCAAACGTGAAGAGCCGTTGCCGTGTCGAAGGCACCAGCAAACCATGTTCGTCTCGAATCAGGACGCGCGCGTTGCTCGCCAGGATTTCCAGCTGTTCGAGGGGCCGCACATAGCCGCGGACGACGCTCGGCAGCGATCGCAGACTCGCCTCCAGCTCGCGCCGCGAGACCCCCGTGTTCAATAACTCGCTGAGCTTCCGAACGCTGGTGACTTCCTGAAAGTCGAAATACGGCAGTCGAAACACCCGTTTCACCGCCCGGATCAACCCCAGCCGCTCCCACCCGCGAATCAAATGCACCGACACTTTGAGCAGCCCGCTCAGCATGGCGGGGGTGTACAGCCGCCGGACTTCGGCCTGCTGCTCGGTCAGCCCGAGGGCTTGGAGCCACTCCGATTCGTTGATGACCCGAATCGCCACGCCTTCAGCTTGCAACCGCTCGACCTGCTGCAACTTGACGCTCGGCTGCCCGTCTTCTTCCAGCGGCCAGCCCTCTTCCCCCACCACCAGCAGAGTAGTGTGGCGGCTGACATGCTCGGTGGCCACTCCGCCGTGCTGCGTGACCAGATCGGCTGCCTGCGCATGCGTCATCGAGGCCAGCGTGCCGGTCAGAGCGACACGCTCTCCTTCGAGAATCTGTGAATTGGGCAGCGGTTCAGTCACGGGGAATCCTGAGAAAGTTCTCCGTATCCTATTCCATCCGACGAAAAATGGGATGCCTGACGAGAACCTCAGTGGGACAGCGCGTGTCGAGACCGTTACAATCGACATCGCCTCGTGGAACTCTTCGGAGCATTCGGACTGCCCATGATCTTCGTTTTGGACAACTACGACTCGTTCACCTACAACCTGGTTCAAAGGTTCGGGGAGATCGACTCCACGCTGGAGATTGTGGTCGCTCGCAACGACCAGATTACCCTGCCCGAGATTCACGCCCTGAAGCCCGACCGCATTTTGGTTTCTCCCGGCCCGTGCAGTCCCGGTGAGGCAGGAATCTCGAAGGCCCTGATTCAGGAATTCGGCCCCACAGGTATTCCGATTCTCGGCGTCTGCCTCGGTCATCAATGCATGGCCGAAGTCTACGGAGCCCAAGTCGTCCGGGCCAAACGCCTGATGCACGGAAAAACTTCCGCGATCCACCATGACGGAAAAGGGGTCTTTGCCGGGCTCCCCAACCCCTTCACCGCCACCCGCTATCACAGCCTCGTCGTCCCCGAAGAGACCCTGACCCCCGAGCTAATCGCCTGCGGCTGGACCCGCGACGCCGACCACCCCAGCGAAATCATGGCCATGCGCCACGCTCGCTACCCCGTCCACGGAGTCCAGTTCCACCCGGAGAGTTTCTTGACAGACTCGGGGATTGAGCTGTTGAAGAACTTCTTGAGGTTACCGCATAGGTGAGCGGCAGGTGCAAGCTCTATGATCAGGCTATGTCTTTTGATTCGCTCCGAGCAATGGGCACATAATCGTCCTTATCTCGATCAAAAACTGTTTTAACCCGATGTTTTCACCCCGAGCCTCAAGTTCCTCCATTGGCGTATCCCGAAGACACGCCAACTCTCGCTCGACTCCCGCCGGTCCCACCAAATTGGTAAGCACGCGTTTCGGGCAGTGTTTTGAGCCCCTCTCATGCGAATTCGCGTGAGAGGGATTGAGGCTCGGATCGTAACCCAGCGTCTGCCGCTCCGCTTGAAGTCTCAGCTGTTCGTCTTCATTGCGTGAGAGAAACCCTGCCAGAATCCAGTTCTCACGTTTGATGATCGCGATCCCGAGGATCAGTGGGGGGTTGCCGTGATATTCATTACGAGCCTGATTCCAGCCAGTTTGTCGACCCGGCTCCAAGTCCACATCACGCATGACCACCAAAATTTGCGGCTGAGGATTTAGCGAGTTCAATAGGACAATCGTTTTACGAGCCAATAAGGCGTCAGGGGCTCCTGGTTCTCCACGAAACTTACCCGGCGTGACTCGCAGTTTTTTGCTCAGTATGGAAGCGGGAATATTCTGGATTCGGGTCCAACGATAAAGAGGATTCTCTGCGACAAATTGTCGCAGATGAACCAGGTGGTCCTGTTCGGCCCACGGCACGTTCTCCAGCAGCAGCCGGTCAATCAGCGTAGAGACCGCTCGAAAATCAGAATCCGCTTCGCACGCGACCGCAATGACGAGGCTCACTGTGCAATCGCTTTCTCATCGCGGATGACCCACTCATCCCCCATCGTGCCCCAGAACTCTCCAGCTGTCATTACGCCCTTCCATCGGGGATATTCGGGGTGGTCGGTCAGGGGCTTCGCTCGGGCGTATCCGTCGTCCGCGACATGCATACAGATCACTGACTCGACCGGAATCTGATCCAGGAGATACGGCGAATGGGTCGTCGCAATGATCTGTAAATCAGACCGCTGCTCCATGATGCTCTTTAGGATTTCCACCAAGGAAGCAATCGCCCGTGGATGCAGCCCCTTATCGATGTCATCCATGAGCAACAGGTTCGGTGGGTTCTCGCCGTGCAGTAGGGTCAGTAATGCAGTCGCGAGAATCGTGCCCTCACTCATCTCATGGGCTGGCAATCCCTTATATGACCAGGTATCGAACATCAACCGCTCTCCCCAATAGCTCTTCTTGCGAGTGACAGGATACTGCGAAGAACCGACTGAAATGATTTCCGTTTCCTCTCTCTCAAGGGAGGCGTTTTCGACCCATACTCGCCGAATCTGAGGCACAAGGGTCTTCAGGGATGTGGTGATCGAATCAACAACATCCGTACGTCCACTTTTCAGATAGCTCCCGATGACGGATGCCAAGTTTGCTCCGTCATCGCCCAGGGTAGGCGTCGCTGTCTCGTTGTACGAAACTCGTGACGAGGCCTCTGCCGATAGCTTCAAGAACCTCGGCTGGAGCATCTCTTGGATTCGACGCTGATGACGACCATCATACTCGATCGGCTGGAACCCTTTAACGTTCTTTGCAATCATCTCACTCCTTCCTTGACGAGCAATACACCCGATCCAAGCTTCTCGTTGCAAGAACAGCGGGGGCACCAACCCGTTCAATTTGACGATACCTTGAAACTGATTCACATTGGGGCAGATTCCGATTGCAGCAGCCTTGATCGACGAAAGGAGCGTCGACTTCCCACTTCCATTCGGGCCGACCACAACCGTCAGTTGCTCCCGAATCGGGACGCTGACATCCTTCAGGATCTTGAACTCGGGAACTTGGATGCCGGTGATCATCTTCTTAACCTTCGCGGCACAGGAGCGGGACGAGGCATTTATCCTCGCAGACAAGCATACCCCGCGGTGGAACTTCCCTCCAGCACGATCTCAAGACAGCTCAAAGATCATTTCAACTAGGTCTACTCCTCCCCATCCTCCGCACCGTCTTCGCCCTCTTCCCCTTCCGGCCTCGCGAAGCCGTATTTCTTGAGCCGCCGGTCGAGCGTCGTGCGCTCAATGCCGAGATTTCTGGCGGCTTGCGACTTGTTCCAGCTGCAGGACCGTAAAACTGCCTCGATATACAGTCGCTCAACGTCATCCAGATTCCGACCGGCTTGAATCAAGCTGTCCCACAGGCGGTAGCGGGGGTCGAAGGAGGTTTCGCCGCTGGGTGGGTCGAGATCGACTTCTGGTTCTGGGGGGGCAATCACCACGACCGGGGCGGGAGCGGCGGCCACGGCGACCGGGGTCGCGTGTGGGTTGAGTTCCAGTTTCGAGAGGACGATGTCCTCCTCGTTGATGAACTCTCGCTCGCACAGGATCACAGCCCGCTCAATCACGTTTCGCATCTCGCGGACATTGCCGGGCCAAGTGTGTTTGCTCATCTTGTCGATGGCCGATCGATCGAACCCTCGCACTTTGGATTTCTGATTCCGCACGAACCGTTCGACGAAGTGCCGAGCCAAATCGGGGATGTCCTCGGGATGCTCGCGCAGCGGGGGGGCGTGCAGTTCGATGACCTGCAAGCGGTAAAACAGATCGCTGCGATATTTGTGGTCGCGGACCGCTTGCTCCAGATCGCGATTCGTCGCGGTGACAACGCGGACATCAACGCGAATCGTCTTGCTGCCGCCAACCCGTTCGAACTCCCGCGTCTCCAGCACGCGCAGGAACTTTGACTGGATCTCTAGGCTCATCTCACCGACTTCATCGAGGAACAACGTGCCTCCGTGAGCCTGCTCGAACTTCCCCGCTTTGAGACCAGTGGCCCCGGTAAAGGAGCCCTTCTCATGCCCAAACAGTTCACTCTCTAGGAGTGATTCCGTCAGTGCGGCACAGTTCACACAGATGATCGGCCCATCTTTACGAGGGCTGAGGAAGTGGACCGCCCGCGCGACCAACTCCTTGCCGACGCCGCTTTCTCCGCGAATCAAGACCGTCGCATCGGACCGAGCCACGCGACCAATCGCCTGCTTCAGTTTCTGGACAGCCTGGCTGTGCCCGATCAGTTCTGAATCCATCCCCAGCTGCAGTTGATACTCCTTGCTGCGCTGTTCCGAAATGATGAGGCTTTGCGCCAGCTTCTGGCGATCGCGGGTCTTGCGGACGAGCCCAGCCATGTGATCCGCGACCGCCAGCGTGTACTCCAGATGATGGCCATCGAGGGGATCGGTCACCGACATGGAATAGAGATGGATCACTCCAATTGGACGGCCTTCAAGCCGGATGGGAGCACAGACGACGCTCTCCGCTGCGAGGACTTCGAGGCTCTCGCTCCGAGACAAAGACGTATTCTGCGAGACATCATGAGCCAGCACCGCCTCGCGCGATCGGAACACTTGCTCGGACAAATGGGACGAGAATCGCAGCTCTTTCGGCTGGTTCTCGGGAACACGCATCGCCATCACTTTCAGCTGTTTGGCGTCGGAGGTTTCTGCCTCGTCGGGCAGCAGCAAGAGTGCGGCCATCGAGGCCGGGATCACGCGCAGCAGCCCATCGAGCGTGATCTCTGCCAGCGCGTCGATGTCATCCGCCACCTGCATTGACTGCGACAATTTAAACAGGTCCGCAGCTCCCAGCGGGCCGACGCGTGTCGAATGCACTCCGTCGGGGTTGTTGTATTGCGTGACCGATTTACGTTCGATGATGGCAAACCCGTCCTGCTCGTCTGTGGACGAAGCGAGGGAGTTATTCAGTCCATCAACGGGGGTTTGCTCGGGATGAACCGCCGTCATTTGTATCGTGAAGTCTCCGACCGAAATCGTCTGCCCTGTCTGCACGACGGTGTCGCCATCGATCTTGGCTCCCTCGACAAACACACCGTTGCGACTCTGGTTGTCACGGACATACCACGTGCCGTTCCCACAAAACACTTCGCAGTGGACGCGGCTGCATTTTCGGTCGGGAACCACCAGGCTATTCCCCGGGGTGCGACCAATTGTGATCCGCTGTCCGGGCCGGATCTCCACGACTTGCAACCGAGCTGATCCGCGCTGGAGGATCAAGTAGCGAAGGTCCGAGGCCGAGTTCATGCGTGTCTCGCGGGAAGATCGTTGAGAGTTGAGAGTTGAGAGTTGAGAGTTGAGAGTTGAGAGTTGAGAGTTGAGAGTTGAGAGTTGAGAAAACCACTGCGGCATTTCAGCGTTGGGCTTTCCGGTGAACGAACCCTGACTAAGCCGGAGGCGTGTGCCCCATGTCGGCCATCAAGATTTTCATATCTTCCCACACCGGCTTCTTCGCCTCGGGATTCCGCAGCAGGTACGACGGGTGATAGGTACACAGCACCTTCGCCCGACCGTGTGAGAAGAACTGTCCACGCAGCTTGCCGATCGTCTCCTCACTGCCCAGCAGATTCTGAGCGGCGGTCGATCCCCAGCAGACAATGTACTCGGGATCGACAATCGCGATCTGCCCATCGAGGTACTCGCGGCAGTGGTTCGCCTCTTCCGGTGCAGGAGGACGGTTCCCAGGTGGACGACAACGCAGGATATTGCAGATGTACAACTCCTCGCGCGTCCAGCCACAGGCCCCAATGATCTTGGTCAACAGCTGTCCCGCACGACCGACGAAAGGCTCGCCCTGTTCATCCTCGTCCGCACCGGGAGCCTCGCCAATGAACATCACTCGGGCTTTCGGATTCCCCACGCCGAAGACTGTCTGCTGGCGAGTTGTCGCCAACTCCTGACACCGAGTGCATTTCGCAACCCGAGCCGCGAGTGCCGAGAGCCTGCTGTCACGACTCCCCTTCTGGGCGATCTCGGGAGCAACGGCAATCACCGGCAATTCGGGACGAACAGCTGAACTGGACTTGCGAGCCATAGAAGTCTGGTCGTCCTCAATCATAGGGGGCGGCGAAGTGGCAACGATGGGGGACACAGCCGTTCCTTCCGTGGGAACTACGTCCGCTGGAATGATCTCCAGAGGGGCCACACGCTGCAAATGACTCAACCCCGCTGAATGCCAGCTGCGAAGAATCTGCTGAAGTGCCCGCCCCGTCGTCATGCGATCCGCCTGTTTGCCATCGAAACGCCCTGCGAGTGCGGACGCGTGGGCTTCATGGTAGCGAGAAACTGACGACGGGTCGCCCATCACAGAGGGCGGAGATCAAGACTGTGTGTGCGTCACAAACGTCGGTGAGCCTCCGAGTCCTACTCCCTCGCCCCCGCAGTGTTGGTGAATTCGCAGGAAAGGACTGTCTGGCGGGGGAGAGGGTTGGGGTGAGGGGGAAATATCGCCCCTCACCCCGGCCCTCTCCCCACGGCCACGATTCCCTTGACAGTTCCGTCGATTGTGGGGAGAGGGAGCAGAACGAGCTTCACAGATGTTTGGGATGCACACTCATCACGCCTTTCCGCGTTCCTCGTCCAGCACCTGCTGCAGCGCATCCTTCCAGAACTCCAAATCGGCATCCTCCATCTTGGGGCCGGGCTGATTGCGGAGCAGTTCCGGCTCATGCACGACTTGCCCAGGAGGACCTTTCCCACGTGCGGGCAACGTCGCGATCTCGGGACGGGACGCCAGTGGAACAATTAGATTCTGCTTGGCGGTCGTCGTCCTGGGAACTTGCGAATGCGAAGCGGGCTTCGTCGCCTGCGGAACGACTTTGTCCGGCGGAAGATCGGCCACGAGGCTTTGCTCTAATGCGGATGTCATCTCCGTATCGTCCGGAACCTCGATCTCCCCGAATTCCTTCATCCAATAATCGACATCCCCAGTGGGAATCGGCGAATCCGCCCCACTTGCCTTGCGGGTCTCTTTCGGGAGGGGCACAGTGGGGCGACTGACTGTCGTGGCAGCCCCCTCGGCGGGAGCGGCTCGCCGTTCATCCAGTTCATCCAGAAAGCGTTCGCTGTTGATGGCAATTGCCATTCGTTCTCGCGCGGCCCGATGCAATCGTCGATCACTCGACACGATCCGCAATCGGCGCGGCTGGGGGTCTTGAGTAATCAGCTGCTCGATTAACTCATCCGCCTCGTGACCCGGCTCGGGATACAGAACCCGCATCCCTTCAATCAGCTCCTCCCGCGACGAGACCACCAGCATCGACTTGGCATCAAATACCACCGTTGTTGCCGCACGGTCGTCCTTCGTCATCTGGTACGCCAGACGTTTCATCAACCTCAGCCGAGCGCCCTCCAGCTGCTTACCGATCAGCTTGCCGCGTACCATGCCCGCGGCGTGCATGAGGTTGTAACCGTCGATGATCGTGCGATGAGACATAGATCTATCATAGCGAGATGAACGCTCATTTCGCAGGACACCCCTCTCCGTGGGGCACGTTTCCTACGTGCCAGGAATGGCGAGTGTCTTCGCGAGGGAGGGCCAGGCTCCTGCCGAGCCGCGCGTGAGAGACAACGTCATCCTGGGCTCGCGGCTCAGCAGGAGCTTCGCCCTCCCAGGCGACTTCACGTCACGGCCTCTCGGCAGCCAGCCTTGCAACGGCATAGGCACACGCCCCGACCGAATGCTCCGGACCGAGGATCTTGGCCAGCGAAAGCGTCTCGACGCCCGTCAGTTCGGGGATCTCGCCCAGCACTTGCCGGGCAATGAATTCCCCCTCGCCCGAGAGCAGCACCATCTGGACCGGACCACTCTGACGAGCCAGTACCCGCTCGACGGCCTGTTGAATCTGACCACGCTGCAGCGCCGCCCACTGCCGGGCCAAATCATCGGTTTCCGGCTCACAGATTTCGTCCGAATCCGCGCACAGCATCCGCACAAGCCGGTCACGGGCGAACTCGCGAGTGGCCGGGCGACCATTGGCCGTATCACAATCGTCGATGGACTCGGGGATCGCCCCCAACCAGAGATGCACATCACGAGTCGTCGCGAACAGCTCAGCTGCCACGCCCACAGGCTGTCCACGAAACTCGATCTGGGGAGCCAACGCGCACAGCGGAGTTCGCCGCACGCCCGTGTAGACTAGCTCTCCGCTCAACAGCCGATCCGGGTCGGTGCCTCCCTCAGCCACCGGCATGCCATCACACAGCGGAATAATGTCGGTGGTCGTTGACCCAATATCGATCAAGATCGCGACCCCCACAGGACACGCTCGACCCGCCCACGTCGCCAGCGCATGCCAGTTCGCAGCAGCAACAAGAATGGGGATGTCACGGGCTTCCTCCTCAGTGAAGAACTCAGCACCGGTCTGCCAGACGAGCAGGTTTGCACGAGGGAAAGCTCGCTCGACAGATCTCAAGATGCGGTCGACCCCCTCGGCCTTGGTGCGGAAGCAATCGGCTAGCTCCCCCGTCATGGTGACAGCGATGGTGTCGGGATCTTCGACCAGCGCAGACCCGATCGAACTCAATGCCTGCGCCAGCCCGTCGGGATTCTTCCACATCGGGAACGGCCTTTCGATCGTACGATGATTCCCATCCGACGCCTTGATATTCGCGCCGCCAATATCGAGTCCAATCAAGAACATGTGCGACACTCCCCCGCTGAGTTGAACTCCACGCCGCCCGGCTCCCACTGGAGTGTGTGCTGAACAGGCTCATCACCCAGCCACAACGCCGCCAGATTGTCTCGGCACAACTTTTGGTAGCCCACGTAACTGGTCGTCAGACGCGGGTTGATCTCGATGATGAGCGGTGTGCCGTGGAATCGGCTTCCCGCCTCAGGGATCAGCAGATCGACACCGAAATATCCCACGAGTCCTGGAATCGTCGAGAGCATCTCTTGCAGCAAAGTGTCGAGCGGACGATCCCACTCTGCTGATGGAATTCGCCCGCCGAGATACAGAAACCCTCGCTGGGGATCGATATGTTGATCGGCGACTGGCAGCAGATGGACCTTCCCCCCGCGATCGACAATGACTCCCACCGAGAGGGCGACTCCTCGGACCCACGGCTGAGCAATCGCTTCTGTTGCCCGGCTCGTCGAGTCGTAATGGTTCACTGCAGAGTCCCACTCTGTCGGTGAGGACACCAGCTGCATCGCTTGCGATCCGGCTCCCATCCGCAACTTGAGTACGCGAGGCCAGTCTTGTGATTGAACTTGCTCTGAGTGAATTGCGAGTTGTGTCGGAATGGTCGGAATGCCGTGCCGCTGAAAGTGTTGATACAACGCCCACTTGTCGCCACACAGATCAATCGCCTCCTGACTGCAATTCCGACAGCTGGGACTCTGTGAGTGAGCAATTCGGCAGCGTGTCGAAAGCTCGTCATCGAGTTCTGGTGCGATCACATAAGCCGCATCCGTCTCGCGGCAGAGTCGAGCAAAGGTCTCTCGCTCCCCTTCGGGACCAGAGACCAATACGACTTCCAACGAAGTGGAGTCTACACCCAGTATCGAATCCAAACGCTGGTCCCACGTCGTGGCGATGTGCAACGATGGAATTCGCAGCAAATCTCGCACGACGGCCCGCAACATGGCCGCCCCTTCTCGCACCAGACTCGCGGGCCGCTCGCCCCCGGACCAGCCGCCGCCGCAGATGTACTCCGATACAAAGAGTCGCAACCTAGCCTCCTGTTTGCCGACTCCGTGCCTGATGACACAATCACATCCCGACTCCAACAGAACAAATAACAGAAGGTCGCAAAGGAAGCCAAGGAGTCTTCTCCAAGCTTCTTTGCGTCCTTTTGTTCAAAATCCGAATCGAGAAGTTGTTTCGGCCCAGTTCCTCTGTCCTTACTTATCCGCCGAACTCCGCCCGATCGCGACGTCAAACGCACTCACCGCCGGGACCAGCATCGCCAGTGTCGTGAAGCCGTAGGCAGCGACCACTGACAAGGACACTCCCAGTGTCCCACCCAGCAGATATCCCGTGATGGCGTAGAAGGTCAGGAACGGTAACAGCGCCGACGCCATCATCAAGGCGGGCGAAGGATTCTTGTGACTCAGCGATGCCCACAAACCCAAACTACCACCCAGAATGAAGACGAGAAACGGCGTCAGCTGTAGAGCAAACGACGACCGGGCTTCAACGATCAGCATCATGCACACAAAGATCCCGACAAACAAAAAGAACACCGTGCCCAAGCTGTTCCCAATTGCCGCTCTCGACTGGCCGTAGCTGAGTCCTGCATGCAAGCCCACCATCGCGGAGAACGCGACCAGGACGAGATACCCGACCAGTACATACAGGGTACTTTCCAGTGAGAATTCCCCTCGCATGGCGAGTGCAATCAGCAGAAACATCGGGACGAGAATCACTTCCTTCGCATTGAAGAAGATGCCGCCGAGCTTACCAAACACGAATTCTTTGGCCGTCACATTCGTGACTAGTAACAGCTCCAGAGTCTGTGCGTCCCGCTCCGAAGTCAGCGAGGTCACCGCCTGGGCATTCACGAGAATCAAACTCACCAGACTCAGCGAAGCAAAGGCAAACCCAACAGGCGACATCATCCCTAGGATAATCTGTTGGCTGTCATACGATTGCGATAAATTGAACACGATGAACGCAGCCAACACAAAGTAGGCCAGCTTCACAAAGATCATCTTGCGGCCATACGCCCGTGTGCAGACTTCCCGCCACAGCACCGGCAGATTCCAGATTTCTCGATTCTCCCGCTTCGCATTCGTGGCGGGTGCCAGGTCTAACGCCACAGCTGCAGCACGTTCCTCGGCAGTCGGCTCAGCCATTTGATCGAAGGCGAAACGCGACGGGTTCCAAACGCGTACCATCACCATCGTCACCAACCCCAGCACGGACGCCAATGAGCAACTCACCAGCACGGGCCACAACGCGGTCGGCACCGGACTGACCATCAGCGGTTGACTGCCCAGCGGATCGAGTACGTTGGCCATCGCGCGATAAGGATTCAATGTCTCTGCCAGTCCCGCCAGTGACGAGCCGCCGATTGCCGAAATACCTTCCACCACGCCGACGAACAACAGTCCGCCAATCACGCAAATCGCCAGCGTCTGAAACGTCTTGTCTCGCCAATAGGCCACCAGCGTCGACCAACTGCCCACCAGAGCCGCCGTCGAAAGACAGAGTGCCTCGGCCCAGAAGACCTGCGCAGCTGAGATCCCTCCCAGGATCGCCAGCAGTGCAAACACGGGCAGTGAAACGCCAATCAGCATCACCACCAGCAGCAAACTCGCAGCCAGTTTCCCCGCCACGAGTTCAAAGTTCGTCAGATCGGTCATCAAGAGCAGCACGAGGGTCCGCTTGTCCTTCTCCTGCGAAACCACGCTCGAACTGAACAGCAACGCCGCTGCAGCAGCCAGAGTGAGCTGGACCATCGCAAACAGATCGAACAAAAACCGACCAAACGCCGCCGAGTCGCCGAGTGTCTGGACAGGACGCCGCTCAAAGGTTGCCTGCCCAGCGGTGTACATCAATACGACAAACGCCGCCAGATATCCGGCTCGAATGAGGAATAGTTTGGGGTGTCGCGGAGCGGTGATTGCTTCGCGCGTGAGGAGTGGGCCTGCCAGCAACGGAATCTCCCTGCGAACGGAATCGAAAAACACACGCAACCAATCCCCATGAACGAATTATCTGAGTATACGAAGCGGGCGGGCTGATTCCAAACCGCACCGTATTGTACTCGCTTCCTGACAGTAAAGACGTGAAACAGCACGGCTCCACTGGCTCTTACTGTTTCTCTGCCCTAGACTTGCAAATCTTGAGTCCGGGCATTTTCCGGCTCACCCCACCTCATTCCTCTTCGCCTGGATCGCGTCATGCGCGCGCTAGCAGTCCGCCCCGGAATCAAACATTCCGCTCACATCGCCGAACTTCCCGAACCTCAGCTGGAGAGTATTCCCGGCGGACGTGGAGTCATGGTGCGTACGCTGCAAGTGGGCGTCGACGCGACCGACTGGGAAATCAACGAGGCGCTCTACGGCCGCGCTCCCGAGGGGTACAATTTCCTTGTGATGGGCCACGAGGTCTTCGGGGTCGTCGAGGCCATCGGCCCAGCTGTCACGCATGTGAAGGTCGGTGACTACTGCACCTGCACCGTCCGTCGACCGGGGCCGACGCTCTTCGACCTGATCGGACGTAATGACATTACGGGTCATGAAGAGTACTACGAGCGCGGGATCAACCTGCGTCACGGTTTCATGACAGAGAAGTGGGTCGATGACGCCGAATTCGTAGTCAAAGTCCCGCCAGGCCTAAAGCACCTGGGCGTGTTATCCGAACCCGCGAGCGTGTGCGCCAAAGCCATCGAGCAGGCGTATCTGGCCCAGAAGCGGTTGCAGGTTTGGGAACCAAAGCTGGCCTTTGTGATGGGAGCTGGCCAGATCGGATTGCTGACCACTCTCATGCTGCGGCTGCGCGGGTTGCAGGTGTATACGGTGGCCCGCACGCCGCATCCGGGGCTGAAAGAGGAGATCGTCAAAGCCTACGGGTCGACTTATATCAGTACGAAAGAGACCTCGCTCGATGACCTCGTGAAGCAGGTCGGCAAGCCAGATCTGATCATTGAGGCCACCGGATCGAGCGCTGTGGCCTTCGACTCGATGCGCATCCTGAACATCAACGGAGCCCTCGTCTGGACCAGCGTCACCGGTGGCCAGAAGACCACGGAAGTCCCCTCGGACGCGATCAACCTCGAATGGGTCTTGGGGAACAAGTTGCTGGTCGGATCGGTGAACGGCAACCGGCATCACTTTGCCCAGGGCCTGGCCGACCTCGCCCTCGGCGAAGTCATGTTCCCTGGCGTCACCTCGCGCATCCTGACCACTCCCGTGGATGGATTCAGCAACCCACAACAGATCATGGACCTGCTCGATGATCCGGCCCAGTTGAAGGTCTACGTGAACGTCGCCCAGTGACCTTGTCCGCATCAAGTCGTGTGAGGCTTGAACCTACGACTCATCCCGGTCTCCCAAGGACCGGGGCCCCAGGTGCCGCGTCTCCAGACGGGGTGCAACCCCCTTGGGCTGGCATTCAATCCGAAGAGTCGTGCAGGCATTTGTTTTGAGTGAGTGCCATGAGCCTTGCGAAAGTATTAATCCTTTGAGAGTCGGCACCTCGCAGGCTGATCTATGGCTGGGCCGCTGAACTTGGGGACAACCGTGGACTCTCGCAAACTTCCCCCTCGACTCGCACATCTCCAACCCTAGCCTCGCACATGACAGACTCACCCTCAGCACAGCTCCCGTCAATCTCTGAGGCGACCAAGACGTGGGCCAAGGTGGCCGCCCTCAGCTTCGGCGGACCGGCGGGCCAAATTGCGGTCATGCACCGCATCCTGGTCGACGAGAAGAAATGGATCAGCGAGGACCGGTTCATCCACGCTCTCAACTTCTGCATGCTGCTGCCGGGACCAGAGGCCCAACAACTGGCGACCTACATCGGGTGGCTGATGCATGGGCTGCGTGGCGGACTGATCGCGGGTGGGCTGTTCATTCTGCCGGGGGCGGTATCGATCCTGGTGCTGAGCCTGATCTACGCCGAGTATCAGCAAACGGTCGCAGTGCAGGCTCTGTTTTTTGGGTTGAAGCCGGCAGTCTTGGCGATCGTATTCGAGGCCGTGCTGCGAATCGGCAAGCGGGTGCTGAAGAACAATTTGATGTACGGCATCGCAGCCGCCTCGTTCATTTCGATCTTCTTTTTCAGCGTGCCGTTCCCGATCATTGTGCTAGCAGCTGGGATGATCGGATACATCGGAGGCCGGGTGGCTCCCGACCAGTTCATTGTGCTCAAGGGGCATGGAGGCAGTTCGAGTACCAGCGATATCTCGGACCTGCATCTGGCTCCAGTGGCTCCCTCATGGGGCCGCAGTTTGCGGGTGAGCGCAGTCTGCTTGACTCTCTGGTTTGCGCCGCTCATTGCACTCTATTATTGGCTGGGACCGAACTCGGTCTACTTGCAACAGGGGTTATTTTTCAGCAAGGCAGCCTGCGTGACGTTCGGCGGTGCTTATGCCCTACTCGCCTATGTGCAGCAGCAGGCGGTCGAGGTCTACCACTGGGTCCTCGCCCCGGAGATGCTCGACGGACTGGGCATGGCCGAGACAACGCCGGGGCCGCTGATCATGGTCGTGCAGTTCGTCGCCTTCCTCGGGGCCTATCGCAATCCGGGCCCGCTCTCTCCCATCGCAGCTGGCATCCTCGGGTCGGCGATTACGACGTGGGTGACGTTCGTGCCATGCTTCTATTGGATCTTCCTCGGGGCTCCGTACATCGAGCGGCTGCGCGGCAATCGCCAACTGACAGCGGCCCTCTCGACAATCACAGCTGCGGTGGTCGGAGTGGTCCTGAATCTGGCGGTGTGGTTCGCGCTACATACGTTGTTCGCCAAGGTCGAATCCAAGCACTACGGGCTGTTAAAGCTGGAGGTTCCGGTCTGGTCCACGGTCAGCGTGGGAGCCTGCGTAATCGCCGCCCTCGCAATTCTATTAACCTTCTACTTCAAGAAGGGAATGGTCCTGACGCTGTCGGCGTGTGCGGCGCTCGGCGTGATTTGGTACTTGGCCGCGAACTGATCTCGCCGAATCAGTCGCCCGACGCGGCGGCGAGGGAGCGAGCCAAAGGGCGTTGCACCGGGACTTCCGCAGCCATGCCAATCCGTGGGAAAGACTCCAAAGGACGTACACCGTAGCGGACCGTCTGGCAGAAATGTCTCACACGAAGGCACAAAGGCACCAAGGCAGGTCCATCGCGAAATCCCCAGAGTATGCATACGAATCCCCTCTTCGTGCCTCCGTGCCTTCGTGTGAGAATCCTCTGTTCTTTCTCGTATTCCGTCGCAGTGGGACGCTCTGCAATAAAATCTGTAGACTCCGGTTTTATCGCAGGCGGAGTGCAGCCAAAGACTGGCATCGACTGCAGTCCCCGTCAAACCCGACCGGGATTGGAGAACTGGTCAACTCTGGTTTCTGGTACGCGGCACTTGCTGGCGCAGCGGGCTGGTGTGAGAATTCATTTTGCTCTTCACTTCGAGTTCCCGGATACCCACCCATGAACACCCGCTTCGCTCTCACCTTCGCCTGCCTCACCCTGTTCGGAGTTGCCCTCATGCAGGTCCAAGCGGAACCCGCCAAGACAGATGCCCCAGCGCTCCTGCGGCACGTCGTAATGTTCAAGTTCAAGCCGGACGCCACGCCCGCCCAGATCGATGTTGTCGTGAAAGCCTTTGGCGATCTCCCCAAACAAATCGACACCATTCACAGCTACGAATGGGGCACAAACAACAGCCCGGAAATGCTCGACAAGGGCTTCACTCACCTGTTCTTCGTCACGTTTAAAGACGAAGCCGGTCGAGCCAAGTACCTGCCGCACCCAGCTCACTTGGCGTTCGTTGAAAAGCTGAAGCCGATTCTGGAAGAGCCAATGGTGATCGATTACTGGGCGAAGTAAGTGCGGCTGGTGGCAAGTGGCGTTCGCCCCATCTGAGACCGCTCCTCGTATTCATCGTATTGAAATTCGATTGCAGCTGTCGCAGAATGTCATACCACGTGTTCAGGATTCGCGGGCTGTGAACGCCTGTCTGAATGCCTACACTCTGGATTCACCCACAACCCCAATCTCGACCGTATGACTCGACGAGACGGGATTCAAGAACAGGACTGACTCATGAGAATTCGACCTTACTGGTTGTTGTGCGCTTTGCCCCTCTTCACTGGATGGGCGACCGCCGAAGACGCGGTGAAAACAGAAGTACCCGCTGCTGCCAAGGAAGTGGAGGCGGGCGATATGAAGCTGCTGGTTCCACCGACTTGGAAGCAGCAACAGCCCTCGAACAACCTGCGACTCGCTCAGTTCGCGATCCCTGCCGCCGAGGGTGACACCGCAGCTGCGGAGCTGGTCGTGTCACCGCCAATTGGTGGGACGCGAGAAGCGAACATCACGCGCTGGGTCGACCAGTTCGAAAGCGAAGGCCGGGAACTGGTCATGTCGCAAGGCAAGAGCCCACAAGGGGACTATGTGCTGGTGCAATTGAGTGGCACCTTCAAGCGCCCCTTGGGACCGCCGATCCTCCGCAAGACAGAAGCAGCTCCCGGCTACAAAATGCACGGAGTCATGCTGTCGGTCATGAAAGACGGAAAGGTCGTCGGGAATTACTTCCTGAAACTGACGGGACCCGCGAAGACCGTCGCTGCGAACGAAGAGGCGTTGCGGGCTGCGATCGGGGCTGACAAATCAAAGGAAGAGAAGTACGAGTTGCCGCTGTAAGTGGTGCATCCGCACCAGAGTCGCCGAACTCAGAGAGTCCGGCGACTCTGGTGCTTACTCACGCCAGTATCGGCTCCACGACGTGCCCCTCGACATCGGTCAGTCGGTAATCGCGACCGGTGTGGCGGTAGGTCAGCTGGGTGTGATCGAGGCCCATCAGGTGCAGGATGGTCGCGTGGAAGTCGTGGACGTGGACCTGATCCTTCGCCACATCGATGCCGTACTCGTCGGATTCGCCATAGGTGATTCCCGGCTTGACTCCCGCTCCCGCGAGCCACGATGAGAAGACCCAGTGGTGATGCTCGCGGCCAGCGGCATTCGCAGCGGCATTGAACGGGGTCCGGCCGAACTCCGTGGTCCAAACCACCAGCGTGTCTTCCAGCATGCCGCGCTGCTTGAGATCCTTCAGCAGTCCGGCGATGGGTTGGTCAATGTTCTTGGCGAGCGGGGCATGTGTCTGCATGTCGCCGTGAGCGTCCCAGTTGCCGGATGACCCGACATCGATCAACTCGACGAAGCGGACGCCGCGTTCGGCCAATCGCCGAGCGACGAGGCACTGCCAGGCGAACCCCTGCGTGCTGCCGCGTTCGAGACCGTAGAGCTTAAGCGTGGCATCGGACTCCTTGGAGAGGTCGAACACCTCGGGCATTTCGGCCTGCATGCCGAAGGCAGTTTCAAACGACTTGATCCGCGCAGCGAGCAGCGGGTCGGCGGAACGTGTGGCGAGATGCCGTTGGTTCATCTGCGATAGGACTTCCAGTTCCAGCTCTTGCAGGCGGCTGGTCGGAGCGCGGCGCTGGATATTGGCGACCGGTTCCGGACCGGGCACGACGAGTGTCCCTTGATGCGACCCCGGCAGGAAGTCGCTGCCCCAGACCTGACCCCCGGCATACGGTGACTGCGGGGCGATGACGACGAACGACGGCAGGTTGCGATTCATCGTCCCCAGGCCATAGCTGACCCACGACCCGATGCTCGGACGGGCAAACGTGAACGACCCGGTGTGCATCCCGAGGGTCGCCTCGTAGTGGTTTGTGTGATTCGACTTCATCGAGCGGATCACACACATGTAATCCACGCATTCGGCCATGTGCGGGAAGAGTGAGCTGACCTCTGTTCCGCTCTGACCATGCGGAGCGAAGTCCCACTGCGGACGCTTGAGGAACATCTGAAAGTCCCCCTTGCGTCCCTGAAACTCATTCACGGGAATCGTCTTCCCCGCATCCGCGAACAGCTTCGGCTTGGGGTCCCAGCTGTCGATGTGCGAGACGCCGCCGCTCATGTATAGGAAGATGACCCGCTTGGCTTTGGGAGCCGCATGCGACGGGCGGGGAGCCAGTGGATCCGTGGCCACGCTGGGGGTCCCGTCATCCGCGAGCAGCTGGGACAGGATGCCCGGAAAGAGCAGTGACCCGCCGACCATGGATCGCAGGACGCTGCGGCGGGTGGGGTCGAAATTCATGGTGTCATTCATGTTGGTCATCTCCACTCACCCGACGCGTCGACCTGGAGCAGTTTCAGAAATGTTGTGCAGGAAAGACAGACAGGAATGTCTGCCCCACTGATCAGTGGCACAGACATTCCTGTCTGTGCGAACTGAAGACGGATTCAGAACCAGCACTCGTGAGTCACTCCGCGAGTCTTCAATCCACATGCAGGAACTCATTGCTGCCGATCAGCGTTCGCAGGTAGGCCGCCCACGAGCGCTGCTCGACGTTGTCCATATTCGCAGCCGCCAATTCAGTGCGGTAGGCGGCCAGGAACACGGCGGACTCAGCTCGCTCGGTCTCGGTCGGTAGTCGGCCTAATGCCTGCCGCCATGCGAGATCAAATCGCTGCGAATCGTCTGTCGCAGCTGCCAGCAGTCGACCGGCCCACTTGTCGGCCTTGGCATGAATCATGGGGTCGTTGAGGAAGAACAGCGCTTGCGTCGGTACGGTTGTTCCAAGTCGGTCAGCGGTCGAGGCATTCGGGTCGGCTCCATCGAACAGCGCCAGAAACGGGTGTCGCTTCAGACGCTGGGTCATCAGGTACACGCTGCGTTTGTTGCTGTCGTAGACGGCACTAAACGGACCATGCTGCGAGAAACCCCAGCTGATCGGCGTGGGAAATGGGTGTTCTTGCCCGGGCGCGGCATCGAGTTCTCCACTAACCGTGAGGATCGCATCGCGGATCTCTTCGGCGTCGAGTCGACGACGCGGGAACCGGACGTAGAGGTCGCTCGTGTCGATGCCGGAGGGCGAGGTCTCGACGCGATCCGAGGCTTGCTGGTACGTCGCGCTGAGCATGATCAAGCGGTGAATCGACTTCATCGACCAGCCGCTCTCGATGAACCGCGTCGCCAGATGATCGAGCAATTCGGGATGTGTCGGTGGCAGTCCTCGGAAGCCGAAGTCGTTGGGAGTCTTCACCAGCCCGCGGCCGAAATGATACTGCCACAGACGATTGACCATCACGCGGGCCGTCAGCGGATTCTGCGGGCGAGTCAGCCAGTGAGCGAGTTCCAGCCGGCCACTGCCCGTGGTGCCTGCGGGGAGGGCTGAATCTCCGAGAACCTGAACGAACCCGCGCGGCACGACATCGCCGAGTTGGTCGGGTTCGCCTCGTTTGTGGATGCGGGCGTTATGCGGTGTCCCTTCGGCCATGCCATAGGTCAGCGGTAGCGGTCCGTCGGCTAGCAACGAGTTCAGCTCCTGGGCCTCTTGAGCGGCGACCGTCGCGAGCGTGGCCAACTGACTGCGCAGCTCGGCGACTTGCTGACGACGAGAGTCATCTGCTGCGACTTGTACAGGAGGAGCATCCAGTGGAGCCAGCGGTTGGTCGCGGACCACGAAATTGTCGGCATCGAGAGCGGGGCGAACTCCCCCGATATGGCCATAACTGTCGATGAACGAGTTGTCGATCGCTCCATCCCACCCGCTGGCGAGTTGACCACTGAAATCAGTCTTGCTGTTCGTTGAGGCGAGGCTGCCGGTGTAGGTCTTGGCATTGAGATCGAGCGTCAGTTGGACTTGATACCACTGCCCGATGACGAGCGGGCTGACTGCCTCTCTCGCGTCCGCACTCCGCTGGAAGAACTCCGTCCCAGTGAAGAACAGCTCCACAGCTGCGGAGTTTCCGGGACCGTGCCCAATGTAGTATCGCCATGAGCCACTTCCTCCGGCCTCTTGATTGGCACAGCGGAAGTCGAAGCTGATAAACAAATGGCCATCCTTGTCCGGTTCGACATTGGGCAGCGTGATCCCAAAACCGTCGTACTCGCCGCGATTCGGCATGTGAATGCCGAGTTCGCCCGCTGCGAACAGATTTTGGAAGGGACTCTGCGACTCATCTGCGACCTGCACCACACTGTTCGGGCCGGGCCCCCACGGACTGGCCGGAGGAGTTGCATTCGTCTGCAACTCGAAATCGCCATCGATCCCTCCAAGTGTTTGCAACAATTCGGCGAGCGCGACGGGGTCGGGGGTATTGGCGGCGACGGCGATGATCGGCATCTCTGTCGAGGCGGGGGCGATCGCGGCGTCTTGCACTCCGAGATTGTCGAACTCGATACTCGGACGTTTGGCTTCGGGATCAGTGCCCGAGTCGAGGGCAACCAGATCAATCAGCCCGGCCCAGTCGGCAGCGAGTGCTTTGCCAGCGAACTCCTTTATCGCCCCCGGCATCCCGAAGCGACCTGATAGCGTGCGGCTCTTAAAATCAATCGTCAGCTGGAGGTTCTGCCATTGATTGGGTGGCAAGGTCCCGAGAACTTCCGTCTGGTCGCCAATGCGCAGCGAGAGAGTCTGGGAGGAGATGAGGAACTCGGCGGTTGGTGGTCCGCTATTCGCCCCGATCGTAAAGCGGTGTGACCCCGGCACTCCATCGGCGAAGGGAGCCACGCGGAAGTCGAGATTGACCGACACAGTGTCCGTGGTGTCGCGGGTTCGAGCGGGATAGACAGCCTGCGAGATGCGATACGCCCCGGCATCGGGCGCGATGCTGGCCCCGACTTTTCCCTGCGGATAGAGATTCTTGAACGGGCTCTGGGCGGCGTTGGTGACGGCGATCTTCCCCTCGTAAAGCCACGGCGGAACCAGGACTCCGTTACTGCCCCCCGCTGCGGGAGCCTGCTGCTCGAAGTCGCCATCCAGATCATTGAGTGACCGCAACAGTGCCGAGGGGACCGGGCGCTTCTGGCGAGTCAGATTTGCCGAAAGAGCGGCGACGCGATGCTCATACGCGCGCCACTTCGGCTGCGATTCGCTCGGCGGGACGAGGGGGACCATCGAGCGCACGCGTTGCTTCTGCTCCGACCCCGGGAAGGCATATCTGCTGCTATCAAAGATGCCGTAGAGCGCGTAGTAGTCCTGAGTAGAAAGCGGATCAAACTTGTGGTCATGGCAGCGAACACAGCCGAGGCTGAGCCCCAGAACCGATTGGCCCAAGGTGTCGATGGTGTCCTGAATCGTCAGGTGGTGGTAGTTCTCGGAATCGAAGCCGAAGCGTCTCGAGATCGCGAGATAACCCGTAGCAGTGACTCGCTCGGCATAGCGCTCGGGTGGTCCTTGATTGGCGAGAATGTCCCCAGCGATTTGCTCTCGCAGGAATTCGTCGTAGGGCTTGTCGGTGTTAAACGCATCGATGACATAGTTGCGATACCGCCACGCCAGCGGCACTGGGTAGTCAGCTGTCTCACCAGCTGTGTCGGCATAGCGGACCACATCGAGCCAGTGGCGTCCCCATTTTTCTCCGTAAGCGGGGGACTGGAGCAGACGATTGACCACTGACTCGAAGGCTGCTGCAGAGTCGTCCAAAAGGAACGTGTCGACCTCCTCTGGCGTGGGAGGGAGTCCGGTCAGATCGAACGTAGCGCGGCGAATCAGTGTCCGCTTGTCAGCTGCCGGAGCAGGGTGAACTCCGGCTGCTTCCTGCTTGGCGCGGATGAAGGCATCAACGCTGGTCTGGCCCCACGCCGCGTCGGTAACCAATGGCACTGCGGCATCGCGCACCGGTTCGAACGCCCAGTGCTGGGCTCCCTCGAACTTCTTGGACTGGGCGGGCCAAGCTGCCTCCGCGTTGATCCAGGTGACGAAGTCCGCGACCTGATCGGGTCGCAGAGTCTTTTCCTTCTCCGGGGGCATCGCGGAGACATCGGCCTGATGCCGGATGGCCTGAATCAGCAGGCTCTCTTCCGGTTGACCGGGCACGATCGCCGGGCCGGATTCGCCGCCCTTGAGCAGGGCCTCGCGCGAGTCAACCCGCAGCCCGCCCCCCGTCTTCGTGTCTCCATGGCACCGAAAGCAGGTCCCCAAGAGGACCGGACGGATCCTCGATTCGAACAGCTGTTCGCGATCATCAGCGCCAGCAGTTGTGCGAAAGAACAGGCTGGCGGCCAAAATCAGACCCGCACTCAAAAAACCCTTCATAGCCGATACTCTCAGAATGCAGTCTCACGACGAGGTCAATCTCATCAGGTTGCATTCTAAGCGACATCAACGCATAAACCGAGGCCACTCCGTTTATTGGCCCAAGCAGTCGGGCTGTTCACCGTAGCGTGGGCTTTAGCCCACGCGATCGAGGGACCACCTTTTGTTGGCGTGGGCTAAAGCCCACACTACAGGGAATGAGGCAGTCGCCCTTGTTTGCACGCCTACATCAAGCCCTTGCGCTTCAACTCCGCGACCACATTGCGGACGATGTCGCTGACCTCGCCGGACTGAACTCCGCCGCTAACGACGCCCGTCGAGACAGCTGCGGGCTGAATCGGACAGCCGCCGCCAGGAGTGTCGGTAAAGCCGTGGCGAGACAGCAAGCACTGGATGGTGTTTCGCAGGTCCGACAGATCGGTCGTTTGCTTATCGCTGAGCGGCTGCCGCCCCTTACCAAGGCTGAAGCCGCGCAGGCTAGCCCCCGCGCGGAACCCATCCGGGAACTCCGCGTGATAGAGCATGGCGTCGAACAGCGTCACGAGGTCGTACTGAATCAGTAGTGCCTCATCCAACTTTCGGGCCATCGTCAAGTCGTAGAGCTTGCGGGTCATCTCGGGCACGACACCGCTCGAGGCGTTCGTCCCGCCGTCGCAACCGATCAACAGCATCGGCATGAGGGCGGCATCCCAGCCGGTCATAAACGCGAACTCAGGCCGGTTCGGACGGACGGCCTGGATCATGCGGATCATGTTCGGCACATCGCCGGTTGAGTCCTTGATCGCGACAATCCGCTCGCACTCTTCGCTCAGCCGCTGAATGGTCGGTACGTCGATCGGGCTGGCAAACAGCGGGATGTTGTACAGCGTCACATCGATTGGGGAGTTGTCGCCAATCTCTTTGAAGTAGGCGTAGACTGCTCCCGGGCTGAGCTTAAAGTAAAACGGAGCGACGATGGCGACCGCCCGCAATCCCAGCGAGTGGGCGTACTCGCACGCCTTGATCGTCTCGCGTGTATTGGCTTCCGCGGCTCCGGCCAATATCGGGACGCGGCCTGCTGTCTGGTCGGCGATAATCGCCAAGATGCGGCGGCGTTCCTCGGTCGTGAAGCGGGTGAACTCGCCAGTCGAGCCGTTGGGATACAGCCCGTGGACTCCCTTGGCAATCAACCAGTCGATGTACTGACGCAGCACCGGCTCGTTGACCTCGCCCCGATCATCGAGCGGGACCAGGTTGGGGGTGTAAATGCCTTGCAGTCGTTCTTTGTGGGCCATCGTTCTCGACTCAGTTCGGATTCCCGTGGGATAGGCTTCCAGCCTGTCACATCCCCAGAAGAAGATGACAGGCTGGAAGCCTATCCCACTAGGTTGATCGACAACTTAGCCGGACGGGGACAGGATTGCACCCAAGGGAATCCGACGCCCCACCGACAGAGGCGGTGCGATCCACACAATCGCTACAAATGGCATTCTTCAAACAGAGTAGCGACTGTCGGCGGTCCGGCAATGACCAAGGTTGCCCCCTCAAATGAACTCTGAATTGGATGGAATCCCGCCCAACAATTTACCGAGGGCGGCGGGGTCTACCGGCTTCACCATGTGATGATTGAAGCCAGCTTCTTTCGACCTCCGCTTATCTTCGTCCTGCCCCCAGCCAGTCAGGGCGATGAGGATGATCTTCTGGCTCCACGGCTGTTCTCGAATACGACGACAGGCCTCGTAGCCGTTCAGTTTTGGCATCCCTATGTCTAGCAAGATCACGTCGGGCAGGTAGGCCTGGGCCTGATCGACCGCCTGCAATCCGTCGTGGACTGTATGTACTTCGTTGCCCATCAGCGTGAGCATCAATGCCAAGCTGTTCGCCGAGTCGACGTTGTCATCAGCCACCAAGATGCGGCATCTAGATGATGGGCTCGCCGGTTCGTCGTCGGTTGAAGGCTGGACAGTCTGTGCCACCAACACGACCACCGGCAGCCTCACTACGAATTCGCTGCCATGACCGTGGCCTTCGCTGCGAGCTTCGACGCTCCCGCCGTGCATCTCGACCAGCCGCTTCACCAAACACAGGCCAATACCCAAGCCACCCTGTGATTTCTCTAAAGATCGATCGACCTGCGTGAACATTTCGAAGACTTTGGGCAACATCTCGGGTGGGATACCGACCCCCGTATCCTTGATGCTCACGACCACATTGTCGCCATGAAGTTCGACGGACAGCTGGATCTGGCCGCCCGGCTCGCTGTATTTGGCAGAGTTGTTGAGGAGGTTGGAGAACAGTTGTCCCAGTCGGGTCGTGTCGGCGTCCATGACGACCGACTGGGCCGGCATGACGACAGTGATCTCGTGGCCTCCAGCCTCGATGAGCGGGCGGCTGGTCTCTACAGCGTTGTTCAGGACGGTCGCCAGATCGATCCGCTCTTTTCGGAGTTCCAGCTTCCCCCGGCTGATGCGACTCACATCGAGCAAGTCATCCACCAAATGGACCATCTGCCCCAGCTGCCGTTCCATAATGTCGCGAATTTTCTCGGCCGCTGGACCGTTCCCACCGGACAGACGCAAGATTTGCAGACCGTTGCGGATCGGAGCCAGCGGGTTACGGAGTTCGTGAGCCAGAGTTGCCAGAAACTCGTCCTTGCGGCGGTCTGCCTCGGAAAGTTCAGCGGCCAGCCGTCGCAACTCCTCTTCCGCTCGTGTCAGCGCCTCCACATCCGTGTTTGTGCCGAACCACTGGACAACCTGTCCATCTGAGTCCTTGAGCGGAATCACCCGCGTCAGAAAGGGCCGGAATATCCCGTCCGCACCACGCAGCGGGAAAGTCATGTCGAGCGGCTCACCCGTCTCGATCGCTAAATTCCATCGCTCTAACACCTGCGGCAGCTCCTCCATATCGTGGACACTCTGCCAGCCCCAGCCTTCCATCTGTTCCGATGTCGTGCCGGTATATTCATACCAGCGGTCATTGTACCAGTCGATGTGACCATCGGGTCGGGCGATCCAAGCCAGCTGCGGCATTGCGTTGGCCATCACGTGAAAACTCTTCTCGCTGTCGCGGAGCGCCTGCTCCGCGCGCTTGCGTTCGGTGATGTCGCGGACGTTGCACAAGACAACGGCTCGGCCATCTTCGTCGTAAAGATTGGCCACTAGTTCGACTTCCCGGGGTCCGCCGTCAGGGCTGAGCAAGGGGAGATTCTCATACCGGACCCGTCGTATGACTCGCAGGGTTTGGAACATCTCCCGCCCCGAATGTTCATCGACGAACAACCCAATCTCGGACAACTCCCTGCCGATCAACTGGGCGTGCGTGGCCCCCAACAACGACACCATGAAGGGATTGGCGTCGACGATCTTTTGCGTCTCGGGGTCGAAGAGTAGTACCCCGTCGTGGGCCGCTTCGAACAATCGCCGGTAGCGGATCTCCGAAGTGCGTAGAGCGACTTCGGAGGCCATCTCATCGTGAATGTCCGTATTGGCTCCGACCCATTCATGGACACTCCCGTCGGCATTAAAAATCGGCACGCCTCGCACGCCAAACCAGCGATAGTCTCCGGCCTGCGTGCGCACGCGAAACTTGTTCACATGGAGGATTCGCGTTTCGAGCGAATGCTTCCAGAGTGCGATGGTGGGTTCGCGGTCTTCAGGGTGAATGGCATCGAGCCAGCCCCAGCCCGCATTTTGGTCGTCGGTCTGACCAGTCACTACGTTCCATGCCTGGCCAGCAAAAACAACCGCCCCCTCGGCATTCGTTTGCCAGACCACGGTGGCGCTCGCTTCGGCCAACGCCCGATAGCGTTCCTCGCTGTCATGCAGCGCTTGATCCGCCTGCTTGCGGGCCGTGATGTCCCTGACAATCTTGGACGCCCCGACGATGCGGCCGGCTTCGTCCTGAATGGGCGAGATACATAGCGAGGCGGGAAACCGCTGACCATCACTCCGCATCCGCACAGTGTCGAAGTGTTCGACACGATTGCCGCCACGGATGAGGGCCATGATCTTGTCCTCGTCTCCCAGGCGTTCGGTAGGGATCACGACGGAGATGTGACGCCCCACAGCTTGCGCCGCCGAAAACCCGAACAGCCGCTCAGCGCCGGAATTCCAACTCTGAATGATCCCGTCCAACGACTTACTAATGATGGCATCATCGGATGATTCAACGATGGCAGACAGAAGTCGAGCGGATTGCAGCTGTTCCTCCACCTGTTGCTCCAATCGCCGCCGCTCCGCGACATCTCGGAACACCAGCACACAGCCGACTATCTCGCCTGTCTCACTGCGGATCGGGGCCGCGCTGTCGTCGATAGGCAGTTCTGTACGATCCCGTGAGATCAGAATGGTATGATTGGCCAGTCCGACGATAACGCCTTCCTCCAGTGCCCGCGTCGCAGGGCTGTCCACGAGTTGGCGGGTCGTCTCGTTCACGATATGAAACACTTGCGACAGTGGCGCGCCCACCGCATCGTTGCTCGTCCACCCTGTCAGTGACTCCGCCACCGCGTTTAGGTAGGTGATGTGGCCGCTGGCGTCAGTCGAAATGACAGCATCCCCAATGCTGGCCAGCGTGGTCCGC
The DNA here is from genome assembly GCA_043777375.1 of Planctomycetota bacterium. Taxonomy (GTDB): domain Bacteria; phylum Planctomycetota; class Planctomycetia; order Planctomycetales; family Planctomycetaceae; genus TH-plancto1. Next base: position 76,441 of record JAYWHX010000133.1, on the reverse strand, counting down.
ATTCGCTCACTTTGTTCCGCGATCACAGCTGCCGCAGCCTGTCGAGTCCGGAGGCTGCGGTTGAGAAGCCAGACGAACGCCCCAACTGTGACCAGTCCGAGAGCAGCCGTCAGCAGACCAGTAATCACGGCGACTTGATAAGCCTTGGCTGTATTTCGTTCTCGGTTCTGCAGCAAGTCGGTTTCGACCTTCTCCATCTCTCGAATGAATTGGCGAATAGCATCCGTCTGGGACTTGCCCTTGCCTCTGCTGGCAGTGACGAACGCCGCAGCAGCCTCCGCACTCTGACGGCGTAGTTCGATGCCTTGATTCAAGTGGGCGAGTCGCTGGGCAATCATCTCTTCCAGTGTCTTAAGACCGGCCCGCTGTCCGACGTTGTCCGTAGTCTCGTTTTTCAACTGGGAGAGGAGGTTATCCATCCGGGCGAGAGCTGCATCGTAGGGTTGTAAATACTCATCTTTGCCAGTGATGAGGAACCCCCGCAGTCCCGACTCGGCGTCGACCACTGCCAGCATCACCTGACCGGTCAGGTCCAGCACTTCATGTGTCTGGGCGACTGTCCGCGCGTCCTCCTGGAGTTGCCAAGTGTTCCTGTAGGTCAGACCAGCGTTGATGATTAACAACGCTACCATGAGCCCAATGCCGATCAGTATGGGGCCGTCAATTGGCCAACTCATGGCTGGGTGGGTGAGGTGATTATCCGAACGATTCGCAGATTCGTGTAAGGAATGTCTCGGCTTCATCAAGAATTCCACCCAGATTGCGATGCTCTCATCAGATTGTGTGCCGATCGAACACACCTGATGCTCGAAGCAGGGTCTAGGTCATACCAAAGCTGCCAAGAGTCGGCGACTCGTGATGTCCGATGATAGGTTTGCAACAAATTCCAACTTAACCCGTCGGTGACACAATGGGAAGCAACTGTTCTCACTGAACGGGGCTGTGGAGCAGCTCTTTGGAATTCAAGTCAACTCTCGCTTTGAATCGTAGTCCACTCCCTTGTGTCGAAATGGCAACAATGTGGAAGTCATGTGAAATACATGACCACGTATTGCGATCTCAATCCGTCCGAACCACAATGTTACTCGGCTCGGCCATGGGGATTCTGGGCAGGAGCAGATCGAGCACGCCGCTCGAACCCTTCAATGAGATGCGTTCGTGGTCGACAGCTTCACTCAGGATGAATGACCGCGCGATGTCGCCGACGTGATACTCCAGATGGATCAGAGTTGCTCTGGCGGGGGGGCGTCGACGCAGTTTAGAAGGGCCAGCTTGTTATCCTGAATCTGCAGTTCGAGCGTCTCGGCGGATACGCTCGGGAATCCACTGCCCGTGAAAAATTGGTCGGGCAGCAACTCAATCGTAAAAACCTTGTCGGTTTATTTTCAGATTCCCGATAAGTCCGACTTGTCCCCCCCCCCCCCCCGGGGGGGGGGTAAGCTGTGAGACGTTGTCGACATCCTTAGGGGCATTGGATGAGGCCGGATCAAATGCGGGCAGTTCGAAAGTTATCAGTTCCGAGATGGGGTTTCACGATCATTGAAATGATCGTGGCCATCTCGATCATTGCTCTCGTGGTTGCGTTATTATTACCCGCGGTTCAGGGGCTCCGTGAAACGTCGCGCAGCACAACCTGTAAGAACCAACTGCGACAACTCGGGCTGGCACTGGTTGACTACGAAGTCGCTCATGGAAACTACCCTCAAGAAGGAAAGGGGCCGTGTGGAAGCCCGTTTGTCGATTTGCTGCCGTTAGTCGGAGAAGCACCTCGATATCATGCGATCGACGTAACTTGGCAACGAGTGGACCCGGAATTTCATCGATTCTGCCATCAACCTGTTCCGATCTTGATCTGCCCGAGTGATCCTGACCCAGCGACAACAGTCTCACCGGATGGCTCGGCAGCAACTAGCTATTGTGGGAACAGCGGATCGGGATACCAGCGTCATGGCTACAATGGCCTGTTTCGCCTGCCGATGAATATTGAGGGACTGATCGCACGAGGCGGTCCCGTCGCGGCGAAAGATGTCCCGGATGGGTTGTCAAATACTGCAGCTTTCAGCGAATGGCGACATGGCAGTAAGCTCCCGGGGGTTACGTTAGAAACGCTCGAAAGACTTCGCGGTGTGTGGGCCACTCCTCGTGGATTCCACGAGGATGAGTTGGAGGAGTTTGCGAAAGTGTGCCGATCCGTTCCGCCGTCTGCCACAAGCTACGGATGGCAAGTCGCATCCATGGGACTGGGCGGGGGTGGACCGAAAGCGGTCTGTCATCCACGTGGTACAATCATGTTTTGACGCCCAATTCCCCGTCGTGTGCGAATGGGAATGGTTCGATCGATGCCATTGCCACTGCGGGAAGTTTTCATCCCGGCGGTTGTCATGTGGTCTTTGCGGATGGCCATGTGCAGTTTGTGGCCAATGATGTGGATTCAGGAGTCTGGAGTGAATTCGGCTCTCGAATTCGGTCGGATACGGTTTTCGACTGAAATCTTTGGAGTTTGCAGAACGAGGAGAACGTAATCATGCTGCGTCGAAATCGAACTCTGTGGGTGGCGTTGATGTCTGTGCTTTCTGCGACAAGAAACATTTGGGCGGATACAGGCTGGGCATTCAACTTCCCGATGACTGGATCACAAATACATCGAACGGGGACTCCGGGAAGTGGAACAACACCGCCCGTGTCGATGACGGTCACTTACAAGATCGTGAAGTACTCCGGAAATAACCGCGTGGAATACGGACACGAGACCGGTGTCAACCAAGTCTGGGAGAATCCTGGCGGGGGCGGAAGCGGGGGATGGAATCTGACGATCAGCCCCATGACTGTGACGCCCCCGTTGGGAGGAGGCTACTCCGCAGAACTCTGCGAAGGGGCGGATGACGTGCGAACGGTTGTCTCCTCGCTGACTGTCACTTACTGAGAAATTGATGACTCGAAATACTTGGATGATCATGCTGGTCATTTGGCTCAGCGGTTGTCAGTCGGAAGACCTGGGCGACATGAGCCATGTGAGCTACGAGCCAGTGACTCGTAGCGGGGCACGGGGGCCGAGGCGGAACGACCCGGTCCCCGTGCCTCTCTGGACGGAAGGGGGATCTCCCATTTCGTTCGACGTGGGGCCGGTGCTGCCTCGCGAAGAATTCCTGCTGCAAGGGACTATGAAGTTTCACGATTCTGATCTCGGGCCAATCGGACTCTTGATCGAAGTGTTTGGCCGTGCCGAGAGCCAAAGACGATGGTGTTTGGTAACCTAGGCGAACTCCGTCCGGAGTACGGCGCACACTCGTTCGCAGTTGGTGTAAGTGCTCCCGCGAAAGCAGGAGTTTACCGAATTCAGCTCAGGCGACTCTCCGATCCCAAAGAGCCCCAGCAAGCCTTCGGGGAAGGAATCATGACCGTCACCGCAGCCGTGGAATGAAGAACGATTTGCCGAATGACAGTTGCTGATAGCCGTGTGTCGCGAGAGAATGAGTTTTGCTCAGTCCGAATCGCCTCACGACTTTGTTCCGCCCTATGCCTGCCGTCACCAACATCGCTGCTTACAAGTTTGCGGCACTCACTGACCTGAAGTCACTTCGCGAGCAGCTGACCGCTCGCTGCAAGGAGTGGGCCCTGCGCGGGACGATTCTGCTGAGTACGGAGGGGATCAACCTCTTCGTCGCAGGCGGGCGCTCGGAAGTTGATCAGCTGTTGGCGGAACTGCGGTTGATCCCCGGACTGGAGGCCCTGCCCGTCAAGGTCAGCGAGAGCGCGGACCAGCCGTTTCGCCGGATGTTGGTGAAGATCAAGAAGGAGATCATCAGTTTCGGGATCGAGGGTGTTGACCCGGTCGGCAAGCCCTCGCCCAAGCTAGCTCCCAAGGAACTCCAGCGCTGGCTTGATGAGGGACGCCCCATCACGCTGCTCGATACCCGCAACGACTACGAGGTGAAACTCGGCACGTTCCGCAACGCGATCATCCCCGGGATCAACTCCTTCCGCGAGTTCCCCGCAGCCGTCGCCCAGCTACCCGCAGAGCTGAAGCACCAACCGGTCGTCATGTTCTGCACCGGTGGCATTCGCTGTGAAAAGGCCGGCCCGTTCATGGAGATGCAGGGGTTCGAGCAGGTCTATCAGCTGGATGGCGGCATCCTCAAATACTTCGAGGAGTGCGGGGCGGCTCACTACGACGGCGAATGCTTCGTGTTCGATGATCGAGTCGGCCTGAACCCCGGTCTGGATGAGTCCGACAGCGTGCAGTGCTACGCCTGCCAGTCGCCGCTGACTGCCGAAGACCAAGCCGACCCTCGCTATGTCCTGCTGAAGTCTTGCCCCTACTGCTTCGTCACGACCGAGGAGCAGCAGGCTCGCCGCATCGCCCAGCGTCACGCGGCCATCCACGCCGCTACGCAGCCGCTCCCTGGCAGTCGCGTGTATGTGAACGAGCGTCCGTTCAACATTCCGGCGGATTATGAGGGGCGCACACTCCTCGACTGCCTGTGCGGGATGCTCGTCCATGTTTCGCGCGAGGATTGGGTGCAAACCTGTGCCGAAGGACGGCTCCTCAAACGACTCGTCCCCGAAGGAATGGAGGGGCCTGCCCCGATGCCGGTCCCCGCCGACCAGATCGTTCGCGGAGGCGAGCGTTATCTGCACATCCATCACGCCAAGAGCGAACCAGATGTGAATGCCGACATTCGCATTCTGTATGAAGACGAGGCGGTCATCGTCGTCTACAAACCTGCCCCCTTGCCGATGCACCCGTCTGGCCGGTTCAATCGCAACACGCTGACATCGATCCTGGCCGAGGTCTATCACCCCTACAACCCACGCCCGATTCATCGCCTGGACGCCAACACCAGCGGGATCGTCCTCTTCGGTCGGACCCGCCACTTCGCACAACAGCTGCAATCGCAGTTCGAGCGAGGAAAGGTCGAGAAGCGGTATCTGGCTCGGGTGCATGGCCACCCAGTGAATGATGAATTCCGGAGTGAAGCCCCGATCAGCGAAGATCCCGGCAAGCTGGGATCCTACAGCGTCGACTGGAAGAACGGTCGCCCTTCCACGACGGAGTTTCGCGTCCTCGAACGATGCGAGGATGGGACATCACTGCTCGAGGTGACTCCGCGGACCGGGCGGACTAACCAGATTCGAATCCATCTGTGGGACTTGGGGCATTCGATCGTGGACGATCCGACGTATCTCCCCGGGAAGCAATTGGGAGAGACCCAGACAGTTTCGCCCGAGGCCCCACCCCTCAACCTGCTGGCCTGGAAACTGAGCTTTGTCCACCCTCTGTCGCGCGATCTCGTGACCTTCGAGGCCGAATGCCCCGCCTGGGCGAAACCACGCCAGTAAGGACATTGGTCCGAAACAACTTCCCGATTCGAATAGAGGGACTTAAACAGAAGCTCGCCCAGGCAGCAAAGGCTTCCATCCGAAGTTTCTTTGCTCCCTTGGCTTCCTTCTGTTCAACATCCAGTTGGAAGTTGTTTCGGACCAATTCCCAAGCTGGCCTCCTCACCAACACCCCAGCCCGGCTCTCCTAATCCCACCGTTTCCCACGAAGTCCGTGGGTCACAGCTTTTCCCGCACTCTGTCGGATTGAAAATCGCCCCTTCGACTGTTAACCTCCTCTCCCTTCCTGCTGCCCACGTGGCGGAATTGGCAGACGCGCTAGGTTGAGGGCCTAGTGATAGCAATATCGTACAGGTTCAAGTCCTGTCGTGGGCACTCCAAGTGGCGAAAGGACTTACGGCGAATCGCCGTGAGTCCTTTTTTGTTGGCCAACGCGATTGGGGGGCAAATTGGGGGGCAGAATTGGGTTTGCATGGACTCTGGATCGGTTGCCATCGCGGCGACAATTTGTCCGGAGGTCCAGAACATGGCTTGGGTCGAACAGCACGGAAATCTCTTTCACGTCGCGTTCCGAATCGGGGAGCGGCGGTTCAAGAAGACTCTCAAGAGTACCGATCGACGGGCAGCGGATGCGCTCGCCCAGCGGATTGATGAGCGGCTGCGATTGATCGATCAGGGGCATATCACGCTCCCGGAAGGGGTCGATCTGGTGGCCTACCTGTTCTCGGACGGTCGGCTGGATCAGGTCGCCACGCCCGAGAAAGAGGTCGGTCGAACGCTCGGCTCTCTGGTGGACGAGTACCTCGTCGCGGTCAGCAACGGCTCGATGGAAGCCAACACGCTGCTGACGCTGCGGATTCACCTGAACCACATTCAGACGATCCTGGGCAAGAGTTTCCGAGGATAATCGCTGACGTTTGCGGTCCTGCAGAACTACATCAACACCCGGTCGAAGTGTCGAGGCCGGAGAGGCAAGCCGCTCAGTGCGACGACGATTCGCAAAGAACTCGTCAGTTTTGGAGCGATGTGGACCTGGGCCACGCGGATGGGGTTCGTCAAACAGGCATTCCCCAAGCCGGGGCTGCGATACCCGAAGATCGATGAGAAGCCGCCTTTCCAGACGTTGGCTGATATCGAGCGGCGAATCGCTCGCGGCAAGCTGACCGCTGCCCAGCAAGCCGATTTGTGGGACTGCCTGTTCTTCACGCCCGAGGAACTGGCGGTCGTGCTGGAGCACGTGCAGAAGACCGCCCTGCATCCGTTCATCTACCCGATGGTCCTGACGGCTGCCCATACCGGGGCTAGACGTAGCGAGTTGATCCGGATGGAGGTGCAAGACATCGACTTCGAAGCGGGTACGCTGACCATTCGCGAGCGAAAGCGGTCCAAGGGAAAGCGGACCTCACGGAGTGTCCCGATGTCGTCACTGCTCAAGGCCGCTCTTGCGGCCTGGCTTGGAGAATCATCGGGCGTGTCTGTGTTCTCGATCGACGGATCGAGCCTCACTGTCGATGAGTCCAACCACCATCTCAAATGGACGTTGGCCGGAAGCCAGTGGAAACACGTTCGCGGCTGGCACGTGTTCCGGCACTCGTTCATCTCCAACTGTGCCAGTCGGGCGGTCGACCAGCGGATGATCGACGATTGGTCCGGCCACCAGACTGATGAGATGCGGAAGCGCTACCGGCATCTTCTCCCCAGCACCCAACGATCGGCGATCGACACGGTGTTTGGCTGATTTTCACCCTGCAAGACAAATCCGTGAGCGAAGTGCCGCCTGAAGAAATCGGATTCTGTGATGGCCCCCATCCTGTGGTACTCTGTCATCCACATGCAGAGCGTTTCCAACGACAACTTCGGCCCGCTGGTGGCGTATCTGGTCCCTGGGGCGACGACGCTCTGGGGTGTGAGCCAGTTTTCGCCGGGTATTCAGGCGTGGTTCACGCTGACTCCGGCGAACGCCCCGACGATCAGCGGATTGCTGTACCTGACGATCGTTTCGCTGGCGGTCGGGATGACGATCACGGCGATTCGCTGGGCGGTTGTTGACCAAATGCACATGTGGACGGGGTTGCAGGCTCCTCAGCTCGACTTTTCCCAACTGTCCGGGAAAGTCGATGCGTTTTCGCTGCTGATCGAGATCCATTACCGGCACTACCAGTTTTACGCCAACATGTTCGTGGCCACGCTGATCGCATACGCCTGCTATCGAGCGACCGCTAACATGGGCTTCGGGATCGGCTGGCTCGATTTGGGAGTTCTGATGTTGGAGTGCGTGTTCTTCGCGACCTCGCGAGACACACTCCGCAAGTATTACGTACGGACCGAGGCACTCCTTACAGACAATTCTCCCAGATTGTCAGAACGCCGGTCGAAGAGGGAATTCAAGCCTCCTTCCGCCGAAGATCCGTCTCCAGCCGCTGCACGAACTCCGCCAAAGTGACTCCCAAGTGCGACAGAATCGTCCGCAGCTGGATGATGTCGAGACGGCGATCGCCGCGTTCGAACTTGCTGACGAACGACTGGGTTTGGGCCAGTCGTTTGGCCAAATCGACCTGTGTCAGCCCCGCATCTTCGCGAGCCTGTCGAAGCAGCCGGATAACCGTGGAGTATTCCCCGGTGTAGATCGATTTTTCGAGTGGCCCCTTGTCCTTCATGGTAGCGAAGCGTAAAGTCCACTTCGGAATAGTCCAAAAGGGACTATATTACAACCCATTCCCAATCGAGAGGACAGTGAGCGATGGCTAACGGTGGAAGTCACAAACCGCACCCGAAGTCCGACAAGCCGGTTCCCGCACCGGCGAAGACTCCGAGTGACAAGAAGAAGTAGTCCAAACGAGTGACCCCCAGCCCGAGATCGGAACTTTCCGTGTCTCGGGTGGGGGATCACCATCACCGTTTCAGCGATAGTCCAGCTCGCGACCGCTATCTCCGCACAAATCTGCGGTCGAGTCCATGATCCACCGGCAGCAGTCCGGCGCTCTGCACGCGTTGCAGTTCTTCGTGAGAAACCATCCACTCTTTGGAGTTCCCCCGACCACATGGGCGTTTCTCGGCCTTGATCCGCCCGTGACGGCACCATTCGCGGACGGTGAACTCCGCCTTGCCGAGAATCCGGGCCAGATCCGTCGTCGAGTAGAACTCCTGAATGACCTTTTGCTGGGTCAGCAGACGCAGGGTATCTTCGATACGGTCGAGACGTTGAAGAAGAAGATCAATGTCCATGAGTTGGCCTCACGTCTTGTTGGGACCACCGGGACAGGGGGGACGTGACTCCTTCTCGGGCGGGGACGGGGGCCGCTCTTGCTGGGTCCGGACCTTGACCGCTTTCGCGAGGCAGGTCCAGCAGAGCGGCGTGGTCGTGAGGAATTCGTCGATCGAGGCGGTGACGCACACGGTCGAGCGTTCGCACCAGACGCAGGTTGCGTCGGGGTGCCATTGAGTCAGAGTGACCAGCATGGGAGTTTCTTTCCGAAAGAAGAGGAGGCCAGTTTCGCGGGCGACAATCGCTCCGTCGGAATGGCCAGGAAGTACGAATTGGCGAGACACGGGAAAGAGCGTGCTCACCAGAGAGAGAATGCGACATGTGTCGCGCCCGTCGGAACAGCGGTCCGCACATTCCAGGGATGCGCACAACCGATCGTTCACTGAAGGGAACAGGTCAATGCTCAGGGCGAATCGTGACGGCGATTCGCCCCGGTCGGGTTCACTGGCTGATCTGTCGGCAGCTGCAGGCGTCGTACGGCGTCAGTTTCTGTTCGGGAATGGAGATGAACCGATTCCAGACTTCGGCCAGTTCGTGGCTGATGTTCCGGAAACTCTTCGCCTTCTCGTACAGACCACTGGAGTCATAGTCGCCGACGAGGACGACATGGTCACCGGCCCAACGACCGACGAGGGCCTCGGGATCGGTCTCGAATGTGGCCTCGCGAAAGTCGCCACCGCCTCTGTCATCGCTCTTGCGGAGCAATAACGTGAAAATGGCACCCTGGGTATTGGCAGACCATTCCCAGAGTTTGGCACCTCCGCTGAGGCACCACGGACAGACGACTTCTTGTTTCGACACGTTCACAGCCTTGAAGTATTGACCCATAGAAAAAGGGGGAAGGAAGTAGAGAGGCCATCCACGCTGGATGACCAACTCCCAAGTCGACCGAACCGGATCGGTGCCGTCACAGCAGTTCGGATCAGTCGCATGGATCGATCACTCCTCGACTGGGCGAAGAGATTGATTGCGGGGAGAGCGAGTCGACTATGGCTCGCTAAAGATTCGCAAAGCGTCGGAAAGGGGAAGCTCTACGAAAGAGGGGACGGACTGAAGTCCGTGTATCGCATTCTGTCGGTGGTTCGGCGTGGTCGTCCGGTCCTGGACAACACTGGCGCGATCTCAACCCGACGTGGGGAGTCGACAGGGCGACTCCCCAATTTGTGGCGTGACTATGCCTCCACAGCGTCCGAGCTGGGGGCGGCTTCGGCGTTCAGGATGAACTCCCAGGCACGGTCCAACAGGAGTCGTGCGACGGGGAGGTCATCGCGACCGAAGCTGGTCGTGGTCTTCCATTCATCGCCATCGCGGTAGGTCCGCTGCAGGCTCACCTTGTGATAGGTGATGTCGTGACCTTCGCTCTTCGCCTGGTTGGCGAAGATGCTGGCTGAGACGCCGCGCAGGCGGAAAACTTTGACGGGCTTCAATGAGGCTTGAGCCATCGTTGGCTCCTTGGCTGATGTTGCCATAGAAAAGGGGGGAAAGGGATGGAACGTTTCAGGACTCGGAATGAGTCTGGAAACACGGGGTATGACGCTCTGCTTTCAGGTGGCCGGAATCGGACGCGGAACTCGAACCGAAATCACTCCCCTGCGAGTGACTCGAAACGAGCGCCGCGAAACGGTATCGCGACCACCCTGAACAGAACGCTTCAACTCCCTTCGTGAGAAGAGAGGTTTGAAGTGAGGGAGTAACAGGTTGCGAGACGCGGGGAAATCTCCGGCTCGCGAGAGAACGAAAGAAGCCGTCGAGGGGAGTCATCAGGAAGACTCCCCTCGCACATGGTTGTCACGGTCGTCACCACCAGAGAAACAGCCCCAGCGTGAGGAGCAACAGAATCGAGGCGACATCGAACCAGCCGCTGAGGCAGTATCCTTTCTGCTTGGCTTTCCAGGCCGGGGGAGTCGGTTGGTAGGCCAATCGAACGCCCAAACGCAGTTGGCGAATGAGCTGGCGGAAGACCCACAGCGGAACCTTTCGGAATGCCTGCATCGTGAACTTCGGTATGACCATGGGAAAAGGGGGAACGCGGATAAATGCCATCGACGTGTGTCGACGACCCAATGCACAACGAGCGACACAGTCCTGAACTGGACTGCCCGGCGTGGTGTTGGCAGCACGAATGAACGCGGCGGACAAAGCCCGAACCAACCCTCGAATGGGTGTCAGAGGGTGTACCGGCGCCCTGTCCGGGGGGGTGTCCGGGCCGGTACACCCACGTTGTTTTGTGTGTTGTTTTGTAAGTTGTTTTGCCACCCCAGCTTGCGGGTTGCCAGGGGATGCGTCGGCGGGGCCTCGCACCCCTGGCCTTTGGTGTTCGTAGGGGGTGGACACTCGCGTTGCTCGTTTCCATCCATGGGCGGTCGGTTCCGTCCTCGCTGCAATACCAAAGGCCAGGGCCGCGACCCTGGCAACCCAGCGAACCGACCGATGAATCGTCTGATCGATACGGAAAACCATCGACCGCCCAGCGGTTCGCACTCGGCTCTGGCCGAGGCAAGCTGCCCCCTCCACGTTGTAGGTTGTGTGTGTTTTGTCGATCGCAGTCACGATGCGCGCTCTCCAGTGATCAGGACTGGTTGAGCTGTGACTTTCGATTGAACCAGCGGGACACCTTCGTCGCTATCGCAGCGGTAGAGGATCGGAGCGTGCAGAAACGTATCGGGATTCATCTCCGATTCCGACACAAATCGCCACAGCTCCCAACCGGGCTTATTGTGGATTGCCTTTCGCAGGTGATCTCGTCGACGCGGAGAAGGAGCGACCATCAGCACCGTGAATGTCGGGAGTGTCGTCTCGGGGAAATGGCGACGATGCCACTGCCGATTCGCGAGTTCCGCGAACCCTTTGGTCTTCATGGCGGCGATGCGTTCGACACCCGATGTGTTGCGGTCCTGTTCGAGGTAGTAGACCTTCTTATGAATTCCTCTCGACAGTTGGAATGCCGCATCGGGCGCGCAGCAGAGCTTGGGCGACTCCTGCAACATGGTGAGGAGACGGTAGTGCTTTTCGGTACTGGCGACGGTCGTCGCTGCAGATACCGGAACGGTGTCCCATTCGTTGATCCAACCGTCGATCTGCACGTCGCTTTGACGATCGATGGCGGCATCGATCGTGATGTGCGTGTCGGAGACGGCCAGCCAATGGAGCACATGATGCGGTTGTGGGGACTGCGAACTGACGAGCAGAAACCGCTTGTCATCAAGGGCTTCCGCGAGGATCTCTAAACCGCGCCGCGACGGGTAGTAAACGGACGACGGTGAACCGCCCTCGGTATCGTGCATTTGCAGCGGCTGCTTTTGGATCACGCCCAGCTGCACCAATTTGAGCAGGCGTCGACGGGTCACGCGGCCATCGTCATCGCCCTCGAAACAGAGCCGCTGAATCTGCTGTCGATTCAGGACAAAATAGCGGGCGAGCGCATGCACCACTTGAAGATCACGATCAGTGACCATCATCGACCTCACTCAGCGGGGACTTTCCAGAGTCAAAAAAAGTTGCCGAGTGCGCCTGGAGAAACAGGGGCGACTCGGCAGGAAAGTTCCCGGGGTCGGGAGAGTACAACCAGGCAACCGAGCTGCAACGCGAATTCGCGTCGTCCGCAACGGTCGTCGCCGGAGGCCAAACTCGCGTGAGCGAGAGTGAGTGCAAGAACTGTAAACTCGACTTGCTTGAAGTCAAGACCTGTGGCAGTCTGTTTTCATACGGTTTCCCGAGACTGATCGCCGGGACGATTCCGACACGCTCACGGACCCGTGGGACCAACGCACCGCGCGCGTCGACGCGAAGGTGCTGTTGAACCAGATGACACGACACCAGTTTTTGATCGATCGACTGGTCTCGTTCGAGACGCGTTCTGACTTGCCCGAAGCGGAATTGAATCGCCTCCGCGAACGGTACGCCGATTTGTACTGGCAAGCGGTCGGTGTGCCGCCTGATTTTCGAGACGAGTTGCGGACTACGATGGAGACGATCGCTGTGACCGGTGAACGCCGAGTTGCCGAGGTGATGCAAGAGATGCGTCATCGAATCTACTCCAGTCCACTGGGATCAGGTTCTGCGAACGGTGGCTGATCGATCTTGTCGAGACGTTGCAAAACTCCCGGAGGGAGGATCAGTTTCTGGGGCTGAAACAACGACAACCGAATCTCTTCCGCTTCGGCATCGGCCTGAGCAGCTGACACAAACAGGTCCGACTCGAAGTTCTTCTGAATGAGTTCATCGACCGCAGCTCGCAGCCGCGTCGAGTCCGGAATCGGGTCTTCATCGATCAGGACGCGATGCAGGACCGAGTCGTTATAGAACTTGGCGAGAGCTTCTCCAGTATTGAGTGTTCGCAGGACTCGGCCCCATTCGTTTGTCTCCTCGTCGAACGACTTGAAGGTCACGCCCGAAGGTTCCTCGACCTCTTCATGAATCGGGACGTTGATCTCATGCTCTCCTGTCGATGTCGTGTGCGTTTCACTGTTCCCTTCGCTCTCCCCGCATGAGCTACCGGTCCCTTTCCCGCTGCCGCGAGTGGGGTCCTTTCCACGGCCACCTGGCTGGGTGAGCGATTCATTCTCGGATCGATTGTCTCCATGAGATTTCCCTTGAGTACGTCCGCGTGCATCGGAACTGGACCATGTCTTGAGCGTCTCTCGCCGATACCCGACAATCCGCTGCCGGTGTGACACTTGTTGGTGTTTAATCTTCATCGGATCATAGGTCAGCGAAGCCAACTCATGGGCCAGAGTATCGGCATCGAGCGCATCCACCGCAAATGCCAGCCGACTACGGGGCTGCCAAATCAAGCCCATGAGATCGATGTCACCCTGGATCAACTGACTGAAGCTCTGATGCGACAGAATCAGTCGCAATCCCTTCTGTCGCACGGTCGGGATGGCCTCATAGATGTCTCCGTTGACATAGTTTTGAAACTCATCGAGCACGAGATAGGTCGGACTAACGATTTTCCGATCCATACTCAAAGCGGTCTGCAGAATCTCGTTTAAGGCGATGCCACCGATTGCACTCGACAATTGGGTCGGGATGCGCCGGTAACTCGCAACGTTGAGTATGACGATCCGTCTTTCCCTGATGAATCGCTCGACATCGAAGTAATTCTTGCGACTGCCGAACATCCTCTTGAGAATGATGCTTCGGAAGTAGGGGTCCAAGCGGTTCCTCGTGCTTTCCAGAATGCGAATCGCTTCGCTGCCACGGGCGTTCAGAATCTCGTGCCATTCGTATTTGACATCTGTTGGAAGAATCCGCAGCAGAGCATCATGCTCGGCTGATCCGGGCTGCAACAAGTACTCACAGATCGAGATCGGCAGCTTCAATCTTGCCGCCGCGAGGAACGCATTGAAGGTCCATTTCCGGAGCCTCGGCATGGCGGAAAGCTCCTGGCTATCCCAAGCCCGGAGAATCAGGCTGATCGACCGTTCGACCTGGAAATACTCGTGTGCGGGGGATTCAAACAATAAGGGATTGAACGGCAAGACCACATCTTCACGAGCAGCTTCAATGTACAGCAGCCGCCGTCGCACTCCTTCGGGACAGTACCGCGTATTGGCCATCCACCGCAGCAGGTCGTGGCTGAGGTTTCCCATCGGGTCGATGACGAACAGACACGCGGTCTCATGTGTGGCCGTCAGGATCTGCCGAATAATACTCAACAGCGCCGTGGTCTTCCCAGAACCCGTCGCGCCCACCAGATGTAGGTGCCGGGCCAGATAATCCGAGTCGAACCCGACCTCGTGGCCGTTCTGCACGTCGCGACCGAGAATGATTTTCGTCATGGTTTCAGCATCCTTCGAAGAGCTTCGTCTTCCTGCTTGTTGAGTTGGATCCGATAGGTGTCTTTGACCTCCTCATCGTGCGGAAGTCGGTCAATCTCGTCACGTCGAGCCTGGTAGTACGCGGACAGTTCGCTCATCGAAGAGAACTTCGTCGGCGTGCTGGTGCCGAGGGAATCCAGCATCATCTGCTTCAGCATCCGTTCACGCTGCTCGACTTCATCCGGTGACGAGTTGTCACTCAGATACCGTTCGATGAACTGATCGAACCGCTTTCTTGGGAACGAAGCCCCCAGCTGCCGCGCATACTGCTGATAGACCAGTTCACTCCGCAGCCTGGCCTCTTCACGCCGTCGTTTCGCCCGTTCTGCTTCACCCTGCTCGATCAGCGACCGAGCCTCCGCTTCCAGTCGCCGCCGTTCACGTTCGGGTGCCGTTCGCTCCCATTCCAGTGCGGCCTGTTGCTGCTGCCGACGTTCTTGCTCAGCGAGGATTTGCCTCAGCCGAGCATTTCCTTCCTCCAGGCAACGCAAGGCCTCCCTCAACTTGGCATCACGAATCGCCTTCAACACCCTTCCAATGGTCACCGACCACAGCTCGCATCCAAGAGACAGCACGATCGCCCAAGCCCCCAGACAGATCCGCGACGCCAGAACGCTCCGCAGCAAGATCCACAACAGATCCCCCGCAGTCACTGGCTCCGTCCGGACAACCAGCCACACAAACGTCACCCCCCCATGCACCCAACTCAGCTAGTGACAAACGCGATACAGATCGGCCCGATTCTGAACGGCCACCTCACCAATCCGAATCAACAACACGGCGATCAAGATCGTTGGACAATCGAGGCGAGGTTCCAGAAAGAGCGTGATCACGGTTCAGTCGGTCCTCCTTAGCGTCAGGTACATCCGCACAATGACGACAGCGGCCAGGATCGCAGACAGCGCCAACGCGAGTTGCCACAGCAGTCGCTTAAACGGAGCAGCCACGATGACCACGAGCGGGACCGAACCGCCTTGAACTGCGGGGTTGGGATGGAGTGGTTCAATGTCGAGAGTGCCAGCCAGGATCGAGTCTTGAAAGAAGGACAGCGACTTCGGTACTGACACGGGCACGGTCAGCTGGCAACGACTGAAGACGCGGTAGGAGCCGGGATTCGAGAACTTCAGGGGCTCATTCGGAGCATCGAGCTTCACGTCCAACCCTGACGCGACAGCCGTGGGCTTCATGCCGACCACGATCGGCTCCAATTGCAGTTGGACCAAGCTGTCATTGTCATCCATCGAAGTCCGGAGTTCCCGGACAGCCCGGCCACGCGACGCAACTCCCAAGCTGACTGCTTTCGGCCCCATGACAACAAATTGTAAGGACTGACTGGCTTGATACTGGATCACCCCGTCACTGGTCGGCGGAACGATCTGGAACTCAAATGCCTGAGTCTTAGGACTCGGTGGTACGGTTGCGGTGACATCAAGGGTGACCCGCTGCGAACCAGTTTGAAGAGTCGTTGGATTCAGCGCCACTGAGACGATCGATCCCGTAGTCACGAGAGTGATTTTGCTGTTCGGAGCAATCGGGCCTTGGACATCGAACTCCGTCTCCACTTGGAACCGAGCTGTGCCTTGAGCCAGATTGACCCATTCCGCAGCCAGGACTCTCGTGACCTGAGCCTCAATCGGAGTCGTCAATGCCGGGGGAATCGAAAGTTCTCCCTGAATGGTCAACTGCGGCGGAGTGATCGTCGTCTGCGGGCGCACTCGAACTGCATTCGTCGTCAGTTCAAAAGAGGATCGCCATTGAGCAGGAGGCTCCGTCAGATTAGCAACCAGAGTTTCAATCTCGATGTCAACGGTTACAGTGCCGCTAGCGGGCAATACGACCGTCGTCGACCCGCCCACAATGACCGTGCCAGTCGCCGGAACCAGCTCGATGTCGCCCGGAGACACGGTCTCACCATCCCGCGACTTCACCTCGAATTTCAATTGCAGCGGAGTACGGATTCGCTTCACCAGAGGATCGGACCAAACACCGGGCTGCGATGTCTGAGTGACGACAATCTGGTAATCAAAATGCTCCACGGGCAGATCAACCGGCAGATCGATTTGTGTGGACGCCAGAATGGGCAACACCAAGGCATTGTCGGACGGGATGTTTGCGGGCGGTGTGAGAAGAAGCGGAACGATGACTTTTCCCAATGCCCGCTCCTCGGGCGTAATCGGAATCGTCACTTTCCGAGGCAGTGGTGAATCACCCGCCTGAACCTCTGCCTGCAGATCTCCCGTGGCCCCGGCCACATCAACCGTAAGAGCGAGCTTGGGCAATACGAGACCAGCCACATCGCCGCGTACGTCCAATCGCAGTATGTACTCGACATCGAGCAACAGGGGATTGACTGCGTTCCACGTCACGCCCACCAGATCGACCTGCGGATCAAAAGTGATCGGATTGACAGTCAGATCCTCGGCATCGAGTACCCTGGCATGTCCGCGAGCTTGAATGCGAGCGAGCAAGTCGGCGTTCGCGTTTCCCCAACGCTTCAAGAACACAGTCTGTGACAGACCTTGCTGCTGGCGACCGGCGAAGATCGCATCGAGTTCCGCTTCCGCCTGAATGAGGTCGTCAG
Organism: Planctomycetota bacterium; assembly: GCA_043777375.1. Classification (GTDB taxonomy): domain Bacteria; phylum Planctomycetota; class Planctomycetia; order Planctomycetales; family Planctomycetaceae; genus TH-plancto1. The sequence continues at coordinate 59,433 of JAYWHX010000133.1, read as the reverse complement.
CGGAACCGCTCCCTTCCCCATCGGTATAAAGCATGACCCAGACATCATTCGTGTTCTTGATGGAACTGAGATAGGTAATTCCCTCTCGCAGACCTGCTGCGATATCCGTCCCACCAGATCCCCCATGCAACGTCCCAATCGCTGCTTCGAACGAGGGGAGATCGACGAACACCTTCGGCGCGGATGCCGCCGATCCGAAGGTGACCAGAACGATGGGATTCTCGGGGGACGGTGGAAGCTGCCTCGCCAAATTGAGCCATTCCATGCGGACTGTCTCAATTCGTTCTCCAGCCATCGAACCCGAGTCATCCACAATGCCGAGCCGCAACAGTTTGGACGGGGGAGTCGGATCAACAGCTCTCACCGATGATCCAATCATGGCACACAGTACAGCCACGATGAAGAAGTCAATCAGCCGATTCACGCGACACCTCCGTTTCGGACATGCCCATTCACTGGCGATACTTCCGAGACAGGTTCCTCGTCACCCAAGAAGGTGGCGTTCAGGATGTTTTCCGGACGGTCGCGTCCGGTGTATCCCTGTGTGGAGAAGGCTTTGTTGTCGACCGTGTCCACCAACCGACCTTTGATCTCAATCCAGCTGCGTTGCCATTCATAGAGGCTGGTTCCCAGGACTCGTCCGATCATGTGCTTGTCACTCAGAATCACGCCCTGATTGTTAGCAAAGCCCACATGAATGACGTACTTCACCGCCCTCGCCCGCTCCAGAGCAACCGACTCAATCCGATACGCGAACGAGTTGGCCAGAATCCTGGCGGCGTGTGGCGCTTCATGGATCTGGGCCAGCGCGTACGGGTCACTCACAAACGTGATTGGCGTCCGAAACAACTGAGACGGCAGACCTTGAAGTGCCCGCGCCTGAAAGGTCGGATCGCGGAACTTCAGAGGCAAGAGGATCTGTAGAGCAGAACCTGTCCCACCCCCACTGGAGCTGACCAGTATCGGAATGACGCAGGACACTCCATGCTCATTGACCAGTCGATGAATCGCTCGCCGAAAACCCGTGAACAGAGCCGCCTCGTTGATCGCCAGCTGAAGTTGGGTCAGACTGCGAACGGTCCGCGAACCATTCGTGCCGTCTTCATGCGAGAGATACTGCGGCATGTGCTCCAGAATCTTCGCGATCCCGCGCCCGAACTTTTGCGGATCGGCCTGCAAGGCATCGATTTGATAGTCCTTGAATCCGATGTGGATATGCTCATCGACAAGATCGGAAGTCTGCGGATCAGTATCGATGTGCATCGTGATGTTCGGGAATGGTCGCTGGTCGACTTGATACCGCTTCTGGTGTTGCTCGATGGCATCGAGTCCGACACCGCCGCAGCCGATGGTCAGGAAGCCGACACGAGTTTCAGGGGACTGTGCTTGGCGAGTAGCCATGGGGATGATCCTTCTGGTGACAAGGGAGGAGAACAGAGAACGACATCCTGGGAAGCAGATCCCAAGATCAATCGATTTCGAACTGAACTTCGGAGAATTCGGGGCCAAGTCGACGCCCGAGTTTCAGGTAATTGCTGATCGCTTCGCCGTGGTCAGTTCCGGAGATGACTCCCACGAGATGTGGTAGATGACCGGCATGGGCCGCCTTGACGTATTCAATGAGCAAGGTCTCATTCCCGCTTTCGATGCCGATCGGAAACCCGGTCTTGGATCTCACGACCGTGATGGCATTACGCTCGGCGGGAGAACACGACAAAATCAGGCAGTTGTTGTTGGTGACCTTGAGAAAGGCTGCTTCGAGCTGGTCACGAATGTGACTGTCTCGTGGCCCGACGGTCGGCGGAAGCCGAATGATCGTCAATGTGAGCGGAGTCACATTGAAAGGTTCGATATCTCGCGATTGGAGTGACCCCAGCTGTTCCGCACGATTGAACAGCTCGGTCGCCACCTTGGTCCCGCCATAGCGATCGATGATCTCATAGAGGCTGTGGCCTTCCCCGAGCAGACTCTCGATGAGCTGCACGAACGCGAGCGCGGCCTCCTCGGGATCAACATGCGAAAGGATCACTCCAACCGGAGCCGAAGTAGGCACCCAGCGCTCCGCAAGGGGGCGAAGCGACTCAATCCACCGGTCGAACAGAACACCGCTCAGTTCCCCTTGATCGCCGCACCGAAGTCGGCTGCGAAGTCCGGCAATCACATCGTTTTCCTTCGGACCCGGCAGCTCCAGAACCACGCTCGACTTCGAGATGTGACCAGAGATGACCGACTCCCGACGCAGCTTCAGGACTGCCGCATGAATCTTGGCCACGCTTTGGTTGCACAACGCCACGCGGGCTAGACTCTCTTCGCAATACTCATTCAAGCGGGGCAGTTCCAGCTTCAGTTGAGCCGACACCCACTCCGCCGCCAAGGCTTGAATCGCTGCGTCGTACTCGGGCAACGCCCGCTCCGTGAGCCGTTGGACCGCGAACTCGATCGTCTTGCGAGGCAGACTGAACTGCCTGTGCCCCAATTCGCTCAACGCTCGTACCAGTCGTCCCAGCCGCGTGAGTGGCTCGGAGTTGGGATCGGGGATCACGAGACTGTTCAGGACAGCACGGACCTGTTCCACAATCCGTGGTCCTTGATGAGGAGTCCCACCAATCGCCAGATCAATCTCCAATCGAATGCGACTGAGTACCGGATCAATGACACCGGCGACGATCGCGTCCAAATCCCTCAGCAACTTCGTCGGTCTCTTGCCACGTAGCTCCCGAATGATCTGGGACTTGGCTTGCAGAACGGGAACCGTCGCGTCCGGCTCCGTCAAATCGGGATGACTGATCAACTGCTGTTGAACCTGATGCGTCAGCTTGGAAGGGGCGAGATTGTCCGTCTCGGTTAAATCCCGCACGGGAAGTGACTTGAGATGATCTAGTCCCAACTCAAACAACTTGATTGTCGCATCGAGAATGCCACCGCGATCCACAAAGGTGGTGGAACTGTTGATGGCCCCATGCACAGCAGGTTGCTGTTCAATGTGGAGCATCGGCAGAGGACGCAAAACCATGGGAAGACTCCTGAGTCAACAGGGAAGGAAGGGATGGTTCACTCGGCAAGCATGCCAGTGAAGTTCAAGGTGTGGCTGAAGGCTGGTTCAGAAAATCTGCTGCGGAGTCGGACGATGGACCAGAATGAAACTGATACATCACCGCCGCCGTGATGCAGCTGACTCCCACAATGAGCACCGCTGCAGCCAGCGCAGGAGCAAACAGTCCCCGGTTGACACCTTCAATGTCCCGCCGCAGGTTGTTACGGAACGACAGTTCCAACTGCTCAATTGTCCAAGCCGCCGGTGCCTCCGGATTCACCCCAGGTAAGAGTTTGGATCTCTCGTCTACGAAGTGAGTCACGGCCCGGTCCATGCCCTGACCGTTTAACAGATTCTCCACGAACTGCTCATCATTCCGCACATCCGCCCGAATCACCTGCTGCCGCTCCCGCTCCACCTCCGCCCGCACCTCCGCCACCCGATTCGCTCGGCGACTGGTGACGAAGATCATTAGGGCAATGAGCAGAAGTGCCCCCACCACGGGGACCAATGTCAGATTCAACATGAAACGTTCTCCAAAAGAGACACGGGTTGGTGCCGCTCAACACGCGAAAAGCGACAGGACTTCAGTAGACGCCGAATGCACTCGGTGGTTCCTTCGAGCGATCATTCGCCAGCGATACAAAAAGGACCACGCACGGCAGGGTGAGGTTCGAACCCAGTTCGAACGTTGTCAGTGGCTTGTCAGTAAGGAGCCACCACGATCCGCCTTGAGCTAGTCTTGGCTCACTGGTACGGCTTCCATTTGCACTTCTCAAATAGCACGGCAACGCACAAGCAACGGAACTGACCATTTCCATCCTGGTAGTTAGCCCATTCGAAGTTGCTTTCAGGAATCAGAGCGGATATTTATCACTTCAAAAAAATTGTGAAGTGATGAGCGACTCATGGCCAATGCAGCGTCGAGCTGGCGAGCTTCGAAGTACACAGTCACGATGCGGGGATCGACTTCTCTGCGAGTGTTGGAGTCCGCATGGGAGTTACTTCGCGATATCGAGCCATCGATTCCGCAAGCGGTATTGACGCTGGTCGACGCGAGATCACGACGAAGACTTCATGGCTACTTCGCGTGGTCCGTATGGAAGAAGCGGAGAGGACAAGCCCACGAGATCGGGATCAGCCCGGAGCTCCTCGGGCATCCGAAAGAACTTCTGGCAACCATGTTGCATGAGGCTGCACACGCTGCTCTCCACGAGTCCGGAATGCAGGGCGGAATTGGAAAGGGAGGCTACTATCACCTCAAATCGTTCCGTGACCAATGCCTCTCGTACGGACTGGCCTGTGAGTTCTTGAATACACGTTACGGGTTCACAATCACGAAGTGGCCTCGTAAAAACGTGCCAAAGAAATATCAGCCTGTCATCGATCTCCTGCGTGCAAGACTTCCCGCAGGGATCGGATCGCAACCTCCCAGAGAAGCCAAAGGTCGAAATCTCCCGCAGACAGGACATACCATGCTGATCTGCGGTTGCGAGGATGGCACTCGCACGATCTACGTGAAGAAATCCGTACTGACTGCAGGCGGAGTCTTCTGCTCGTTTTGCCAGAAGGAATTTGAAGTCTTGAAAGACGCGTAGGCATCCAATGCAATTTCGTGATGCATCTACTCGCGGCCATGAGCCAGTAAACCATCCGGGAGCTCCGGGGTTGGATTGGCAGGGATCGCAACTCTGTTTGAGAAAGACGCGTGGGATCGGTTACGAATTACTCCGGCTTGCGGCGGTGTAGGCACCCAGGCGGTGACTTCGCCACTGACTTCAATGTGTGGCAGCGGATTGTGAACTGATCAGAAATGGCCTCAGCGAGGCGTTTGTAACCGAGAATCTGCAGGCCGAGTTCATTCAGAGACTGGCAGTCGCAGCTGGGCCGCCGTTCCTCCTTCACTTCAGGCAGTTTGGGGATGCGGCCCGTGTCCCGGTAATACTTGACCTTGAGTCCTTGGACACCGGTGGCCACAGCACTCGGCGTAGCCACCAGTGGGATCTAAGGACAACAGTACTTGTAGCCGCATGCGGGACACCACGTTATGTCCAAGTCCACCGGAACCTCATAGGTCTCTTGCACGACACTACACCGGAACAGGCGAAAGCCCGGATCAGGTGAGCTTGAGTTGCCGTCGATCGAATTGGGGGGAATCTTCCCATCGTGGGATTTCTGGTCCATGTCGTTCTCACTTCAGGGGTAAGGGGTCGAGTGTCTTGGATTCGGTCTATGCCTAGTTTGCCGTGGATGGCAGGGGATTTGACACATGCAGCAACTCGGAACTTCGCTCAGTGATTCGTGCGGCCAACAACTGGAATACCGCGTGCGGCAGATCATGCTCCAGTTCCCTGAAACCTGGTTCCACCGTGAAGTCTTCGAACGCGATCTGTAGCGAGTACCGGCTGCGACCTCGATGAATGACGAATTGGTTGCCGCTCCCGCTCCCGAGGACAGCGTCCAAGTCGCATCGGAGCCTACGGATGAGTTGGTGAAGGCAAGCCTTTGAGTATGCCACACCCGCAGCCGAGAAATCGCTCAGATCGGCCACCCCACTCCTTCGGAGTTTGACGCAGATCAGAACGAGAAGGCCGACGTGCCGAATCTCTGGCAAGGCAACCGGCTGCCCGCTGACAATCGACACGAACCGCCCTTGCGGCGTCGTGTCTCCGGTAAGGACCAATTGGAACGTGTTCATGACCTGGCCTCCTTCCGGAGGCAGAGTCGCGGCAAACCGAGCCGATAGACATGACACCAAACACAGCCACGAAGAGTTTCGCCTAGTGGCTTCCGACAGTGGCAGCAGAGATCTTGAGAGGCGTCTGGCGGCGCTATCGTGAGAGAATTGAGGTTTCGTCGGCCTCCCGACTCATCAATTCTCAAATGGGGCTTGGCACTCGCCTCGATCTGAGAAGTCATGCACTCAGTGACAACTTTCGGATTGACAACAAAGTTCTCCACCATCTCGTTACTCCCGCCTCTGGTTGTTCGATCAGGACTGGAGAGACTTTCGCAAATACAGTTTGCGGCGTGTTGCCGTAACGGCAAAACTTGCCAAAATCCCAAAAGCTCAGGTAGACTGAGACTGTGATTCTTCCCGATTTCAATGACCGGCATGATCATCCGCAGATTCAACGAGATGATGTAAAGCGGTTCATGTCTTGGGAACTGACTGAAGACATGGATTTGTATGTTCGCATCGTGGATGCGATCATCTCAGAACCGGAAGGTCAAGTTGCTCACTGGTGCGATGAGATAAGGAAGATTCATCAGAAACAACATGACAAGATTTTGGATCACCTTTTGTCTTCCGAAGACGATGAACTCGACAGACCGGTCTAAATGATGAACGAGAAGGAGCCTGACGAATACGGCGATGCTCGCCAATCGAGTCATGCCTATCGCGATGGAGTGCGACGGGCCTATTCGAGGCTAGTCTGGGCTTATGTAGACAAGAGACGTGGCAAGATGACCAGAAGTGCATTCGCAGATTCGGTGCTGCGAATGACCCCGAGTGAATTCACTCGGGGGCTCGATGAGGGCAAGCTGACACTAGAAAAGCTGATCGTGCTTGTTGTTCACCTCGACTCTCAGATATCCGATTTGCCAAATCTGCCGCAGCGATCACTCTTGGCGGCATTTGGCTACAACCGAATCGTTACCGGAGATCATTGCACGAATCAGATTCAGGAAATCTGTATGGCTCTTGCAGTCGTGCATCATGCGGACACGCTAGCAGTCCTGAAGCGGAGATTGCTGGAAGCCCCTGAACGTGCTGCGGGAGGTACAACATCAACACTCGATCGCCGCATTGCATCTCTCGAAATCGATATCAGTAACAAGATCTCCGGATTGTTCGACAGCCTACGAAACTACCAAGATCAGCTTCCGGATGACATAAGAGTTCCAGTGTCCCGAGAGCCACTGCAGATTCGAGAGTCTCTTGCTGCTTTCGAACGCTGGGGTACGGAGCTGTATCGAGCAATACGCTCTGTTGACCAGCATAAGTGGATGGACTGGAGTTAGGCATGAGTGTTCCCGAGATTACAAGATCGGAAGTCGAGCGGTTCATGTCTTGGGAACTGACCGAAGGCATGGATTTGTATGATCGCATCGTCGATGACATCGTCGCCGATCCCGAAGGTCAAGTTGCCCAGTGGTGCGATGAGATCAGGCAATATCGTCAGTCGCGGATGGACGATATCTTCACATCGACAATGTCTCTTGGTCCGTACGATTCAGGAATTGAGCTAGATTCAGTGACAAACGTCGAAGGCACGCATAAGGGCATACATTCCCCTCGTGCTCCTGTCTCTCTATTTTGCTTGGCAATTTGCTGGCTATGCGGCGGAGTGCTTGTCGCAGGTTTTGTTTTTGAAGTCTTCATCTACAACGCGAGCCTCGAAACCGTCTCCAGGTGGGCGATTGAAGCGACCATCACTTCCTTTCTGATTGGGATTGGAGTTGCGATACTCGGGTTCTCTCGCAACATGGTGCGTTGGTTGAAGTCTCGCGAAGAGTCTCACCCAAGATTCGGCACCGGGGTATTGGGCGTGTGCATTGGAATCGCATCCAGCATTCCTCTACTCGTACCGATCATCTGGACATTCGCAGAGTCAGAAGAGATTCACCTGTGGATGATCATTGGATTCTGCGGATGGTGCGGAGGTTACTTTGGTCTGACATGGGGAAGTCATTTCACTCAGAGTTTCTGGAGCACTTCACCTACGTGGAGCAAATGGATAGTGAACTGTCTCATCGTGCTCGCAAGCTGGCTCCCATTGATTGCATTCCGCCTTGCGGAGACACTCACGAGTCAACCCTATGGAGTTGCCACTGCCCAATACTATGTGTGGAGTCAAATAGCCGTTGCATTTATCGGGATCATGGCAATCTTGCCCGGAATAGCACTGTTGTACCCGCTGGACGAGCGTAGTCTTTGCACGAAGCTAGTAACAAGAGCGATCTGCATGGCAGTCCCAGGTGTCCTCGTCGGAGCATGGATCGCTGCTGCAAGTACGTACTCTACTACCGGATGGATTGTCGGCCTTGCGTGGTTCTTGACGATCACGTCATCAGCGGTCACTCTAAGCTTGCCTTCTGAAGCTATAGCCTCACTGTTTTTCAGGGAAGGAACAAGTCTACGCCGCATCTCTTCTCTGGGAATGTATATTCTTTGTTCCCTATTCATCAGCTATCTGTGGTGGAATGATTTATCCGATGCGCCAGCCAATGAAGGCCGTTGGCTTCCGTTTCCATCCGTGCGGATAGCGAGAGAAGCGGTGATTACCTTCTTTGTATTCTCTTTGTGGCAGGCAGCGAAAGGCTGGTTTTACTTCTTTTCCTCGGGTTCACGGAATTGGCAAATCCCGAAGGCAAGCCTCTTCATATTCCTGCCGCTGCTATTCTGTGGATGTGGCAGCTGGACAGACGCCATCAAGGCTGATCTCCGAGAAAACCTTAGTGACATTGAAGCTCTCAAGCAGGATCTGACGTTACTTGATGTAGACGTGGCACGCTTGAAAGCCTCACTTGCGTCATTTCGCATTGAGATCCAAGAAGGTGAGGATGCAAATGGCATCTCAAACGGGCCGATTGAATTATTACTACGGCAGTTGCAATCAGATTCTTTGAAACCTCTGGCTAACTGCGTAACAAGCATTGACGGTTTACTCTTGACGAACAAACGCATGATTTCCGCCTGCAACACTAACATGAATGCCCAGTCGATCTCTACATCTATTCGCGAGGTTTCCGGTAAGCATCGATCCGCGACGAAATGGGCTGTGATTGATGAGAAGATGCTACGGAATGAAGACACACTTGATTCTTTACAGGATGAGCTATCACGCTGCCTGACGGTCTACGGCAAGGTGTCCCAGAAACTGGTGCAGGACCTGAATGATCTGCGATTGATATCTAATAGAATGCGTGAGATTGAGGTACAACGTTCAGGAAAGCCGGGGACGAGCGGAATAATGCACTCCATTGTTGTTGACTGTGAAGGAGTCATCAATCGCCTGAATGTAGAGGACAAGAGATTCAAGGATATACATGAAAGGTCAATATGGATGATCAAATTGCGTCGCGATGAGGATCGCCCGTCTACAAGCCCAAGTGCCATTAAGCGGCGAGCTGTTGTCGATTTACTCCACCAGAAGTTGAAAAGGTTGGGTGGGAATGCGAATGGCAGTGTCGACAAACAGGAGTAGACATGATGGCGGTTCAAGTTTCGGGCTGTTGCGGGTTGGTGAGGATTCGATTTCCAATGACAAGCCTGCGTATTTGGGTTCTTCTCATTTCAAGCAAACACTGCGACTATTCAGAATAACCACACATGAGCGGAATACTATTGGATCGTGTTCAAGTGCCAATGGCAGCACCTCACCTTGCCTGGTGTTTTTGTGGGGTGTAGGGTGGCGCATGCTTTGCATTGATGAGGCGTTTACGTGAACATAGGAGTCGTGACAGCAACGGTTTCTGTCCAGAGCCCTCACCGAATAGCAATCCTCCTGGCCGCACGCTCGGCGTCCTGTTCCTTGCGGACGAAGTAGAGTTCGGTGGTTCGCACATCCGCGTGCCCGGCGAGTTCGCGGACTTCGTGGAGCTGGGCACCGTTTTGGATCGCGTTATTGAGAGCGGTTTTACGGAGTGAGTGTACGCCGATGCCTCGCCCGCCGAGGCGGTCGGGGGGGATTCCTGCGGTGAGGCAGTTGCGTTGGACTATTCGCCAAATCGACTCGCGGGAGAGGGGGAGTGGGAGCAGGGATTTGTGATCGGGGGTGGAGCGGCGGAACAGAAAACCTTCGCGGTCATCGGTAATGTTGGCGGCGGTCGTGTAGTCGATGATGGAGCGGGCGGCTTCGAGGAGGATTTTGCGTTGGCGTTTGTTGCGTTTCTCGATGACGTTGAGGAACCACTCGGTGCCATTGAACTCCAGATGGCCGACCTTCGCCTTGGTGATGGCCGACACGCGACAGGCAGTAATGAACAGTGTGTGCAGCAATGCCTTGTCCCGCAGGCCGATCAGCGTCGTCGTGTCCGGGGCATGCAGCAGTCGCACTGCTTGCTGCTCCGTCAGTGCCGGTGTCGTGTTCTTTTGCACTTCCGGAGATTTGACAGCTGCAATGTCCTGAGCGGTCTCGTACGAGACGAGCTTCGTCCTTGCAAGCTGGAAGTACACGCCACGAATGACTGACAATTTACGCGCGATCGTCGCTCCCGCGAGGCCGGAATCTCGTAAGGCCCCCTTGTACAGCTGCAGGTGATCTGACTTCACCTGCAACAGCTCGATGCCGAACCGCTCCATGTGATGCACGAAGTCGCGAATGTCCTGACCGTAGACCTCCAGACTCTGTTTGGAATTCAAGACATCGCAAACCCACGGGACGAGAGCCTGGATCGGATGCGTCGCCCGGTCCGCTACGCCGGGCAAGACGCGACTCAAGAACGACTCGATTTTCGCTTCATGACTATCGAGCGATACCAGACGGGGATTCGAGAGGCTTGTCAATTCGATCAGCAATTGGTCGTTGACTTCCTCGACGCCGGTGGTGAAATCATCGTTGGTTGTCATATTGAGAAGAAGATGGTCTGGTCGCACAAGACCGCGCAACCAAAAGCACATTACGTTGCGTGGTTGGTCTCGTACAGAAGTCCGCGTTGACGGAATCGCCTTATTATTTCGGAACATCCGTGAGACCGGCAATACCTCGTCGGGGCACTCGGAACTTGTTGACAAAACTGTCCTGTCGTTGCGCAATCGTATGCGATTCCACATTGCGCCCAAGTCCGACCTTCGGCATGGTAGGACATGGCAGTTCACTTCGAGCTGCCATGCCTGAGAGCATCTCTCATTCACATCACTGGAGGTTTCCATCATGGCCAAACGCCAAACCGCAGCTGCGCCGCCGGAGCAGCCACGTCCGAAACGCCCGCCACCAGAAATGAAGTTCTCGGTCGGGGGGATCGGAGTCGCCGTGTGGCTGAACACCGTCGATTCGGACCAAGGCGAGCGGTCGTTCCGCTCTGTGACCATCGCCCCGAAGCGGTACATCGACAAACAGACCGGCGAATGGCGGAACGGGACGAGTTTCCATCCGAACGACCTGCCCGCGTTGATCTTCTGCTTGCAGAAGACCTTGGAGTTCGCGTTCACGACACAGCTTCCCGGTCAGGAGGCGGACGTGACACTGAATGGTGAACATTCGGATGGCGAAGGGGGCGACGTGCCGTTCTGAACCTCTGAGTGCGTGATCCGAGAAGTCGCCAGACGCTCTCGGCCCCCCGTGCAATCGCATGGGGGTTCTTTTGAGATGAGCCACCGCACGACACAGCGATGATAGCCTCGCAGCCCCAGAAGTATTCCGGTTCCGTCAAGGTCGTGCCTGCGGGCCTCCACCTTGACGTTCACCGGCGGAGGCCATTGGCCGCGAGGCCACCTTACTTCTTTCTCCAATCTCTTATGGGACCAGTTCAGAAACACCTCGTCTCCGACGGGAACACATCATCGGCATTCACGGCGGGTCCGTGGGATCACTACGACTACGGCGACAAAAAATACCCGACGATCAAGATCGAGGATGATCGCGGAAACCCGATCGCCTACATCGACCGCTCCGACCGTGGCCCAGCCGTCTCAGCTGCCAACGCTCGCCTGATCGCCCGAGCACCGGACCTGCTGAATCTGGCACGCAAGCTCATCGTCGTGTGCGACGATCGTCTCGCTGAATTGCGAGAAGAGTCCGATCAATGGCAGGACTCTGACATCACCGACCGAATCAATCACTACGTTTCGCTCAAGCACGAGGCGGAGAGCTGCATCTCAGAAATCCTCTAACCTGAGCTGAGGGAGGCGCTCTCCACCCGAGAGCGCCCCTTCGTCGTGCCAACTTTTCATGTTTCGACCCAACTGTGATACGCTCCCCCGCGTATGGATCGATACGAATGCGACCAATGCGGGGCCTGCTGCAAGGGCAGCTTGATCATCGAGGCCGATGACCTCGATGTGATGCGAGAGCCAAGGCTGATCGACGCTGACGCCCATCATCGCGGCAAGTCGGTCCACGAGATGGTGTACGAGATTCAGCACGATTTCAAAGCCGTCTACCTCGCCTGCGGGTCGCCGTGTGTGTTCCTGAATCCAGACAACCGCTGCTCGATCTACCCGACTCGACCGAACTGTTGTGTCGGGATGGAAGCAGGCGATGAACAGTGCCAAGCGGCGAGGGGGATGGAGGGGCAGCTACCGCTGCTGCCGATCAAATGAAGTACGATTTTGAAATGCCCCGTATCCTTGCGGACACGGGGCGGCCTGAACGATCTCAGACACAGTGAGAAGGTGAGCTGCGACGGGGATGAATCACTCAGTCGCCTACTGCCTGTGATGCGACGACTGCGACATGCGCCTTCGCGAGACGGAGAACCGCTTTCGTGACGGCAATGTGCCAGATCAAGCCGAGTTTCCACGGCCCGAGCGTTTGGGGCGGGTATCCCCCTTGTGCGATCCAACCGTTGATCGCGCCGGTCGATTCTCGCACTTGGTCACAATCCCCTGCTTCGACAGCTTCGAACACCTCTTTCAAAGCAATATCAGGGTCCATCGCTATCGCCCTCCTGCTCGGCCATGACCTGCGGCCAATACGTGATGCCCCCATCGTTGAAAGCATCGGTCTCCACTCTGTAGTCGTCACCGCATTCCGTGCAGGTTACGTCCATCGTGGCGTCATCGGCCCCCATAATCTCCAGCTGGCCCCGGCACTCGCGGCAACATCCATCCTTCAAGTCGACAAGCATCGAACGGTCCCCCCTGTGGTCCAATGAGCAATTCGCTCAGGCGAAGCCCTACCGGATGTCGGCAGAGCCTGGGGAGAGTGCCATGAATTGGTGCCGTAGCGCAAACACGATCAGAACAATCGCAGTTGCTTACCAGTCTTCACGGGTCCGCCTGCTTGAGGTGCTGGGTTCAAGTCCTCCGTGAATGGCGAAGTCGTTGTCTCAGACGGCTGAGTTGCAGCCTGCCTCACGGGAGCGGGGCATTCCTCCAGCTTAATCTCCCGAATAAACCCTTGCAGGTCAAATCCCGTGCGGTAGATCAGCTTCTTCTCCAGTCCGAGTGAATTGCCCCAGATCACGTACCCGTACAAATTTCGAAACGCGAGGTTCAAACCACACAATCTCACACATCTCAAATCAACATCTTGGCCATAGAACTCCCAATGCGGATTGATCTCGGCCACGGCGAGGAGCATGCGGCCTGAGCCGCAGGCGGGGTCGCATACGGTTCGCTTCGGGGTTCGTGGGGAGGGATTCTGCTCAGCTGACTGCTCGGTCGCGGGTTCGTCGGCACCGGCTTCTTCGACCAACGGAACCGGACTCAACTCCGGTGACGCCGACTCACCGTCTCCCCCCGCAGCAGCTTCACCAATTGTAAGCCTTGCCATCGCTCTGCAAACCGGCTGCGGAGTCAGGAACTGACCTGCCTCGCCGTATGTAATGGCCCCTTGGAACAGATCGCCGAGGATGTCGTTCATCTCGCCCTGCGTCTGCTCCATGCTGGCGACCAGCGTGCCGAACGCCCTCGCGATCGAATCGCAGCCGCGTCTGCCGGGCTGGCCGTGTTTGTGCCGCTCGACGACGGCCAGATATTGGTCCTCCATCGTTCCGCCGGACATCGCACAGACGCTCATGTGTAGAAAATCCTCAAAGGCTTGGCCGCGACTGACGCCACTGCGTTGCGACGCCTCTTCGATCAGATCGAAGACCGGCTTGGTTTCGTTGTAGAGAAATTGTTCCTTGGACACGGGGAGCGGGGGGAAGGGAGAGGCGCGATCGATTGAGAATCGCTCGATCAGAACAGCTGCCCCGGCGGCGGCTTGGGGCGACATTCATTGGGTGAAGTCGATGGAGCGGCATCCCCGGTTGATTCTCGCAGCTCTGGCTCCGGCCACTCGGTCGCGGTCGAGTCGAGTAACTCACCCGGCCTCACCGCGATGGCGTTTCGCATGGCCCAGGCGATCTCCGCCCGAGCCTCGTCCAACTCATTCCGCATCGCCTGAATTTCACGAGTCAGCCGATCCACCGACTCCGCCAGCTGAGGTTGCTCAACGTGCGCTGGTTCCGCCGGTGCCGGTGCTGCTCGACTTCGCGGGGGCATGTCCCGCTCACCATGCCACAATTGTCGGCTTGAAGCCAGACTTCCTGGTTTTCGCAAATTCCAAGGGGAGAAGAAGTGGTTGGCACATTCTTTGCTCCGGCACTTCCGGTTGTGCTAAGGAAAGCGATACAATGTTGACGATGGATAATGTACGCGCGCGAGGAGAGCGAGTCAGTCGAAACGCAATGGCACGCGAGTCGGAGCTTGGTGTTTATGCGAGAACGCCCAACATCGATCGATTTGTTTTGCGGAGCGGGTGGCATGACCCTCGGCTTCGAGCAGGCTGGTTTTGATGTAGCTGCTGCTTTTGACTTAGAGCAATTCAACGTCGACACTCACCTTGCGAATTTCCCCAACACTTCAGCTTTTCCGGTCAACCTTTCCGGCGAATCCGGCAGCACTCTTCGGAAGATGGCAGGGCTGTCGAACACTGAGGTTGATGTCGTATTCGGTGGTCCTCCTTGTCAGGGTTTTTCATATGGGGGGCGGCAGGATGTCAATGACGCTCGCAATTCGTTGATCTTCGATTTCGCTCGAATTGTACGAGACATCGAACCAAAATACTTTGTGATGGAGAACGTCAAGGGCCTCATGTCCGATAGATCTCTCCCGCTTCTCAATTCATTCGTTCGAAGAATGAAACGATCTGGTTACTCCATTGTCGAGCCAATACGTGTGTTGAATGCGGCGGATTATGGAGTTCCGCAACGACGCTGGAGAACCTTCGTACTCGGATCTCGCAAGGATTTGCCAACTTTAGCGTATCCCGAGCCAAGAGGTTGTTGTGCAGGCGATGTGGTCAATTTTTATCCCGTCGTAAGAGATGCCATCTCTGATCTTCCGACCCTCGAATCTCGCCGTGACCTCTTCGACGTAGACGAATACGTCGGCACCATGAAGCGTACCACAAATCCTTACGCTCTCTTGATGAGAGGTATCGTAGTTGACCCTACTTCACGAGCCGTGAGACAGCCCCGATGTCCCGACGCTCTCACCGGATGCCTTCGAACCACTCACTCAACGGAAACGATCCGTCGATTCAATGGCACGTTGCCTGGAATGGCGGAACCGATTAGTAGATATATTCGACTTCACTGGAATGATGTCTCTCCGACGATTCGAGCTGGTACTGGCACTGACCGGGGAAGCCACACCGCGCCACGTCCGATTCATCCCTCAGTACCTAGGTGCATCTCCGCCAGAGAAGCAGCTAGACTTCATTCGTTTCCGGACTGGTTCAGATTTCATGGAACGCGATGGCATGATTTCCGCCAGATTGGAAACTCAGTCCCCCCGTTGCTGGCTCAAGCCGTAGCCTCGTCCGTATACTCAGCGTTGAACGCTCAATAGCATGGGGCAACGAAATGACAGACCACACTCCAGACTTCCCGACAATCGAAGCGATGCCGACGAAGGAGCTCTTCATCGACATGCTTACAAGGGATATTGCTTTAATTCCTGCCATAATCGATCTCGTTGACAATTGTGCCGATGGCGCGAAGAATCTCCGTGGCAATCAGAGTCTTGACGGCCTGGTCGTCAGGATTTCTCTTTCAGCTGAAGAGTTCTCAATCACTGACAATTGCGGAGGTATCACTGTTGATACTGCTCGCAGCTACGCATTTCGCTTCGGGCGACCACCTGGTGCACCGTCCGTCAAGCACTCGGTCGGGCAGTTCGGAGTCGGAATGAAGCGTGCGATTTTCAAAATTGGACGCCAGTTTCGTGTAGAATCCACCACGAGTACGAGCCATTTCGTTGTCAATGTTGACGTGGATCAATGGGCGAAGTCTCCAGAATGGACATTTGCCTTTGAAAGTCTTGAAGATCCCGTCAACCAAGAGACTGAGTCCATTGGAACGTCGATACGGGTAACTTCCATCAATCGAGATGTTGCTGCACTTTTCAATCTAGAAACCTTTCGATCAGACTTATCTGGTGAACTGAAGTCAAGACTTCAAGACCCAATCAACAAAGGATTGGGAATCTTCGTAAATGGTGAGCCAGTCAGCGTCGAACCGCTCACGATGCTAGATCACGCGCAGCTTCGTCCTGCACTCAAATCGCTTGAGTACACTGGAAAGGGACTCAAGAGAGTCTCGGTAAGGTTATATTGTGGCTTAGGCAGCAGCGCTAATCGCGCCGAAGCTGGCTGGAGTGTGTTTTGCAACGGTCGCCTTATTCTTGAAGGGGATAAATCAGAAGTAACCGGCTGGGGGGATGAAGTAGATGACACATCTATTCCAGGATTCCACGGACAATACAACTACTTTCGCGGCCTCGCGTACTTCGATTCTGACGACCCATCGCGACTTCCGTGGAATACAACCAAGACCGGCGTAAATACCGACTCGCCGATCTATCGTGCGGTGAAACTTGAGATGATGAACCTGATGCGCCCTGTCGTTGATTTCTTGAATCGACTCAAGGATGAGAAGCAAGCAAAGGACGATTCGACTGAAGTGGGACCGCTTGAGGAGTTGGTCGGGTCAGCTATTGCCGTCGCGGTGACCGAGGTTGCGACACGAGAAGTGTTTGCGGCGCCGAAAGTCAAAGCCAAACCTCTTGGTCCTAAAGTGCAGCGGATTCAGTATGACGTTGATCTAGCTCAGGCGCAGGCCGTTAAGAGATTTATGGATGCCAACTCGTGGAAAGAGGTTGGTGTCGCGACTTTTCAGTATTTCTTCACCAACGAGGTGGAAGAATGAGTGAGCGGACATTCGATTCGTCATCGTTCGAAAAGTTCAATTACGCACTTCGACCAGCCAAGAACGTCGAAAGGAAGATGTTCTGTGAAGCCTTTGCTCGATTGTCCCGCATTGGTTCAATGGCTTCATTTCGCTACATTGGATTCGGTGCGATCGGGTTCCATGATTTCTGCCTATTCCATGAGCGTCTCGGTATCCGCGACATGCTCAGCATCGAGGGGAACACAAGTGCTCAGGAGCGAGTCGAAAAGAACATTCCATATTCTTGCATTCAAATGGAATGGGGACTTTCCCATGACATCTTGCCACAGCTTGAATGGAAAAAACGAACGATTCTCTGGCTTGACTACGAGTGGCCACTGAACCGACGAATGTTGGATGATGTTCGATGCGCGGTTGCGAACATGGTATCAGGAAGTGTGATAGTAGTGACGCTTCCTGTAAATTCTGGCCTACCAAGCGGCACTGAGGTCGCTCAGAGTAAACGAATGAACGATCTTGAAGAGTCTGTTGGCAAGGAGCGTATCACTAGTGAGATCAGAGCGATTCCGCTTGCGAAATGGGGGCTTGCATCTGTTTCTCGAAAGATTGTTATCAACCAGATTGAGTCGACATTGCTGGATCGAAATGCGCCGCAAGACGATGACCGGCGGATCACCTTTCGACAGCTTTTCAACTTTCAATATGCGGATGGCATAAAGATGATGACAGTCGGCGGAATTCTATTGGACGATACGGATCGCGAGAAGATGGGTGCAGACCTTTTCGACGACCTTGAGTTTTACCGAAGCGGTAGTGACGCATATTTGATTGAATCTCCAGTCTTAACATTGCGAGAGATCGCGGCTTTGAACGCCATGCTACCTGGATCGCTTCCTGATGTTTCTGAACTTGTGTGGATACCTGAAGCAGAACGAAGGAAATATGGGAAGGTGTATCGGTACTATCCGTCATTCAGTGAGGTTGAATCGTGATTCACACACCCTGAGCCGGTTTTCTGAAGCCTTGGCGAGATGGAAGACTTCACTGTTCTTGTCGTCGAATCTGGTTATCTGCTTGGCTCATGGTCGATTTGCATCCGGCGGGCGGCAGTGTCCCCATCGAGAACGGCCCGCTCGGCATGCCGTCGATGAGGAGTCTGGTATACGCCGTGTACTTCGGCAGCCCGGTGAGGTTCTCCGGCGTGAGTTGATCGGGGTGTTTGCTCATTTGCTGGGCGAGGCGTTCGGCGTCGTCGGTGCCGACTTGGAAGGCGATGATGGACCCGACGTTGCCAAAGACGGCGTTGGCGGTTTGTTCGTCGAGTTGGGAGAGGTACTGGTGGGCGACGATCAGGGAGAGGCGGTACTTGCGGGCCTCGCTGAGGACGGACGCGAAGCTGCCGGTGGTGAAGTTTTGGAACTCGTCGACGTAGAGGCTGAAGTCGCGGCGGTCGGCCTCGGGGATGTCGGCGCGGGTCATGGCAGCTTGCTGGATGCTGGTGACGAGCAACGCTCCGAGCAGCGTTGAGTTGTCCTCGCCCAGACGGCCCTTGCTGAGATTCACGATCAGGATCTTGCCGTCGTCCATGACACGCCGCAGGTCGAGCGACCGACCGGGCTGGCTGACTATTTCGCGTATTATAGTGCTCGTTAAAAACGGACGCAGTTTATTCTGGATCGCGGCGACAGCCTCAGTTCGGTAATTGTCGCTCCACGACGCGAACTCATGCACCCAGAACGACCGCACGATCGGGTCGCGGATCAGCGGGACGGTCCGCTCTCTGAAGGTCTTCTCGCCGAGCAGCTGCATCAGCGACAAGAGGTTGCCGCCGCGTTCGACCGTGGCGAAGACGGCGTTGCGGAGCGTGTCTTCCAGCCGTGGCCCCCAGCTGTCGTACAGCTTTTTGAGGGCACTGACCACGCCCGAGGTGACCTGATCGATGCGGGTCGGGTCGCGGCAGGCGAGCGGGTTGAAGCTCAGCACGCGGTCGCGGTTGGCGGCGTCAAAGACGATGACGCTGTTGGTCCGATTGCGAGGGATGATGCTCCCGATGTTCTCCGCGAGGTCGCCGTGCGGGTCAACCAGACACAGCCCGCGACCGGCTCGCATGTCAGCTGCGATCATGCCCTGGAGCAGCGTGGTTTTGCCCATGCCAGTCTTGCCGACGATATAGAGGTGCCGCCGCCGGTCCTCGATGCCGAGCGTGACCGTCCGCTGGTCATCGCGGAACCGCACCCGCCCGAGGGCCACCGCCCCTTCTTCTTCCGAGTGGAATTTCAGAGGAGCTTCCAGCTCCCGGAACTCCGTCGAGTGCATCCGCTCGGCTTGAGCTGTGGAGGTCGGTGGGTGCCAAAGCGTGGCGAGTTCCTCATGGGAGAGGAGGAACCACTTCGTGGATTGTCGCGGGAGGGCGTCAAGACGCTTCGGTTTTGTGGCCGAGAAAGTGGCCAGCCTCGATCGGGTAAATGCCCCGAGAGCGCCTTCCATGCGGCGGAGACGGTCGAAAACCTGCGGCCTGAGCTGTGGCGATGTCTCGACGATCAGCCGCAGCTGAACATCGAACAGATGCCCACCGAGTTTATCCGCAGCCGATTGCAGATCGTCCTCGCGCTCATGTAGTCGGCTGGTCGAGGTTTCGAGATTGGAGTGCGATGGCTGGGGAGTACACCGAGCTGCCAGACCGAGAAGCCACGCGAATCGCCATGCGTTTCCCCGAGTCGCGTGCCTCGCGAAGTAACCAGCCAGACGATGATGCCGCTGGAAGAACTCTCGCTCCAGTAGAAAGACCGCATTGGTGGCTCGATGCAGTCGCTGCCTCGACGCGGGTCGAATCGTGATCTCGATCCGGCACTCAATCCCCTCTTCCGGGAGGATCGCCCGGAGTAACCCGCTCACCGGATCGGCGAAGTTGTGATTCAAGAGATCCTCGAACTGAGCATGCCGCAGAATTGGGAACAACTCCGGCACAAGTTCGATATCGACGGACCACGACTGGAATTCGACTTGAGAGGTGCGAAGGTTGTCGTGACTCTCGACGCTAAGGGGACTCGGCAGACTCACGTCTGCCGCTCGCTGGTCCTCGACCAAGGCGACCGTTGCATCGGGATACCCAGCTCGGATGGGTTCAATCACAGAGTCCCGGTCGGCCTCATTGCAACGCACAAAAAGCCCGATCTGGCCCTCAAGGACGCCATACACCAGCGTCACCGGATACCTGGGCTTTGCTTGATGCAGGGCCGCAAACGCCTTCTCCATATACCTCGGCCCACGTTCATTGTTCGCCGGTGCGATGATCTGGAAGAGCACGCCCCCAGACTACATTGGCAACTCGAAGATCCCGCTATTCAGCGGGCTATGAATCTTGGGAAGTGAGCGACACGACGTATCAAACGCCAGACGGCCACGAATGGATCGACACCAGCGATTTGAGATGAGTCGGGTTACAGGTGACGACAGTTGCTTGCACTTCCAGTGCCTGAGCGGCGATCAGGACATCGGCGTCCAGCGCAGAAGGATCGGCGGTTGGTTTACCCTGGCTTCTCGCTATTGCCCAGAGCGTTGCCGCCCGCTTCCAAGCGGCGGTCGATACCGGCAAGTAGGTGAAGACTCGGTCCAGTTGGTTGAGGCGATCAAGCCGCGACGCAGGGAGTTGCCCAGCTTGAATGAGCCGGGTCAACTCGCGACGGAGTTCGTAGTCGGCGACCTCAGACAGATAGATCGTGGCCCCGCCAGAGAACTGCTGCAAGAGCCACGTTTGAATTGGCTCGCGGATCGACTGGCGATCATGAGCCAGTAGTCCGAGCGGTCCAGTATCAAGGAGTAATATGTTTGGCATCAGACGCGGGGAAGGTTACGAATTCGGATCAAGGCAACTCAGGCACGCGAAACTGCAGCCCCTGGCTGCTATTGAGAGCCAACCGCAACCGGTCCGCCTCCTCGTTCGAAAGCTGTGCGTCTTCTTCAGTCCATTGTTGGAAAAGACTTTGCAGCTGGCGGACACGCTCCATGCGATCCGCATCGAGCATCGCCTGGGATGCCACCGGCTCAACTCGCACAGCTTGCCCTTCCGCCAATGGTGCATCCTGATCGAGAACAACCACGCCGTTGCGGACATGGCCGATGTATGAGGGTGGCGGTGATAGGGTTTCGGTAGGCGACATGTGTGCATTCTACCACGATTCGCCATGCAGGGCGAGAGGTTTCTTCCCAATATGCAGTGCCGATTCACACCTCTAAACCGCCTCGTTTGACGTGCGTGGATCTCGCGAGGCGGGCTGGGCGTTTCACGACCGAAGGCTCATTGCGTTGATCCGCCAAAACCGGCGGAGGAACGGGCAGCGGCTTGATACCCGTGCCGAGCAGTGCGGGCGAACAGAACAGCTGAGAAAGATTATCAGAGTCCGCGTGGGACGACGATTGGTCGGGTGAGGCGAATCGGTTCCCTTCGGAAGCGCGAGGTTGGTTGCGGGTCGACCAGAGCCTGCCACTCCCCATGGTGGTCGTTAAAGATCGGGGCTGTGATGGCGTGCGGCTCAGAGAGGTATTTGTCCTGGGTCGAGGCATAGACCAACCGCCGGTCCTTGTTTCTCGCGAGGTCGCGAGCCAGCCAGAGGATGTGGTTGGCTCGTTCGGCTCCGGTCGTCAAGAACACGACGCGAAAGCCCGGGCGGGGACCGATCTCTCCGGAGTCCTTCCACGACCGCAGCACCCAGTCCTGGTACGTTTCGTACCCGAGTATCTTGGTGCGGATGCTCTGCTCGCGGTGGCTGTCGAGGGGTTCGGTGGCGTTATCGATCTCGAAGACGAGATTGAACGTCCGACCGGCGAAGGCGAGCTGCATGTGGAAGTCGGGCTGTTGCCGATGCTCGCCGATGGCCAAGGTCAATCGGCCATCGCCAGTGGTCTTGAGGACTCGCACTCCCCTCTCGTGGCACGCGACCAGTGTATGCACGATCACGTCGGCGGTGGCCATCGCGTGCCGCAATCGCGACGGGGCGATCTCGTTCAGGCTCACTCGCGGTGGGTTGTCGATAGCCTCCGGAAAGGCCGATCGAAACCCCTCCTGCGTCAACCGGTAGTACAGCATCACTCCCCCGCCGAAGATCGCGGCGGGGAAGCTGCGGACCAGTCCAGCATCACCGAGCGACTGCATCCGCTCGCGTACTCGCCGCTCATCGCGGAACGGTTGGTCGCCGAACGTGATACTTGCTTTCCGAATCTGCACAGCTGTGGCCGGAGTGAGATCGAGCAGCCTGAGCAGCGCGAGATCGCGTGGACTTATAACAACGTCTTGGGGCATGAGTGGCAGGTACGGTATCATGCCGACGATCACTTCCCGATTGCCCTATGAACCGACCTGGTGGATACATCGATGTGGACCGACTGCAAGCTGAGAAGACGCTCGAACAAGCAGCAGCTCAGTGCGGTTTTCCGCTGGTCACGAAAGGCTCCGGCCCCGAAGTTCGCATCGACTGTCCGTTCGAATGCCCCGGCGATCACGCGGGCCGTAAAGAGATCGCGGTCAACATTGAGAACCCGCAGAAGGTCTTTCAGTGCCACGCGTATCAATGCGGAGTGCGAGGGAATTTGCTCACTCTGATGCACGGCTTTTTGACCGGGACATTGCCAAGTGGTGGCAAGCTCAAGGGGACCGAGTTCCAACGAGTGAAGCGAGTTTTGGCTGGAACCGGTGATTCCAGAGAAGCCACTCCAGCACGCCAAGTCCCAGAGGCTGCGAAACCGGTCGTCACTCCCTCACTCCCAACGAATACACCGCTGATTGATTCCAGCGACCAACGTGTCCGCGAACTCCACAACATTGACGAGAAGTTGATCCGCGACATCTCCATCATGAACCCCGCAGCGGCGAGCTATCTGCGTCGTCACCCCTGTCTTTCTCCCGAGGCAATGGCCAAGTGGCGTTGCGGCTATCTCCCCAACGACGGCGGCGGCGACAAACGCGGCTGGTCCCTGCGCGGGAGCATTCTGTACCCAGTTCTCTCCGAGAACGGCAAAGTCTTGACGTGGGTCGGTCGCGATGTGTTACACGAAGCGAAGGAACGCGAGTACCAACAGCTCTCGCCCGCCGAACGCCAAGGCCAGGAACCACCCGCCAAACACCGGTTTCCGAAAGGCTTCCACCGTGGCCAAGAACTCTTCGGCCAACAGGCCAGCCGCCTGAGCGAACCCGGCTACCGCGAGTTCATCCAACTACACGGCCTGACCCTCGTCGAAGGCTTCAACGATGCCATCAACCTCGACACGCTGGGCATCCCTGCTCTCGCCATCATGTCTAACCGCATGACCGACGCCCAAGGCGAGAAAGTGATCCGGTTCGCCCAACAACTGGGCACCACCCGCGTGAACCTCATGTTCGATTGCGACGACCCCGGAACAGCCGGAGCCAAAGAAGCCCTGTGGTTCTTCGCACAACGGAACATCACGGTGCGGCTGGTGTGGTCGCCGACGAATCACGGGGGCCAGTATCAAGGGATACAACCCGAGTCACTGAACCACGACGACGTGACAGCGCTCCTGCGCTGAGTCGAACGCCTTCACGGTCAACATCCGTCACACATCCGGACATGCGAACCCAGACGGCACCGCCGTCATCCCGCGTGGCGTCGTGTCCCGTCGTGCCTCCGGCACGAACGCACGGGACGCGCGGCGGGCACTCGCCCGGTGGCTCCACGGCTCCTGGCCGTGGTGTGGTGCCGCACATGCGGCCCGCGACAGGTCGTGGGGCCTGAGTGGTGCGGGCGGAGCGTCGTGGCCTGCGCTTTGGCAGGGCCGCGACAGGCGGGGTTACGCGAGCGCGAGTCACGTCAGTGCCAGCCGTCGGAAGCCAGCCTGTCGCGGCGGTAGCCGACGACGCTCTCGCCCCTCGGGTGTGGTGGGTTTATGGCTCTCAGGAGCCGTGTTGTGGTCGATCTCTGATCGCCTTCCGCTCCTGTATTGTTCGCCTGTGTGGGCGATCGGTCGGCGGTCGCGCGGCGGACCTTCTTCACTCCGGCCCACGTTGAGCGGGGTTCACTCCCCTCTTCTCTCCTGAGTCGATCGACACGGCGGACCGCTCCATCTGTCCGTCCCCCGTTGTCGTTTTTCTTCCAAGCAGACGGGCGATAGCCCGCGTCGCTTTGCTTCTACAGAGATCGCTTTGATACGACGCTTTGTCGGGAGATTCGGAGTGACTGATTCGTGGCTTCAGGTTGCCGTCGACCAAGGCTCCCCTTTTCAAAAAGGTCCGGCGATCACCAATAGCGGGTCCGGCAACCACCAAGTCGTGACTCGCAAAAAGGTCCGGCGATCACCAAGACCGGCCAGCGTCATTGGGCGGTCGGTGAATGCTGTTTGAGCAGCCAGACCCCGAAGTCTGGGAACTGAAGATGTTCGCGTTCGATCTTGGCGATGGTTGCCTCACGAGCGGCTTCGCGGGAGCGGTGTGGTTCCACCGTCTCGTAGAACTCCCGAAACTTCGACTCGTAGCTGGTGTGCTGCGTCCGTCCTTCGGCGGTCGCCAGATAGGCTTGCAGAGCGGCGTTTCGCTCACTCTGGTGCTGCTCTCGCAACTCGGACTCGGCAGTCGCTTGGGAGTAGCGTTCCACTTCCCAGCTGCGACGCTGGCGGTCTTTCTCATGGGCAAAACTCCAGTCGGGCGGCATCCGCTGGTTCTGGATCGCATCGACCAGAAACGCAGCTGGGGAAGTCTTGAAACCGGGGAAGCCGGTGGGATGCTCGTGCATCGCGGCATCGGTGACACGGACCCAGCGTTGGATCAGCCCGCGAGCGTGCTTCTTGAAGAGTCGGCGGATAGCCGCTTCGTCGACACCGATCGTCCGGAGTGGCTCGTACAGCGGATCATCTGTGATGGCCTTCTGTTGGCCTGTGGTGCGTTCGGCGAGCGGTTGGCGGAAGTATGGCCCTTCGAAGAATTGGACGACGTACAGGCCGGTTCCCCGCTTGAGAAACAGATCCTTGGGTTCGGTGTGCCCCTGACCAAGTTCGATGATGCCCTGGTCCAGCAGTTCGCGGATGCACGCCGTGAGGTCGAATTTCCGCTTCTTGAGCGGTCGATCCGCCGAGAACCCAAGGCCGTTGATCGTCAGGTCATCGACATTCATGAACACCCGCTTTGACCGCCAGAACCGGTCCTTGAGTTTCAAGAACAGCCGCCGAGCTGCCGGGCTGAGGTCACGATAGACATCGAGGTCGAACAGCAGCGTGCCGCCTGTTGCCTGGCACATCTCATAGAAGTGCGGTGACCACTCGACCCGCCACGCCCGCTCGGGATCGACGCCACCTCCTCGGCCTTTGGTCGGCAGGTACGCCGACAGAAAGTGAAAGGTCGCCCGCTCGTGCTGTTGCGTGACCGGGTTATAAAACGCCGTGTTCTGATACGCGACGGTCGCCAGTCGCTCCAACGACGCCCGCAGCTGATCATATTGAAATCCACCGATCGACATGCCGAGTTGCTGGATCATCCAGTACGGCGTCGCCATCAGCGTGTGATTCTTCTCCGTATGCGACAGGCTGGTGCCGAGGAGTCCCCAGAGGACGTACTCATCAATCGACTGCATCCCGAGCGGTGCATACACACTGACGCGAGCTTCGCGTTTCTCCTTGCCGACCTGGAAGTGGTACGACGTGTCGAACATCGAAGTCTCGCGGGCACCGCCCTTGAGCGGCCAGAGTGCCGTTTCGAGCAAGCTCAATTGAGCAATCCCCTCTCGGGCAATTCCGGGAAGGCGGTAACGCTTGGCGGACGACTTCTCCGCCTGGTCAGCCAGCGTGTCTGCGTTCAAGCCAGTGGCGGATGCGGGAGAAGCCACGAATGCGGGTTAGAGGATGTTACGGAACAGCCAGTGTTTCTTGGTCTTCGCAGTCCCCTTCTCCGGAGATGCTTTGGGCTTGGTTTCTACCGCATCTGGGGATCGTTCTGACTGCGACGAAGCCGGTGCGGACTCAACATCGACCGGATCAGAACTGCGAGGCGAACCGCTTCCGACTGACAGCTGCTTCTGGAGCGATCCGATGAGGACGTTCCCCTCGTGCATCCGTTCCGAGAACCCCTTCAGAAGCTGATTCTGAGATTCGATCTGCTGGTTCTTGATGTCCAATTCTTTCTGGAGCATCTGCAACATGGCCAGCAAATGCTCGTTCCCGACGGATGCCGCTCCTCCGGCCTTCGGCTCAGGCTTCGCCTTCTTCACCCGCTCCTGCATCTCCCGATCCAGCAACTCCTCCGAGATCTTCCACGCAAAGTTCTCCCCCTTCACCCGCAGTGCCCGAGCATCCGCCGGGTTGGGTTCAATCAACTGCCGATCCGCATGCTTGTCAGCCTTGAGTATCGGATAGATCACCCGACGAATTGCCGAGTCCGACAAACCCGTCCGCTCAACCGCTTCTTTGACCGTCAGAAAGTTCGACATAGGGGAGTAGGGGAGTGATACGTCCCAAGGTACTCCTGCGACAGCTAGCCGCCAAGCGCATTCGGCAACCTTTCCGCTAACCTCTCAAGCTGCTTTTCAGACGAGACTCCGACCGACTATCGCAAGCTACAATACAGCGGTCGATAGGGGATTGAGCGACTACCAAACGGCCTTTCGATGGGTTCCGCGACAACCGATCACATTCTTACCAAAACCTCTGCGACCGACACCCACACGCCTGCCGCACTGGCCTTCCGAAACACTTCCACCAATACCCTTCCCGAACGGTTCTCGGCACGCTGCCAAACCCCACCTTCAACACGCTTCCGAAACCCATCCGCCAGTCTCTCGAATCCCCGAAAGGGAGTCCCATAGCAGGTTCCAACCACCCAGCGGAAACCGCTCCGCAACCATGCTGAAAGCGTTGCGACGACCCGCCGCGAAATGGCTCCACAACACCAGCCATGCGGTAGGGGAGTCATCCCACTCATTCGCCCTTTGTCAACGACCGCACAACATCAACACTCCATGACCTCTGTCAGGCTCCAATGAACATGGCACGCAGGCCGAGGAACATCCGTGTCGCACGGGGAATGGTCGTGATCGCGTTCTAATCGAAGCTGGAGTGTCGATACTCATCGTCGGGTGCTGACCCGCTCACAATACGACTCCACGCAACCAAGACCCATTTCTGAGCGAAGCGAGACAACGAGCCCGATACCAAACGCCGGGAGATGCGGGGCAGCCTGTCCGAGAAATGTCCGAGAACTCTGTGACAGCATTAGCGAACCAATGGAATCCGTAGAAGCCCCTCGCGTAGACGCTGCCTACGATCATTCGCCGCAAGGCGATAGGGGATCGGACATTCGAACAATCCCGTAATCAATCTCGAGCTGGCCCCCAGCGTGGGCCTTCGGAGCCGACGGTTGATCCGATGAATGTTGCATCGATCCAAAATGAACTTGCGGGAATGATGCCGCATCGCGCAAGCGTGATTGCTTCTATCGCTATCCAACTATTGTCCGTTCAATGCTTGATCCCGGAGTCCGCTGTCGAACTTGGTATCTCACGTCGAGTCAAGGCCACCGGTGAGTACCAGGCCATCCACGAGGCTTGCCGCTTGCGCCAGTTCGGACTAGGCGGTTAGGTACGCTAAGTTCGAATCGAAGTACGTTCGGCGGGCAACTAAGACCTGCAAGAAGTCAAACTCCCCGGCTGCATAGGCGTCCTCCACTAGTTTCAGGGTCTCCACAGCTCGGGGCAAGATTTGTGCGCGATACTGCTCGACGGCGGCAGATGCGGATTCGTACTCGTTTTGTGCTTGGGCGAGACGTGATTGGATGGCCAGTTCGGTGCGACGGACATCTTGGGAGGCGCGGCAATACTCTGCGTGAGCTGCCGAGATGTTACCCTGGTTCGCGTTATGCACCGGGATCGGCATTCCGACCTGAGCATTGACCATCCCAGAGCCAGTTCCGTTGTCGCGACCAGCCGCCAGCATAAAGGAGAGGTAGGGTGTCGCCTGGGCTTCCTGCCGAGTGATGTTGGCCAGTGCGCGGGTCAAGCAGGATCGAGCGGACTGCATCTCGGGACTGGAGGCGAGTATTTCCGAGGAGACCAGCTGCCAGTCGCGAGGTTCTGGCGTGTCGGGCAGAGTTCCGATGTAGCCGACGACCGGGTTCGGTTTACGTCCGACCTGATTGCGGAATCCCACCGCTTTGCTGGCCGAGGCAGTGGCTTGCTGGATGGCCGGGTTATTGGACAGAGCGAGTGACTCAAAGGTGCCTAGAGTCCAGCCGGTCGACTGCGGATCTGGCAGGGGTTCCCCAGCGACGAACACGCGATGGGAGTGCTGTGGATGGCAGCCCCGCTCATCATGATCGACACGTATGAACACGCCTTCTACATCGACTATCAGAACCGCAAGGCCGAATACATTGAGAAGTTCCTGTCGCACATCGACTGGGAAACCGCGAACAGCCGGGGGTACTCAACTCTCCTTGGTTTCTCATGAAGATCGGCGGCAGCTAGTGACGGTGGCGATTTGCTTGGGTTTCGATGAGAAAGGGATCAACATCTCATACGTCAGACCAGCCGTTTCCGTGAAAGTGATGTAGACCCGGCCATGTGGTCGACATAGAATACCTCCTCTAGGAGTCAATGGTCTTGTTCCGATGGCTGCTCACAACGTACTGGCTGGCGCTGGGTATCACGGGTTTCAGCCCGTGCTGCTGTTCGGCTGCCCGTATCGTTTCCGCTGTGAGATTCTGCGTTTCGCTTGGAGCAGACAGCACCGGCTCATCGGACTGTTGCTGTGACTCAATTTCTACTGGCACTTCGAGCCGCCGAGCCAACCAGAGGGGCCATTGTGCGGAACTGCCGTCATCGCATCCAGCACCCCACCACTGTCAATGTACTAAATCGCCTTGCTCCAGTGTGCCCGAGAAGATTTGCGGTCCGTCGAATATGACGACCTTCTGGCTGGGTCATCTAGCTCAATGCGATGAAATGAAGCTGTACACGTTGCCGATTCATCAGGGTGACTCGTGTGCGGAATTATATGAATGCGATGAGTGTGCGTTCCCGTCGGCGCATGATATCTGCGTGGTACTGTGCTCGTGGCGTAGCTGATTGCCAACCCGGAACAGCCTCAGCGGAATAGCTGACTGGCTGATCCATGCATTCCGGTTTTCCGGTTTCGGCGGAATCTCGTCGTGATGCTCTCGATGAGACTGCGATTCTGACGCGTCATTTCATGGCTGCGCGGATTCTGCCATCCCTCCCCTAGACGAAGCCTCGCGGTTGCAGCGAGGCAGGAGTAGATCATGTTTCCCACTCTCTCTCGTGGCGCATGGGCGTCAGCGGTTGTGGCCTGCGCGTGCTTGGTAGGCTGCAGCGAACAAAGACCGGCAGCTGTACCAAGTGTCGAGCAGAAAGCCCCAGCGGTGAATGCTGTGACACCCGCCGCTCCCGATGCGACTCCAGTCGTAGCCACAGACACCTCTGAACACGGCCACAAGGCCGGAGCCCATGGAGGAATCATGGTCTCACTGGGACGAGACAGCTATCACGCGGAAGCCGTGTTCGAGAAGGGAGGCGTCCTGCGACTCTACACGTTGGGCAATGACGAATCGCGAGTCATTGACATTGAACAGCAGACCCTCAAAGCCTTCGTGAAGGCTGAGGGTGATCCGGCCTCACAGTCGTTTTCGATGGAACCCGAGCCTCAAGAGGGCGATGCGGAGGGCCGCACTTCGCAATTCACTGGCCAGTTGCCCGCAGGACTCGATGGCAAAAAGCTCTCGATCACGATTCCTAACATTGTCATTGCTGGCGAACGATTCCGCATGGGATTCGAGTCAGCGACTGAGCCTCACATGGAAGGCGTTCCCGAGAAGGTAGCTGACGAGGCCGAGCGAGAACTGTATCTCACTCCCGGCGGGAGCTATACCCCCGAGGACATCAAGGCGAATGGCGGTGTCACGGCGAGCGCCAAGTTTGTGGGACTCAAGTCGGCGCACAACATGTTCCCGAAATCGGGTGAGAAGATTTGCCCGATCACCCAGACATTGGCCAATCCTCAATTCACCTGGATCGTCGGTGGCAAGAGCTACGAGTTCTGCTGCCCGCCGTGTGTGGATGAATTCGTCAAACTGGCGAAAGCCTCCCCGAACGAGATCAAGGCTCCCGAAACCTACGTCAAGCCGTAGCCCGAATCACCGTTGCCAAGACTTCGCCGCCCTGCCAAAGAACTGGCTGAACGTGACCGCAGAGCACTTCTCAGTGTCGGTTGTACCGACACTCAATCAAGTTCCCCATGTCTGGAAAGAACATCCATGAATCATCTCAAACTGTTACTGGCGTCGCTGGCCATGTGCCTGGGACTCACGACCACACCGTTCGAATCATCCGCCGCTGATGACGCAAAACTCGGCACATCGATCTCCATCGAGGGGCTGCACTGTGCAGCTTGCGCCAAGAAGGTCGAAGGCAAGCTCAAGACCGTCAAGGAGGTCGCCACGGTCAAGATCGATGTCAAAGCGGGAATCGCGACGGTGACCCCCAAAGTCGACAAGTCCCTCTCTCCTCGGGCCATGTGGGAGGCGGTCGAGAAGGCGGGCTATACGCCGACCCAGCTCGATGGACCGAGCGGCAGCTTCACTGAAAAACCCAAGTCCTAGTGTCCACTGTGTGTGGGCCGATTCGCGCTCGCGTCGGCCCATTCTCTTCTTTGTTCGTGTCAAACCTCCTGTTAGGAACTACCATGAAACGCCTCTGTTTGATTGCTGCCGCTGTCGGTGGGCTCGCATTCTCGCTCGTCGGATGTACCGGAGCGCCGAGCGCTCCTTCTGCTGGTTCGAACGTCGATCCGAAACAGGCAGCGACGCTCGCAAAACTCAGTGACGAAGACCGCGTGTCAGCCACCACACAAGGCTACTGCGCTGTGATGGCATCTGAACCCTTGGGTTCGATGGGCGCTCCGTTCAAGTTGTCCATCAAAGACCAGACGATCTGGGTCTGCTGCAAAGGCTGCGAAAAGAAAGCCTTGGCGAATCCCGAGCAGACACTGGCCAAGGTTGCGGAACTGAAGGCCAAAGTCATTTCTGACCAGTCGCGGTAGACGATCCGTGCAGCGCTGCCAAGGGCAACCGCCCTCGATCCATTGCCCCTCACTGTCCTTCCCCGTTCCAAGTCTAGGAGTCCATTCCATGATGAGTCGTTGCATGCTGATCTGGGCGATTCTGTTGCTGTGTCCGCACCTGGTTCGAGCGGAGTCAACTCCGCTGACCCTTGCCACGGGCGAACTGAAAAATGCACCCCGGCAGCCGCAGGCGTTCGTCTCGGACGACGGTACGGTGGATGTCGTGTGCGCCGTTGATCACGAAATTCGCCTGACCACCTCGCACGACCGGGGAGCGACCTTTAGCGCTGCCACGAGTGCGATCCATTGCCCCAACCTTTCCCTCGGAATGCGTCGCGGTCCGCGAGTGGTCCGGACTGGTACTGCTGTGGTGGTGACAGCCATTGGAGGGAAGCAAGGCAAGGGACGGGACGGAGATCTGCTGCTATGGCGGTCGACAGATGACGGGACCAGTTGGTCTGATGCAATTCGGGTCAACGATGCTCCCGATTTTGCGAGAGAAGGCTTGCATGGCATGGCCGCTGGGCCGGACGGTGAGGTCTGGTGCGTCTGGCTCGATCTGCGGAGTGGAAAGAGTGAGATCTACACCGCAGTCAGCAGCGACGACGGCCAGACTTGGAACGGGAACGTGCGGGCTTATCGCTCTCCTGAAGGAAGCGTTTGCGAGTGCTGTCATCCGTCGATCATTGGTAGGCCAATGGGTGGCGCAACCATCATGTTTCGTAACTCATGGAAGGGGAAACGCGACATGTTTCTGACCAACACCGAAGACGGGGTGGCTTTCACGAAGGGACACCAACTTGGCCAAGGGAGTTGGACTCTGAACGCTTGTCCGATGGATGGGGGCATGTTGGCTTCCGATGGCCAGAAAGGGCTCGTTACCGTCTGGCGACGTGACAACGAAGTGTTTGCCACGCTGGGTGATGGAAAGAAAGAGCGGCGATTGGGATCGGGGCAGCAACCTTGGGCCGCTTGGTCAGCAGCGGGACCGGTCATGGTCTGGACCAGTGGCCGTGAAGGGGCGTTGTCCATGCAGATCGGCCTCCCTGGGAAGGTTCAACAGCTCGCCACGACCGCCCGAGATCCAGTAGTGGCTTCGAATCCAGCGAGCAATTTCGCCATCGTCTGCTGGGAAGCGAAGCAAGGCAGTACGTCGACCGTGATGACCCTAGTGATTGCAACTTCAGCAGGCAAGTCCAAAGACAAGTAGTTGTGCGGGCATTGACTGCGATGACAACAACCCCAGGAGATCATGATGCGAGTTTGGATTGCGTTGAGTTTGATCGTGGTCTCTGTCGGATGTTCCGGGAAAGGAGAAGTCCCGCCCGTTTCGGCCCCTGAAGCGAATCCTGGCAGCCACGCTGAGCATGCGTCGCCGGATGAAGGTCACAGTGCGCACAGCGAACATGTTGGCCACGAGCAAATGCAGATGCCAGCGGCGACAGCCCGTAAGCTCGTGGTGAAGACCGAACCCTCGCAGCCACAAGCCGGAGAAGTGACAAAGCTGCTGCTCCAGATTCTGGATGACGATGGGCAGCCGATTACGAAGTTCGCACTGCTGCATGAGAAGCTTGTGCATTTGATTGTGGTGCGCGACGGACTGGACGAGTTTTCGCATTTACATCCACATGTGGATTCTTCGGGAAACATCACGATCGAGTTCGCGTTTCCGAAGTCAGGCCAGTACCGATTGTTTGCTGATCATCAGCCAGAGGGACAAACTCCAGGGCTGGCGCGAGGCGAACTCATCGTTGCTGGTAATGACGAATCAGCGGCGGCGCTCGTCCCGAATGCGTCCGATGATGTCGCAGTGGGCGAGATCAAGGCCCATGTCGCCTTCCAACCTGGAGATCAGGAGACGACGGTCCGATTTCACCTCGTCGATGCGAGCGGTCAGGTGGTCAGTGACTTGCAGCCGTATCTCGGTGCGATGGGGCATCTGGTCATCATCAGCGAAGACGGTGCCGAGTACGTCCACGCTCACCCATTGAGTGAATCCCAGACGGCCCCTGAGGGAGCAGTCGAGTTCGCGGCTCACTTCCCTAAGCCCGGTCTCTACAAGGCGTGGGGCCAGTTCCAACGTCACGATGCTGTGTTCACGGTGCCGTTCGTATTGCAGCACGCAATCGCTCACCCAGCGAATCATTGAGGAGGGGATT
This sequence comes from Planctomycetota bacterium, assembly GCA_043777375.1. Taxonomy (GTDB): domain Bacteria; phylum Planctomycetota; class Planctomycetia; order Planctomycetales; family Planctomycetaceae; genus TH-plancto1. The sequence goes on along the minus strand of JAYWHX010000133.1, from coordinate 26,325 downwards.
AAGCCATGTCTGAAATACCTCGCAACGGTTGGGTTCGCTGGATCGCGCTGCTGTCGATTCTCGTGACTGTGTCAGTCGATGGACACGAAGGCCATCAACCACTGCCGACAAAAGGCGTGCAGATCGATGCTCAGGCAGGACATCTCACACTCAGTCGAGCGGCCCGCGAAGTCCTCGATGTGACAACCGTCGAGGTCGAGACGCGCGACGTGGCTGCAACTGTCAAGGCTTACGCGACCGTCGTGGCACCGTGGACTCGACGTGCGTATGTCACGTCGCGGCTCCCAGGACGGATTGTCCAATTGCATGTCAGGCCCGGCGATGTAGTCGAGGCTGGACAGATCCTGGCGGACCTTGACTGTCTCGATCTTCATACACTGCGACAGGAGTATCAGAAATCACAAAACGAATTTGAGTTGTCGGGGAAGATCCTGGCGTCATTGGCTCCGATCGTGAAATCGGGAGCTGTCCCCGGACGACAGCTCGTCGAAGCCGAGAACACGCATCAGCAGAGCCAAAACGTACTCGATGTGTTGCGAGCGAAAGCGGCGGGGTTACAGGTGCGAGAAGCGGACCTTGATGCATCTGCGGTGGGTGACGCCACTCCATTGAGGCTGACGCTCACCAGTCCAATCCGGGGCGTGGTCGTCCATGCCGATGTGGCCGTCGGTAAATTCGTGGAACCGACTGAGCACTTGTTTGAGATTGTGGACACCTCACGCGTGTGGGTCCAAATCGGCATCCTGGAGCGGGATCTGCATCGCATCCAGGAAGGACAAGCTGTCCGCGTCTCCTTCAACGGATTGCCTGGCCAGAGTTTTGACACGAAGGTCGACAAGCTAGGTTTGCTACTCGACCCGCAAACCCATCAAGGCACAGCCTTGGCAGAAATTGCCAATGCCTCGACAGGTCCCCGCTTGCTGCCGGGGATGAACGGTCAAGCGGAGTTCATCATGCCGGGTCGCGAACAGGGGATGAGTGTTCCGTCGGCGTCCGTCTTCAGCGATGGTGCGGAGCGGTACGTCTTCGTGGAGGAGACATCGACGAAAACCAGTTCTGAATACCGGAAGAAGTCGGTAGTCATCGGGCGTCAGACGCGAGATCTGGCGGAAGTGACTTCTGGAGACATCTTTCCGGGCGACCGCGTGGTCACACGCGGCGGCCACGAATTGTCGAGCTTGTTCTTCTTGGGAGTTCTACGGCTCAGCCCGGAAACTGCGAAGAGCATCGGCCTGAAGGTCGAAACGGTGACTGAACACAGTATCGAGCGGATTCTGCGACTGGATGGGGCGATTGATGTCCCTCCGCAACGCCGGACATCGGCATCGTCCCAGTTGGCGGGCACACTGCGTCAGATTCTGGTGGATCGGGGACAAAAGGTGAAAGCGGGAGACATCCTTGCCGAAATCTCCAGCCTGGAACTGCAAGATGTGCAGCTAGAACTCCTCCAAGCTCATCTCGATGGGGCGATGTGGCGGGGCACGTTCACACGACTTCGCGATGCGGAAGATGCAGTCTCGGGCCGTAGAGTCTTGGAAATGGAAAGCCGTGTGAAAGTATTGGAGACACAGTTCGCCAATGTCCGCCAGAAGCTGCTCTCGCTGGGGCTTTCGCCATCCCAGATTGATGAGGTACTTCGCTCCAAGCGTGTCGTTGAATCCCTGCCGGTGCGAGCCCCAATGGATGGAGTCGTGGTCAACTTTGACCGTGTCTTAGGACAAGTCATTCGGCCCGACGAAACTCTGTTCGAGATTCATGACATCTCGCAGGTCTGGGTTCAGGCGTTCGTGGGTGAGCGAGAATCCAGCCAGGTCCAGGTCGGTCAGACGGCACGTATCCGGTGGATTGCCTACCCCGATCTGGAGGCTGAAGGCAGGGTGGCCCGCCTGGGTCCGGTCGTGGGCGTGGACAGCCGCACTCAGGCAGCGTGGATCGAATTCCAGGAGCCACCCGCTGTTGCTCTACAACACAACATGCTCGTCCGGGCTGCGCTGACGACCAATCGTCCTCCTCCCACACTGTCGGTTCCATTGAGCGCTGTCGTACGGGATGGATTACGCAGCTTTGTGTTCGTGCAGAAAACTGATCGCACCTTTGACCGGCGGCGCGTCGAACTCGGACGAGAAGACGATCGGTATGTCGAAATCAAGGCCGGTGTGACACACGGCGAGATGGTAGCGACCGGCGGAGTCCCGCAAATTCAAACGGCCTATTCCCTGGTGAGATAAGAGGATTCTGGAATGCTGAACTGGATCATTGCGTTCTCGTTAAAGAATCGCGCCCTCGTCCTCATCGGCTCGATTGCCGTGATGGTCTACGGAGTGATCCAGCTCCGTCAGATGCCGGTCGATGTGTTCCCCGATTTGAATCGTCCGACCGTCACGATCATGACCGAGTCAGCGGGACTTGCACCGGAAGAGGTCGAAGTCCTGGTCACGCGCCCCATTGAGTTCTTGCTGAACGGTGCGACAGGAGTGAAGCGAGTCCGATCGGCATCGGGAATCGGCCTGTCAATTGTCTGGGTCGAATTCGATTGGGGGACCGATATCTTTCGGGATCGGCAGATAGTGGCCGAAAAAATGCAACTGGCTCGTGAGCGACTGCCAGCGGACAGCAACCCCGTGATGGCTCCGATTTCATCGATCATGGGCGAGATCATGTTGCTCGGCTTGCGCTCCACTGCCGAGTTGAAAACTCCTGAAGAGCAGGAAGCCAAGGCGATGGAGTTACGCACGCTGGGGGAATTCACCCTGCGTAACCGGCTCTTGGCGGTCGAAGGAGTCTCGCAAGTCACCGTGATGGGTGGCGTCCTCAAGCAGTATCAGATCATCACGTCGCCCGCTCGACTGGCAGCTCAGAATGTCTCATTGCTGCAACTGACTGAGGCCGCCCAGAAGTCGAACGTCATCGCGGGTGGCGGCATCATGGTGCGGTCTCCGAAGGAATCGCTGCTCCGGATTAGCGGGCAAAGCCTGACGCTGGAAGACATCGAGAACACTCCGGTTCTATGGCGGGAGCCGATCCCGGTCCGGATCAAGGATGTGGCCGATGTTCGCTTCGGTGGCCCGGTCAAACGCGGAGAAGGCAGCGTCTGGGTAAAGCTTGAACCCGACGTGAACGCTGGCGTTCGCGAATCACTTCCGCATGAACACACCGAACAGGCCACTCCGGTGATCGGTCATGACGCAGCTGAACACTCACACGATGATGTCAATCACGACGAAGCGAACGTGCAGAACGCAGTCAGCGGTGGCCCCGCCGTGATGATGACAATTCAGAAACAGCCGAGTGCCGACACACTGGCGCTGGATCGCCAGATCAACGCAGTTCTGGAATCGCTGCAACAGGAACTGCCAGAGGATGTCGTCATCGAACGCCGCATTTTCAAGCAAGCCGACTTCATCGAAGCCGCTGTCGAGAATGTCACGGAAGCTGTTCGTGACGGAGCGATCTGGGTCATTATCGTGCTCTTTCTGCTCATGGGCAATTTTCGCACGAGCCTCAGTTCACTCACATCGATGCCGCTCTCGATCTTGCTGACCGTGCTGGTGTTTCACTGGTGTGGCATCACGATCAACACGATGACGCTGGGAGGGATCGCCGTTGCGATCGGTGATCTGGTGGATGATTCGATCGTCGACATCGAGAACATCTACCGCCGCCTGAAAGAGAACCGGCAGTTGCCGTACGAGCAGCAGCGACCGCCCCTGGATGTGATCTACGACGCCTCTTGCGAAGTCCGTAATTCCATCGTCTACGCGACGCTGATTGTCATTCTCGTCATGTTTCCGCTCTTTTCGATGGCCGGGTTGGAAGGCCGGATGTTCGCCCCCCTGGGCTTGGCATACATCATCTCGCTCTTGTGTTCACTGGTCGTGTCGCTGACGTTTACTCCGGTCTTCGGGTCCGTCTTACTCCCGCAGGCAAAACTGTTGGAGGAAGCCGCAGATCCATTGCTGTTGCGCTGGCTCAAACGACTGGATACTGTCGTGCTGCGATTCACCTTGCGTCATGCAACACTGATTTTGAGTAGTGTGGCCGTGCTCGTGACCCTGTCTTGCGTGAGCATCTTCTGGATGGGAGGCGAGTTTCTGCCACCATTCAACGAAGGCACGCTGACCATCAGTTTACGAATGGAGCCGGGGACCAGTCTGGACGAGAGTCAGCGCGTCGCTGCGCGTGCGGAACAGCTGATCCTCGATGTGCCAGAAGTCCTCTCCGTCTCGCGCCGCACGGGCCGGGCAGAACTGGACGAGCATGCTGAGGGCGTGAACTCGTCGGAGATCGATGTTCGACTCGCCGAGCACAGTCCCCCCAAGCCGGGTTGGGGATACACCGCACTCCGACTAATCCCGATTGCCCACTTGTGGGGCTTCGATTCCGTGGGTCGCCCCCGTGAAGTCGTCGTTGCCGATGTGCGCGACCGGATTTCGAATATCCCTGGTGCTGCCGTCAATATCGGTCAGCCGATCTCGCACCGTCTGGATCACATGATGTCAGGAATCCGTGCTCAAATTGCCGTGAAGGTCTTTGGGCAGGATTTGCGGGAACTTCGGACTGCCGCCTACGACATCCAGGAGCGCATGCAGCCGATCCCCGGTATCGTCGATTTGCAGATCGAACCGCAGGTCGAGATTTCGCAGGTCCGGCTAAAGGTCAAACGCGATGAGGCCGCTCGCTATGGACTCGCTCCGGGAGATATCGCTGAACTCCTGGAGACGGCCTACAAGGGGCGAGTTGTCTCGCAAGTGCTGGACGAAGATCGGTACTTCGGTCTGGTGGTGAAATTCGATGACGAATCAAGGAGCGACCCCAGTGTCATCAACGAAACGATTCTGGAGACGCCCTCGGGCCGCCGCGTAGCGCTGGGGCAAGTGGTCGAAGTGCTGGACACGACTGGACCGAACACTCTCAACCGGGAACACGTTCAGCGCCGAATCGTCGTCTTCTGCAACACACAAGGACGAGACCTCGCGAGTGTCGTCGCGGACATCAAGCAGGTACTCACCCCCGTGGAGAACAAACTGAGAGACCTGCCGGGTAGCTATTATCTGGAGTACAGCGGCCAATTCGAGGCCCAGCAAGAGGCCAATCGCCGCCTCGCGATCCTGGGGACGATCAGTATTCTCGGAGTGTTCATGTTGCTGTGCAAAGCACTCAACTCATGGAGAGCTGCGTTGCAAGTGCTCGTCAATATCCCACTCGCTGCATTCGGTTCGGTGTTGACGCTGCTGATTGTGAACCGTCCCGAGTGGTCCGCATTACAGGCGGTTCCTTGGTGGAACTGGCCACGGATCTGGGTCGGTGCCACCAGCCTTTCTGTCGCACATTGGGTCGGTTTCATCACCTTAATCGGGGTGGTCAGCCGCAACGGCATCATGATGATCTCGCACTACATCCACCTGATGCAGCATGAGGGCGAAGCCTTTTCCGAACAGATGATCGTACGCGGCAGTCTGGAACGTCTCGCTCCCGTGATGATGACCGCCATGACCAGCTTCATCGGACTCTTGCCGCTGCTGTTCGGAGCGGGTCAGACCGGCAAGGAGATTCTCTATCCGCTCGCGCTGGTCGTCTTCGGCGGCATGCTGACCTCGACGATTCTCGATCAGGTGGTGACTCCGGCACTGTTCTTCAAATTCGGTCGCAAAGTCTACGAAAGCTCGCCTTCGACAGCAGCGTTCGACCAGCAGTCAGTCAGAGTTTCCGCAGACTCTCCCACCGCGCCCACGACATCAACGCTTCCAATGCCCTAAAAAAGTGGTATCCGGGGCCGGTTCAAGTCGAGGATTGTCGATGGGAGAAATCTGATGCCACATGAATCTCACAAATCGAAGTCCCAAGTAGTCACCTCAATCTTGTTGGCCAATCATCGTCGGTTTCTCAGCTTTCTCGAGGCGCGTGTCGGGAGCCGTGACGATGCCGAGGAGATTCTGCAAGATGCCTTCGTCCGCTCCGTGCAAAAGGGGGACGAGATTCGCGACAGCGAGAATGCGGTCGCTTGGTTCTATCGCCTGCTGCGAAACGCGGTCGTCGATCATTATCGCCGTCGTTCGGCTGGACATCGGCTGCTGGAGACGTTTGCTCGACAGCTATCAGACCCCGACGAGCGAGCCGATCCGACGACGGAACGAGTGGTTTGCGAATGTGTCCAAGAACTTGTGGCGGTCCTCAAACCGGAACATGCAGACTTGATCACTCAGGTCGATTTACAGGGAGCCGATGTCGGTACGGTGGCGGAGTCGATGGGCATTACTCCCGGCAATGTCCGAGTGCGCTTGCACCGGGCGAGAGCGGCTCTGCGACAGGAAGTCGAACGAACGTGCCGCACCTGTGCCACGCATGGTTGCATGGATTGCACCTGCGGCAAGCAGGAGCGTGCCTGTAATGAAGCGGAGTGATCGGTCGCGGACAAGCGGATTGCTTCGGCCCTGTTTGCCCTGCATTTCCCCCCTTTCGCGGGATTTCGACGATCTTCACACAAAGGTTGTAACGCGGCGCGGGGTGAGCCGTCTGCCAGGGCATGAACAGGGACGCTGGTCAGCAATTCCGACCGTTGGTTGGTCGGGCCAAGCGAACCGGAAAGGGAGCCAGAGCCATGACAAACACACTTCAACTCAAGACCAATCTCAACTGCAATGCCTGCATCGCGGCTGTGAAGCCGTACCTCGATGCCGAGCCATCCATTGAACACTGGGACGTGGACATAGCCAATCCCGACAAGACGCTCACCGTGCATGGCGGTTCCATCTCGATGGAAACCATCCAAGCAGTGGTCACGAGGGCCGGATTCCAAGTGCTTGGTGAAATCACCGCGCCGCCTGTCCGATCGGCTGCTGACGCGGCAACTGCCGATGCGTCAGATCGAACGACGTACTACCCGTTGCTGTTGCTGGCGACGTTTCTCGTTGGCCTTGTGCTGCTACTGGAATTTCGAGCGGGCGCGTTCGTGTGGGCGCGAGCCATGCAGAACTTCATGGGCTCGTTCTTTCTCACATTCGCGTTCTTCAAACTGCTAGACCTGCGAGGATTCGCGGAGTCGTACCGCATGTACGATGTCATCGCCAAACGCTTGCCAGCCTACGCTTACATTTACCCGTTCATCGAGTTGTTGTTCGGTGTGGCCTATGTCACGGGAGTCTTCCCGCTGGCCACCAATGCCGCCACGTTGGTTGTCATGTCCATCAGCAGCATCGGCGTGATTCAGAGTCTGCTGGCCAAACGAACGATCCGCTGCGCTTGCTTGGGAACCGTGTTCAACTTGCCCATGTCCACCGTCACGCTCGTCGAAGACACGCTTATGATTGCAATGGCGGCAGCGATGCTCTTCGCGGGTTGACACGGGCCAATTTCGACGAGTCAGGCAACTGAGGCTTCTTGACGTTGAGACGTTCCGTTGTCCGCTCACTTTGCATGAGTCATTGTGCTCGAACGTCTGAACTGCTGAGCCGCACTGACCCCCTCCGAAGCGGGTCACAAGGCAAGGTGCTGTTCGAAATGCTCGACAAGACGAGTCACTTCATCCACGTCCTTGGCTCCAACTACCGTTATGTGACGCCGACCTCGTTGCCACGTGGCTGCGAGGCCACCGTCTAGCTGTACGATGCGAGTGGTCTGGCCACCACACACGACAGAGGATTGGGGCCGCTCACCGAACCATGCGGCTTGATCGATATCGTGTTCGAATACACACACCATCCCGCCGTCCTTCCGGTGATAGCACGCCTCTAAGCATCGGCAACAGGGCATATTGAGTAAGTAGGCTGCATGCGGTTCATATTCGACCGGAAGACCATCCGCGACGACTGGGCGATACTTCAGTTCACGGATGGCATCTGGAATCTCGACTGGCCCCCCGGTGAAGCTCGTCAGCAGATGACGCTGGGCCTCGTGGGGGGCTTTCTCAAATGAGTCAAGAAAGACTCCGAAGTTCTCAGAGAGATAATGATGGTCGTGAACGTGCCATTGGGTAGATACAAACCATGACACACCGGCCAGCAATGACAGTACGATGGCGAACAGCACTTTGCGAGACTTGGGACGAGGTGATGACACGATCGGATGGGTTGGCAGTTGACTCGTGTCGAGCTGAGCAGAAATGCGAGGCCAAGCCTGACTCGGGGGCGCAGGCTGATCAAGTCTGGCCGTCAAATCAGAGAGCTTGTGGAGCGTCTCCAACTCTGCCGCACAAACAGCGCAGCCACTCACATGGACCGAGACAGAATCCGCCTTGTCCGTCGAGAGCTCTCCATCGTAGTAGGCGGAGAGCAGATCCATGACTTCGCCACATCGCATGACTACGGCTCCCAGCCTAATTCAACCAAGTACTGTTTCAAGAGTTGTCGAGCACGGCCCAGTCGCGAGGCCACGGTCCCTTCTGGAATCTTTAACACGACTGCGATCTCGGCATAAGACTGTTTCTCCACTTCTCGAAGCAGGAACAGAGACCGCAACTCGGGTTCGAGTCGCGTCAGAGCGTACTCCATCAGTTCCTTTTGGTCAAAGTCGAGTACTGGGTCTAGCTTACGGTCCATGATGTCACTTTCGAGAGAGACCGAACGTCGACTCCGTTGCTTCCTCAGATGCTGCAACGATTCATTGACTGACACGCGGTAGAGCCACGTCTCAAACCGTGATTGACCCCGGAATTGGTTCAGCGTTCGAAAGACTTGAAGAAACACTTGTTGCAGTAGGTCTTCCGCGTCGTCCCGCCCCACCATCCGCACCAGCAGCCGATACACACGGCGGTGGAAATACTCATACAGGCGTTGCTGAGCCTCGCGACTGCCGTACCGCACTTCCGCCAACAAGCGAACTAGAACGTCATCCTGGAGTACCAGTGCTGGCCGCTCGATATCGAGCCCGGAGGGAGAGGCAGTAATCACAATCAGCATCTCGATGTCATGAGAGTCTTCCAATACCAGAAGACGGGCTGACGTGCAGTAAGAAGCAAATGGGGTGCCATATTGACTTTCCCTCTCCACGCTGGAGTCAGAGCCATCATAGCCAAGATTGTGTGCGACAGTGTGACAAATAGGTCATTCAGTGTGCGAAACGGAGCAATATCCCATATCAACGCAAAAACCAGGAAATCTCAAGAAGGAATTGGGAAGGACTCGCATCCAATCATCGCAGAAACACTCCGGCTAACGATTGCGAAGCCAACGGAATATCCGCGATCTGCGGTCATCTGCTCCAAAACCAACTGTCGACGAATCGGGTTGTGCTCGGCCCAGTTCGTACTTTCCCGTTTTCGTCTCCGTTCCCTGCGGCGACGATAATGCCCTGAACACTGCGGACGAACCTCGCCCGCCCATCGGAGATTTTCATGAAGACGCTTTCCAAACTGACGTTGGCTCTCATCGTGGGCCTGGGCTTGGCCAGTCTCGCATTGGCGGATGCGCCTCGGGATGCCGGGTCCAAAGCTCGCGGAGAGGCGTACAACTTCTGGGTCGGTCGAAGTGCCAACAACCATGCTCGCGATAATTCCAGAAGCCTCTACTACTACGGGCAGACTCAACCATCCGTTTCAGTGCCCCAAGCCCAGGAACATGTGACTGCCGTTCGACAGAACTTGGGCACATGCCAGAAGGCCATTGGTGAGCTGAAGAAGAGCAATCCAGAGAATAAGGAAGCCCTGGCTGCGATCGAAAAGATCGAAGTGATTCACAAGAAGGTTCTCGGGCACTGTGAGCAGATGGACAAGCAGTTCAAGGATGGCAAGGGCGACAGTACGGAAATCTGCGCCTGCTGTGCCGATATGCACTCCGATCTGGATGCAGCGGACGCCGAAATGGACAAGCTGATGAAGTCGCTCAAGATCGAAAAGCTGGAGCCGCCCACCAAGGCTGCGAAGCCAGCGACTCCCGAGAAGAAGTAGGTTTCGACCGCAAGTCAGCGTAACGATGTGGGTCGTCACACGTCTTGAAAAAGGCGAGCTGACACCGCAATTCGGAAGACACAAGAAATTGCACTCTGGAGAGTTCCAGAAGGCAAGTTCAGTTGTAAGCCGACGCAGTGGATTGCCTTTGCAAGAAGGAGTTCACTTCGTCGGCTTTTTTCGTTGGCTCGCAAGGCAATCAGCCTTCACACAGAGCCTTGATCCGGGGAGGACGTCTCGCTTCCTATGACCGACTGTCTTCATCCGCCGGACATTGGATTCACTCCAAAGTCAGGTCGGCTGGATTGAATTGAACGCGAGACTCGTCGAGTCCAGCTGCTTATGACCAGTGTACTCTTTCGGAGACTGTGGCATGGCCCTTCGTTTGGAACGCCTACCCGACCAAAAAGAACTGTCGTCATCGGCTGAAAGACAACCTCGCGAATTGAGAGTGATGAGAGCGTTCGCGCATCTGTCGGATTGAAATCGATTTGAGGGTGAGCGAACTGGGACCATTCGAAATCGCTGGTTCGAAAGACCAGCGATGCATGGAGGCTTGTTGCTTCTGTGAACGGCCCGCATGTTGTGAAACGAAAGACCAAGACCATGAACTACCGAATGATGTCATTGAGCACCATCGCCTTCGCCCTGCTCGCTGTGAGCGGCTCTGTGTTTTCGGCGGACAGTCCGCACGCCGATCACCTCAAGAAGTGCGCCTCGACTTGCGCAGATTGCCAGGTGCAGTGCGATGCCTGCTTCCATCACTGCGCGTCACTCGTCGCGGATGGAAAGAAGGAGCATGCCAAGTGCATGCATCTGTGCGTGGACTGCGCAGACTGTTGCAAGATGTGCGCGTCGCTGTGCGCTCGGCAAAGCGATCTCTCGGCCCATGCCGCGTTGTGCTGTGCGAAGTGCTGTGAGGATTGCGCCGCTGCCTGCGAAGCAATGCCAGATGACAAGCACATGGCCGCATGCGCCAAGTCTTGCCGCAACTGCGCCAAGGAATGCCTCGAAATCTCGAAGATGGCAAAGTAGCAGCGTCGTCTTCTGAATGCATTGGTGCATCACCGGTTGCTGGTCAATTGGCCAGCAACTGGTGCGAGGTCGTCTAAGCTACGAATTGCTTGTTACAAATGATGGGCATGCGGCCTCTTTCTGCGGTTGCACTTTTGTCACAGATACCTTGCTAAACGGTGGAAGAGTCCAGAGGATATAGAAAGTGTGGAAACGCCGAGAGCGTTGCCAATGACAGGGGAAAGTGCTGATTTTCAGGCTGTTATGATTGGAATTACTCGTCCTTGATGAGTGGCCTCCGAAGCCGAAGGTCTGGTGACGAGTATGCTCCCACGTTCTTCCCAGCCAATTGAACGACCATATAGAGAAACTCGGGGCAAACTTGGGGCAAAGTTGCCAATTAGAGGCCAATGTTGGTAGTATGGAGGCAGTGTTGGATTGCATGTGCAATCTGTTCAACCACCAGATGTTACGATCCAAGATCGACATTGCCTCAACCCGAGATCAATGCCCGCGATGTAGCTTGAGGGCCTAGTGATAGCAATATCGTACAGGTTCAAGTCCTGTCGTGGGCACTCCATAAAGCCTTGTCGCACTTTAAGTTGCGACAAGGCTTTATGTTTTTTTCGGAGTCGCACACGAGACACGACTCTGGACTTGGTTTTCGCATCTCAAGCTCATACAGCTGAATTGATACTACAGGCGCGAATGTCAGCGGGTCAGCAGCCTCAGTGTCAACCGTTGATCCTTAGTCTGTGGCTCGAAACAGCTTCCGGATTTGAATTTGAACAGAAGACAACGAAGGAAACGAAGAAACTTCGACCTGTCCCTTCTTGGCCTTCGTTTGCTTCTGTTCAACTCTGATAGAGAAAAACGGGAGGTTGTCTGGGACCACCTCCTTAAACCTCCGCCACGAACTGGAAGCGAGGGACAGCATTTCCGTCGACCTGCACGGTTTCCAGAAACATGGCCTTGGGTCTGACCCACAATCTGCGGTCTCCGTAGTCCTGCTGATAGACGATCATGACCTCTTGAGTTTCGCTGTGCAGAGCGACACCCAGAACGATGTAGCTCTGGCCCTTGAAGTGCCGATAACGGCCGGGTTTCACATTGTGGTCAGACATCTTGATTCCTGTCGAAGTGAGTTATGGTTCGAAGCCCGTTCAGACAGATTGTCCTCTAAGGGCGGAGTTCCGAGTGATACCCCTGCTGGGAACGGCTGTGATCGATTGTGAATTGGGGAGCGTGGGCGCGGAGGGAGTTGGGACGATATGCAGGAACTCCCTCACGAATTCTGAATGATCGAACGCAAACACTTTTAGCCCTCCAAGGAACGACTGCTCGCAAGAACGCGATCCTCAACTCCTAACGTTGTGTGGGTTAGGTTCAAAACGGGAGGCGTCGAACTCACGCCGGCCCGGTGATTTCCTTCAGATCAGCTCGGATCGTCTCGTAGGTTTCACGGAACTCCAAGGCCCGGGGATCGGGCTCGACGCCCCAGTTGTGGCAGGCTTGCTGGTAGATCGCGGGCCACCAGTTGCGATGCTCGGTCAGCCCCTTGTCGCGGTATTCCTGCCAGTGCGAAAGGACCTTCGACCAGCACTTGTCGCCATAAGCCAGAGCCCCGTTCAGGTCTCCAAAATCTTTCACATACCACTCTCGGCCAATCTGGGCGTGGAGCACCTCGTCGGCCCAATCGAAGTCTTGGAACAGTGCAGCCAGTGGGTTGCCCGATGCCTGGGCGACTTCCCACTCGTAACGTTTTCCGCTCTTGGGCATGAGCCCTTGCTCGATATAAAACAACACTGCATGCCGTTCCTGCGCAGTCAATTGGGTATTCAAATTGTACGACCAGATGAAGCTGATCGGGATTTGTGTCCAGTCGATTCCGGCCTGTCGAAAACCCACCTCACCCAGCATGGCGTGCCGGGCCTCGTCCCACAGCTGGCGTGTCATATCGCGTTTAAAGCCCCATGGTTTGTGGGGCATTTCGACGAGAATGCTGGCCATCATTTCCGGGACATCGATCTCGCGGATGCGTTTGTAAAACATCATCAGCGTCTTATCGCGCGGAGAAAAATTGCGGTCGTAGAGGAATACTTCCGGATTGACGCCCGCGTTGAATGAGTCTTGAAAACGGGCATCGCGCTTCGGGATGCGGTCGTACACAAATGGCTCGACGGAGTTCCGAGGAGTAAGTTCGTGATTCGTCACCGGTTGGCGACCGCTCATGCCTCCCGCGTTCGCGATGGCAGATCTTAAGAGGGCATCGTTGGAGCTGGCATCACCGCTTGAGGCACCAAGTGCCGCCAAAGCCTGCGCGCCGAAGGCCAACATGTCGCCGATCTCCAGCTGAGCAAATCGTAATAGCCGGACACTCGGCGCGTCGGCGAGTCTGTTCGTCTCCGACAGATACTGCGTCACGGAATCATTCAACAGTGGCAGTAATACCGCGTACAGGCCGTGGCAACGTTCCGCTGTCGTGGGGGCACACAAGACCTCATCGCATGCCAGTTGAATCGCCGGATGCGGCACGACCTCTAAGCCGAGTGGTGGCTCGCGCATTTCGGAGACTCGTCCACGAATCGCCTGTGCGTGCTCCGCGCAGAGGTGAGCATGCAGGCTAAACGCTGTCTTCAATTCATAGATCGGCTCAGCTGTGATGTGCGAGGTGAAGACTTGATGCAGCCGCCGAAAGACGTAGTGCAGCCGTTTGAGCCAGTCGACAGCCCCTTCGATCGAGAGCGAAGTCCGGCTGGCCTCCTCGAAGGAACAGACTCCGGCGAGCGGTGGAATTGAATCTGCTTGCGACATGGGGGCGATCAAGATGAGGGACTCCAATGGGAGGCGTCAGGCGAGCGAGCCGTTGAGCGTTGGCAAAGCAGTAACATACCGATTCTTCGCGATGGAGGGCACGCTGATGAACTGGAGACTGGCCCGTGGAAACATCAGCCTCTCATTTCGGCTTTGAGCGGAGTGGCGATCCGCCTAGAATTCGTCCAATCCTCGCCCCACCTTGCAGTTTTTGCCCTCGGAGTTTTCATGGACTGGTTCGTGCCATTTGTCACCCTGACGGCGATGGAGATCGTGCTGGGGATCGACAATATCGTGTTTATCGCCATTCTCGTCGGCAAGCTGCCGGTCGAGCAGCAGGCGCGAGCGCGGTCGCTCGGCTTGATCGGGGCACTCGTGACCCGCATCCTATTACTGCTGTCGATCAGCTGGGTGATGAAGCTGACTGATCCTGTCTTTCACCTGACTGACTTCGGAGTTCCCGAGAGTTGGGTGACGACGGATGCCGGAGATGGTGCGCCTCTTGCCGCACCCGGACATCTGCTTGCTGCGGACGCCACGCATGCCACCACAGCATCTCATGCCACCGGGCATGGAGACATGAACGGCATCTCATGGAAGGACATCATCTTGCTGGTGGGGGGGGCCTTTCTGATCTGGCATAGCGTCAAAGAGATTCACGATAAGGTGGAGGGACTGCATGCCGTCGAAGAAACCTCCAAAGGCCAAGTCAGCTTCAACGCGGTCCTCTTTAAAATCGCGTTGTTCGACATCATCTTCTCGCTCGACTCTGTCATTACCGCTGTGGGCATGGCCAAGCAGATCGCGGTGATGATTGCAGCTGTGATCGCGGCAATGCTGGTGATGCTGGTGTTCGCGGGTAGGGTCAGTGCCTTTGTGGAGCAGCACCCGACGATCAAGATTCTGGCTCTCAGCTTCCTGATTCTGATTGGGGTGTTGCTGGTTGCAGAAGGATTTGGGACGGGGATCAACAAGGGCTACATCTACTTTGCGATGGCGTTTTCGCTGATCGTCGAGGTCATCAATATGCGAGTCCGGCCCGTCGGCCACGCCCCCATGATGAGCGACGACTGACAGAAGAACCGCTTTCGGAAGTGCAAGGCTCCTGCCGTTCCAGCACCCACATCAAAACACCAATTTACCACTTCAAGAAGAAGCCCACATGAGCGACGCTGTTGCAATCATTCTGGCCGCTGGCAAGAGCAAGCGGATGATGTCCGAGATTCCGAAGGTCCTGCACCCCGCGTGTGGTCGACCGATCGTGGAATACGTCCTTGACGCCGCACGCGCGGCAGGGGCAAAACGGATCATCGTGGTTGTCGGCCACAAAGCCGAAGTGGTGGAAGCCGCCTTAAAACACCATCCAGATGTCGAGTTTGCTCTGCAAGCGGAACAAAAGGGAACCGGGCATGCAGTGATGATGTGCCGCGAGGCCGTCGGCTCGCACGTCGGGCCGGTGCTGGTACTGACCGGCGATACGCCCCTGTTGAAGGGTAACTCGCTGAAGGGCTTGCTGGACGATTTGCGAGAGCACCACGCCGCCTGCGTCGTTGGCACCGCTCGCACCGAGAACAACCAGGGACTGGGACGCATCGTCCGCGATCCAGCTGGGAATTTTCTCCGCATCGTCGAACAGCGAGACGCGACGCCTGAAGAGCAGGCGATTACCGAAATCAATACCGGGTGCTTCGCCTTTGACTGTCAGCCGCTGTTCGCCGCCCTCTCGGATGTCCGTACCAACAACAGCCAAGGCGAGTTCTACTTGACCGATTGTGCAGAGATTCTGCGGAAGCAGGGGCAACCCGTCCTCGCCGCCTGCCGCATGGAGATTACCGAAGCGATCGGCGTGAACACGCAGGAGCAGTTGGCGGAAGTCGAGCAAGTCATGCTGCAGGCCAAGTCGTAGGCGATCACGCTAAGCGACTCGCTGACTCCGACTCGACGAGCCCGATAGCCACAAAAAAACCACGCCGGGTTCCGGCGTGGTTTTGTCATTCCGTCAGGTCAACCAGCCAATCAGTCGTTGTAGTTCACAACAACATCGTGCCGCCGGGAGACGACATCCACGGAGTACTTGCCGTAGCAGAACCGCAGGCGATCGCCTTGGCGGAAGCAGCGGACGGTTTCGTTCTCGCAGGGTGGGACGCAGATCGCGACGAACACGTTGCAGCACTTGTCGCAGGGGTTCGGGATCGAAACGATCTTCGTGACCGCACAGGGATGGATGTTCTTCTGGTCACGGACACGGACGTTCGTGTAAAGCGGGACCACCGGCGATGGCTGCTCGACGATGTATTCGGCGTATGGCACTGGTGTGCCGTGACCATCGGCCACCGGCAGCAACAGCGTGGGCTCGGAAGCCATCGCCAATTCGGAATCCCGGGCTGGAATTCGCAGTGGTTCACGGGCGGACAGATCGGCACCCACAAGGGCAGCCAGCACACTGAGGATCAGCAACTTCTTCATCTTCGACTCCTTGGAGGGAAAGGACTCCCTCGACTCCATTTTACTTCGCCTGCTCGCCGACAAGCTCCGAAATGCCACGAACGAGTCGTAAGACTCGTCCGTTCAGGCGAGATCGTCAGGTTGCTCCTCCGCGACCAGTCATATCGGTCGCGGGGGCTCATGACGATTTTGCATAACATGCAGATTTTACGGGATTCAGCAGAACATCAAGCCGAGGTTGTCTCAAAGGTCGCATTTTCCCAGATTACCGAAGGTGCCGTTATGGCACTCTTCGTTTTAGAAGCGACTCGCGAAGTAGGTGCCACAATGACGCTCACCAAAACATGCATAATGCCCGATGTCTTCGCTATTCGAGAGACTCAAAGGTGTTAGGGATTGTGGCATGAGCTTTGCCTAATCATGGAACACCAGCGGTTCGCATGGCCATCACCCAATCACATCGGAACAGCTGGATATTGGAGGTCTCCATGGCTTTTCGCCCCGAAAAATTCACACTGAAATCCCAAGAGGCGGTTCAAGCCGCTCAGCAGTTCGCCGAGTCGAAGGGACATCGCCAATTGCTGCCGTTGCACCTGCTCCATACGCTCCTCGCGGAAACGGATGGCGTACCGCGGGCGCTCCTTCAGAAAATCGGTGTCAACGCGGCTCAGCTGACGAAGATGCTCGATTCCGAGCTGGGCCGCCTGCCGTCGTCGTCTGGATCCAACGTCCAGCTCTCGGCCTCATCCGAAGTGATGCAAGTCTTCGACGCGGCACAGAAGCTCGCCACGCAGATGCAGGACTCGTTCGTTTCGACCGAGCATTTGTTTCTAGCACTGACGAAGGTCGAAGACCCTGCCAAGAAGCTGCTGACCCTCAACGGGATTGAGGAGGCCGATGTGCTGAGCGCGCTCCAAGCTGTGCGGGGCGGCGCGCAAGTGACCGACCAAAACCCGGAAGAGAAATATCAGGCCCTCAAAAAATACGGCAAAGATCTGGTCGAGATGGCGCGGCAGGGGAAGATCGATCCCGTCATTGGACGCGACACCGAAATTCGGCGCGTGATTCAGGTTCTGTCACGTCGCCGAAAGAACAATCCGGTTCTGATCGGCGAACCGGGTGTCGGCAAGACCGCGATCGTCGAAGGTCTGGCCGACCGAATTGTGAAGGGGGATGTCCCGCAGAACCTCAAAGACAAATCCGTGATCGCCCTCGACATGGGAGCGCTCATCGCCGGGGCCAAGTACCGGGGCGAGTTTGAAGATCGCCTGAAAGCCGTCTTGAAAGAGGTCGAACAGGCCCAAGGCCGCGTGATCCTCTTCATCGACGAACTGCACACCGTCGTCGGAGCCGGCGCAGCTGAGGGGGCGATGGACGCCTCGAACCTGCTTAAACCCGCGCTCGCCCGGGGAGAGCTGCATTGTGTCGGGGCGACCACTCTGGACGAGTACCGCAAACACATTGAGAAGGACGCAGCTCTCGAACGCCGATTCCAGCCCGTGATGGTCCAGGAACCGAATGTCGAGGACACAATCTCGATCCTGCGCGGTCTGAAGGAGCGGTATGAATCACACCACGGGGTTCGCATCACCGACGACGCCTTAATCTCGGCGGCGACTCTCTCGGACCGCTACATCAACGATCGCTTCTTGCCAGACAAGGCGATCGATCTGGTTGACGAGGCGGGTTCGCGCTTACGCATGGAAATCGACTCGATGCCCGTCGAGATTGATGAAGCGACCCGCACGCTGACTCGCATGCAGATCGAGGCAGCTGCCCTCGCCACCGAGAAGAGCAGCGAGTCACGCGACCGCCACGAACAGCTGAAACGCGAGATCGCCGATCGCGAAGAGAAAGTCAACGCCCTCAAAGGCCGCTGGCAGGCGGAGAAGGAAGTCCTCAGTGGACTCAAGCCACTTCAAGAACAGATCGACCAGCTCAAGCAGGAATACGAGCGCGCCTTCTCGCGAGCCCGGACGACGAACTCCAACGAAGAGTACATGAAGGCCCGCGCTGCGCAGGTCAACTTGAATGAGGCCGAGCAGAAGTTGAATCAGCTGCAGGCAAAGTTCAACGAGATGAATGCAGCGGGCGGCGAGCAGATGCTGCGAGAAGAAGTGACCCCCGAAGACATTGCCAAGGTGGTCAGCAGCTGGACCAACATCCCGGTCGCCCGCATGTTGCAGACCGAACGCGACAAGCTGTTGCGGATGGAGGACGAAATCCACCGCCGCATGATCAACCAAGAGGAAGCTGTGACAGCTGTGTCGAACGCAGTGCGTCGTTCACGGTCGGGCTTGCAGGACAAGAATCGTCCCATCGGCTCGTTCATCTTTCTCGGACCGACAGGCGTGGGAAAAACGGAGCTGTGCAAGGCTCTGGCGTGGTTCTTGTTCGATGACGAGAAAGCGATGATCCGCATCGACATGAGCGAGTTCATGGAGCAGCACTCCGTGGCCCGCCTGATCGGGGCCCCTCCCGGCTATGTCGGCTACGAAGAAGGCGGCCGACTGACTGAAGCCGTTCGCCGCCAGCCGTACTGCGTGATCCTGCTTGATGAAGTCGAGAAGGCCCATCGCGATGTGTTCAACGTGCTATTGCAGGTCCTTGATGATGGCCGATTGACCGATGGGCATGGCCGGACTGTCGACTTCACGAATGCCATCGTCGTCATGACCTCCAACGTCGGTTCGCAGGTCATCACTGAACTGACCGGCACCGATGAAGAGGACCAGATCCGCGACCGCGTCCTCGATCAGCTGCGACACAAATTCCTGCCAGAGTTCCTGAACCGCATCGACGAGATCATCGTCTTCGAGCCTCTCGACCGGCACGACATCCGCAAGATCGTCGACCTGCAACTCACCAAGCTCATCACCCAAATGGCGACCCACGGCTTTGCGTTGGAGGTCTCGGACCCCGTGCGAGTGCTGCTCACGAACGAAGGCTTCGACCCGATCTACGGAGCGAGGCCGCTTCGCCGCGTGATCCAGAACCGCCTGCAAAATGCGTTGGCGAACGCCCTCCTCGGCGGCGAGTTCCAACCGGGGGCCACCATCCGCGTGAACGAACAGCACGGGGAACTGACGTTCGACGCGGGGTGAGATGACGGAGGCTCTTGTCGAGAGTCGTGGAGTACGCCCCGCGATAACTGTTCACGCGATCGCAAACACCCCGAAGCCGAGCGGGGTGTTTGCACTTCCGCTGGATGGAAGTGTATGGTCAAAGTGAACACCCATTTTTTCGGAAGACCGCTGGAGAAGCTCGATATGCCTCGGCTGCGTGTCATTCTTTTCGGCTGCGTGGCAATCGCGGCCCTGATCACGTCGGTTAGTCTCCTGCTGAAAATGAGTCCGCAACTTGCCGGGCCGCGCGCGCTGCCTCCAGCGCCGCGCGTACACTTCGACACGATCCTGCCAGACGGAGTTCGCGTGGAACTGGTAGCGCTGGCTCCGCTGAAACCCGGACCCCAGGTGTGGTGGAAGCCGGACGGACGGGGCATCGAAGCGATACCTCTGTTAACGACTGCCGAGCAATCAGCGTTTGGGACGACCCAAAGCAACCAGCATTATCGAGTGCTGGTCACCGTCCATGGGGGAAATGACGACATGGCAGTCGCCACCGGAATGAGTGGGAGCCAAATCCGCCAAAAGCTGCCCACCGGTGAGTCATTCCGAGTATGTAACGGATTCATCGAGGTCCAACCGGATCAAACGACTGCCACGATTCGGATCGGAATTGCGAACGAACCTCGCTCCCCGACGCGCGTCCTCGACGCGCGTCCTCGACGCGACCGGTCGCCGGATTCCTCCAGCTGCAAATGCTCCCCACGATCCGATTCCCGAGGATATCATGGTGACTGAGGTGAAACGCTTGGAAGGATTTCCCACACTGATTGGGAGTGTGACAATACCTCAGATACAAACGAATTTGGTCTATGAGATTCCGAATCGCTGGCGTCAACCCGACATGGCGATCATCGCCATCGATCAACAGGGTCAATCACATCCGTGCGTCGGGGGCGGTGGGAGCTTCTCAACACAGGCCAATTCCGCAGTAACCACCGGAGACTTCTACTTCCCACTACCGCCCGAGAAAATCGAACGGTTTGAATATCAGTTTCGTCTCTATCGGCATTGGGTCAAGTTTGAGAACATATCGCTCCAGCCGAGTCAAATTACACCCGTGACGATCACAGTCGATCCCGAATGAGATGACTCCCCTGTTAGACGCGTGGCAGTTAAACAGAAGACGACGAAGGAAACGAAGGAGTGAGATCGTGACACTTTCATCCCCTTCGGTTCAAAGAGATTTCGGGAAGATATTTTCGCCCCAATCATGAGGAAGATTTACCGCAGTGGACGCGGAGGTTCGCGGAGGGAAAGCTCGAAGATTACCCTGCCCTCTGCGGTTCTCCGCGTCCTCTGCGGTGAATCCGATTCCGAAACTGCGGCAAGTGATTTCGCACCGATTCTCAATGCCTCATCAAGACTCAGGCTTAGGGCTGGAGTCCAGGGTGTGTGCTTCTTAAACGTCGGTGATTCTCCCAGTCCTGCTCCCTCGCCCCCGCAGTGGTCGTGAATTCCGAGGAGGGAACTCTCTTGCGGGGGAGAGGGCTGGGGTGAGGGGGCGATTGTTACCCCTCACCCCGCCCCTCTCCCCACAGCCACGATTCCTCTGAAAGTCCCGTTGATCGTGGGGAGAGGGAGAAGTGCGGGCTAGGCGATGACGTTTGAGATGCAATCACGAGTCCAGGATTGAGCCTGTTGCAGAGCAGCCTCAAGACTGGACTCCAACCCCAAACCAATCACGCGGGCTGGCCCAAGCTCCGCTCGAGTTGCCCCAGCTGTTGCTCGACCACTTCCAGCTGATCCGTCGAGAGGGGCTGGTGGCCGAAGCGGACGGCGTAGAAGGTCTCGACGAGGGAGAGGGTCGTTCCGGCGATGCCCGCAATTTGGAAGCGGGGCTGGAATTGCTGTTCGGCGCGGTGGGCAAATTCGCGAGGGGTGAGTGTTTCGATGTCGGCCAAACCGAACCGTTGCAACAGCTTCAGCAGCCGGGCATAGAACTCCACGGTGATGGCCCGTCGCTGGGCCAGATCGCGTGCGCGGGTCCAACCTGTCCATCGCTTGAATAACTTGCGTGACAGCCAGACTGCTCCCGCGATCAGCGAAAGCAGCAAGGCAGCCAGCGCCCCTCCGGCACCACTGAACCATTGACGAGGAGAAACGAACAGATTCTTGACCTGGGTCAGCAGGGGAAACTCACCCTGCATCAGACCGGCGAAATTACTTCGGACCATCTCTCCGACATTTCGAAGCGGTGCATAAACTAGTTCATCCTGCTGTGATTTCGAATAGCTCATGCTTTGAAACCAGAAGGAACGAGACTTATCGACCAGGTCCGGAGCAGTGTCCCTAGCCTTGGCAGCGACAGCGGTATTTCGTTCACCGGGAGTGGGGTCCAGTGTGACCCAGGCCCCATCGACAAAGGCTTCGACCCAGGCATGTGCATGCAACGCCCGCACTTCCAGATTGCGAGTCTTGTCGTTGTATTCAGCTCCCTTGAAACCGCTGATCAGACGTGCCGGGATGCCGACACCGCGTAGCATCAAAGCTAGCGCGGACGCAAAATACTCGCAATGTCCCTGCTTGCGGTTGAAAACGAAATCTTCCACGGGGTCGATCGTGGCATCCTGAACTGACAGATCCATTGAGTAGCTGAACTTGTTGGAATCTCGGAGATACTCTTCCAGCACACGAGCGGTCGATTCACTGTCTGGGTCCCCATCTTTGTCCGAATTGTCCAGCACTTCTCGGGCGAGCTTTGAAAGTCGCTCACTGGGTGTCCGTAGTAATGGGCGCATCGCGACGGGGAACCCCATCCGGCGTTGTTCGATACGGCGCTGAGCTCGAAGGGCCTCATTCGGACGAACACTGACGGGAGTGGTCGACACTGTATAGGAATAGGGCTGGTTGATGTCCGGGGAGTACGACGAGTCCCGCTCCAGAGCGACCGTAAAGGGGTGGTAAACCAACTCCACAGGGTCCATCATTCCAATCGCACCCAGTGCTTGTCCGGTGTAAAACAGGACCTCCGACTCGATGGGTTGCAGCGTGATATTCAAACGAACCAAGCTGTAGTTTTCCTGCTCCCTTCTCTGAAAGTTGCTCGACTGCAGCCAGCCGCTGTAAGTCCTTTTTTCCCAGCTCCCGGCTTGATAGTTGTCGAGGACCGCTCCTCGGAGCAACGGTTCATCTCCCACTGCTGCGGCCAATCGCTCCGGTGGAATTCGCTCTTCGGTCGCCCAGTCAAGCACCGTAATCTCCATCATCAGCTCATCGCTCTCCATGATCTGACCGATGTCACCCAGCTTGACTTTCTCGGTGAAGCCAGTGGCTCCCTTGATTCCGCCTCGCGAACTCCCACCGAAGGCATTGAGATTCCCAATCCAGACTCGTGGAGTGAAGACGAAGAACGTCATGCCAACGATCAAGATCAAAGCGAACGTGACCGCCCCCCCTCCGACAAATCGAGGAGAGACCCAGCGCCCGTGTTCGTCGGTCCGGACTCCATTCGTCGCGAAGCTCTTCCGGGTCAACGGATCATCGAGTGCAGCTCGTGAGACCGGGTCTTCCCCCTCAGACGATAGCAGCCGGGAATCCGCGAGCAGTGCTGCCCGTGTCAGACTTAGCAGCGACATCGTCCAGATCGCCGATGCGGTGTAGACAAACAGCGACGCTCCAAACCACGGTTGGTTCGTCAAGACGGCTCCAAGGGCGACCTGCAGAACGGACAGCGCGAACATCCACCACATCCGCCGCAAGTCTTTCACTTGCAGCAAGAATGTCCATGTCAGGTAGACGATCAGATGCCCACCCGCCAGAAGCTGATTCAGCCGTCCATCGTCGGGACTCTGGCGGCTGAACTCCACCATCGCAAAACCCACGGATGCCAGTGCAGCCAAATTCAGCAGCAAACGGGGTGGCTTCAGCCAGCCTAGTAAATCGATTACAAACAGTGACCCCACTGCGATGGGGATGGTCACCAATGCCAGCGGGGCTTCTTCTGCAGCCGCAATAATCGCAGCTGCGAGACAGATTTGAAGCGTGAGGCTGAAGTACAGCGTATTGCGAAGCGTTCTCACCGAGCGATCCCCCTCGGACGATCAAGGTGAGATGAGAATACCCGTTGGGGCGAGCGAGAGCGAGCGGGGACCGTTGTGCGGGCTCTAATCGTCGTGCTTGTGGCCATTTCGGAAGAGGAAGCTGACCGATTCATTGCGGTGAATCCGGCGGATGGCCTCGCCGAGCATCGGAGCAATGGAGACCTGCCGGAGATTGGCAGGAGCTGGGTCGAGACGCAGTGGCAACGAATCAGTGACAACGATCTCGGTCACATCGACGTTCGCTAGATTCTGAGCGGCATTCCCACAGAAGACGCCGTGAGTGGCCCCAATATAGATCTGTCGGGCCCCGAACTGCTTGGCAATTTGAGCAGCCCCGCAAATCGACCCGGCTGTCGAAATCATATCGTCGAAGATGAAAGCGACCTTGCCTTCGATATCCCCGCCGATCAGGTTGGCCGAGCGGGTTTCGGTCGCGCTACTGCGGCGTTTGTCGATGATCGCCAGTGATCCGCCGAGGTTCTCGACGTGCTGCATCGCTCGCTTGATGCTGCCCTCATCCGGGCTGATGATCACCGACTCTTCCGGGGGAATGTTCAGAGTGCGGAAGTAATCATCGAGGATTCTGGCGGCGTACAGGTGGTCCACCGGCAGGTCAAAGAACCCTTGGATTTGAGCGGCGTGCAGATCGACGGTCAGGACTCGGTCCGCCCCAGCTGTGGTAATCAGGTTAGCAACCAGCTTGGCTGTGATCGGGACTCGGCCACTGTCTTTTCGATCCTGGCGAGCGTACCCGAAGTAAGGCAATACGACGGTGATGCGTTCCGCACTCGCCCGCTTGCACGTATCAATCAGGATTAGCAGTTCCATCAAGTTTTGATTGACTGCTGGTCCCGTCGGCTGAATCAGGAAGACATCACGCCCACGGACGTTGTGATTCAGCTTGACGCTCGTCTCGCCGTCTGGGAAATCCGACAGCTCCACGGCAGCGAGGGGAACCCCCAAATACTCAGCGATATCCGTACTGAGTTTCGGGTGAGCGCGACCGCTGATCAAGGTGAGATGGTCGTACATAGGGTCGCACAGCAAGGAGGAGGAGTCTACTTGCAGCGTATCGGTTGGCCGGACGAAATCAAAGGGTCGACTCAATCCCGAGCGATGTCTCGCCAGGCAGGTCGTCCGACGCTGTCATTTTGCAGCAGATCGGCAGATCCGTTAGAGCCGGAATGCTCCGACGAATCGGGACAAACTCCGCATTGGTCAGCCCTTTCGCCGAGATATCACTTTGCCAGCCTTTCCTTTGCGATCCGACCGTCAAAGATGACGATCTCAAGGGTGTGGATAGCAGGGATGCGTCGACGAGGCCACGGATAGCTCCTCAACAGCTTTGATCATAATCCTCCGAAACCCGACTCATCCGACTCCGCCATCATGCAAAAAACCGTTCGCAAGCGAACCACCGGTTCTGTCCAAAACCCCCTCGAAACGTATCTGAAGGAGATCAACGAGACGCCACTCTTGAACGCTGACATGGAAAAAGAGCTCGCCCGCCGGATTGCCACTGGCGATTCGTCTGCCCGCGATCACATGGTGCGTGCCAATCTACGGCTGGTGGTCAACATTGCCCGTGGATACACGGGTAAGGGACTGCCGATTCAGGACTTGATCGAAGAGGGAAACCTCGGCCTGCTGCGGGCCGTCGAGGGATTCGATCCCGACATGAACACCCGTTTCTCCACCTATGCCAGCTATTGGATTAAGCAGTCGATCAAGCGCTCGATCATCAATTCGGGTAAGACGATCCGCATTCCGGCCTACATGGTCGAGGTGCTCACGAAATGGCGGCGGGCCAATGCCCAGCTGGCCGATCAGCTGGGCCGCACTCCCAGCGTGGAAGAGGTTGCCAAGCATCTCGAACTGCCCGCCCGGAAGCTGAAAATCGTCAAGAAGGCGATCCAGCTGTACAACTCGACTCCCCAGACGGAAGACCCTGATTCCAACTGGAGCATGAGCGATATTGTGGCCGACGAGCGGCATCCCGGTCCGGAAGATGAACTGCTGGAGACGGACAATCTCAAGCATGTGAATCAGATGCTGGCGACCATGGACCCCCGTGAAGCCACGATTCTGCGGATGCGATTTGGCCTCGAAGATGGCCAGCCCCGCACGCTGAAAGAAATCGGAGAAATCCTCGGACTGACTCGGGAACGAGTTCGTCAGATCGAGAGCGAAGCCCTCGAGCGTCTCAACAAGGGACTCACCGGCGAGTGAGCGGATTGAAATCAAAAGCCCAGTGGTTGCGACCACTGGGCTTTTCTCATGCCCCACTGCCTGAACACTGAATACTTTGAACTGAACACACATCCCATGCAACGCCTCTGTGTTTACTGCGGTTCGAGTTCCGGGACCAATCCGGCCTATGCGGCGGCAGCCAGCGAACTGGGGCAACTCCTCGCCAGTTCTGAGATCGAGCTGATCTACGGCGGAGGACGAGTCGGCTTGATGGGGATATTGGCTGATGCTGTGCTCGCTGCGGGTGGCCAAGTCCAAGGGGTGATTCCTCAATCTCTCGCCGATCGGGAAGTCGCCCATCACGGGCTCACCCAGCTGTACATCGTCGACACCATGCATCAACGCAAAGCCCTGATGGCTGAGCTGGCCGACGGCTTTCTGGCCCTGCCCGGAGGGATCGGGACGTTTGAAGAGCTGTTTGAAATCTGGACTTGGGCCCAGCTGGGAATGCACTCGAAGCCGATCGGCCTGCTGAATGTGGCCGGGTATTTCGATCTGTTGCTCGGCTTCCTGGATCATGCGACCGAACAGCAGTTGCTAAAGCCCGTACATCGCAACGTCCTGAGTGTTGCCGACAATCCGCCGGAGATCATGAGGTTGCTGCAACAGGCGTCACCCGTCTCAACGCCGAAATGGATAAACGCTTCGCAGACATGAGACGGGTGTAGTAACCCTCGATTGCGCAATGGGTGATTTGCGTTAGCATGGTGGTTTCATGGTGGTCGATTTGGCGACTGCGGGCCCCACGGAGACT
>JAYWHX010000132.1:0-111783 GCA_043777375.1 Planctomycetota bacterium | reverse complement strand
GTGTGTTGCCCCCGACACAGTCATTCCGTCGGCACGTCTCTTCAAGGATCTCGGCATGGGTTAAAGCCCATACGACGGCCGATAGCGCACCCGCTGCGGGTCTTTCGAACCCGTGTTGGAGTGCCGATGTCCCCAGTGACAAAACCTGTATACGACCTGACCGTCATCACCGCGACGTGTCAGCGGCCGTCCCAGCTGGCGAACTGTCTGGCTCAGTTTCAGCAGCAGAGCATTGGCACACTACGGTGTCAGCACTTGGTCGTCTCGGATGGAGTTGATCCGCAGGCTCGCGCGCTGAGTCGGGAATTCGGAGCGACGTATATCGAGCGGACCCAGCCCGGCGGGCAGTGGGGGTCACTCGCGCGGGATGTCGGCATCCGTGAAGCAGAGGGATGTTTTGTTTGCTTCTGGGACGATGACAATCTCTACGAACCGCACGCCCTCGCCACCCTCATTGCAGCTGGAGTCGATGCAGATTTGGGAGTGGTGCAGACGCGGTATCGCTGCCGCACACGGCCCGGCCTAGTGACGATTCCCCGGCAGTGGACCGGCTCATTTCGCAAGGGCGATGTCGACACGATGTGCGTATGCGTTCGCCGCGATCTGGCGTTGCAGGAGCTGTGGGAACAACAGCCTCCGCCGTTGCAACCGACGACCGATTGGCACTGGCTGCAGCGGTTGGAACAGCATCAACCGCGAATTCGGTTCGTGCCAATCGTGATTGGCTGGCATCTGTAGTGGCCGGGAGGCGAGGGAGTGAGGCATGGATATTCCCTCCATCCCGGCTCGTCCCGGTGGTTCCCGCGCTTGTGCGCAAGTAGCCGGTTGCTAGCGTACAAGCGCGGGAACCACCCTGACAAGCGGGGTGGCGGAGTGCTTCTTGAACGCCGCATGCCTTAAGGCTGTGAAGGGTACGCCAGTTAGTGTCGTAATCACCTTTGCTAAGGTGTGGAGAGTCCATCCGCCGCCTGCGACATCTCCAACATCTGATCGGTGCTCTCCGGATCGATCTGTCGGCAGGTCTCCGTCAGCTTCTCGGCCAGTTCTCGCAGCTCGTCCCGCCACACAGCTTCGTCCAGGCCGATCGGAGTCACCTGCGAGAACTCTCCGCAGAGCAGGATCATTTTCATAACATGCCGGAAGATCAGCCCCTCCTGCTTGGTCAGGTCGCGACCGGTCACGTACTTCTGGAAGTCGTAGTTAAAGAACTTCAAATCGCCAATGATCCACACCGCTCTTATCGGCGTCTCGCGAATGCCGGGATAGTCGCTGTCGAACAGCATCCGCATCTGATCCCCCAGCGGGATCGGCCACTTGCGATCCTCGAAGGGAATATCCTCGTCCTGCGGCGGTGCAGCTGCGGGGTTGAGTTCTTGCAAAGTGGCGAGCCCGCGCGAGATCAACTCGCCATGAATGCGCCCCAAGCCGAGCGGCCCCGGGGGAAGATCCTGCGGCCACGGCACGCGGACCTGCCGCATCATCGAGCCGGGGATCTCCAGCAGGCTCTCCAAAATCTGGATCCGCTCGCACGGATCGGCCAGACCCAGATGCTGAAGCAAGTACGCTCCGTAGATCGGGTTCACGCTGCGGAAGACCAACAGCTTGTCGAGGTCTGCCGTCGGCGTGGCGGTCGTGGGAAAGTACGGCGGCGGAGCAGCAGCCAGTTCGGCAGCTGCGACCTCGGCAGTCTTGAGGCCCATCAATTCGGCGGTGCGAGATTTCTTGGGCTTCTTCTCGGGCGCGGGTGGTGGATTAGGTGCAGCGGGGCGACCGAGAGTGAGCAGTGGAGCAGACATTCCGGTCTGGTCTTCGAGCGAGCGGGGCGGCGTCAGCCCCCCGAGTTCTCCCGTGTCACCGGAATCTGCCGAGGCTGACGCCAACGGGCTCACCTCGTCGTCGAGGCCCGCGCCGAACTCATCGACGACTGGCCGAGTCACGGGCACGTAAGAAACGTGCCCCACAACTTCGAAATCGTCCTCGTCGGCGGCCTGTTCCCCATCCCAGGGATGCGACATGATGAGCTGCTTCAGGTCTGCCGGGGGAGGCGGATCAAGCACCAAGAACCCGCCGCCCCATAGAGTGAGCAGCATCTCCTGCAACCGCTTTTCTGCTCGCTCCATCGACGGTGGATCGAGCAGTCGCTTCCGCACGAAAGTGACTAGCCGTCCAACATCCGGCGAGAGCTTGAGCAAGTACGCGAGCAACCGCCATGGCAGCTGGCCCTTGCTGGCGAGCTTGCCGGGGGGGGCGGTGATCAGCTTTTGGAATTGCTGGTCATTCCAATATTGTTCGTTGGGCCGTCGAGTCGGCATCTTCTTTTTAAGAGCCTTCTTCGCGCGGATCAGGTTGGGGTCCTTGGTGTCCTCTGGAATCTGATCGTAGCGTTCCTTCCACTTGGCGAGACGTACATCGTCCTCATGTGCCAGTGAGTAGACGAACCCCTGCGTATCGAATTGTGGTCGTCCAGCGCGGCCAAAGATCTGGTGCGCCGAACTCGCGTCGATGATCGTCTTGCGACCCGGTGGCCCCTTCATCAGGCTCGTCATCACCACAGATCGCGCGGGCAAGTTGATCCCCGCAGCTAGCGTCTCCGTACAGACACAGACCGACAACAGCTTCTGCTGGAACAGCTCCTCGACATGCCGCCGGTATTTCGGCAGCAGCCCGGCATGGTGGATACCCACGCCGCGAAACAGCAGCTGTTTGAGTCGTGGCCCGACGCCGCTCTTCCAGTCCTGGTCATCGAGATACACCCCGAGTTGCTTCTGTTGCCCGCTGGCCAGCAGCGACTTTCCTTTGAGTTGTTCGGCGACATCCCAGCACTCGTTGCGGTTGAAGCAGAACAACAGAGTCGGCGTGCGCTCATGCTCGACCATGTACTCGATCTGGTCCGGCAGCAGCATGTCCCCGATCCACGTGAACGTCAGCGGCACTTTGCGTTCGGTCCCCTGGACCAGTTCCAGCCGCCGTCCGTGCTTGGCCTGTAACCAGATGAGGAACTCCGTGGTGTTCCCCACCGTGGCCGAGAGCAACAGCAGCCGGACATGCTTCGGTAACAGCGCCAGTGACAACTCCCAGACCACCCCTCGCTCGGGATCATTGAACGAGTGGAACTCATCCATCACCACGCCCGAGACATTTTCGAGGTCAGCAGTGTCGGGATTCAGCAACCGGTTCAGCAGGATCTCGGCAACGACGACCAGCACCTTCGCATCCGGATTCACCCGACGGTTGCCGGTGACCAGCCCGACATCCTCCGCCGAGAATCCCCAGCGCACAGCTGCGGCCTGCATCTCGCGGAATTTCTGTTCGGTCAGGGCGATCAGCGGGGTGGTGTAGTACGCAGTCTTGCCCGTGTGCAGCGCCTCGAACAGCGCCGCTTCGGCAATCAACGTCTTCCCCGTTCCGGTCGGCGCGCAGACGAGTACCCCCTGCTCCGTCGTAAACCACGCGAGTAACGCTTCCTCCTGGACCGGGTAGGGCGCGTACGGCAGTTGATCGAGATAGCGGGCTGCGAGGTCATCACGATCAGGGACAGGCATCGGTAGCACTCCGTCGTCGGCGTCTGGTGGTCACGATGAAGTGTACGGGGGCTGAGAGGAAGTCCCTACCGTGAAGTGTCACCTGACGAGTGCCCTTCGGACAGCCCGATGATGCCCGTTGCGATTGCCTCTGCATTTTCAGTTCCGCTGATATCCATCACTTGCAACTCCTCCAAGTTCCGGAACCACGTCCGCTGACGCTTGGCGAACTGGTGCGTGTGGAAATTCAATTGCTCAATGGCTTCGCGAAGTGGCAGGCCCTCCTCGAGGTGGGACAGGACTTCGCGGTAGCCCAGCGCTTGTCGCGCGGTGCGACCGAGGCGGTGTGGCGATCGGAGCAGCGTCTCGACTTCGCTAACCAAACCAGCTGCGAACATCGTGTCGACTCGTTGGCTGATTCGCCTGCGGAGGACTTCTCGGTCGGGGTTCAGCCAGAAGACATGCTGTGGTCGCTCCTCGAGTGGGAGTGGTGTCTCCTGTTGCAGAGCGGACGCCGGCTGACCAGTGATGGCGTGGATCTCGATCGCCCGGATGATGCGGCGCTGATCATTCATGTGCAGTCGCTGAGCCGTCGGCGGGTCGACCTGCGCCAATCGAGCGTGCAGAGCCTCCGCGCCATGGGCAGCTGCGAACTGCTCCAGATCGGTACGTAATGGCCAGTCGGCGGGGGGGCCCTCGAAGACACCACGGAGGAGTGATCGCAGGTAGAGACCGGTGCCTCCGACGAAGAGTGGCACCTTTCCGCGTGAGATGATCGACTGGCAAACCTCCAGGGCCGCCGTCATGAATTCGGCGGTCGAGAACTCCTCGTGTGGTTCGCGAGTGTCGAGCAGGTGATGTGGGACACGGGCACGCTCGGCGATGGTCGGCTTGGCTGTCCCGATATCCATCCCGCGATAAATCGTCATCGAGTCAAGACAGATGATCTCCGCGCCGATCTGCTCGGCCAGCGCGAGACTGACAGCTGTCTTTCCGCTGGCTGTGGGGCCCGCGAGGAACCAGCATTGCTGAAGAAGGGGAGTCGGGAATCGCATCGCAGAATTCTAAGTCGGAGTTCGCGTATTCGAGAAACAGTGTGTGGCAGGGTCGGGAGTCTTTGTGCATGGCCCTGTTGAGAGTGCGGACATACTGTCATTCCCGGCCTTCCGCAAAGCCTCCAGACCCGGCCACCCACCGGGTCCGATGAAACAATGACAGCCTGGAAGCCTATCCCACGGCTCAACTGCTCGCGCTGCGGTAGTGGCTCAGTGACCACAGGAAGATCTTTCGCGATCCCCATAAGCACATCGCCGTCATCACCGGAGCGATCACAATCACCCAGTTGCTGTTTGGCATGAGTGACTTCTGTAGAAACACCCGCGACGGCACAGTGACGACCAACAGAATCGGGATGACGAACGAGAACCCAAACCAAAAGATTTCTCCAATCACGCCTTTTCTGTACATATCCCCAGGGTAACGGGCAAATGAGGTCACATAGAACCAGAAATCATACAAGCCCTGGTTCCGTCCCATGAACACAGCCGCACTCGCCAGCGCGATCATCATGCCATAGAAAAACGCTACAGCCACCGCGACCAGAAACGCATACACCAGAACACTGACCAGCGTCACAGTCACCCCACTGGCAGTCACCGAATAGGCGAGCAATCCCAGCGATACCGCGATCTGTGCCAGCAGCGACATGTCGACCGTCTGAAACGAAACGAGGAATTGCGGGTCGATCGGCTTCACCAGCACGAAGTCGAGATTCCCTGTTCGAATCTGCTCGCTGAGGTTCGCGCAGTTCGGCATGAACAGCATCTCGACAAACGCATTGATCAGCATTCCGGTCGCCATGAAGCCATAGTACTCGGACTGTGACCAGTCGCCGATCTGCTTCACATGACCAAAGATAATCTGAAAGAGCAGCAGTTGGGCTGCGATCCAGAAGCAGGTGGTCACGACCTCGATCAAGAAGTTCCAGCGGAAGATCATCTCGCGCGAGAGTGAGACCTTCAGAAACATCAGCCAGACTCGCCAGTAGTGCGGGCGAAACGGCTTGGTGGGAGAATCGGAAACGGGCATGAACGAGGACTCACTGGGCCGAGGGTAATCGGTTTACGTTACCGGACGGGGTATGTTGACGACAACACGAGCGTGAATTCGGAGCGGCACGGCGTCAGCCTGCCGAGACATGGCGAACAAGGAGAATGCTGAGAGTCGCGCGATCCACTGAATCTGGGCTCCGGACGTTGTGGCGACACTCAACCCCTCGGCAGGCTGACGCCGTGCCGCTCCCGGATCGGGAGACCTCGCTTGACTCTCTGACTCAGCCCGGTTCAGATCAACAGTATCGGTGATTGACTTCCGCCCTCGATTCGGAGACTTGATATGCGCTCGACTGCTCGCTGGATGATGACGTTATGCCTGCTGTGGGGAATGGCTTCGACGCGGGCATACGCGGGGGAAGCCGACGGGAACCTCGACATTTACTTCATTGACGTCGAGGGCGGAGCTGCGACTCTGGTTGTCACTCCAGCTGGGGAATCGATCCTGATCGACAGCGGATATCCGGACAATGGGGGCCGCGATCTCGGGCGGATTCTGCATGTGGTCAAGGATGTCGCGGGGCTCAAGAAGATCAACCATGCCGTCGTCAGCCATTGGCACCTGGACCACTTTGGAAATCATGCGTCACTGGCGGGGAGCCTGCCGATCGAGAACTTCTGGGACCGGGGCATTCCTGACATGCTGGCGGAAGACCCAGAATTCGGCGAGCGGATCGCGAAGTACAAGGCCGCCTGCAATAACCACTCGCAGACCTTGAAGGCGGGCGACCGCCACGAGCTCGATTCCCCCCAGACACCGCTCTCGATTGAAGTCGTGACCGGCAGCCGCAAGGTCATTGCCAACACCGGCAAACCCAACCCATTCGCAGCTGAGCACAAACCCCAACCGGTCGACCCGTCCGACAATGCGGCGAGCCTGAGCTTAGTAATGCAGTTCGGGAAATTTCGATTCCTGTGCTGTGGTGACCTCACTTGGAATACCGAGGCGGAACTCGTCACGCCCAATAACCCGCTGGGTCACATCGATCTCTACATGGTCACGCACCACGGCTTGAATGTCAGTAACAACCCCGTACTGGTAAAGGCGATCGACCCCGTCGTGTCGGTCTGCTGCAACGGCCCGACCAAGGGCGGAGCCAAAGAGACGATCGACACCCTGCGAGCCTGCAAGTCGTTAAAGGCGATGTACCAGCTGCACCGCAACGTGGCCCTCAAGGATGACGAACAAGCCCCAAAGGGGTTCATCGCCAACATCGAGCCGACGGTGAACTGCTCTGGCCAGTGGATCAAAGCCAGCGTCCTGTCCGGCGGAGAATCGTTCACCGTCCAGATCGGAGCCGATGGGGAGCAGCGGACATATCGGTGTCAGTAGGAGCTGTCAGCGATCAGCCAGTTAGCCAGAGTGAGGGGGAATCTTCATTTGCCGTGCCATTTGGCTTAGTCCGTACCCCGAAGGGGTTGCAGGTGATAGCCCAGGGTCGCGACCGCAGGAGCGCACACTGGGTCAACGGATGACGCGACCAACCAACCCTGAAGGGGTTGTACTTCCTAGAGCACTTTCTGAAATGGTCTTCAGTCCAACATGCGGAAAGAGAGGGAATTGGAACACTAATCCCCGCTAAACTTCACTGATCCGATTCGAGGATCATCCTCTTAACCTGAGTTCGGTTTCAGGACAGGCATCGATCACAGCAGAGATGAACCACGAAAGCCACTCAACACACGAAACAGAGGAGGGCCTCCTCCTGCCTGATGAGAGTTTCACGGTTCTTAGCTGTTGTTCTGGAGGGAACGACTCGATGAATCAAACTCAGCCTCTCTGCTTTTTCGTCTGCTTCGTGTGTTTCGTGGTGAAATTGGAGTGCTGATCCCGAACTCAGGTTCTTACAGATTAGTGTTAATCAGAGGAGATTAGTGTTCCAATCTCCTACTGAAGACGGATTCCGAATCTGCTCTAAGAGTGAGGCAAAGCTGCGAAGTTCTTGAGCAGTTGCAGCCCGACTGCCTGGCTCTTCTCGGGGTGGAACTGTGTGGCGGTCAGGTTGCCTTGGGCGATCATCGCCACGAAGGGGCCTCCATGGTCGCTAGTAGCGGCGATCACATTGGGGTCGTTCGGAACAACGTGGTAACTATGGACGAAGTAGACGTGCGAACCGGGATCGATGCCATTCAAGATCGGATGGGATTGCTGAAACGTCAGTGAGTTCCACCCCATGTGAGGAATCTTGAGATTCGGCTGGGGGGCGAAGCGAATCACCTTGCCGGGCACTATCCCCAGCCCTTCGTGCTCGCCGTCTTCGTAACTCACATCAAAGAGCAATTGAAGTCCCAGACAGATGCCAAGGAATGGCTTGCCGCTGGAGACGCTGTCACGAATCGCGGTTACGAAATCGAGACGCTTGAGTTCCGCAATGGCATCGCGAAAGGCCCCGACCCCCGGCAGAATCACGCGGTCGGCAGCGGACAGATCGCGCGGGTTGGTCGTGATGACCGCCTCAATCCCCAGATGCTCAAACGCCTTCTGGACGCTCCGCAGATTGCCCATTCCGTAGTCGATGATGTGCAGCATGGGGAGGAGTTTTCAGTGGTCAGTTTTCAGTGGGGGAGTTCAATCTCGCGTGTTTGTGACAATGAGAACTGACAACTTCAAACTCATTCAGGTTCAGGCGAGAGGCAGGCTGACGGACTGGTGCTGAGCGACACTCTGCGAGACGGCCTCAGTAAACTCCATGTCCCGAACGGCATCGGCAAAGGTGGTGTACTGTATGGGCTCTTCACCTCGGATGGCTCCGATGAACTCAGCTTCGACACGCCAGCCACCGCGTGTTTCAGGGGCGAGGTCGAGCTCCTTGAGCTCGCTATGGCTGTGATAACCCGCGAAGATCTGCTCCTTCGCCCCGAAGACAATCTTGAGCGTGCCCCGACTGCCGTACAAATGGATCTGCTTGCCCGGCCCGAACAGCGTCGTGCCGCTGAGGTGGTAAATCCCGCGGGCGCCGGCCTCGGTCTGCGTCAGAATCTGCACGCTGTCAGGCACGACACAGTTGCGGTAGCCATTTGCAGCTGGATCGGGCCGCTCGGTCTCAAACACAGCCGCTTGCGCATAGACACGCGTGGGAGCCGGTATCCAGCGGCTTAACGTCTCGTGCATGATCCCCAGAGTCAGAACGTTTTTACCGCTCAGGCTGGGGTCCTGCCGCCAATGAATTGGACGCGAGTAGTCCCAGAACTGGTCGTCGGCGGCGATGACCACGAACTCACGCAGCTGACCAATGAAGTTGTCCGCGAGCAGCTTCTGGACTTTGGCCCCGACTTCCAGGCCAAAGGGGCTGGGGACGATCTGCGCAGTGAGTTGCGGATGAGCTTGGGACGCAGCGAGCATCTTCCGGGCTTCGGCCAGGTCGCAGGCCATCCGGGCTTCGCAGAGCACGTGCTTTCCAGCTGCGAGAGCTGCGCAGGTGACTTCGCAGTGCATATTGGGCCACGTGCCGATCATCACGGCATCGATGTCTGGCGAGGCGACCAGATCTTGCCAGCGCTCGACGACCTGGGGGATGCTGAACTCTTTGGCGACACGCTCCGATGAAGCGGTGGTCCGATTGGAGACAGACACAATCTCCACGCCCGTGACAGCCCGCAGGCCCGGAATGTGGCGAACACGGGTATTCGTTCCCGCCCCAACAATGCCGACTCGAACTTGCGGCTTCGACATGGACACAACCTTAGACAAACCGATGCAAATGGAAGTCCTACACCGTAGCGTGACACGTAGGGAATGTCGAATGAGAGGACGGTTCGGTGAGCCTGAAATCGTCGTCCGAAGACGCCCCGAGACGAATCCATGAATGTTGATCCAAAACATCAAGAGCTGGCTCGCGATGGCTCTGCGGTCCTCGTTATTCAGCAATCGCATCAAATGGCTCCAGCAGGATCTGGAGTTTGAGGATTTCAAAGAGATGTTTCCCTCTCGCCTTGCGATCACTGAAACGGGCACCTTACGATCCCTTCAGAACTATTTTTGACCAGACGAGAGCGAAATGTGCGGCTTGGTGGGGGTGACTTGGATCGGTCAGTCAACGGACATCGGGCCGCTGATCGATGCGATGCGCCATCGTGGACCCGACGATACAGGGCAGTTTTCCGCAGACGGATTAAGTCTGGGGCACAGTCGGCTGTCGATTCTTGACCTGTCTGCGGCTGGGCACCAGCCGATGCTTTCCAATGACGACCGCTACGTTCTCGTCTTCAATGGCGAGATCTACAACCACCTGGATATCCGCCGGGAACTCGCCTCGGAGCACGAATTTCGATCGACCTCTGATACCGAAACACTGCTGTGCGGTCTGATCAAATTCGGCGAGCAGCTGTTACCCCGGTTGAACGGGATCTTCAGCCTGGCGTTCTACGATCGGCACACCCAGCGGTTACTGCTGGCGAGAGATCACTTCGGGACCAAACCTCTCTACTACACTGTTACTCAGGGACGACTGGCATTCGCTTCTGAGCTCAAAAGCCTGCTGGAACTTCCCAATTTGTGTCGGGAGCTTGACCTACGTGGGATCGTGAATTACTTGAGTTTTCTTTGGTCGCCTGGGGGCCATACTCCTTTGGAGTCGGTTCACAAGCTGAGGCCGGGTCACTGTGCCTGGGTCAATCTTCACCACCCCATCGAAGCCTTGGAAGAGGTTCGATATTACCTCCCACCATTCAACGGGACGCGATCCTCTGCAACAGAATTGCAGCTGATCGACGAATTGGATCAACGGCTGCAAGACGCTGTCGAACGCCAGCTGCTGTCAGATGTTCCGGTGGGTTTCTTTCTCTCGGGAGGTCTCGATTCCAGCCTGATTGTAGCACTCGCACGGAAGCTTCGGCCTGGTGTTCCGTTGCAGGCATTTACGATCGACACGACCGGGGTCGAGTCGACCGAAGGGTTCGTCAGCGATTTGGTGTACGCGCGAAAGGCGGCTCAGCATCTGGATGTGACGCTCGAGGTCGTCGATCCAACGCTCGACTTACTGCCGCTGTTTGATCGGATCATCTGGCATCTGGACGAACCGCAAGCCGACGCTGCTCCGATGAATGTGCTCGCGATTTGCGAGCGGGCCAAGGAGATGGGGTACAAGGTGCTCCTCGGGGGAACTGCGGCAGACGATCTATTCTCCGGCTACCGCCGTCATGAGGCACTGGCTCTTGAGCCGTGGCTCAGCTGGGTGCCGCGCTGGCTGAGGTCTTGGATGACAGCTGCGGCCCGACAACTGCCTTCACGACCCGCTCTGTTTCGGCGACTCCGCAAGCTGTCAGCCGGGATCAGCAAAACACCAGTTGACCGGATGGTCGGTTACTTTTCCTGGATCGATCCAGACCGTGTACGGGCTCTGCTCAGTCCCCAGTCACGGGAGCGACTGGGGGGGTATGATCCGCTGGAGACACTCAAGGCGTATCTGAATGAGATTCCGAATGAGAAGTCGCCGCTAAACCAGATGCTGTATGTCGAGCTGCAGTCCTTTCTAGTCGATCACAATTTAAATTACACGGACAAGCTCTCGATGGCGACGGGGGTCGAGGTCCGCGTGCCGTACCTGGATATTGATCTCGTAGAATTCTCAACGACGATTCCGCTGGATCTGAAGATGCGGGGGCGCGTCACGAAATACCTGCTTCGCAAGGTCGCGGAACGTTATCTGCCACATGATGTGATCTACCGCCCCAAGGCTGGCTTTGGTGGCCCCGTCCGCAAATGGATCTTGGACGATCTGGGACCGATGATCAAGGAACGTCTGTCCATCGATCGCATTGCACAACGCGGTCTGTTTGACCCCTTGGCTGTACGCCAGCTGATTGAAGACAACCGGACCGGGAAGATTGACGCGGCTTACACTGTCTGGACACTGCTGGCCATCGAAAGCTGGTGCATGCAGTTCGCGGACCATTCGTCAAATTCGGACACGAAAGCTGCGACACGGACAACCGCGTTTTCACGGTGTCCTTGACGTGGTTCCTTGAACTCGGACAATTCTGAGTTCGGAGTGCCTTCTTTGCGATTGCAGTCCAAAGTCGTCGAAAACACGTTTCCTGAGTGGTGTCATGGACTTCCGTCTCTCTCCCGCCGTCAAGACTCTTCAGCCCTCCGCCACGATTGCCGCAGCGGCCAAGGCGAAGGCGCTGAAAGCCAGCGGAGTCAAAGTGTTTGACTTCACGCTGGGAGAGCCGGACTTCAACACTCCCGCCCACATTCGGGCAGCTGCGACAGCGGCCATGGATGCCGGGCACACGCATTACACACCATCGGGCGGCATCCCCGAGCTGAAGAAGGCGATCTGCCTCGCCTACGAGCGTGACTATGGGCTCAAGTTCCAGCCAAACCAGATCGTGGTCTCGAACGGCGCCAAGCATGCGATTCACAACGTGATCGCGTCGCTCTGTGGACCCGGCGACGAAGTCATCATCCCGACCCCGTACTGGGTGAGCTACAGCGCTCTCGTCGAGCTGACAGGAGCGAAAGCGGTTCTGGTCGCAACCACTCCCGATTCGGGATATGTCCTGACTCCTGAGCAATTCGAACAGGCGATTACGCCCCGGACTCGGTTGCTGATGCTCAACAGTCCGAGCAACCCGACCGGCGCGGTCTATCCTGTGGCAGCACTCGAAGCCCTGGCCCGTGTCGCTGTGAAGCACCAGATTCCCGTTCTGTCAGATGAGATCTACGAAAAACTGATCTACGACGGAGCCGAGTTCCGGTCGTTTGCTTCCTTCGGCGCGGATGTGGCCCAGTTGACGATCATTGTCAGCGGAGTCAGCAAGGCGTACGCGATGACCGGCTGGCGAATCGGCTGGAGTATTACTCCGCCCGCGCTGACTGTGGCGATTGATAACCTGCAAAGCCAGCAGACCTCGAACCCGTGCAGCATCAGTCAACACGCCGCGATCGCCGGTCTGACCGGATCGCAGGACAGTGTCGCGGCGATGCATGCCGAATTTGTGAAGCGGCGGGCATATGTCCTGGGCCGCTTTCGAGAAATCCCCAAGGTCAAGTATGTGGAGCCTGGCGGTGCGTTTTACATCTTCTTTGATGTGAGTCACTACTTCGGAAAGTCACTGCAGAGTGGAAAGGTCGTGAAAGACGCGACCGAGTTTTGCACTGCCCTCCTCGAAACCGCTCACGTGGCTTTGGTCACGGGCGATGCCTTCGGTGCTCCCGGCTACGTCCGACTCTCATTCGCGACAAACATCGAGATGCTGGAACAGGGAATCAACCGCATCAAGGGGTTTTTGAACCCGGAATAGTGGTCGGTCAACTTGAAATTGGTTGGGACGCCGTGTTCGCCACAAAGCGGGCAGGCCACACTCTGGTGAGTGCTGCTTCCTCACAAATGGAACATAGTGGACCACGTGCCTCCGGGATGACCTCGGACTGTTCTGGCTCACTGCTTATTAACTGACTCACCGCAAATAGAAAAACCGCCACCCTGCGGAGAGTCAGGGTGGCGGTCAAGCAGAGAGAGCGTTTTCGAAGTCGATTACTGAGGCAAGCCCAGGAGTTCTTCTTCTTCCTCTTGGATGATGATTCGCGGTGTCACCATCATCATCAGGCTGGAGGTTTCACGACCCACACCCGAGTTGCGGAACAACCGGCTAATGTAGGGGATCTTGTTCAGGATCGGCACACCGGCCATGTTGCGGCCTTCGCTGAGGGATTTCACACCCCCGAGAAGTACCGTTCCACCGTCCGGAACGCTGACCACCGTACTGACGGTGACTGTCGCAATGATGGGCTGCTGAACAGCGGCCGCGAGGCCGTTGCCACCAGCTTGTTGTTGCTGACCACCCTGCTGGCCACCCTGTTGACCACCCTGTTGACCACCTTGCTGGCCGCCTTGTTGGCCACCTTGTTGGCCACCTTGTCCACCCTGACCACCCACTGCAGAAGCTCCCCCGGCGAAGGAGAACGTTTGCACGTCGGTAATGTTGGAGAAGTTTGGTGCGACTGACAGCCGGACATACCGTCGGTCGGCTGAGACCACGGGCAGCACGCTGAGGGTTACCCCTTCACGAATGAACGTGATTTGTGGTTGGAATCCGATACTGAATCCCGAGGTGACGGGAGTCAGCGAGGTCACGAAGGGCCGCAGGTTTCCGCTGAAGATGTCAGCTTGGATCCCGTTGAACGTCGTAATCTTCGGTGCCAGCATGATGTTCGACCGACGATCTCCTTGTGCGGCTCGCACGAACAGGAAGGCTTCGACGTCGCTCAGAATCGCCATACCGAACTGGATACCAGCTGCGGGATCGAAGTTACCGAAGGAGGGTGCCGCCAGGTCGAACGACCCTTGCCGGAACGGCACATTCAGGTCACCGCTAAACTGACCAGGAGCACTCATCCCGACCACGGTCCGACTGGGGAAATTGTTCTGGTTGATGATGTTGAATTGAGGGCCCGGAGCAAATGGTCCAGTGGCACCGACGTTCCCTGCGGTCGTGGCCTGCCCACCCTGTCCACCACCCTGTCCACCACCCTGTCCACCACCTTGTCCACCGGCCTGTGTACCAGTTTGACCCGCTCCGCCTGCGGTTCCGTTGACTGAGTCAACCGATCCAAAGGGACGCAAGGGATTGAACTGGCTGTCGGTGCTCACACCGGGGAGACTGCTTTCGACGTTGAAGTCGAAGTCGACTCCGATCTGTTCGAAGAACCGGTCACTGACCGTGATGTAACGGACTTCAATAGTGACTTGCAGATCCTGCAACCGTCGCAGCTGGCTCAGCAGGTCGCCGATTTCCTGATGGACTCGCTGAGTCTGTCTGACGACGAGACTCAAGGTACTCTCGTGATTCGAGATCGAAGCCTGTCCGCCGTTTTCTTCCCATGAATCAGGATCAACGGTCGTCATGATCAGATCAGAAAGAGCTCGGAAATCATGATTGGAGTCGCCGGACTGATTGTCTAAACCTGGGATGGATGAATTCGTGGGCAGGAGTGGGTTGCCACCGTCGGCGGGCACCTGTGCCATGCCACCAAAGCCCGGAACGGAGAACTGTCCACCGCCCATTGGTTGGGCTGTGGCTGACTGAGGCTGGCGGGCTGTCAGAGGCATGATCAAATCTGCGACCTGATAGACCACAGGCTTCATGTCACCCTGGCGACGATTCTTACTCGTGATCATCAGCACTTCGTTCTCGACGATATAGTCGAGGTGCAGCTGTTCGAGCATCAGGTTCAAAGCACTTTCGAGGCGAATCCCGTCTACGCCAATCGTGACGGGGACGCTTTCGGTGTTGCCTTCTTCATTCAGTCCCTGGGAGTCCAAGCTGATGCCGATTCCCTGAGCGTCGGCGATGTGAGTGAGCACATCCTTGAGTGGCATATTGTCGAAGTGGAGAGAAACAGGCGACTTCAGAGCGGCATAGACCCGATCTTCCGTGGCACTGTGCTCCAGGCCATCTTTGGCCATTCCCTTGCGACGCTCGGTGATGTCTTTCCAGTTCTTGGCGTATCGAACGGGATCTCCATTCGCGACAGGGTTAATCAGGCCTTGCTCCACGTCATTCAACGTGTCGTAGAAGCTTTGTTCCTTGTCGGACTTGAGCCGTTCAATCTGCTCGGTTCGCATCGCGAACTGAGCGGTGAGTTCCATTTGGACGACGACCGCATTGTTGGGATCAAGTTCCTTGGCTTGCTTGGCTACCGCGTGAGCTTCAGCGAATCGACGTTGTTCCTTAAGGTCGTTGAACTTCTCGACCAGTATAGCCATTTCCTGTTCAACGCGGACGCGAGTCTGAATCTCTCGCTCGACCACATCGCGGGTTTCCGCGTTCTTCCGCTCCATCTCAATCACAGGAGCATGTTGCTTCATGTAGGACTCGACACCCGTCAGCGAACTGCGGACCGAGGCGGCCAGCGGCTCGACTTGTTCAGGAGCGAACCCGCTCGACTCAATCGAGGCCAGCTGATCAACCAGAAGCTGCTTGGCTTCTTCAGGCTTCCGCTCCCTCTGACGTTCTGCTCGGAAGACGGCATTCAGCGTCTCTGTTCGCAGCTTGTCGAATTTCGCTTCGTGCTGCTGGACAACCGCGTCGAGCTGGCTGGAGTCAGCGGCATTCACATCCGCTCCATCCATGACCTGCTCACCACTGGTCAGCTCAATCTTGTTGTTTCGCGGAGCCAGTTCACGCAGCTTGTCTTGCAGCTGTTGCTGACGATAGGCATCGAGCTTTTCGCCCGACTGGTAGGCGGCCAGGAATGCGTCGTAAGCATGACGACGGTCGCCTTGCCGCAGAGCATCGATTCCCTGATTGTAGAGTTCCAAAGCGGAACCGTCCGCGATGACGGGAGACTTGTCGAAGCCCGCATCGGCTGTCATGACACCGCTTTGGCGTGCTCCAGGAGCAGCCACCGGGGAATTCCCGGACTGATCGATCTGAGCCAGAATCATCTCGGGCGTGTCTTCGAACAGTTCGTAAGTCACGTTGTATTCAGCAGCGGCCTGAGCCTTGGACCGAGCCACAGCTGCATCGCCCGCTTCCAGGGCCGCTTGAGCTTCCTGAATCAGTGTGACAGCGGCTTGCTTCTGGTCTTCCACACTCAGGGTGGATTCGCTGTTCGAGACAGCCTTGTTCGGCTGACTGGCGACGAGTCGTTCCAGGTCTTCGCGAACCATCTCGGGGCGGTCATCGAATTTGTCATAAGCGACATCCAGCTGTTCGGCACGTGCGACGAACTGTTGAGCCTGCTTGACGTTCCCTGATTTCAGAGACTGCCGAGCTTGAGCGATGAACTGGTCCGCCTGTTCTTTCTTCTCGGAAGCGGCAACCGGTGCAGAACCAGCCTGGCGGGTCGCGGCAACAGCTGCGCGGGACTCAGCGGCCCGGATTTCCTGAAGGATCAGGTCCGGACGCTCGTCGAAGATCGCGTAAGCGACATCGAGTTCCGAAGCTTGCGTCGCTTTGAGCTTGGCTTCTTTGAGGTCACCATCCTGGAGTGCCTGCTTGGCTTCACCGAGAAGACGCAGAGCGGCATCGTGAGTGGCCTGTCCCTCATCACTGCTGGCCGCCGGAGTCGCTTGGCGACGCTGACCGGTGATCACGACGGACTTTGAACGCCGTTCGATTTCCGCCAGCACGTGCTCTGGATGCTCATCCAGCAAGTCGTAGGAGACATCCAGCTTCTGGGCTTCCATCGCAAAGGCGCGAGCTTCTTCCAGATGACCCTTGTCGAGAGATTCTCGGGCGAGTGCCACGAGTTCCTTGGATTGTTCTTTCAGCTCCAGATCACCCTGCGGTGCAGCCTTGGCAGAAGAGCCAGGAGCCGGTGCTTCTGTTTCGGCCCAGCTGGCTTTCGGAGTTTTGGGCTTGGCGGCAAACGCTTCGGAAGGACCGTCCGGGCTGGCGACCTGCTTGCGAGCCAGATCGGCGAGGACGTGCTCAGGGCGAATGTCGAAGTTGCCGTACTCGACCTCTGTGGCACTGGCGAGTTCGATCTTCTGCTTGGCGGAATCGAGTTCGCCGCGGCGAACCTCTTCACGAGCCTCGGTCAGCAAGGCTTGAACATAAGCGTGCGGGTCTTCCGTGGCGGATGCCTGCTGAACGCCGCTCTTCGAGTCCTGCTGTGCAAACTGCACATCGGACGTTGGTCCCTGGATCAGGGCCAGCAGAGCGGTCGGAGTCTGCTCGTCCGCCTTGAAGGCGACTTTCCACTGCCGAGCCATCTGGTCTGCAGCGCTGGCCAGCCGTGTGGCTTCCTCGTTGTCTCCATTCCGGAGTGCGAGGCGAGCCTGCCGCATCTGGTCTTCGACCCGGCGACGATTCACGTCAGACGACTTGGCTGCTTTCGCAGGAGTGGCCCCGGACGAATTCCCGGCTCGGTAGCGTTCGAACGGATTCTGTTCGGACACCGTTTCCTGAGCATTGGTCTGGCTGTTAATCCAGACACTGGCCGCAACCAGACCGCCGCAGGCGATCAAGCCGAGGAATCGCTTCAAGGTCCGACCCATGTGGGGTGCGGTGACCGCGTTCCGGGGAGAAGAAGTTTTTC
Organism: Planctomycetota bacterium; assembly: GCA_043777375.1. GTDB lineage: Bacteria > Planctomycetota > Planctomycetia > Planctomycetales > Planctomycetaceae > TH-plancto1. The sequence continues at coordinate 94,159 of JAYWHX010000132.1, read as the reverse complement.
GCGCCATAAAAGCACCAGCCTGGAGTTCCGGGGTTGGAGGCGATCCGGGGGACGACTTGATCGAGTCAGGAGATCGAGGCAATCGATTCGTGGGGGGCACGACGTCGATTGGGGGGAAGACCTGTTCGTTCGAAATCCGTTTCCGATCTGAATTCGTGAATGGAGACCGAGGTGTGACCATTGGAGGGTGGCCGATGTACCGGATATTTTTGGGGAGGGTCAAGATGGCTCACGGAAAAAAGGAGGGGATCTGTCGAAATCCGCCGATCGCCACTCATTTTTCGGCGAGAGCTGCCGAAAGTGGCTGTTTTCCGGCCTCTGAGTGAGCCGGAAGCGTCAGCGTTCGGAGTCTGCTGGGGCCTGAGAAATCCCGAAATCCCAGGCAATGGCACAGTGCGGATCGATCAGGGCATCCTCGCGGGGCATGGCCGGGCCGCTTCCCCCTCCTCCGTTGCCATTGTTGGCCTCTGTTCAATGTCTGATGTTCGGGTCCGGACTATGAGATGTGGTCCGGGAAGGAGAATGGGAGCAGAAGCCAGCGAAGAACCACAGCTCGCCAGTTCTCCAATCCGGGTTGGATTTGACGAAGACTAAAATCGACGCCAGCCCTTGGACTGCACACCGCCTGAGATAAATCCGGTGTCCTCCGATTCTCCTCAGTGTGTCCCACGATGGCGCGATGCCAGAAGTAACAGCGGAATCTCACACGAAGGCACGAAGGCACAAAGAAGGAATGCGCGAGCAATTCGCCGGTGAATCATAGATGAGCCTCACTTTGTGACTCCGTGCCTTTGTGTGAGACATTCCTGTCTGAGCGAAAGTGAAAACTGGCCAGCTGCGGCGAAGGGGAAGGCCGACTGAAACTGGCGGTTGAGAGAGTTCCCCGTGCCATTTGTCTGAAACAATTGGCGAGACGGCATCGCAATCCGCTTCAATACGGAGCGATTGAGACTCTGAGGCCATCGATTTTCCGCTTCCCCCCCGGTTTGATATCCTATTTCTCTTCGTGTGACCGTGTTTCGGGAGTGCTGTTCGTGTCTCTGATCGTGCAAAAGTTCGGCGGTACCAGTGTCGGAACCCCCGAGAGGATTCTCTCCGCAGCTCGACGAGCTGTGGCGGCCAAACGCCTGGGGCACCAAGTGGTGATGGTCTGCAGCGCTCGCGGCAAAAAGACCGACGAACTGATTGATCTGGCCAATGAGATTACCCTCACCCCCCAGCCGCGCGAGATGGATATGTTGCTCTCCACTGGAGAGCAGGAGGCAGTCGCCCTCGTCGCGATGGCCATCGGCACGCTGGGCGAGCAGGCGATCAGCCTGACCGGCGAGCAGATCGGCATTGTCACTGACCAGACCTACACCAAGGCTCGGATCAGTCTGATTTCCACGGATCGGCTCAAAAAAGAGCTCGATGCCGGAAGAATCGTCGTGGCCTGCGGATTCCAGGGGGTCAGCGTGAACGGCGATATTACCACGCTCGGACGGGGAGGCAGCGATACCACCGCCACAGCTCTCGCGGCGGCTCTGGAAGCGGATGAATGCGAGATCTACACCGATGTCGACGGGGTCTACTCCACCGATCCGCGGATCGTTCCTGAGGCCCGGAAGATCTCTCGCATCTCTTATGACGAAATGCTGGAGATGGCCAGCTTGGGCGCGGGGGTGATGCACTCCCGCAGTATCGAATTTGCCAAGAAGTTTGATGTCGCCCTGCGCGTGCGGCATGCCCTCAACAACACCGAGGGCACCCTGATCGCGGCGACCGGCGAGGAGATCGCCCGCAGCGTGACCGGGATGGCTCTGGTCCGGGACGAAGTGCGAGTCAGCCTGTGCGATATCCCTGACCGCCCAGGAGTCATGAGCCTGATTTTTGCCAAGATGGCCGCTCGCAAGATCCCGCTCGACATGGTGGTGCAGAACGTTTCGGCTCACAACAAAGCTGAGGTGTCTTTCACGGTCCCCGCCTGCGAACTGGCGGAAACGCTGACGGCTGCTCAAGAGGCTGTGAGCGAACTGGGATCTGGATCAGTCCTCAGCGGGACGAATTTGGCCAAGGTGTCAGCTGTCGGGCTGGGCATGCGCTCTTGCCCCGGCGTGGCAGCCCGCATGTTCCGCTGTCTGGCGGATGCCGGAATCAACATTCAGATGATTACCACGAGCGAGATCAAGGTCTCCGTCCTCGTCGATCGTAATGTCTGCGAGCAGGCCTTGCGGACTGTCCACCACGGATTCCAACTTGACCGCGAGACACCCGCTCCCGAGCTGACCGTTGCGACCGCCAAAGCCGCAGCGTCCGCCACGGCGCGTGCGAGTGAGCAGGAGCGACTCGCAGCAGTTGTCAGCCGTCTGCGTAGCATGGAGGACATCGTCGTCAGTGAAGTCGTTTTGGACGAGGGACAGGCCCGCGTGACGGTCCATAACGTTCAGGATCGCCCGGGGATCTCGGCTGAGCTGTTCGAAGCAGTCGCTGAGAGCGGAGTTTCGGTCGATATGATTGTCCAGAACGTGGGTCGGAACTCGACGACCGAGGTCTCGTTCACAGTCGACGCGAGTGACCTCACCAAGGGGGTCGATGTGATCCAGACGTTGCTGAAAAAGTGGCCGGGGGCCAGCGTGAGTCATGATCGTGACATCGCGCTATTGTCGCTGAACGGGATCGGGCTGCGAACTCACACCGGAGTCGGCGAACGGATGTTCCGCGCTTTGGCTGATGCACAGATCAACGTCAAAATGGTCAATACCTCAGAGATCCGCATGAGTGTCGTTGTGGCCCGGAGTCAGGGAGCTGTTGCCTTGGAAGCCCTGAGAAAAGCTTTCTCGATTCGCTCGTAGTGCTGGTCAAGTACCTCCCGTCGATCCTAATGAGAAGACCCTTCTGGTCCAGAGAACCAGAAGGGTCTTTGATCTCGTCACACTTCACTCTCAAAATCATGGGCTCGCTGGAGCGTCATTCGCGTCCTGAGCTTCTTGCAGGGCGACAATGCCCACGACCAATGCCGTCACAGCGATGGCTCCGACAGCGATCGCGCCCCAGATTGGGCAGCCGCAATCGTCCATGAACTGGCCGCGCACAGCTGTCTGTGAAACGGTCAGTTGGGTCTTGGCAGCTGCTGGTGCAGCTTCCTTCGACCACAGGCGAACTGGGAACTGTCCATCAGCGAGGCTGACGGTGTGCGTTCCACTGGTCAGGCCAGAGACGGTGTAGGAACCATCAGCCTTGGTCACCGTGCGTGCAATGACCTTGCCATTCTTGGTGATGGACACTGGAGCTGCATTGACAGGCTTGCCGTTGGAATCCAACAGCTTGCCAGTCAACTTGCCAGCGACGATGACGACATCGGTCCCTTGACGAACCTGCTGCGCAGCCTTGGGAGCAGCGCTGACCGGCAGGGCCGGCATGATCATCGCCACGCCAGCAGCGCAGGCGACAATTCGAGCATAGAGGGAATTCTTGAGCATGTGCTGAAATCCTTTTCTGAAGCCGAACGACCTCTCGGTTGATCGCAAGCCTTCCGTGGCGATTCAATGAATCAACAGGGAACCCAAGCCGAGAGGTTCTCTATTGCATCACTTCAGGGTTCGGCCCGTCTCGGGGCCCGAGACCAACACATTCGCTGAGTGCTCGTCCAATCAGCGGATTCATGCGGCGCGCACCGCCAATACCTGTGCGACCCCTGAACTCGCCCTAGAGGCACTGCTCCCCCTACGCTATCTGATGCAACTATTATTCGACCAAACGCTATCAAAAACCCCTAGGAGGATGATTTCTCTCAAGTCCTCACTTCGTTGTCCCCTAAATCCCTTTCGCTCCCGCTGATGCTGACGATCAGCGGGAGTACTGGAACTACTGATCGACCATCGATTTATTACGGACTTTGCAACTGATCAATCTCGTCCTGTAAATCCCCGATCTCTTGGTTCTGCGAAATTGCGATGCCTCCCAAGACGGTCAACGCACCAATGCCCGCTACGGTTCCCCAGGTGCCCATCGACATACCACCCAAACCGGTTCCGTAACCGCCTCCGCCGAAGCCGCCACCACCGAAACCGCCGCCAAATTCTTCGCCCTCTCCTCGAACTGCATTTTGCGAAACCGTCAGCTGGGTCTTCGCCGAGGCCGGAGCTGCGGCCTTCGATCACAGACGGACCGCCACGGGTCCTTCAGCAGTGATGAGGGTGTACGACCCGGTGGTCAGGCCCCCAATGGTGTAGGAGCCGTCCGCTTTGGTGACGGTCTTACCGACTTCTTTGCCATCTTTATGGAGAGTGACCACTGCTCCGTCGACCGGCTTGCCGTTCGAGGTCAGGACCTTTCCAATCAGGTTGCCATCTTCCAAGGCCACATCAGTTCCCAGAGACACTTGCTTCACAACTTGTGGGGCAGCGCTGACGGGAATGGATTGCATGAGCAGGGTGAGTCCTGCGGCGCCAGTGACGATTCGGGCGTACAGAGAATTCTTAAGCATCAGCGCGGAAGTCCTTTCGGTCTGTGTCACATGGAAGTCGTGGTTCTGCCAGCCAGCGATGGGTTCAAGTTTGCCCTGAACAAGTGGCTCTGCAAGGAGTTCGCCCTTCACTCCAATGTACTTTTCGGACTCCAACCGGCAATTTCTGCATCAGGATCAGCTTCGAAAAACTGGGGCTGCAAAACCAATTGTGAGACCCCCACAGAACCCGTATGGCTGTCGACCTGTGTACATTTGGCGCGCTGGGATCAATCCGGCTACGAGCAATCACCCGCACAGCTGGCACGATCCGTTTTCAGTGCAAGCCACCGAATTGCCGTACCGCTTCATACAAGGCGGCATTCACCGTACTTGCCAAATTCAAACTGCGGACCTCTTCATGCATGGGAAACTTGACACAATGCGACTGATGAGATTGCCGCATTCGCTCGGGCAATCCACTCGACTCACTCCCAAACACCAGTACATCGCCCGTTTGGAATTCCGCCTCCCACGTCATGCGCGTGGCGGTCTTGGTGAATAACCAGAAATTCTTCCCGCCCAGCTTCTGTTCGATGGTCGCCCAATCATCGACCGCCTCCCAGTCGAGATGTTGCCAGTAATCCATCCCCGCCCGCTTCAAATATCTGTCATCCAAATGGAAACCCAGCGGGCGAACCATCCACAACTTGGCCCCCACTGCCACACAACTGCGCCCGATGTTGCCGGTGTTTTGTGGGATTTCTGGGTGGTACAAAACCACATTCAGCAACGGTTCTTGACGGCGTCGCGGTGGGGATGGAGACTCCAGTTCGGCCACGGTTTACGCCACCTCGAACAGAAACTCGATCTCGACCGCTGAATTGAGCGGCAGGGCATTCACACTGACCGAGGTGCGGGCATGTCGGCCGCGCTCGCCCAGGATTTGCACCAGCAAGTCACTCGCCCCGTTCCCGATCTGCGGTTGGTCCTTAAACCCATCGACGCTCTGGACAAACACACCGATCCGGACGACACGGACTAGCTGCGAGAGGTCGCCGCCGAGCTCAGCTCGCAGTGCGGCCAGTCCATTCAGCACGCACTGCTGCGCGGCGGCCTGTGCTGCGGGAATATCCACCTGAGTCGGCACCGTTCCGATGGCCAGCAGCTGCCCATTGAGGAACGGCAGCTGACCACTGCAATAGACGAGATTTCCAGTCCGCACCGTCGGGACATAGGACGCGACCGGCTTGGCAGGTTCAGGCAGAGTGAGGCCCAGGGCGGCCAGTTGAGATTCAATCGACATGCGATTTCCTGAGTTTGGATGTTGGGCCGTGGTCCGCGTCTGGTCGGCCATTGTTGCCGGACTCTCCGAGTCCGGTGGATCGACGCCCTCACTCCGCGACAGAGATTCAGGCAACTGGGGGGGATCGCCCGGTTCAAGACCAGCTTCCCGGTGCGATGCGAATCGCGGAGCGATATCGCCGACATCGAGTCCTGCGGAGTCAGAGAGCCATTGCGTCTGGGATCCTCAGTCCGCCACTCACGCAGCGGCTTCCACCGTTTCCGGCGCAGAGTTCGCGAGCTGTTTCCCCGATGGCGTTAAACGATATCTCAAACCGACTTGGCGGTCGATCAACTTGAATTTCAAATACCCCAGAGCAATCACTCGGCCATGCAGCATCGACATTTGAGAGGCCTCGACCCCTTCGATTGACGCGATGCGAGACACCCACCCTGTGGAACTCTCTTCAGCCTCGCCCTCAGAGTGCGGGGAGAGCGGAGCGGCAATCATTGCGGGTGCCGGAGCGACCTTGCCCAATGCCGCTTCTGCCTGCGAGGCGACTTCTTCGGCCTGGGCATAGGCCACAAGCAGACGGTGCCAGTCCTGGAGGTTTTCCAAACAGAGGGATTCAAAGTTGAGCATGCCGGGGTCATCGGCAGCCGCCATCCGCTCGCTTGTTCACAGTTGTGGGCGTCATCACCACTGAGATTTTTCGGAGAATCAATACGCGGACAGCTGGATTTGACTCAAGCTGCGGGCACGAAACACTACTTCGCGTACTCGATCTTCTCCACACTCAGCTTCGTCCGACCGATCACATGGATCAGCGGCAAAAAACTCTCGACAGGCAGTGCGGAACTGTCTTCCAAGGCACTCTCCCCCGTCTTGAGATGCACGGCATCTCCGTGCCCCTTCGCCAGCGTTCCATCCAGCGGCACCCAGCGTCCGTTCAAGTAAGCCTCGGTCCACATGTGCCCGCCAAACGCCTTCAGCGAGGGAGCGTAGACCAGCCCCGTCACAACCCGCGATGGGATCTTTTTCACTCGCAAGAGAGCTGCCAACAGGATGCCGTGCTCGCTGCAATCGCCCGACTGACTCGCGGCCACTTCCGAGGCCGTCGCCATCGCTGTCGCAAAGTTCTTCAGCTTCAAGTGCTTGTGGATGAACGCCTCAGCCAGGATCGCAATCTTGACAGTGTCGGTCTCCGCACCCGCCATCTCATTCGCCAATTTCACAATCAGCGGGTCTTCCAGATCGACGAATCGCGAAGACGAAAGATACTTCTCCTCGGGAGCAGGCTCTGTTCCCGCGGTCCCTGCATCGACAGCCGAGACCACCAGTTGGAACGCCCCATTCTCCCGGGAAACCACATGCTGCTGGGCGCTCTCAATGAAGACCGTCTTGGGGTCGTAGCCCGCAGCTTCCAGGAGGTAGGTGACCTTGCGTGTTTCAAAGGCCCGCTCGATATCACCGACCTTGACGAGTGTGTCAATTCCCAGATCGATGTCAGCTGCCGCGATCTCCTTCAGGGCCTCCTCCGAGCTGCAACCAAACGTCTCCATTCCGAGCAGCCCCATGCTCATCTTCTTCATCTCACCCGCGTCATCAGTGAAGAGGGTTGAGGTCACGCCGGGGAGAATCGATTGGGTCATCTCGGATCGACGCAGCTGGACCACCTCCCCCGACAGGAGTTTTGTTTCAGCCGGTTCCAGCTCTTTAACAGACACATCGGTAACCTTGGCCATCGTAGGCTCAAACATCCGAAACGACCTCGTCTCCCCGACCTTCATCGGGGAGGCTTTCAGAGATCGGTCGAACCATGTCGGCGATTTCACGTCGTCGGGGAGCTTGATTTCCTTGGTAAAAGACTTCCCGGACGAGATCGTCTCCAGAATGACCGTATTGCCCTTGATGGTCCCTCGCCCCTCGGTTTTGCTGAACGGAGGATTCTCTTGAAGCGAATAGAACGACAGCAGGTGCCCCTCGGCATCCTCCTCCGTGCGCTGGTTCACATCCGTCGTCAGCTTGCCCCCGAAGCGTTTGATCGTCAGGCGAGTGAAAACTTCTGTCACAATGACTGGCTGACCATCGCGATCCTCGATCCGCGTCGTGGAGTGCGCATACCCGACCTTCTGGCCGGACAACATGATGATTTGCCAGTCATCGGAGTCCGCCGCAACCGTAGCTTTCGCGAGGGGGACTGTGTCGTCCGCAGCAGTGGCCTTCCCCCCCCACCAGACCAGCAGCAGCGCGATGCACCCCATGACGGATATCCCTGCCCTTCGCGTTGCAGGCAAATCAGAATGGCAGAACCCGGAACGATCTATCATGGGTGCCTCGGAGTGAATTCAGTTCGGGAAGCGTTGAGCCAGGGGCATGCTGCTGACACTCGATGTGTCATATGGCCCACGACTGGTGAGCCGTGTGTTTGCCCGTCCTGACGTGAACGACATGACCGCAAGTGGCCGCAAGGGCTTACGAGTGAGCTGTGATGGCTAGAATTGTAACCTGCTGCTCACACGGCCCATAGCACCAAAAGATTCGATAAGCCGCCGGGGTGCGATTTTGGACATACGCCTCCCAGACACATTTTCCAGGCGTGAAGGGGTCGGCAATTCCATGGTACTGATGCGAATTCAGCCCAGGATGCTTGGGGTTTTGAGCCAGCAAAGCCAGCGCTTTGTTGACCTGTTTGGCGAGTCCGAGTTGCTTGGATGATTTACTCGTCACCTTCCCCAATTCCGGCTCGGGCCGATTCGCTCGCTCCATAATCTGCTTGTATTGCTCATTCGCTTCAGCTGTCCATTGTAAATCAAAAACCACTTGTATCTCCAGAAGTGAAAGTGAAATGCGTCAAGAGATTCAACGTTTCAAATCACTCGACCGCAACTGTTTTTTAAATTCACAGCTCACAATCATCCTCTGATTTTTCTTCTAATCTAATTCCACGTCGGCCCAAGCGGAGTCTATGACTGGCGGCTTGGACACGAATTGCCCTTGTCGAGCCTGTTCAAGACCTAACTCCAAGGATTGACGCGCGGCATCATTCTTCCAGAGCCAAGCGGCGTATTCTGGAATGACCACCGCCGGGGAGATGACGATTTGGTCGTCACTCTCCTGAACAATAACTGTCTTTCCGGCGAATTTAGCCCCTAAGGCCAGTCGCCCGCGACTGTCAACCACTTTGGTTTCCATCAGATTGATCTCCTCAATATGTCTACCTCTCGAACAATAGCCCCGAATGGGCTGTGCGCCAAGTGGGCATTTCCCACTTTGGCCATTACGTTCGAATCCCACTCTGGCATCGCTTCTTTCAAGCCTTCGCCTTCACGCCCTTCAAACTCACGAACTCTGGCAGTTCCCCCACCAGCGGCTGGGCGTATTTCAGAAACGCTTTGGTCACGTCCATGCCGCTCTCGTCGATGTATTCGTTCGGCATCGGGCGTTCGTGATTGGCCACTTCGCTGAGTGGGGCTGTGCCGTAGTCGCAGGCGTAGTCGCTGCCCTTTCGCCGCTCCAGCGTCACCATCACGCCGCCGTGTCCTTTCGTCGCCAGCTTCACCGCCTGGCGTCCGCAACCGTAGGCCTCGGCCACATCGAGTTTCACGCGCCGGTCAGTTGCACACATGGGGAGCGATTCCGTGATCTGGAACTCTCCTCGCCAGCCGTAGGCATCGCTGATGATCCGGTGCAGGACCATGCCGACGCTGGCCCCACCCATCGCGCCGAACTCGACGTTGTTGAACTTGTCGCGGGTTTGCGAGGCACTGACCGGGGAACCATCCGCATTGCGAATTCCCTCTCCGCACACGATCGACACGAAACCAAACTGCTTCTGGACCTCTTCCACGCGGGCGAGAAACTTCTCGCGATCGAAGGCCCGCTCGGGCATCAGGATGATGTGGGGAGCGTCCCCCTTCTTGGTGCGGGCCAGCGCAGCTGCTGCGGGGAGCCAACCCGCGCTGCGACCCACGGTTTGGAAGATCACAAACTGGTCGACTCGCTGCATGTCGCGGGCCAGAATCCCGGCCTGCTGCACGCTGAGGGCGACATACCGTGCCGCGCTGGGATAGCCTGGCGTGTGATCGGTCCCGAACAGATCATTATCGACGGTCTTCGGAACGCCGACTCCGGTCATCTCCCATCCATTTGCGTTCGCGTAGCTGACGACTCGATGAATCGTGTCCATCGTGTCGTTGCCCCCGATCATGAAGTAATACCGAATGTTCAGCTTCTTCAGCTGGGCCAGTATCGGCGGAAAGTGTTCTTCCTTCAGCTTCAAACGGCTCGAACCCAATGCGCTACTCGGGGTGTGCCGCAGCCCTTCGAGGACCTCCTTCGACTCGGCTCCCAGATCGATCAGCCACCCGTTGAGGACGCCTTCGATGCCGTATCGCATGCCGAAGACTTTACCGATCTTCTTGTCAGCCTTCAGGCAGCCGTCAATCACTCCCGAGAGGGACGCATTGATCACGGAGGTCGGTCCACCGGACTGCCCGACAAGGGCGTTCGCAGTCTTCATGAGAGGTCTTTCTGAGGTGAGTTCCCGGAGTTCAACCCACAGCGTACGGAACTGTCGAGCGCGAGAACAGTCTACATCGTGGTGCCAAACAGCGTTTCGATTGATGAGTGCTGGCAAGTCCCCGGACGGTGGTCAAAGTATCGATCTCGCCACGGGGACGAGCTTGGTGGCGGGGAAACGTATTCGCCCCATCGCACCGCACGGAATCAGCTCTGCGAAACCCGCTCCTGTGCCTGACGAAACAGTTCTTGAATCGTCTCCGCCGGAAACAGGTTCGAGGCGAACTCGCGGCTCCGCAGTGACTGCTGATAGGGGACGGAGGCTAGCTGAGCTCGAAGTTCTTCGAGGGCCAACTTCTCTCGCTCCTTCAACCCATGTCGAAGTGCAGCATTGATCGTCTGTATCAGGGCATGGATCTCCGCTTGACGCATCCGCTGTTGATGCCTCTGGGACCGACTGTTCGATTTCACTCGCCCGGCATGCTTCTCGGCAATCAGCTGAGTTTTCTCAGCCTTAAGTCCGGCAGACATCGCATCTGCTGGGGCGGACTCCACGAAACACTCGGGATTCCACTGCATCCTTCGCAACTCAGCTTTCAGTTTGCGAATCTCGGGCAGAGGGTCGGGCCCCGCGAATGATTCCAACAGTCGCAGCGTTGCTGTCGCTACAATGATGGCCGGCGGAGTCAGCCCCAGCCAGCGCTGCATCAGGGCATCGGTCAGCTCGTCGTACTTGGCCCCGCCGATCCCGTGGACGAAGACCGACCCCAGCCAGACGCGACAGAACAGCGTCAGCGTCAAAGCCCGTGGGCGAATCTTCCAACCCTGTTGGCGAAGCTCGCTCAGTGCTTGCAGCGCGGCTTCCTCTGACTGGAGCGGAATCGTGCCCACCTCGCAGATGCCATCATGCAGCCGGAGCGTCTCCGCTCCCACAACCTCCACGAACAACCGGCTTCGGCGTAACTCACCCGTCCGCCAGACCCAGAACGGAACCTCAATGCCCTGCGCCGTCGCATCGAGAGGCGGCACGGGGTGGCTGCGGCTGTGAATGCGGTTAGTCGCGCGGTAATCCGCGAGTGACGAGTTGTAGGCTTCCCTCAGCTGCGGGGCGTCCCGTAATGCCGCGAGCAGGAAGCGTCGAAAGCACTGCGTGTCCGCGAGGTCAGAGACCTTGAGTTCGAGATTGCGAATCCCGGCGGACTGCTCGAACCGACTGCGGAGTTGGATCAGTCGATCGACAATTCCTCTCGATGGAGAAGCGGTCCAGTCTTGCGCAGCCGCCAGTGGTTCAATCCCCCATGGTTGCAGTCGCTCAAGGCAGGATTCCCCGAATTGTGCGAACGTCTCTTGGTCCGGGGCCGCTCGCTCTTCCCACGGGGATTGTCGATGCAACTGGTCCCATTCGAGGCTGGTCACCGCTTCCGAGCCTGGTCGGCTCGGGATCCGCACGGAAGAGCCTGAACAGACATCATTGTCCACAACGAGGTTCAGACCGATTCCGTCGAGCTGAGTGGCCAGCCCGGCGACGACCGCATTCTTGACCCACACACCGGGGTGGAACAACTCCGGCTGATGACCGCCGATGATCCAGTGTTGCGGGACTGCGAGCGTCCTCTCTGCCCCCTCTCCACCACAATCGGTACGGCTTTCGGAGTGGACTCTACCGTGGGGGAGAGGGCCGGGGTGAGGGGGCCTGAGCGAGAGATGTGGCCCCCTCACCCCATCCCTCTCTGGATCGATGAGTTCATTCGTATAGCGAGATGCCAGCTGAGACACCTCGGCTCGGGCTTCTCCCCGGATAGCGGAGAGCGATCGCCCCAAGAGCAGTTGCTGGCTCAGTGCCACTTCATTCGCGCGAGCCAATCCGGCCAGCGATCCCTCGGGAGACAGAAGCAAGTCACCGTGCTGGGCCGGAGCACGGAGATGATTCGGCACGGCGGGAACCCTTTTCGCGATGAACTCACAGGAGACATCCCATGATCATTGACCGTGGGACAGGCTTCCAGCCTGTCGTCTCTGGCAAACTACGACAGGCTGGAAGCCTGTCCCACGAGTCAGCCTACATCCCCGGACAACCACAGTCGAGGTGCTGGAGCGCCATTTCCCGACGAATCACCTGCTGGTAGTACGCCATCCGCTTCTGGGCATCGTCGAGCGATCCGCCGAACGATCGCTTCTCATCCAAATAAATGCGAGGGACTGGGAACTCGCGAATCACCATCTCATGCCGCACAGCTTGCACCCAGTGCTGCAACGGCATCGCATACCCGAGTTCCGTGATCTCGAACTTCGGGAGCGACTCGACGCGGTAGGCCTTAAACCCACAGAACGCATCAGTCAGCGACAGACCGAAGCACTCGTTCAGCTGTTTGGTAATCTGCATGTTGATTCGGCGGCGATCCTCGGGCGCGAGATTGTCCCCGTCGAAGTCCTTCAGGTAGCGACTACCCGATACGATATCGGCGAGAGTGCCGTCTTCCGCGACCAGTGCATCCACCATCGAGGGGATCAGCTGGGGTTGGTGCTGACCATCACAGTCAATCGTGACCAGTGCGTCGTACCCATTGGCAATCGCGTAATCGAACGCCGTACGCAAGCCGGCACCGTAGCCCTGATTCTTGGCATGGCGGATGACATGAATGCCATCCATCTCGGAGAGCAGGAACGGCGTGCGGTCGGTCGAACCATCGTCGACCACCAGCACGTCCTGCGAATACTTGCGGACCTCCGGCAGGACATCCAGGAGATGAGCCTCTTCATTGAAGACCGGCAAAGCCGTCAGCTGTCGCATCGCCATCGAGGAACTCCTACGGGAAACCGAATTTCCATGAGGGAACCGCACCCATCGAACGAGCTTGATTCTACGACTGGACGAGACGGAAAACCAATTCGCAGAGGCCCAGCAGGGACGAAAGTCCGGAATGGCTGGTCGTAATCTGTTTATCTGTTACAGGTTGCCGCGATGGGTCTCGTGGTGGTGACTCTCCCAACGAACCCGGACAGTGTGCTTGTCCTTGTTGGAGTCCAGCCTTCAGGCTGTGGTCGGGCAGTCGAAGTCTAACTGCGAGATAAGACCTATCCGTCCCCCACATGCTGAGCGAGTCCCTGCGATTGTGAGCGGTTTGCTGGGACGGGAGGGCGAAGCTCCTGCTGAGCCGCGAGCCAAGGCCGACGTTTCTCGCACGAGCGGCTCAGCAGGAGCCTCGCCCTCCCGATGTCCGCAAATCTGAAGCGAGCAGTGATGGTCCGCGCCACAGGTGGCTTCCGCTTTTGGCTAGGAATGCGAGTCGCGGAACGACATCGCCGACAAGTCGTTTTCATCTCGGCGAGGCGTATCTTGGCTAACGGCTCAGCCGAATCGTCCACTCATTCCTCGCCCCTGCGAGTACCACAGTGAGTTCGCTATCTGAATCCTGAATCACCCGGTATGTCCCCGCATCCCAACGAGTCACCCGCCCGCGATCGCCGCTGACTGGTCCTTCGTAGTCGAGGTACAACAATCGATGGTCGCCGATCCTCTCGGCGCGGATCTCGCGATCCGGCCCCGGTTCATCGAGCAACCGCCACGTCCAGGCGACCTCACCAGCCTCTAACAGAAGATCCCAGTGGAAGAACGGGTGATCGTGCGTCAGAATCGCAAAACGCCTTCCCGACTCCTGTTCCCGCTCCGACCCCATGACTTCTCCCTTTCGCCGTTACCGCATCCTCGTTCTGCCCTTCGCCGCAGCTGTCATCGCCGGGCTGGTGTGGCTGGGGGAACGCATTCAATCGGTGCAGCAGCGCACGACGCAAACCGAACGGGCTCGGCCCCGTCGGCTGGCTCCGCGAATTGAACTCTACGATCAGAAGTCCCAGCTTGTGAAGTTCGAACGGTATCTGGGCCGCACGCGAATGGTCGTCGTGTTCTTCGACGGAGAGACCGGAGCCGACCGCGACCCCTGGCTGACTCAGCTGAGAGACCATCATGAGACGGTGAAAGCCGCTGGGGTGCAGGTGATTGGAATCGGAGTGGCGACCCCGTACGCCAACCGCCAGGCGGGTGAACGCTCGCAGGCGTTTCCGTTTCCGATCCTGTCCGATATCGGCAAAGACAACCCCGCTCCGGCTCATACCCAGTGGGGACGCTTCGACCCCACCGATGGGTCGTTCGACACGGGCGTGTTCCTGGTCGATCGCTCCGGCATGGTCGAAACGCAAGGCCGCACCTTCAAACCGGTGACTGATCCTAAAGCTGTCGTGCAGGCTCTGTGTGCGGGGAAGTGGCCGGAGTGATCACCCCGAGAGTTACGTCTGCGTGGGGCACGACGGAGCTACCCATACACCCGGACAAAACACGTCGCCGCCACCACGAAGCCGATCACGATCACGCCGTAGCGAATGTGGTTCGAATTGAGCTTGCGACAGCATGAAATCTCTCAGAAGTCGCGGCGCTGGCCCGTGTTTACTGGCTGGCGGACGGTCGAAACGGATTTTGGACTTCTATCCCGTGATACAACTAGCCGCTGTTAAGATCTTCGGAAAGGATTCGGCCACAGCCAGCGCGTTCGGCGGCGGAGATAATCAGTGAATCCCAGTATGAGACCCCGTATTTGTACTGCGTGGCAATCGCTCGTTGGACGAGCGCGAAATCGAGTGGGACCACTTCCCACGACCCCAATTCTGCGATCACTTCTCCAGCCTCTGACGATGTCATCGGCTGCGGGATTTTTCTTGTCACCACGACAAAGAACTCACCCAACACCTGCGCAGAGAGGACTGCCGTTTGGGATTGAGTGGCCTGCAACAGCACTGCTTGGGCTTGGCTTTGCTTATACAAGTCTCGCGTGTCGTACGCGTAAATGAGAATGTTGGAGTCGAAGAAGACCTTATCGCTCATAGAGGCTCTCCCGCGTCCATCCGCGGTCACCCATGTCGCGACTGAGTGTGGCGAAGGTCGCTCGCAGTCGTTCCCCAGTCAGTTCCGCGCGATCTGACGAACGAGCCGCAAGTAATTCCACAAAATGTTGCAGGAGAGTCGTCAGCGTTGTGTTTTCCGCTTCGGCAACCGCCTCGGCTTGGGCGAGAACTTCGTCATTCACTTCCAGTGTCAGTTGGCACATCACAAGTTCCCTGTCATTTTTCGAAGCACGAGCGAAACTCCAGTGCTGAACCCACCATCATAGTACCGGCACACACAGCGACCGACTAGCCTTGCCGAGGCGAGAAATTGGCGAGGGCCTACTCCCCATACACCCGGACAAAATACGTCGCCGAGACGACGAAGCCGATCACGATCACGCCGTAGCGGATGTGATTCTTGTTCAGCTTCCGCGCGAGAGTGGCACCCGCGAACCCACCGAGAATGCCAGCCACGATCATGGGTAGGGCCAGCGTCCAGTTGACCTTGTTTTGCCACACGAACAGCGTGACCGATGTGCCATTAATGATCGAGGCCAGCAGCGCCTTCATGGCGTTCATCCGGTGGATGTTCGAGTCGCCCATCAGGGCCAGCGAACTCAACATCAGGATACCGATCCCCGCACCGAAGTAACCGCCATACAGAGCAACTAAGAACTGAAACGCTACGATGCCGAATCGGGTTCGCAGTGTCGGAGCTTCGTGCGGCAAGCCAATCCCGGTCCACTTCGAGATTGTCGGTTGCAACATGAACAGCAATGTGGCCAGCAGAATCAGCCACGGCACCAGCAGCATGAATGTCTTGGCCGGATAACTGACCACCAGCCAGGTCCCGATCGCTCCGCCGATGAGCGAGGGAATCAATAGCGGCAGCAAGGAGCTACGAGTGCCCTTCAACTCCTGGCGATAGCCCCAGACCGAGGCCAGCGATCCGGGAAACAAAGCGATCGTACTGGTCGCATTCGCAATCACAGCTGCCTCATCCCCCGATCCGAGGACGTAGGTGAGCGAGGGGAACGTCAACAACGTCCCGCCACCGGCGACGGAGTTGATGATCCCCGCCAGCACGGCGGACACGCTTAAAATCAAGTGCTCGAACATGATGCTCGCAGTCTACTGCCCGTAGGGCCTGTTTCCTACGTGCCCGGCTTTAGATCGGGAGAAACAACCGGTTCATTCACCAAGTGACAGGCGAGCCGAGACTGGCAAACTGAGCGATCGGATTGTTGGGGAATCGATGTGACTTCGCACCCGACCCGACCCACACAATCGTTAAATCCTGCACACGTAATTCTCGCAACCTCGTATTCGAGCTCTGCACAGCAAACCCTTGAGGATTTCCACCGAGAAAACCGACTGGGAGGGATGGGCAATGTTTGACTCGGGGGCCGCACGAGTGCATCATCACGTGCTGAGCTTCCGGACGGTCGAATCACGTGCCTCGGCTTTGGAAGCTCTCTCCCGACTCAGTGGACCCGACACACGATGTTTTCTTCTTATCTCAGCCAACTTTTATTCGGTCCTCGGTCACGTCGGTTGTCTGCTCCACCACGACTCAGTGGTGAACTTCGCAGCCAATCAGCTCTGGAATCGAGAACACTTCTCGCTGGCAATGTGACGGCCCAACTCATCGGTGGGAACCTACACCTCGACGGGGACGCAGCTGCGAACGACATCAAGATCGTTCGCACGACCGCAGGGATCGTGGTGCAAGGTCAGACTGGAACGACAATCAACGGGGTTGCGACCGACTTCGTGGCCTTTGCCGGGACGAACACGAGCACAGGGGCGATCTTCGCAAACCTTGGTGACGGAGACGATAAGCTCCAACTCGACACAGTCACTGTGGGGGGACGACTGGTTATCCACGGGGGAGCTGGGAACGACAGGCTGGGTCTGACCACGGTCACAGTCCGCAGAGATCTCGATTTCACCGGGCAGACTGGTAATGACACCGTGTTTCTGGAGTCGTCAACGATTGATCGTGGCCTGACCGCACACATGGGGGCAGGCGACGACCTGCTGTCGCTGACCGGATCGAACGTCAAACATAGCCTTGTGATGGTCGGGGCCGAGGGAGCCGATCGCCTGGCCCTTGATCAATCGAACGTCGGGCGGTGGCTGATCGGTGTGATGAATCAAGGCGATGACGATGTTCGTCTGGCCAACGGGACAACCACCAAGCATGTCCAGCTGTGGGGCGGCTTGGGAGCCGATCTCGTTCAGGTGAATGCGTCGACGACATCGAGGTCGCTCTTCGCTCACACCGGTCAGGGCGATGATGCGGTGTCGCTCGTCGGAGCGGTGGCGGTGAATCGCCGGTTCGTGGCCCGAGGTGGACTGGGCACCGACAGTATTTCAACTGGGACCGCCACACTGCCTACGAAGAGGACGATCCGCAACTTCGAGAACACGACGGTGGCCGCCTCGCTACTGACCGCCCGCATTGGCACCTCGACGACCGGGTTGCTGGGAGCTGTGCAATCTGCGCGGGATGCGTTCTCGACCTCAACCTTTGTGCGCGTCGCCACATCCGAGGGGAATATCGATCTTGAGCTGTTCACCAAGGATGCTCCACAGACAGTCGCGAACTTCCTCAACTACTTGACTCGCTACCAAAACTCCATCATTCATCGGTCTGCACATAATGCGGACGGTTCGGCCTTCATCGTTCAAGGCGGCGGATTTGACCTCACCCCCTCGCCTGTGAATGCGATTGTGAAGGACGCGACAATCGCCAATGAGTTTAAGGCCACCAATTCCAATCTACGGGGCACCCTCTCGATGGCTTTACCATCCGGGAGCCCGGCAGGTGGAACGAGCGAGTGGTTTATTAACACGGGCGACAATGCCTTCCTGAACGCAGCCCAGCATACTGTCTTCGGACGCGTACTCGGGACAGGTATGACAGTCGTCGACGCCATCCATGCGGCGACATCATTCAACATCTCGGGACCAACAGGGCTGGGAGCTTTGACTGACACTCCGCTGGAAGGGTACACGCCGTTCACAGGAAATCTGGCGGGAGGCGGAACGGTCAGCGTGGCACTCGGTAGCACGACCGTCACAGGTGTCGGGACACACTTTGACACCGATCTGCAGCGTGGAGTCGCGATTCAAATTGGCGGTGTGTCATATACTGTTTCGGATCTGGTCACGGACTCGATCACTGCCACGCAGTTCAAACTCAAAACTCCAGCGACTGTCGCAGTCACCGCCGGGATCGCCAGAGTGAACGCGACTCCACTCGATAGCCAGTACATCACCATCTCTTCCGTGACGGTGATCCCAAACCCGGCAGCGTGAGCCGCAGACTTCGGTCATCTTTGGTGGGCCAGTGATCAGATCTCTAGCGAGGAGCAACCGTGTACCGCAAAGACTCCTGCCCCCACGACCCGGGCTGAGGAACAGAATCTGAGTCAGCTTCAGGCACTGTAGCGTATCGGTCGCACACACGCGTTGAATCGCCCCCCTGGGCGTCCTTTGCGACCTTCTGTTCTATTCTCATTTGTTCCAATTCGGAAACGCCTGAAGACCAAGCCCCTAAGGCGCAGGAACCAAGATCGGCACGTACAAGTCTATCCAATCGCAAACATCGGCCTGCTGGCCATATCCCGTTTCGATGGTCAGAGTCTGGGCTCCCGTGAGGTCGATTGAAGTCTCCCGATGAACCGGCTTCCCCGCTCGGAGGCTGATCTCCTTCTGTGGGCGATCGTCCACTCGAATCGCCACTGTGGCATCCCCATCGGCACACGCGGTCGCGTCCAGCCCAAACCCGCATTGGAACCGCAGGTACTTGCCATTCAGATTCCAGCGGACGGTCATCCCACTCGTCAGCCCCCATCCTTGCGGGCATAGAACCGGCATGCCGCCTGCAGAATCTGACTCCGTGCCGAAGGTGGGTGGACTCCGCATTGGCAACCCTCGCACGTTTCGGTCCCGGGTGATTTCCAGCAATGGCCCCAACAGTGGCACATGCGTTTGCGTGGCAGGGAGAATGCGAGACAGTGGGGCTGCCCCAGCTCCCCAGTGGGTGATCCCTCGAATCATCTCGAGAGGAAGACGGACCTCGATGTTGTGGATGGTCATCAGCTTCAGACGATGATCGCCCTCGACTTCAATCGCCGTCGCTGTGAGCCACGATTCATCCGCCAAGAGCACAAGCCAGCCCGTTTTTGGCCACAGAGGGATCTCGGCCAGCTGGGGATTCATCCGCAGCGCGGTCACGGCGTCCCACGCCAGATCCTGTCTCCCCAACGTTTCGGATAATTGGAGCGATTGCGAGCTGAGTTCGCTGAGTTCTCCGGTCTGGAGATCCCCATTCCGCAGTGCCACGAGATCCGTTTTTTCCGAGAGACCGTTCACTTGGGCCCAGTCCGATTCGTCCGTCCTCCAACTGGTCCCCGGTCGCAAGGGTTGGATCCCCGTGATGAACTCGACGCCGAGCTTTCGAGAATCTTCCACAGCTGGGATTTGGAATTCGACTTCCTCCTCATTCAGCGCCACAGAGGTAACCCCCACGCGGTCCCCGTTGGTCAGGTGCAGCCAGAATCGCGGCCGCAGCGGTCGGCTGGTCAGCGGCATGAACGCGATCTGCCAGACCGAATCAAAGGGGATTGGCCGCACTTGCTCGGCGACCTGAAGATTCAACTGCTGATCAGCCAGTGAGAGCAGTGTGCCTGAGATTCGCTCACCAGTTGTGGTCCATAGTTCTGCTCGTGGCAGGGCCGGAAGATCATCGGCACAGACCAGCGAAGTGCAGAACAGTCCCAACCACAGCATCCGGGCGACATGACTGCTCCTGCGGTCATGTGGAAGACCACAGGGACGACTGCGATCCTGCGTCGACTCGGATTGGTGTCTTCGCGGCTGAGGTCGCATCGTGATCCGTCAGAACCAGAGAGGGGAATGTCGTGGCGTATAAGCGATTGTGACACAGTCTGTGCTCGTGGTGTACTGAGCAACCAGCGACCTCGAAGCCTGCTGGCAGAACAGAGGACCCTCGGTGTGACGCTCGCTGACTCACGATTGCCTCAGACGGTAAAAGAAAAGGTGTCACGCAGAGGCGCGGAGGACGCAGAGAATTCGAGAAAGGTTCCGCGCCACAACGTGAGCCTTCTCGACGATGGAGCCCCAATGTCGTTCACAAAATGCACTACTCTACGGCTGTTTCGCTCAGTTCGATGCACAGCAGCTCCTTGCCGATGCGGGCATAACAGCGTGTCCCCACGAATGCCGGTGCCGAGAGGGTTTCGGAGCTGTCGGTCTTCAGATCTAAGTGGCCGAGCTCCTGGACCGACTCCCCGGTGTCCTCCCACAAGATCAGCTCGCAGGCCTGAGTCAGGACCAGCAGACGCTGACCCACACCGACGATCGAGGCGTACTCATTGAGCCGTGGATCAGAATGCTCCCAGAGTGATTTCAGCCGTGGCCCAGGCGTTGCTTCGAAACAATGCAGTCCATGATGCACACCATAGATTCGGTTTCCGATCGCGACGGGCGTGTGCGAATCAGGAGCGAAGTCTTCGACGCGGCTGTTGTCAGAGAGAGACGACGGAGTTCCCTCAGTGTTGAATTCATACAACCGGGCACCATTATTCTCTGTGGCCACAAAGATCTGGTCACCGAGGATCACGGGGGTCGGCACATTGAAATCGCCCGTGTATTCGGGCGAGATCGACCAGACTTTTTCTCCGGTCAGAATGTCCCAGGCTCCCAGATTCTTCGCATCAAAACCGACCACGAGATCACGCTCTCCTCGCCTCCACTGAACAAAGGAGGAATGACTTGGCTTGCCGCCGGGACTCTGCCATCGCTCCTCTCCGGTCGCCGGATCGAGGCCCACCAGGCACGCCTTGCGGCCACCCGGTTGCACGACCAGCGTGTCTTGAACAAGCAGCGGAGTCCCAGCAATCCCCCATTCCAGCTGAGGTGTGTCATAGTCGCTGGCCAAGTCACGTTCCCACAACACATCGCCAGTCGCCAGATCCAGAGCAGACAGGTGGCCGAGAGCTCCCTGCACGTACACCACGCCTGCATGCACCACGCCTGCATGAATCAACGGAGTGGCGCGGGGCGAGTTGCCATAATCGAGCGTCCCGGGAGCAGGGTAACCCTGTCGCCAGAGTCGCTCACCCGTCTCGGCGTCGAAGCCCTCGAACAGATCTTCCGTATCGGCGAGGTCACGCGATCCAACGACGCACACCCCTTCGGCGACCGCCACGCCCCCGTGTCCCAGACTCGGAAGACGAGCTGTCCAAACAGGAGTCGCTGTTTCAGGAAGTTGACTCGGCAGCCATTTCAGGACGCCGTCGCGATTCGCTCCCCGCCAACCGGGCCAGTCGGAGTTGCCCACCGTCGTGTCGGCTTGAGCCCGCACTTGCTCATCGACCACTCTCTCGCGTGGGCTCAAACCCACGCAACCGGGAGCGTCGGACTCACTTACTTTTTTTTCGAGGTCGTCTCGTCAGAGATCACAGCTGCTGCTGGATTGATCGGCTCGAACGGCACGAAACCCGCCTCGGTCTCCAGAGCTTCCAACAACTCGACATTCTCGGCCACAGCCAGGAGTGCTGTCTGGATAGAGTCCTGCTCAGCGGTCGACAGCGCTGCGTCGGCGAAGGCAGTGATGAACGGAACTGGCTTCGAGCGTGCCACCACTCGCAAGTCCCCCTTCTTGATTGTCCCACAGCCCTCCAGCAGCAGTTCAGCGTAGCTGGAAATCACAGCAACGGCTTTCTCACCCGCCTTCAACTCCATGAGCTTAGCGGCGGCGTTACTACACGATGGGTAAGTTTCTTTCTCCTGCGGGACCGGGAGCTTGTGCGACTGGAGCAGGTCGACAATCACCGCGCATTTCTCATCGCAATCTTCGGGACCGAAGAACACACGATACCCCGCGAGGTCGCCCACGGCCTGCGCGGGGTCAGCTGAACGGACGACAAGCAACCCCGATTGAGTGGTCTCTCCGTCGGCACCCGAGAGGGCTGCAATCGGGTGCCAATTGCGTTTCAGCTTCGCCGCATCATGCAAGACGACCGAGTGCTTGCCGATCACCAGATGGGCTGAGCCGCCCGTTTCTGTGACGGCCTTCACCAACGATTCGGACCAGGTCACCTTCACGGGGCGTTCGAGCGTCTTGGCGAGATACTCACCGAGCTTCTCGTACTTCCGTTGCGCATAACCCTTCACGCAGTCGCAAGAGAGCGGAGCCGACAGAGGGTCCATCACCACAACATGCAGCGTGCGGTCTTCAGCCTGAGCGGAGACAGTCAGAGACAGAAGGCCGATGAGAAGTATGCCGAAAGTGGTACGCATGGTGAATTCCGAATGTCGAGTGGACGGTGCTTGAAGCCAGCGATTGAGCACGCGCTATCGAGTTTTGTCTTCACTCTTGTCACTCGTCTTCGGTTCCTCGGTTGTCTCTTCCGTATCCTGGCTGCCACGAGTCGCTTTCAACTCGGGAAACGACTGGGACTTGACCTGCACTTCATCGGCCCCGGAGAACTGGAACTGAAACTCCAACCAGTCGGCTCCGCTCATCTGAATGCTGACGACCAGTTCCTGTCCATCCTGGCGAACAGGCACCCATGAGAGATCATTGCTGTACTGCCCCAGCATCCCGCCCTGAACAGTCAACTTGCCTCCGTGGTTGAAGGTGATCTGCTGGAATGGGCTATCGGGTTGAGTCAGGGCCTTGATCTTCTCCTCGTCGGTCCGGTTCTTCTTGCGAGGAGCCTGAGCGATCGACCATTCCCCAACGATCTTTTGTCCCAACCCTTCCATCGCGACCTTCGAGGCCAGTTCCTCTTCGGTGTATTCGGGGGCTTCCGCCAGCGGCACCAACACCGCGATGTTCCCCTTATCAACGTTCATCATGTAGTACCGATCGCGGGTCTCGTCATGCGCCACTGCCACATGCTTACAGCCGACGCCAATCTTCGCTTTCCCAATCAGGCCAACAAGTTCCCCAGCGGCATTAAATCGCTTGATGTTCCCAATGCTCGATTCGGCGCACAACACATCTCCATTCGAGCAGCAGCGGATATTCATCGGGTTGCAACAGCTGCCAAACCCGTCCACAGCTTCGCGATCTCGCTTGCCGAACGAGGAGACCGGAACGCCATCGCGGTCATGAATCGCGACTTGAAACCGAGTATTCGCCGCCACCAGCAGCTGATCTCCACTGGCCTGAATGTCCATCTGCCCACAGCAGCCGGACAGGCGGTCAAGCACCTTGGTTGGTTCCTGAAACTCGTGATTGGAACGCCAGACTTCGTAGCCGTTGCCAGTCACGCACACGAAGACATCCTGCCCCGTGACGGCCAGCGCCGTGACTCGCAGGCGCGAGGCCATCATCTGCTGGATATCGGAATCACTGACCTCGACGTCGACAACTTTTTCTAGTCGGGTGTGCAGCGATTTGAGCTGACGCTGATAAAGGCTGAGCCGAGTTTGGAGAGATTTGGGAACCTCTTCGCTCTTGTCCGTCAGTGCTTTGATTTGGCCTTCGATCTTTTCAATCGTCTTTTCGACACGCGCAATGTTGGTCCCCACCAGCTTCCGCATTGTCTCCGATTCCACTGCGGCTTCTGCGGCGGCTTGTTTGCGGAACTCTTCTGCATTGGGGACATTCGGAGCATTCGACTGCAGCTTGATCTCACCGCTTCGAGTCAGCCGAGCCAGTTGTCCATTGCCCGCGACAAAGATATCGAGCCCCGGAGCTGTGTTGATGGCGGTCGGGATAAAGTTGAGCTTGATCTCGCCCTTCAGTTCGCCCTCGGGCGAGTAGTGCTGTACATAGCCGTCGCTGCTGCCGACGCACACCCACAGATCGCCCATCTCATCCAGGCAATAAGTATGCAGTTCGATCTGCTGCCCGTCATGCAGTAGGTTAATTGACCGGGCCTGCTTGTGGGTCGCGGCGATTTGGAGCTTGTCGCTCTTCTCGCCTTGGGGGACCGAATCCTTCAATGCATCAAGGGCGTCTTGGACTTCCTCAGACACCGCATTCTGAATCTCGCTGGGCACTGCCGGAGTCGCAGCTTCCTCTTCCTCTCCGAAAACATTCACTGAATAGAGAAACGGCAACAGCCCCAACGGAAGGGCGACAGCGAGTGAGAATTTCCGTGTCCAGCGAATGGGCCACATGTTTTCGGCCTCCCTGATTGGAGCGTGCTACCAATGCCCTTCAGAATAAAGGGCTTGCGAACAGCCGTCAGACTACGCCCCGGTCTACGGACTATCAAGAGGATTTGACGGACGAAATCCCGAATAATTCCTCGAATACGCCTCTTGACCCCGAGTTTCTTTCAGTGGTATCCCGAGGGCAGAAGGAGCCCGGCCCCGCCGGGATCGACTCCACTACGAAGCCAGAGAATCAGGCGCAACTCGTGGCGAATCCAAACGTTATCACTGCCGTTCTACTCCTTCTGGGAGTCGGATTCTTGGGGCCGGACTGGGCAATCGCTCAGGACTCCGGGGGTGATGACGTCGAAATTCCTTCTATCGAAGCGGCACCTCCCGCCGATCTCGACGGAGAACAGCACTATTTGTTCTTCCCCAGAACCGCAGCTGTCGAGGACTCGGCAGAATCGTTTTCCTCGCAGGAGCAGCTCAGTGCGAGCGGCTCTGCGGAGTTCAATTCCAGTCAACCTGACGATCTGGGTTCAAGTGCCTGGGACGCTTCCGAGCGGTTTTCCAACCGCCGGTTTCTCGACACTGTTCCGGTGCAATACCCGTTGGACAACTCGGCCTACGAGGGCGAAGATCCCACCGGTCAGGATCCTGACGCACAGGAGACAGAGGGCAATTGGCGAGAGTCGAGTGTCGCTCGTCCTGATGAAGGGCTGCCCGCACTCGAAGACCAGCCGTGGATTCAATGCCACAAGATCACCTTTCAAGCTCAGACATTGCCAACTGGTGACAAGGGGCTGGGAATCACCAGTCTGGACTTAAAGGGCACATTCAAACCCTCTCGCTACCCTTTCGTCTTCGTTTCCCCTCGAGTCGGGCTCCATTTTCTTGACAGCTCACCGACCATTGACCTCCCCGACCAGCTCTATGATTTCTCTCTCGATACAACCGTGTTTCTTCCGTTAAACGATCGCTGGATGGTTCAAGTCGCCGCCTCTCCCAGCCTGTTCACTGATGGAAAAGCGTTCAAAAACTCGATCCGCATGGTGGGACGCGGACTCTTCTTTTATCGCTGGTCCCCTGAACTCCAACTCGCCGGAGGCTTCGTCTATCTCGGTCGAAAAGATATTGTCGTGCTCCCCGCAGCTGGCTTTGTCTATACCCCGAATGACGATGTCAAATATGACATTATGTTCCCGAAGCCCCGAGCGGCGTATCGCTACCAGCACGATGAAGTGCGCGAGCGCTGGGTGTACGTCTCTGGTGAACTCGGCGGCGGGTCATGGGCTGTCGAACGCGCCAGCGGAGCAGAAGATGTCGCCACCTACCGCGACTTTCAATTGCTGCTGGGAATCGAACACAAGCAGCCCAATGCCCTGAACTGGCAACTCGAAGGAGGCTACGTCTTCTCCCGTGAAGTCCAGTACCTTTCCAAACTCGGCGACACCACCCTCCCCGCGACAGCTGTCCTGCGAATGGTCCTGTCGTTCTGAGGCATCCGCACAGATTTCAATGGCATGTTCGTGTTCTGGTGCCACTTGAAATGCTGCGGTTGCATCAGTTCGAGTTGATATCTCTGTCCTGTTTGATGTAGCATTGCACGAAGGGCAGACTTTCGCGTATTGCTCTAATTTTGTCTTCGTCTCTCGAATACGTGCCCAGTGGAGTCTCCTCATGTTTGGTTTAACAGGGACAGCTCGCCAATTTTGCGATGGCGTGACACGACGAGATTTTCTGAAGGTGGGGGCCACTGGGATTGCCGGATTGTCCTTGCCAGGACTGCTGCGTGCCGAGGCCGCAGCTGGAGCCAAAGCAACCGGTCGCTCAATCATCAATATCTATCTTCCCGGTGGGCCGACCCACATGGATACATTCGACTTGAAGCCGCTGGCTCCGAAAGAGTTCCGTGGCGAATTCTCTCCCATCGCGACCAAGGTCGCGGGGATGGAGATCTGCGAATTGCTCCCCATGCTCGCGTCGATCGCCGATAAGACTGTCCTGGTGCGATCAATCACCGGCATGAACAACGAACATGATCCCCGGCAATCCGACTCGGGCTGGTCGGAACGCGACCTCAAGAGTCTTGGCGGTCGACCAGGAGTCGGAGCAGTCCTCTCGAAGCTGTATGGTCCAGCTTTAACAACCGAACATGGCACGGCTCCCACGGCAGTCGATTTGAACAAGTGGGGGAAATCCGGCTTTCTGGGGCCGGTGCATATGCCGTTTCGCCCCGATGGAGCAGCACGGCAAAACCTCTCGCGAAACCAAAAAATCACTGAGGCACGATTCGCGGAACGCAACGATCTGCTGGCGGGCTTCGACCGGTTCCGCGCGGAGAGCGACTCGACGGGAATGATGGAGGCACTCGACAGCCTCGAGCAGCGCGCGGTCTCGCTCATTTCGTCGGGAAAAGTGGCCGCCGCACTGGATGCGTCCAAGGAATCTCCCGAGTTGATTGAACGGTACGGGATCAAGAAGAACCGCGACAACGAGCGGTTCCTGCTTGCCCGCAAACTTGTCCAAGCCGGAGTCCGCAGCGTGGCTCTTTCATGGGGGGGTTGGGATACCCATGGCAAAAACTTTGACTCGATGCGGAAGCAGCTCCCCGCTCTGGATCGAGCGCTCAGTGCGCTCATTGAAGATCTAGAGCAGCATGGGCTGCTCGACAACACCATCATCCTGATGTCGGGTGAGTTCGGTCGCACCCCCCGCATCAACGGAACTGCGGGACGTGACCACTGGCCGCAGGCGGCATTCTTCTGGATGGCTGGGGGTGGCCTGAAAACAGGCCAGGTCATCGGCTCGACAAATCGACTGGGGGAGCGGGCGGATGATCGTCCGGTCCATGTTCAAGAAGTGTTCGCCACAGTGTACCACCAGTTGGGCGTCGACTTGGAACTGAATCAGTTCATCGACCCGGCGGGCCGACCACAATACATCTTGGATCGTCGGCAACCGATTGCGGAGCTGATTTAACAAGTGTTGTCTGTACTTCTACTACAGCGAGCCCAGGGGTTCCTCCTCTGGGCTTTTGATATTGCGTGGGGGGCGGGATGGTTCTGAGGCATTTTCTCGTCTTATGGGCAGTCGCAGCAATGTCCGCCGTCACCACTGAGGCCGACGATCCCGTCCGTCCTCGCACCGATCCTCCCGAAATCGTTTCGTCCTGGGATGACCTCACCACCGGAATCAAATCCCCCGAAGACTGGGCGCAGCACCGCCAGGTTCTCCAGCAGCGGTTCCTCGATCTCATTCGAGATTCTCACAAGCCCGAGCGGCCTGCGCTCGAACTCCAGATCCATGAGTCCGTCGAGGTCGATGGAATCTACACACGTCAGCTGATTAGCTATGCCGTCGAACCGGACGAGCGAGCCCACGCTTATCTTGCGATCCCCAAGCAGAAGGCGGGCGACACAGCTCGGCTCCCCGCCATCGTGGCTCTGCACGGAACCTTTCCTCAAGGGGTCGAACAAGCCGCTGGGCTGGTGGATGATGCGACCAAGGCTCACCTTGACCATCTCGTCCGGCGAGGGTACGTCGTTATCGCACCCGAGCATTTCGTCTCGGGCCGTCGCATCCCTCCCGAGGGAGCCTATGACACGACTCGGTTCCATCAGAAGCATCCCGAGTGGACAGCTGTCGGAAAATTTACGTTCGAGCACTCGATCGCGATCGACGTGCTGGAGACGCTCGATATCGTCGACAAAGGCCACATCGGGGCCATGGGGCATTCACTCGGCGGGCAGGGGGCGATCTTCCTGTCAGCGTACGATGCACGTGTCAAAGCAGCTGCGGACAATTGCAGTGCAGCGTTTTTTCGGCACAACAGCAGTGTCACTGAATGGTCCCGCGACCACTGGTACATCTACTTCAAACATCTCCGTCCCCAGCTGTTGGCGGGCCAGCTGCCGCCGATCGACTTCCACGAAGTCATGGCCCTCTCGGCCCCGCGTGCGTTTCTAGATGTGTCAGCTCTCAATGATGGGCCACGATTGACCCAGAAGCAGCGCGTGCTAATGCTACTCAAGGTTGCGGATGTGTATGAGCTACTGGGTGTGCCGCAGAACTTCGAGTTCTTTGTCCATCAGCGAGGACACTCCATGCCGGTGGAGACACGCGAATTGATGGGAGCGTTCTTCGATGCCCATTTGAAGCCACCCGAGGCCACCGAACCTCACCGAGTGGAGTCGAGTGTCGAACAGACGAAGTGAATGATCTCGTACTCCCCAATCAATATTGGTTCTTCAAAGAATCAGACTCACTTGCGAGCTGAGTGTCGATATTTCAGCACAACTGCATGCGTCGACTTTTCTCCCTCAACGGCGGTCGCTATCGTCTTTTCTGGCGACACGAGTTGCCTGATCAGCAGTCACCCTGTGGAAGGCTTCCATGATTCGATTCGTGCTGGGCGTCGCTCTTTTTTTCGCGGGCTGCCTAGGGATGGTGTCCCCGGCAAACGCTGCGGAACCCGCAGGCCAATTCGCCTTTCCGCCGGGCGATCATGTCTGCCTGATCGGCAATACCATGGCCGAACGGTTGCAGCATGACGGGCAGTTCGAGGCGGTCTTTCAGACGCAGTTTCGCGACCAGAAGCTGTCGTTCCGGAACCTCGGGTTCTCGGGAGATGAGTTGAATCTGCGACTGCGATCGCAGGACTTCGGAACTCCGGATGAGTGGCTGACTCGGTGCCAGGCCGACGTGGTGTTCGCCTTCTTTGGGTACAACGAAAGCTGGAAGGGCGAGGCGGGACTCGAGGGGTTTAAGGCGGACCTCGATGGGTTCGTGAAGCACACACTGGCGGAAAAATACAACGGGGAGTCAGCTCCGCGTCTTGTCCTGATCACGCCTGCTCCGATTGCGGATCAGTACGATCATCCGATTCTGGGAACCCGGAATGCCTCGGACCTCGAATCCGCTCGCAATCAGCAGATCAACGCCCGGATTGCGATGTACGCCAAGGCGATGGTCGAGATCGGAACGGCTAATGAGATTGTCGTGGTTGACCTCTCGAAGAAGGCCCTTCAGCCGACAATCAATGGACTGCACACCACCGATAGTGCCCATCACTGGCTGGCCGCGCAGATCATCAGCACACTGGCCCCCGACCGGGCAGCCCAGCTGAACAACCCCGGCAAGCCGATCGACTCCAAGCTGATCGAAGCGATCAAGGATAAGGATTTCCATTGGTTCAACCGCTATCGCACGACGGACGGGTTCTCGATCTTCGGCGGACGGGCCGACCTCTCGTTCGAGCCAGATAAGCAGACGAACCGCGTCGTCGCCCAGCGTGAAATGGCGATCCTCGATCAGATGACCGGCTCTCGCGATGAGCGGATCTGGTCGATCGCCCAGGGGAGGGGCGACATCGTCGTCGACGACTCGAAGACCGAGCCGTTCATCCCAGTCATCTCGAATAAGCCGGGGCCGGGGCCTAACGGAACGCACGTCTACGTCGATGGAGGTGCCGAGGCGATCTCGATGATGACGGTCCATCCCGGCATGGAGATCAAGCTGTTCGCGAGCGAAAAGCAGTTCCCCGAACTCATCAATCCGGTCCAGATGGCCGTCGATCCCAAGGGCCGCGTGTGGGTCGCTTGTTGGCCGATGTACACCCACTGGAAGCCGAAAGACCCCGTCAATGACACTCTGCTGATCCTCGAAGATACCGACGGGGACGGCGCAGCTGACAAGTGCATCACGTTTGCGGGCGACCTGCAAAACCCCACGGGGTTTGAGTTCTACGCGGGTGGGGTTCTGGTGGCGAACGCGCCCGACCTGTTGTTCCTCAAAGACACCGATGGCGATGACAAGGCGGATGTCAAGGTCCGCGTCCTCAACGGTCTCGACTCCGCCGACAGTCACCACGCCAGTAACAGCTTTTCGCTCGATCCGGGTGGTGCTCTGTACTTTCAGGAAGGGACATTCCATCACACACAGGTCGAATCGGTCTGGGGACCATCGGCCCGCTGTGCGAATGGCGGTGTCTTCCGCTACGAACCGCGCACACAGAAGTTCAGCGTCTACGTGACCCACGGATTCGCCAACCCCCACGGACATGTGTGGGATCGCTGGGGCAACGACATCGTTCACGACGGAACCGGGTCGCAGCCGTACCCCGGCACGCTCTTTTCGGGGCACATGAACTTCCCGCAGAAGCACGCCAGTCCCCCGCAGATCTACCAGCAGCGAACCCGACCGACATCGGGGACCGAGATTCTCTCCAGCGAGCACTTCCCGCCTGAGTTGCAAGGAAATCTGCTGGTCGGCAACGTGATCGGATTTCAAGGGATCTTGCAGTACCAACTTCGCGAAGAGGGCGGCACGATCGTCGGGACCGAGGTCGAGCCGATCGTTTCGTCGACCGAACCGAACTTCCGTCCGACCGATCTGGAGATCGCAGGCGATGGAGCCCTGTACTTTGGCGATTGGCAAAACTCGATCATCGGTCACATGCAGCACAATCTGAGAGACCCCAATCGAGATCGCATCCATGGCCGTGTGTACCGCATGACCGCCACGGGCCGACCGCTCGTCAAAAATGAGTCACTGGTCGGAAAGCCGCTGAACGAACTCGTCAAGCTGCTGGAGTCGCCGTACGACCGTGTGCGTTACCGGGCCAAGATCGAGCTCAGTGGACGAGACAGCCAGTCTGTCATCAACGAAGTTCAGTCATGGGCTCGGACGCTCGGCTCGAACGATCCGGAGTTCGAGCATCACATGCTCGAAGCTCTGTGGATGCATCAGTACCACGATGTCGTGAACGTCGATCTGCTCAAGAGGATGCTCTCGTCAAAGGACCATCGCGCCCGCGCTGCTGCTGGCCGCGTTCTCTGCTACTGGCAGGACCGCGTACCCGAGACCCTCGACCTGCTTCGCGTCGCAGCTGCAGACGCTCACCCGCGAGTGCGTGTTGAAGCGGTGCGTACAGCCAGCTTCCTAACCGTCCCCGAAGCGATTGAGGTCGTCCTCATCGCCGCTGAGCAGCCTGCTGACCGGGCTGTGACTTACATCAGTCAAGAGACGCTAAAGACTCTCGAACCGATCTACAAATCGGCTGTCGAAGCCAAGCAGCCGATTGCAATGAAGACCCCAGCCGGAACGCGATACCTGTACCAGACGATGAGTACGGATGAACTGCTCAAATTAGAGGGTGATCTTGCGCATGACTCCGCGACGCCCCAGAACATCGCCCGACATCAATCCGTCTCGCAGGAACTTTTGCTCCGACCCGGTGTTCGCGACGAACTCCGCGAGTCGGTCCTGCGGACCCTCGCAACGGCCAACAAAGTCTCCGCAGCTGAGTTCCTCGTGCAACAGCTGCTCGGTCTCGATGCGACATCGAGCGGTGGGGAAACGATCGCGTTCGATCTGATGCGCGTGCTGACGCGACTCACGACTGACGAACAGCAACAAGCGGGCCCGCTGCTGGAGAAGATGGCGACCGAATCGAAGCAGCCACTGACCCGGCAACTCGGCTACGTCGCCAAGATTGCCGCCGATGGTTCGGTCGACAAGTCATGGCAGATGGCCACACAGTCCGCTCGCTCTCTTCGCGATCTCGTCAACGCCATGCCGATGATCCGCGATCCGAGTGTGCGGGCCGCGCTCTACCCACTCGTTGAACCACTGCTCGAAGGGCTTCCGGAGAATTTGCGAGCCAGCCATGGAAACGCCAAGGGCACCTTTGGTCGCTATGTGCGCATCGAGTTGCAGGGGCGACGCCCACTGACCCTCGCCGAAGTCGAAGTGATGAGCGATGGCACCAACGTCGCCCGTCGTGGCAAGGCGACACAATCGAAGACCTCGCACGGCGGCGACGCGCAGAGAGCAATCGATGGAAACACGAATCCGATTTTTAGTGCCGGTGGCCAGACCCACACGCCCGAGGGTGACGAGAACCCCTGGTGGGAAGTCGACCTGGGAGCCGAGTACCCGATCGAGCGGATCTCTGTCTTCAACCGCACGGAAAGTTTTCAAAAACGCCTCGAAGGGTTTACTCTGAAGGTTCTCGACAACTCCCGCGACGAAGTGCTAGTCCAGCGAAACCTTCCTGCCCCTGATCCGAAGTCAGACTTCGACATGTCGGCGGGCAATCCCGAGCTGCTGATTCGCCGATCCGCGATGCTGGCTCTGACCACGGTTCGTGGTCAAGAGGCGAATACGTTCAACAAGCTGGTGAAGTTCGCTCTCGAAGGCTCCGACCGGTCCGTGGCGATTGACGCCATCCAGCGGCTCCCAAAGACTGAGTGGGCCAGCGATCAAGCCCAGCCGCTGCTCGATTCGGTGATCGCTTACCTGGCTCCGCTACCACCGGCCGAGCGGACCTCGCCGCAGGCATTGAGTGCGATTCAGTTCGGATATGAGCTGACCTCATTGCTGCCCGGTGATCGGGGCAAAGCGATGCGGGAGAAGCTCGGCGAGATCGGCGTGCGGATCATCCGTGTTGGCACCGTGCCCGATCAGATGCTCTACGACAAGGAACGACTTATCGTCCAAGCTGGCAAACCGGTCGAGTTCCTGTTCGAGAACACCGACATCATGCCGCATAATTTTGTGATCATTGAACCGGGTTCACTTGAAGAGGTCGGACTCCTCGCCGAGGCCCAGGCGACCCAGCCCGGGGCCCTCGAACGTAGCTACGTTCCGAACTCCGACAAGGTCCTGCTGAAGAGCATTTTGCTCCAGCCGCGAAACGTCCAGAAGCTGAGCTTCAACGTGCCGAAAGAACCGGGGGTCTACCCATACGTCTGTACCTACCCCGGACACTGGCGGCGGATGTACGGGGCCTTGTTCGTGGTGGCGGATCTGGATGCCTATGAAGCCGATCCAGAAAAATACCTCGCCGCAAACCCGATGGTCGCGAAGGACAATCTGCTGAAGCTCAACCGCCCGCGCAAGGCGTGGACCATCGAAGAACTGACCCCGCTGCTGTATGAAGTGGCCCACGGTGGTCGCAACTTCGGCAATGGAAAGCAAATTTTCGCCGCGACGAACTGCGTCGCCTGTCACAAGCTGAATGGTGTGGGACAAGAGGTCGGTCAGGATCTGTCAAAGCTCGATGCCAAGCAAATGCCAGCTGACATCCTCAAATCGATCCTCGATCCTTCGGCGGTCATTGGGGAGAAGTTCCAGAGCTACGTCATCGAGACCAAAGAGGGCAAAGTCCTCACCGGCCTGATCCTCGAAGAGACGGGTGACTCCCTCAAACTCCTCGAAAACCCGCTAGCCAAGACCGCAGCTGTGACGCTGAGGAAGAGCGAGATTGAATCGCGGACCAAGTCAGCCACCTCGATCATGCCGAAGGGTCTGCTCGACAAGCTGACGCGGGACGAGATCATCGATCTGCTGGCGTATGTGTTTGCCCGAGGGGACCAGAAGAGCCCGGTCTTCGGGGCCGCTCACGATCATGATCACCACCACGATCATTAGAGAAATGGATGAATGCCTTCGCCCAGGGAGTAGACTAAAACAACTGCTCCCTGGGCAGTCGGGATATCGAGTTCGACTTGTACCGACAACAGGTGTTGTCCTTTCAGAAAGCGGTTCGCAGTGAGAACATTTCGCCTGATTCTGTTTGTGATCGAACTGCTCATCTACTTGCCATGCATTGTCCTGATTCCAGCTGCGGCAACCATGGGTCACGCGCGACCGGGAGATTTTGATGGATATCCAACGACAATTGGGTTGGGAGTCGTAGGAACCATTTGCATTGTGATTGGGCTGTGGAAATCCCTATCTCCAATAGCAGCGTACGTCTTTCGCTTCGTGGGTCTCAGCTTGCAGGCGTACGCAATTCCGTTCTTGTTTAAAAACAAACTGTACCTGCCCACAAATTGGACCGAGTGGTCTTTTGACTTGTTCTGTATCATCAGCGGATTCTATGTCCTCGCCGCTGTCGATGCTTGGATTACGCAGCGCATCATACGACAACAACATTGACGATCGAGAAGTCGAACATCGAATCGCGAACCAAGTCCACGACCTCGATCATGCCGAAGGGCCTGCTCGACAAACTGACGCGGGACGAGATCATCGATCTGCTAGCCTACGTGATTGCCCGAGGCGATCCGAAGAGTCCTCTGTTTGGCGCAGCACATGATCATGACCACGGGCATGACCACTGATTCAAGAGCCTGCTTCGCCCCCCGCATTGGAGCCACCTTGTGAATCTGCATTCCTTCAGTCGAGTTGCATCACGTTTGGCCTCTCGTCTGTGTGTGGTCTGCCTGGTCCTTGGCGTCGGCTGGAGTTTCGCGGAGGACAAGCCGTCCTCGACGACGGAAGCCACGTCAGACAAGATCCCGACCACTGGGATCAAGTTTGATCTGGAAGCACTCTCAAAACCTCCCGCGATGTTCCCCGCCGAGGGCATCTCGGCAGAGGGGGTGAAATCGTTCTTCTTTGAAGGGGCGACCTACCAGGGAAAGCCGACTCGTGTGTTTGCGTATTACGGAGTGCCAGCTGGTTCCCAGGGCCAGAAGCTCCCCGCGATGGTCCTGATTCATGGCGGTGGAGGGACGGCGTTTGACCGGTGGGTCAAGGTCTGGAACGCACGGGGTTACGCCGCGATTGCGATGGACACCTGCGGCTGCGTGCCAGTCGGAACTTATGGAAATTGGCAACGGCACGAGCACGGCGGACCTCCGGGCTGGGATGCCAGCTTTGATCAGTTGTCCGCCCCTGTCGAAGATCAATGGACTTACCACGCGGTCAGCGCGGTGGCGCTGGCCCACTCGCTCATCCGGTCATTCCCCGAAGTGGATGCCGACCGGATTGGCGTGACGGGGATCTCGTGGGGCGGGTATCTGACCTCGGTCGTCGCGGGCGTCGATTCACGGTTTCGGTTCGCTGTCCCCGTGTACGGCTGCGGGTTCCTCGGCGAGAACTCGGTCTGGCTCCCGGCGTTTGAGAAGCTCGGGCCGGAGAAGTCCCAGCTGTGGTTAAAGCAGTGGGACCCGTCGAGTTATCTGGGGCAGGCGAAGATGCCGATCCTGTGGGTTAACGGAACGAATGACTTCGCGTATCCGCTGGACTCGTGGCAGAAGTCTTATCGTCTTCCACCGGGAAAGCGGTCGCTTTGTCTGCGAATCCGGATGCCGCACGGGCACGGACCTGCTGGGGAAGACCCCGAGGAGATCCACCTCTTCGCGAACCAGATCTTGCGCCAGGAGAAACCGCTTCCGGCGATTACGGAGCAAGGGCACTCCGCCGATGAGGCGTGGGCTGAGTATCAATCCGAGGTCCCGCTCGCCAAGGCCGAACTCTGTTTCACTCGCGATTCCGGGAAATGGCCGGACCGGCTGTGGGATCAGATTCCCGCCGAGATCAATCCCCAGACAGGTCGGGTCACCGCGAAGATCCCCGCCGATTCGAAAGTGTTCTATCTCAATCTGTTCGACGACCGAAATTGTGCCGTCAGTACGGAGCATGTCGAGCGATAGGCGTGACCGGGCTCGATGCCATCCAGGTCTTCCGCGTTCCAATTCCTCTCCGGATTCCCCCTCGACGATTGAAACGCGAGGTCGTCGACTGAAAAACCGTCACGGCTGCTTGACCCTGGACCTCCCTTAAACGTACTATTCCGTTTATGGAGTCCCTCGGCCAGTATTCAGAAGGCTTATAGTCCTGTGTTGTCTCGCAGTCTGCAGATATTCCTCGATGTCGCTTCACACCGCAGCTTTTCCAAGGCTGCGGAGGTGCGGGGCATGTCGCAGCCGGCGATCAGCCAATCGGTCGCCCAGCTTGAGCTGAAACTCGGCGAGGACTTGATTGATCGCACTAAGCGTCCGTTGGAGCTAACTAGTTGCGGACAAGTGTTTTACGACGGATGCCGCAAGCTGTGCGACGAGTACCAGGCCATCGAGGACGAGGTTCGGCAACTTCGACATGGCAACATCGTCGGGCGGGTGCGGATTGCCTCAATTTACTCCGTCGGTCTGCTCCAGATGCAGGCTTACGTCGAGAAGTTCGAGCAGCTGTACCCCGATGTGAAGGTCCAACTCGAGTACCTGCACCCGGACGATGTGTACGCTCAAGTGCGTCGGGACAATGCCGACCTCGGGATCGTGTCGTTCCCCCGCAGCCGCAATGACCTCGAATGCCACGACTGGCTGCAGCAGGAAATGGGTGTTGTCGTCGCCCCCGGCAGCCCTCTCTCGAATCGGTCATCAATCGAGTTGGTGGACCTGCGGGACCAGCCTTTTGTTGGCTTCACACCTGATCTCAAGATTCGAGACGAGATCGACCGCGCCCTGCTTGATGCCGATGTGGAAGTCCAGATCGTGCATCAGTTTGACAATATCGAGAACATCAAACGTGCCGTGGAAATCGGGGCGGGTGTGTCGATCCTCCCTCTCGACAGTGTGCGGCGCGAAGTTGATTTCGGGCTGCTGAAAGCGATCCCCTTCGCGAGTGTTCATCTCACTCGTCCGCTGGGGGTCATTCGAAAACGCGGTCGACCCCCGACTGCCGCCGTCGCGAAGTTTCGAGACCTACTGCTCGCCGCTTCGAGAGACGAGGCGGCCACCCCGCTCCAAGCGGTAGGCGTCACCTAAACCGACGCCGCTGCTCCCCCAGAACTCAATAATACTGCTCCCCCGTCAGGCCGATGGGGTGTCCGTCCGGCACGACGCCTTCGGAGACCGTCTCCGCTCCCCAGTCCATACCACAGTCTGGCCTCCGTCGGCAGCGAGAGATTCACATCTATCGCTCCCACACGCAGGCAAGTTCATCGAAGTCGAGATTCGCGATGCAACGCCACGAAGTGCAACTGACTCCGAACGGTCTCCCGGAGTCCCACGGTCTTTACACCGCCGAAACCGAACACGATTCGTGCGGCGTCGGATTCGTCGCGCATATCAAGGGACTCGCCTCACGCCAGATCGTGGATGATGCGGCTCGCATCCTGGTCCACATGGCGCATCGTGGTGCCTGCGGCTGCGAAGAAAATACCGGTGACGGAGCCGGGATCATGACCGGCCTGCCGCACGAGTTCCTGTGCAAGGTCGCCCGCCGCGATCTGGGAGCCAACCTGCCCGCGAAGGGCTTGTACGGCGCTGGTGTGGTGTTTTTGCCGAAGAACCCCGCCTATCACGAGGAGTTCAAGGCGAAGGTCAATGCCGTCATTGCTCAGCAGGGCCAGACCCTGATCGGCTGGCGTCCACTGCCGACGAACCCCACGGGTGCCGACATTGGCCCCTCCGCCATCGCAGCCGAACCCGCGATGGAGATGCTATTCGTCGGAGCGGCCAAAGGGCTCGACCACGCTGCTTTCGAGCGCCAACTCTTCGTCATCCGCAAGTTGGCCACGCACACGATTCGGGAATCGAGTCATCCCGAAGCGCTGGCGTTTTACGTTTGCACCCTGTCGAGCCAGATCCTCGTCTACAAGGGGATGCTCACCCCAGCTCAGGTGCTGCCGTACTTCACCGACCTCACCGATCCCGACTACAAGAGCCATTTCGCGATGGTTCACAGCCGCTTCTCGACGAACACGTTCCCCAGCTGGGATCGTGCTCATCCGCAACGGTTCATGTCGCACAACGGAGAAATCAACACCGTCAAGGGGAACGCCAACTGGATGTATGCTCGCCAGGGAGTCATGCAGGCTCCACTCTTCGGTGACGACCTCCAGAAGCTGTTCCCGATTGTCGAGCCCCACTGCTCGGACTCGGGCAACTTTGACAACGCGCTGGAACTGCTCTGTCACTCAGGCCGCTCATTGCCTGAAGCCGTGATGATGATGGTGCCCGAAGCATGGCAAGAACATCACGACATGCCGGATTACAAGAAGTCGTTCTACGAATACCACTCCGCCTTGCAGGAGCCGTGGGACGGACCGGCTTCGATCTCGTTCAGCGATGGAAACTGTATTGGAGCAGTGCTTGATCGCAACGGGCTGCGCCCCAGCCGCTACTATGTGACCCATGACGACCGCGTCATCATGGCCAGCGAAGTCGGTGTCCTCGTCATCGATCC
Organism: Planctomycetota bacterium; assembly: GCA_043777375.1. Lineage (GTDB taxonomy): Bacteria > Planctomycetota > Planctomycetia > Planctomycetales > Planctomycetaceae > TH-plancto1. The sequence goes on along the minus strand of JAYWHX010000132.1, from coordinate 55,922 downwards.
GAAGAACGTGAAGAGCAAGGGCCGCCTGCAACCCGGCAAGATGTTCCTAGTCGACTTCCAGCAGGGCCGCATCATTGATGATGAGGAGCTAAAGGCGGATATCTGCCAGCGTCGCCCTTACGGCGAATGGGTCGCCCGGCAGAAGCTCGAACTGAGCGAATTGCCAGCTGGCTCATCGGCCCCGCACATCCGGGGCGAGGAGCTGTTGAACGCCATGCAGGCCTTCGGTTACAGCACCGAGACCATGCAGTTCATGCTCATCCCGATGCTGAACTCCAAGAAGGACCCCATCAATTCGATGGGCGATGATACCGCTCTCGCCTGCCTGTCCGACCAGCCCCGGCTGCTGTTCGACTACTTCAAGCAGCTGTTCGCCCAGGTGACCAATCCCGCGATCGACTCGATCCGCGAAGAAGTCATCATGTCGTTGGAATGCTTCATCGGTCCCGAAGCGAATCTGCTGCAAACGAAGGAGGAAAACGCCCACCGTCTGCGTGTACCGCACCCGATTTTGACGGACGAAGAGACCTCCGCGATCAAGGCCCTCAGCGGATATCGAGGTTGGAAGACCCGTACTCTCGACATGACGTGGGCTCGGTCGGAAGGACCACAGGGACTGCGTTTGGCGATCGATCGAATCTGCCGCGAAGCTGAACAAGCCATCGCCGACGGGTTCAGTCTCGTCGTACTGAGCGACCGCGCGGCCTGTCCCGAGCGAGTTGGAATTCCTTCGCTGCTCGCCTGCGGAGCAGTCCATCACCACCTCGTGCGGAACGAGCTGCGCACTCGCATCGGTCTGGTCATCGAAACTGCCGAAGCCCGCGATGTGCATCAGTTCTGCCTGCTGGCCGGATACGGGGCGGATGCGATCAACCCGTACCTCGCCTTCGAAGCGATTCGCGATGCCAAGGACCATGGCAGCTTGACGGGCACCTTTGACGAGAAGTCGATCGTCAAAATCTACCGTGAGGCGATCAAGAAGGGCATGCTCAAGGTCATGGGCAAAATGGGGATCTCGACCCTCGCCAGCTACAAGGGCGCTCAGATCTTCGAAGCATTAGGGATCTCTGACGAGGTTGTCAACGTCTGCTTCCGGGGCACAGCCAGCCGGATCAAGGGGATCGGCTTCGACATCATCGGCGAAGAAACGATTCGCCGTCACGAAGTCGGCTACCCCAGCCGCACCGAGCAGGAACGCCTTCCGGTCCTCCCGAACTACGGCAACGTTCACTGGCGCTACGGTGGCGAGAAGCATCACTGGAATCCCTTCACCATCGCCGAGCTGCAAAACGCAGCTCGGACCGGTGACAAAACCGCCTACACCCGCTTTGCCAAGCTGGTCAATGACCACGCTCACAAGGAAGGGACACTGCGCGGCCTGCTCACCTTTAAGCCACAGACAGCTGTCCCGCTGGAAGAGGTCGAATCCGCCCGCAACATCGTCCGTCGCTTCTGCACGGGAGCGATGAGCTACGGCTCGATCTCTGCCGAGGCGCACGAGACCGTCGCCATCGCGATGAACGTCCTCAAGGGCAAGAGCAACACCGGCGAAGGCGGCGAAGACCCCGAGCGCTTCAGTCCGTTCCAGTACGACGAGCCGCGTCACGAGCAACTGCAAGAGACGATCGGGCGCTGGAACTTGAATGGAGACTCGGACAAGAATCTGTACTCGAAGCGGTCGGCGATCAAGCAGGTGGCCAGCGGACGGTTTGGGGTCACCTCGTGGTATTTGACCAACGCCGACGAATTGCAGATCAAGGTGTCGCAGGGAGCCAAGCCCGGCGAAGGGGGCGAGCTGCCCGGCCACAAGGTCGACAAGACCATCGCCGCCACCCGGATGTCGACTCCCGGTGTGGGCCTCATCAGCCCGCCACCGCACCACGATATCTACTCGATCGAAGATCTCTCCCAGCTGATCTTCGACTTGAAGAACACCAACCCGCGCGCCAACGTCAGCGTGAAGCTGGTCTCCGAGGTCGGTGTCGGCACGATCGCCGCTGGTGTTGCCAAGGGTCACGCCGACAAGATCCTGATCTCGGGCGACTCCGGCGGAACCGGGGCCAGCCCGCTCACCAGCATCAAGCACGCGGGACTGCCGTGGGAACTCGGTATTGCCGAGACCCACCAGACCCTTGTCATGAACGACCTGCGCAGCCGCGTGCGCCTCGAAACCGACGGACAGCTGAAGACCGGTCGCGATGTCGTGATGGCCGCGATGCTGGGGGCCGAGGAGTTCGGATTCGCGACCGCTCCGCTGATCACCCTCGGGTGCATCATGATGCGGAAGTGCCATCTGAATACCTGCCCGGTCGGCATCGCGACCCAGGACCCCGAACTGCGAGCCAAGTTCAGCGGCCAGCCGGAACATGTCATCAATTACCTGTTCATGGTGGCCGAGGATACGCGGCAGATCATGGCCGAACTCGGCTTTCGCACCATCGACGAAATGGTCGGTCGAGTCGACTGCATGCAGCTCGACCCTGCGGTCAGCCACTGGAAGTCCAAGCACCTCGACCTATCGCCGATTCTCACGCTGGCCCGTAAGCCACATGAGAACGTGGGGACGTACAAGCAGGTTGCCCAGAAGCATGGCCTGGAAGAGACGCTCGACCAGACCCTGCTGATTCCACAGTGCCGCGAGTCGATCGACCGCGCGGAGCCGATCATCCTCGATGTCAACATCCAAAACATCGACCGCGCGTTCGGAACGACACTCAGCCACGAAGTCTCGAAGAAGTGGGGACCGCAAGCCCTGCCAGAAGACACCATCCGCATCCGCGCTCGCGGCTCAGCTGGCCAGTCGGTCGCCGCTTGGGCGGTGAAGGGTGTAACGATCGAAGTCATTGGCGATGCCAACGACTTCTGCGGCAAGGGTCTCTCGGGCGGCAAGCTGATTGTCTACCCATCAGACGATGTCACCTTCAAACCCGAAGACCAGATCCTCATCGGCAACGTGGCCCTCTATGGTGCGACCAGCGGTGAAGCCTATTTCCGGGGCCGCGCTGCCGAGCGCTTCTGCGTGCGTAACTCGGGAGCGGTGGCCGTGGTCGAAGGGTGCGGCGATCACGGGTTGGAGTACATGACCGGTGGTCGTGTGGCGATCCTCGGGCCAACAGGACGTAACTTCGCAGCGGGCATGTCCGGCGGTGTCGCTTACGTTTACGCCCCGGATCGGAAAGTGTTCGAGGCCAACTGCAATCCGGAACTCGTCGACCTCGATCCGGTCACCGAAGAAGACGATGTCGTCGAATTGCGGGAATTGATCACTCGGCACCAGGTCTTCACCGGCTCGACCGTGGCTGCGAAGATGCTGAACCACTGGGAAGCCAGCCTGAAGAAGTTCGTGAAGGTCATGCCGCGTGACTACAAGCGAGCCATGAAGGAACTCCAAGCGGAAGCGGCCGCACTCGCTGCTGGTGAGCAAGCCCCGGTCGTCGCCAAGCGTTGAGTCCCGCGATTCACTTCGAAATCAGTGAGGAATCAGAACCACGGAATACACGGAAGAATGAGGGGGGGAAAGTGTTCGGAAGGATCAGCGATCTCTAACATCAATCATCTTTCAGAGCACTCACGAGCGTCCTCCCCAGAAACAACTTCCATCCTCTTCCCTTCCGTGTGATCCGTGTATTCCGTGGTTCTGATTCCTGATCCCTTCAACCAGAGAGCACAGCATGTCCCTGATCTACGAAGAGGAGACTTACCGGATTCTCGGAGCTTGCTTTGAGGTCTATCGCCAGATGGGCTGCGGGTTCCTCGAATCGGTTTACCACAACTGCCTGATCATCGAGCTCAAAGAACAAGGAATCCCTTCCACTTCGAAGCCCGAAGTTAAGCTCAACTACAAGGACCAACCATAAGAGGGTCATTTCGAACCAGATTTCATCTGTTTCGGGATCATCATCGTCGAACTCAAAGCTGCAAGCTTTCTGTCCGACGCCTGCCGAGCACAACTCCACAATTACCTCAAAGCCACTGGACTCAAAGTCGGGTTACTTGCCAACTTCGGCCACTCCCCCAAACTGGAACACGAACGCATCGTCCGCTGATTTCGTCCTCAAGTCAGACTCGCGGAGACCTCCCATGAGCAGCATTCTCGAAGTCCCGCCACCGCTGGTTTTGTCGCGAGACGAAGCTGCTGTGTCGCTGCGCACGCTGGAAGACCTCCTGAACGATCTGGGGGGAATCGGTCCCGCGCGAGTTCGATTGGCTTCGCCCGTGGGAGGAGCCAACGAAGACTCATTACTGGTGCCCTCGGGCCGCTACTGCGAACTCGTCGATGGCACCTTGGTGGAGAAGGCGATGGGGTTCTACGAGACATTTCTCGCCTCAGTCCTTTTACAATTCATTCAGCGCTGGCCGGAATATGACAAGTTTGGTTTTGTCGTCGCTGATGGAGCGTTGACCAAACTCGGAGAAGGACTCGTTCGTATTCCCGATGTATCGTTTTATCGTTGGGATCGAATCGGTTCGCGAACCGTGCCTCGAGATCCGATCTGTCGCCTGACTCCCAACTGGGCAGTTGAAATCGTCAGTCGATCAAATACTCGAGCGGAAATGGAGAGAAAGCGCCAAGAGTACTTCGACGCTGGGGTCGAATTAGTTTGGATCGTCTACCCAAATACGAAAACCGTAGAAGTCTGGTCGACTCCTCTCGATTGTCACATTACCGGGATCAACGATTCACTCAGCGGCGGCGACGTTCTTCCTGGTTTTTCGATATCGGTGCGGGAATGGTTCCAACGAGCAGATGGACCTGCCTGAACGGAACGACTCACTTCGCCTCAACAACGTTCAAACATCACCAACTCACCACTGACGACTGAAGACTGATCATGGGCAAACCCACCGGATTCAAAGAATTCCCCCGCCAGACCGCGACGGAGCGGGCTCCCGAGCTGCGGATTCTCGATTGGAATGAATTCAACGAGAAGATCCCCAATGCGGACCTGAAAAAGCAGGGAGCCCGCTGCATGGACTGCGGCATCCCCTTCTGTCACACCGGCGACCTCATGGGCGGCATGGCAGCTGGATGCCCGCTGCACAACCTCATTCCGGAGTGGAACGACCTCGTCTACCACGACCAGTGGAAAGAGGCGCTCGACCGTCTGCACAAGACGAACAACTTCCCCGAGTTCACCGGGCGCGTCTGCCCCGCTCCGTGCGAGGGCAGCTGCACGCTGGGCATTCATGAACCCCCGGTCGCGATCAAGACCATCGAGAAATCGATCGTCGATCGCGGTTTCGCCGAGGGCTGGATCAAGCCGGTCAAGCCGCATACCCGCACCGGCAAGAAGGTCGCCGTCGTCGGCTCGGGACCTGCCGGTCTCGCCGTCGCCGCCCAGCTGAATCAGGCTGGCCATCTGGTCACGGTCTTCGAGCGGGCCGACCGCATCGGCGGGCTGCTGATGTACGGCATCCCGAACATGAAGCTGGAAAAGGACATCGTCGAGCGACGAATCAACCTGCTCGCCGAAGAAGGGATCACCTTCAAGACCGGTGTCGAGATTGGTAAGGACATCCACTCGAAGGAGCTAATGAGCCAGTTCGATGCCGTGGTGCTGGCCGTCGGCTCCACCTCGCCCAATGACTTCTTCGCCAAGACCCCCGGTCGCCAGCTGAAGGGGATTCACTTCGCGATGGAGTTTCTGTACGCGAACACCAAGAGTCTGCTCGATTCGCACTTGAAGGACGGGCAGTACCTGTCAGCCAAGGACAAGCATGTCGTCGTCATCGGTGGCGGAGACACCGGGAACGACTGCATCGGCACTTCACTTCGGCACGGCTGTCAGAGCCTGGTGAACTTCGAAGTCGTGCCGCAATCGCCGAACGAACGCGCCCTGAACAACCCCTGGCCGCAGTGGCCGAAGGTCTTCAAAGCCGACTACGGCCACACCGAAGCCGCGACCGTCTTCGACTACTCGCAGAACGCCAACAAGACCCTCACCGACGACCCGCGCGAATACGCCATCCAGACCACCGAGTTCCTCGGCGACGCCGACGGCAACCTCCGCGCCATCAAGACCGTTCAACTCGATTGGACCAAGCCCGACGCCGAAAAGAAGACCCCGTTCTCCGTCGTCCCACACAGCGAGAAGGAATGGCCCGCCCAGCTGTGCTTCCTGGCCCTCGGCTTCCGTGGACCCGAGCAAGTGATCTCCGAACAGCTCGGCCTGGAGAAGGACCCGCGTTCGAACTTCAAAGCCGACTACGGCAAATACGCCACCAACATCCCCGGCGTCTTCGCCGCCGGTGACTGCCGCCGAGGCCAAAGCCTCGTCGTCTGGGCCATCAACGAAGGCCGCGAAGCCGCCCGCGAATGCGATCGCTATCTGATGGGGAAGACGGGGCTGCCGTAAGGGGGGCGTTTACGCAGCGAGCTGCTGCGATCCTTCAATTCCCATCACTCACGCCCCAACGATACCCGAGCATCTCCAGATGTCCGGCCAACGTGCGGAGAGAACAACTCGCTCCGCAGCGGAGGGCAATTGCTTGGGCGACATCGAGGGCGGTTTGAGTTTCGGCAGCTCCCGCTTCGTCGGCGGTATGGAATACGAGAGTCCCGACCCCTGCGGCCCGTGAGGCCAGTCGCTGCACGGCCACCATCAGCTTTCGGTTGCCACCGAACGCTCCACAGCCCCAGAAGCCGGTGTGAATAACTGTCTCGCAGCTCTCTCCACGAGACCGAAATGTCTCTGAGCGAGCGGAGGCGAAGGCGGTGATGGCCGTCATCAAGATCCGCTCGATCTGGCCCAGCGTGTAGTCCCCGCGTCCACCGCAGGGAGCTGCAATGGCGATGATCTGGCTGAGGGTGGGCGGGTCGATCCGCTGTGTGGCTCGGCGTACAACGTCGAGGGGAGCCTCGGCGAAGCGATTCCCATACAGCCCGCGCGGTCGCCCCTGGGCCGCGTTGATGTCCGTCGCGACCGCGATTCGCCTCTCAACATTCCTGACCAGCACCGGCGTGGGCTGTCCCGCCTCTTGGGTCAGTGCTGCCAGTCCTCGCGCTAGGATTGCCTCACGAACACTCCCCAGAATTGGATGCTCTGCCACTTGCATTTCGTCGTGAGCAAACAGCGCTGAACCATACGCCACGAACAGCTGTGGATCGGCAAAGTTCACATGCCATTCTAAGCTTGTCGCCGGATCACCCACGGGGCGGTAGTCGTTGTAGTTCGGCTGAATCTCCACTCGCGATGAGTCTAGGAACACAAGCGGATTGTCCACGCGTGCGGCCCAACGGGTGACCTCGATCTCAATCGATGACGGGGGCTCGTCGGGGTATGCCATTTCGAATAACGCAGACTTATGAGTATGCTTGAATCGAGGCGGGTGTTCGCGAAGCAACGTGGTTGCGTCGAAGGCGACGCGATACAACGGCAAACTCGTCATCTCGACTCCTGGTCAACCAAGTCACACACTACTTCGCCGCTGGCTCTACCGGAGAGTAGTTGAAGCGATAATTCACACAGCCGAGACTCTGGCGACCGACTCGCAACTCGACCCACTTCTGTTCGAGATCTCGCTCGATCGTAAACTGCGGTAATCCCGAGTAGTGGTGGAGGCCGGGTCGAGTTCCTTTTCCCGTCAATGTGGCCAGCACGACATTTCCCGTCCTCGCATCCAGGCACCAATAGCGTGAGTGATCCCCAAGATAACTTGCTGGAGGTGGCTTGAAGAAATTCCGATCCTTCTTCGGCTGTTCAGATTCAGCGGGCAATGGGTCTTCGGACCCCTCCCAGACATCCACGCACAATAGCAGCGGAATGTCTCGGACCTGATCGAGCGGCAGCACTCGATTCTGGATCATCTGGGTCCACTGCAATTTTCCGGAGAGCCGGTCAAACGCCAGCACCGGCCCGTTGACGAACGGTCGCCGCCAGCCATTCTGGGGCTGCTTGGTATCGACCAGTCGTTTCTCTGTGACATCGGGTGACAGCGACACGTAGATCGTTCGCTCGGTGACAGCGGTCACAACCTGCGTCATCGCCGGTGGGATTTCAATACTCGTTTCGCTGATCGTCTGCCCGGTGTGTCGATCGATGAACTGCAACACCCCGCCCGAGGTCACGACGCCGACCCAGTCCTCGTCGACCTCAAAGGCGGCCGATCCAGCTGGGTATGTCCGCTCCCAAACCGTCAGCGGCCCCGCCAGATCGACGACCTTCAGGAAGAGTTCACGTGCTGAGGCCACCTGCGAGATCGCGGGTTGGGGCGCAGGACTCGGATTGCTCGGCAGGCTGAGCTGGGTGCCGCGAGCAGGTTGTCCCGTCGCCACCAACGCCATCCGGCCCCAGTGCTTGAGGTACTCTTCCGAACGATGCTCCGACCGATATGAGCGTACTGTCCGACCATCGACCGGACTCAACAGATCAATCGTTGAATCCCCATCGTGCAACAGGGCGATCACGCCATCATCACCGACGGTCCGCACACCCGCCGGCATGTCATACCGTCGCCACAGCTCCTTCCCGGTGGCTGTCTCCAGACAGACCAACATCCCCTGCTGCAGAAAACACAGCGTCCCGGCATTTACCGGTCCGACCCATGTCGCGCGGTGACCGTGGACATCGACCTGTTCGGTCTCGGGCCGGATGAAGCCAATCATCTGGGGGACGGGACGCGTCTCCAGAGCGAGTAGTGCGTTTTCGACATCCCCCAGGGTGTCGACCATGACACCCGGTTTCCCTTTTTCACTCGGCGCTGGCGGCCAGAGAATGCTCTCCTCCCGCTTCATCACGGTCGACGTCTCGCCCTTGGTATTCAAGCTGGAAACACAAAACAACTCTGTCCCGACCTGGACGACAACGAATTGGCCAAAGGCCCAACCGCGTCGCAGTTCCGGGGAAAACTGTCGGTGGTTGCGGTCGCGTGCACCCTTGGGAAGTGACAAAGTCCAGGACCTTCCTTTCCCGAGTCCCGAGAATCGCAACTGGGATGGTCCCATCGCGGAACTGGTCACGTTCACATGATCGAACATCGACCCCCGTTCCGCCTGAATGGGAACTGCGACTTGCTGGTCAGGGCTTAAGAAGGAATCTTTGGTGGTCACCACCGGTTCACGGTCGGGCCAGGCTGTCCGTCGATCTTGATCAATCCGCTTGAGGACCGGGGACTCCACAGGCAGTGACTTCACCAAGTCCTGGGTGGTCTGGTCCCCTCGTATGGCAGTGTCGCCGAATCGTCGCCGCAGCTGCTCGATCAATCGAGCGGCATCGCTCCAGTCTCCGCGTGCCATATGCAGCTCTGCCAGCCGCCACAAGGCAGCCGCAGCTGCGGGCTGCTGGTCTTGGTCTACTCGTCGAAGCAGGTCCAACTGTTGCATGGCTAGGGCCGCGAGAGGTGTCCAGCGGAAGGGCTTCTCCAGAGACTTTTGCGGCAAGAAGTTGAGCAGGGCGAGAGGGCGACTCAGGTCATCCAGCTGGGTTTGAGGCAGCGTGGACCATGTGGCGAACGCTGCTTGGATCTCGGTGCGTTGTTCCGGCGTCGCATCGTTCCAGAGTTCCTGCATCGCACCTCGCAAGACCGCATCGAGCCGAACCGTGCGTGGAGTCTCCCGCTCGTGTGTGGGGGGGCGTTCGCGGAATCGAGACGTACGCAGCTCGACCTCCCACTCTTCGGGTTTCATCTCCAGGAGATGGAACAGATGCTGGAGAGCAATCGAGGTCTGCCCGTCTGCAAGAGCCCGCCTCATTCGGCGATATGCCACTTCACGAGTCTGCTGCGGTGTCAACGACCATTGAGTCAGCCATTCATCAATGGGTAGCGCGTGACCTCGACGAGATTCCAGACTGCGGGCCAGTTCTGCCAGTCCCGCCTCGACTCGGGCGACTCGTTCTGCGTCCGCGACATCCGTGACCCAGCCAGTCAACTCACGCATCCAAGCCTGTGGGTCACGTGAATTCCATTCGAGTTCTGCAGGCAACAGCGGAGCCAGTCGCCCTGATGGAATCCTGGCGGTCGCGGGCCTCATGGACAGCTGATCGACTCGACTACAGAGCTGATTGCCCTCGAATACCTCAGCTCGAAACAGATCGAGTTCCACGGGGCCTTGTACGCGGAGCAGCGATCCGGCGGGTGCCAGTGCCGGTTCGACAGCACCCCACCCGGCAGTTGTGGTCGATTCTCCGCTCGCCGGATTCCAATCGATTTGCTGCCCGTCATACAAGACAAGTCGGGTTGTCGATGCGAACTGGGTGGCTGAGGCAATCGTGATCGGAGAGGCGTACTCCCGCTCTAGGCTACCGTCGAGCAATCGCATCGATCGAGCGACCTCGCGACCAACAATGATCACTCGATTATTGTCTCCCCCCACGATGGTTCCGGCATCCGTGATCGGGATCTCCCAGCGCAGCTCCCCCTCGTCTGCACCCAGGCACCGAATGACGTTCGTCTCGGGAGAGGCATAAATGAGATTCGTCCCCAGTATCATCAGCTGGGGTTCTGGCCTGCCCGCCAACCATCGCCAATCGTTTCGATTCATGCTCGGCTGAGGCATGCCGGGGGAGACCTCTCCGTCATCGCGCGGATGCCGAAACCCCCAGCGCAGCTGCCCGCCAAAGATGTCGAACGCAGCGACTGCACCGGCACCGGTCGCACAGATGGCCATCCCATCATGCCAGACGATGGGACACGCTTGAGTCAGACGGCGGCGATCCTGAAACAGTCGCGGAGCATCCCCGAGAACACTGGCTCCATCGAGCCGGCCTGTGGCCGCATCCATTTGTAACAGCAACAGCTGCTCGTTTTTCTGCACGATGGAGTACAGGCTCTTTCCCTGCGGGACTGGCGGACCGAACAGGAATGTCCCCTTGTTTTCGAGTCCCCAGATGTCGTGCGATTTCCATTGCACGGTTCCATCCGCGAGTGAATAGGCGACCACGCTCATCTCAGGAATCAGCTCGACCGGCTCTGGAGGAACACCGTTTGGTGCGGATTCCGGCATGGAGCTGGGCTTCGTCGGAGGAGCCTGCTCGATGCAGTACACACGCTCGCCATCACTCGTCAATCGACCTAGGATGGAGTTGCGCAGGACGCGATGCCCCAGCTGCATCTTCAGCTTCTCGGGCAACATCCTGTCGGGGTTGCTGCTCAGCTGGATGATGTTGTCGATCAGGGAATCAGAGATTGGTTGCCGCCACAGGACTTCACCGGATTGCCGCTGGATACAAATGATTTCCGTGAGTGATCGCCACACGACTCGATCTGAGAGAATGATCGGACGGATCGTCATTCCATGAATCGGCACCCCCTGTCGAGAGAGGTCATTGATGACACCGCGAAGCAGCAGGAGGGCCGGAGCAGGCAACTCGGACGCCACGTCCCATGTCGCTGGCACATTGGCTTCTACGACCTGAGCCGCAGCCTCGACCGCTGGTGTCTGTCGTGATTGAAACGGATCTGAGGTGGTCAGAATGGAGTACGTCTGGGCCAGTTGAGTCGCGGCTGCGAACGCTCCGGCTTCTTGCAGAGCTGCGTGCCACAATTCGACCAGCTGGGGGCTTCTTTGGGCGGCCAGTGCCGGGTCTGGGCTCCGCTCAATCCACCGCTGCGCAGACTGGATGACTCCATCGTAACGCCCATGATCGTGAAATAATGTCGCTAGCGTTTCGACACATTCGCGGGCCGTCGGCGTGAACGGGTAGCGCGCGGCCACCCGCGCGAGCAGCGCAGGATCATGGGACTCCAGTGCCTCGCGCAGGTCCCCGATGGCTCGGACTTCGGTCTCTCGACGAAACTGTTCGCGAATCTCTTCCGATCCCGTCCGGAGGATTCGAGTGGCCTCTTCCCGGACATCACGAACGGTGGCCACGACCTGAATATTGTGTGGCTCCGGCAGGGCTAGAATCTCGGCCAGTATGCGAACCCCGTCGACACTGTTCCCAGTGAGAAACGCGGTCTGCGCTCCCCGCAACCGGAGTTCCATCTCTCGGTCGCGTGAGAAAGAGATTGTGCGAGAGAAGGTGCCCGCCTGATCGGGATCTTGACTCAGCTGGTCAGGCTGATCGACTTCCAGCGGCTCGGATGCCGGGGCAACCTCCTCCTGTAACGGCTGTTGGTTCGGCTCCTGTTGCGGCAGAATGTCCTGACTCGATGTCAGCCTGACTGAGACGAGAAGGCAGAGGAACCCGGCGACCGACAACAACGATCTCCTGACCCCACTGACTGGGGGACCGGATTGGTCTGCGACCATGAGCGGTTTCCGCACGGGATCACCCTGCTGTCCTGTTCGATTTCACATTCAAAGGCCGACCGCTCGGCGAAACTCTTCCATCTGCTCTTCCATGCGAGCGACTTTCTCCCGCAGCTGGGCGATCTCCTCGGCCATCGCGGCGTGTTGCTGTTGACCCAATTCGCTGCTGCCACTGGAGCGAGTCGGGCGGCTCTCGACAGCTGCATCCGGTTCGGCGGCGCTGAATGTCCCCGGAGTCAGCTTCTGGTTTTCCCCGTCGAGATAGAACGTGTGATCGACCTCGACCCCGCGTCGATCGAGTGGACCGTTCGCCTGTACGTACCCCTGAGCCTGAAGGTCTAGCAAGGCTGTTTTCAGAATCTCTTGACTGTCAATCGGCACCATCCGGCTCGCCCGCGTTCGCAGCTCGCCCGGCTGCTGTCGACCGCGTAGTAATAGCTCAGTCAGGATCGCTAACTGCACTTCGGAGAATGGGTATCGCTTCCGCATGAAGTGTCGGAACCGTTCGGCCCGTCCTCCATCCGTGTGGACGACAGCTGCCACGCCCGCCAGGCGGAGTTCGTCAAGAATGTCGTGAACCTGCTCCTCGGTGTAGTTCGTCACCGGATCGCGGTTGTTCTTCTGATTGCACCCCGAGGTACACGCCTTCACCGTCAGCGGGTAAACATCGGGCGTGGTGAACGCCTTCTCCAGCAGCACCCCCAGCACCCGTCGCGGCCCGCGCGCGAGTTGCTTGGGTCCCGGAACGGACTGATCATCCAAAGCGGTCGCTTCCATCATGCATCCTGACAAACCGAAAGGCTGGCTGGGCCGGGTCACCTGACCAGGGTGCCTGCACCACATCCTGTGTGAGAAAGGCTACCACACTTCGTGGGGATTGAGTACCGGAAGAGTGCCTCCAACTCTCGTCTCTCGATGCGGGCATTATTGCGGTCGAGCCAGCCGGATGCTGATCAGTTGGACTTGGCAATCCTCGTCCAAGATTCTGTAGAGGATCTCAATGGCCCGATGTTCGAGATGCCAGAACTGCTCGTCCTGATGATACAGCGGGTAGCCTGCTTGGTCGGGAATCGTCCTCAAAACCGGTTCCAACTCATCCATGGATCGCTGAACGTCATGGTCCAAGAGCCACAACGCTGCGAGTCGCTCCCCGAACTTGGCTCTTTGAACGACCGTGTACCTACGCTGCGACATGGGAGTACTCTCATGGGTAAAGTCGGACAATCACCGACAGCGAGGATTTCTCAACTACTCTTGTAATTAAGTGCCGCAGAAGACTATTCCGCGAACTAAATTGTGGAGATTTCTCAGTTTGTGCCAAAAACCTCATGGTGCAATACGTGTTGCCTTGAGACGTTCCATAAGTTCCACCAGCGTCCCGGCGGGCACAAAATTCTTCGCAGCCTGAACCGCTTCGTCCAATTCAGACTCACTAAACCCATGTCTCACTTTGAGCTTCGTCAGCAGGTGTCCGGAGCGGTCCACAATTTCAACCGGCTCGCTCGATTCGTCGAGAAAGCGTTGTTGCTCTTCGGTAATCATCAGCTGGGACATTTTGGCTCCTCCCTACGTTGAGTGATGAACGAATTCTATCCAACGACCCGAGATCGGTCGATCCGTGATTCGACGACACACCTCAATCTTGATCGCTTACACGCCCCAAGTCCAGAGGCACCAGCATCGGTTCCGCGACTGCAACCGTCCCGACTTCGCCCCGCGCGAGCAGTGACGGAGCCGACTTCCCCTGATGATCGCGTCCGTTGTAGACATCGAAGTCATTGAAGAACAGCTTCTTGGCAATCCAATACGCCCAGCTCTTCTCGGGCACGGCCCCGGCGGGGTTGTACTGCGAGGGGCGGACTTGCATGGCGTTGAGTTCGGCCATCGCGGTGGCCCGCACGGTGCCATCCTTTGCCGAGTGTTTGGTCACGAGGGCGGCCAGCAGGTCGGGCCGCTCCAGCACGATACACCCGCGTGTGGTGTCGCGAGCCAGTTCTCGGAAGTCTTTCAAGAACGGAGACTCGAATTTCTCGACCAGTGTTTTCTTCTCATCATGAATCGAGTCGGTGACGAACTGCACGATCGGGCAGGGCTCGATCCCGCCCCACGGGTTGATGTGGTGGCTGATCCCGGTGGCGGCTGGGCACAGTGCTTGACCGGCGTGGTCGTAGTAGGCGTCGACGAAGACGATCGGCTTCTTCGCTCGCATCTCGACCACGAATTTGCGAATCCGCAGCATCTCCTCTGGGGACAGGCACAGCTGCTCGTTGGCCTCGGGCCCCATGGGGCGGTAGACGTGGAACCAGGTGTAGAAGACCCCCATCTCGATGAGGCGGTCGACCCATTTTTCGGTCACGAGGTCATCGAGGTTGGTCTTGCACACGCTCGTGCAGACCCCAGTGAAGACCTTGTTCTTCAGGCAGTTCTCGACCCCCTGCATCGTCTTGGAGAGCACGCCCGCCCGCCCGCGACGTTCATCGCTCACGATCTCGGACCCTTCGACGCTGATGAGCGGGGTCACGTTGCCGAGCTGTCGAATTCGCTTGGCGACCTCGTCGGTGATGAAGTGCCCGTTGGTGAAAATCTGGAAGTAGCACTCCGGATGCTCCGCCAAAATATCGAGCAGATTCGGATGCATGAACGGCTCGCCACCCACGATGCCAAAGAAGACGTTGCCCGCCGCCTTGGCCTCGTTGATCAGCTTCCGCATCGCAGCGGCGTCGATGATCTGCTGCTTGGCCGCGACATCGACCCAGCACCCCTGACAGCGGAGGTTGCAGCTGTTGATGACGGAGATGTAGAGAAACGGAGGGAACACTTGCCCCTTCTTCAGCCGGTTCTTGTACCGCTGGACTGAGAGCCCCCCCTTGACGCCCATGTTCCAGGCCAGCTTCCACAGCAGCCGCTTGTCGGTCTCGAAGAGAATCCGCTTGGCCATTCGAAGATACATCGCGCGGTCTCACTATGGGGGAGGTCTCAGATGTTTTATTCTAGCAGTCCTTAGCGTTTCCAGCGATTCTGCTGGAACCTGCCATGCCGGATGGAGTCTCGCAGATTGCAACATCATTGGTGTGCCGATGGGTACTCCATGAGCTGTGCCAAGGCCCCGAGCAGAGCCAGCCATCATGGCTCGATTTCGATGGACGTTCCACTATTTTGCTCCGGTGGCTCGATCCAAAACCAGAGCGAGGCTCCTAAGATACAAATGACGGCAGCCAACCCCAGGCTCGCCTTCCAGCCGAAGAAGCTGCTGAAAATCGGGGTAACGATGGGAGCCAGGATGCTTCCCACATTTCCACCCGCGTTCAGGAACGCTGCGGACAGCCCACCGCGTTGGCGACCGAGTTGAATACCCGCGACCCAGATAGGTGCCTCGCTCAGCCCCAAAGCTCCCATGGCCAGAGCGAAACAGCTGACGATCCAGACGGTGTTCGTTCCGAGGACCCCCAGAATCAACAAGGCTCCACTGGCCAGCATGCCGAAGATGGGAGTGATGGCCCGGCCTCGCCAACCTCCGAATATCAACTGCATGCGATCGGCGATCCAGCCGCCGCTCATCATTCCAATCACCATCGCAAATGTAACGATCGTCGCACACAGGCGGCCTTCGTCATTCCCCAGCTTCAGCACTTTCGTAAAATAGTACTGTTGCCAGAAAAAGAATAAGAACTGGAAGTAGCTGGCCGCTGCATAACTGAGCGTCAACAGGACCAGACTTCGATTCCGAAACAACTCGATCGTGCCAGTCAGACTGTCTGCGAGACTGCCCGTCTGGCTCGTGGCTGGCGCGAGGCGGGTGGGAAGTTGTCGTTCACCTTCGTTGGTGTCCGGATGCTGATCGGGGTGATCAGTTGCGTACATAGCCCAGATGATCGTCAACAACAGCGTTGCGATTCCCGCAACGATGAAGGCGAGCGGCCAGCTCAACCTATCCATCATGAAACCAAAGACAAACGGCGTCAGTGCAATGCCCGTGACAGCTGCACCAGTCACTAGCCCGTTGGCAGTTCCCTGGGCGGAAAATGGCATCCAGAACGAGATGGCTCTTGCAGCACTCGGATGAATGGGAGCGCTGATTAACCCGAGCAGTCCACGAATCAGACACAGAGGCAACAGCAGGCTGCCAGCTAAAAACGAACCGGTCAGGAGCGTCTGTTCATTCACGACGCCTGGCAATCCCGCTGTCGTCGGGCTGGGCAAGAAGAGGTAGCCTGCCAGTCCGGTCAATGGGACGAGAACTGCGGACCCAAACCCGACCAGCATCAGCGCCCGTTTAGGGCCATACTTGTCGAGCAGCCAGCCTCCCGGCAGCATGCAGAACGTGTAGACAAACAGGTACGACGAGTACACCATTCCCATGGAAGTTTCATCGATCCCATACTCCGGCATAATGTGCTCAGTGCCAGCGGATGTGATACTGATGCGATTGAAATGGACGAGTCCCACATAGGCCATCAACAGGGCCATGATTCGCCAGCGAATTCGAGTGGGTGGAGAATGAGCTGTATCGAGGCTGTGAGGGGCTGGTGTTGTATCAGACTCAATCATTGAACGTACCCATGGAAGGGGTGAATCGTGTCTACCGAAAGTGGTCAGGAAGTGCCTGAGTGAGCGAGCTCTCGCCAAGTTAGCCACGCCGACAGACTCCGTCTAGAATGATTTGCGAATTGCCGCCCGCTGCTCTCGCAGTCTGCACGTCATCTCCGGAGTCCCTGATGAACAAACAAATGATTGCGCTGCCCCACCATCATGGCGTTGCGGGATCGGGCACTCAGGCGGTCCGGGCCGGGAATCTGATTTTCGTCGGAGGGCAGATGTCGCTCGACGCAAATGGACAGGTCCTCGGATCTGACATCACGACGCAGGCTCGGAACGCATTCGAGGCTTTGAAGCGTGTTCTGGCGGCTGCTGGCGCCACGCTGGCGGATGTCGTCAAACACAATATTTACTTTCAGTGTGCGGGCGATGCCGCTGCGGTCGCTCAGTTTCTGGACGAGCTGGATGATGTTCGTCTGACATACTTCTCCGACCCCGGTCCCACGACGACGGAAACTCGCGTGGGTCTTGATCGTCCAGGGGCATTAATCCAAGTCGATGCCTGGGCTGTGGTGGGGGAAGAGAAGGAACGGCTAATGCCAGAGGGGCATTGGAGCTGGAGTAAGCCGCTGCCCTTTTCGCATGGTTGGAAGGTGGGCGACATGGTGTTCGTCGGCGGGCAACGTTCGCTCGATTCCAGCGGGAACGTCCTTGGAGTCGGTGACATCGAGGTCCAGACTGACCACGCCTTTCGGAATCTGGACACCATGTTGCAAGCTGCTGGAGGTGACCGGCATTCGCTCATGCGGCAGAACACATATTTTCGCTTCTTTGGTGAGGGTCGCGATGTGACCAACTACTGGGAGAAAATGACGAACGTTCGCAGACGGTACATGTCCATTCCATCCGCTGCCGGAGCGGGCCTGCGAATCACGGGTTTTCCCCAGTCCGACGAGCTAATCCAAGTCGAAGGGATTGGCGTATTGGGCGAAGACAAGCAACGCCTGCAACCCGAGAATCATTGGGACTGGAGCATTTCCAACTCGCAATTCACGCAGGGGTGGCGTATCGGAAATCTGGCTTTCATTGGAGGACAAATCTCAGCCGACAATCAGGCGAAAGCCGTGGGCAAAGACTTGGCCACGCAGACTCGCAACGTCTTTCAGTTCATTCGAAATGTCATGCGAGAAGGGGGGCTAGATGAGTCCGATGTCGCCAAGCTGTACATCTACTACTACGCCCCCGATGACTGGGAACAGATCGCTGCGGCTACTGCCACCATTGCAGCTGTCCAGCGGGAGTTCTATCCCGAACCCGGACCAGCGGTCACCGCGATTCGAGTCTCAGGGTTTGCGTTCGAAGATCTCTTGATCGAAATTGAGGCGATGGCGGTCTGCCGGGAATGAACGGATGGCCGAGGGAGCGGTTTCAACGCGATGGCCGAGAACGCAGCCACTCGTCGCGAGCGTTTTTGCCCTGAGAGAGTAGAGCTTCGATGTCCGCTGCGTTGTTCGAATCAAGTGCGGTTGCGAACTGACTCAGGCGGCTGATTAACTCTCGCAGGTGGTTGGACACCGCTTCGCGATTATGGATCAATATCGATGTCCACAGCGCCGGGTCCCCGCTCGCGATGCGGGTGGTATCCCGAAATCCCGTCGCAGCCAGTGGTCGGGCCTCCGGAGTCAACAGCGCCGCCAAGGCTGCGGCAGTCGCGTGCGGCACATGGCTGGTCAGGGCCACAATGTGGTCATGTTGCTCGGGAGCTAGCCGAATGATGCCCATCCCGAGCGAGGACCAGAATCGCTCGATCGATTGAATGACAGGCTCAGGCTGACCATCCGGCGTCACCGCACAAATCCGGCCCTCGAACAGCTGGGCGCTGGCATGCTCCCAGCCGCCTTGCTCTGAACCGGCCATCGGATGCGAGCCAATGAACATCGCAGTGCCGGGCTGGTGCGAACCGTGTTCGCGGCAGATCCTGGCCTTCACACTGCCCGCATCGGTGATGACGGCGGACCCAGCAACGACCGATTGCAGCGCCCGGACATCATCAGAGATTCGGTCGACCGGAGTGCAGACGATCGCCAGCGTGAATGGAGTCAGTTCAGTGACCGACGTGGCCACCGCATCGATCAACCCAGCGTCTTGTGCGGCCAGCAACCGCTCTCGATTACGGCCCAGCCCCGTGATCTTGCGGGCCAATCCGCGTGTCTTCAGCGCCCTCGCGATGGACCCTCCGATCAGACCGACCCCGACGATCACGATGTGATCAAAGAGTGTCGTCGGGGAATCTGGGGCAGCGGCAGGCATGGAATCGTTTCACATCAAGAATGACAGCCAGCGTTCCGACGAACCACACGCGGCTCACTCAAACACGAAATTCGCCTTAATGATCGGGATCAAGTGTTGCAGGCAGCCTGCCAGCACTTCAGAGGGAAGACCGCTAGAATCAATTCGCTTGATGAGCGACTCCCCATAGTATTGCAGAACCGGAGTTGTTTCCTTTTCGAACGTTTCCAATCGCTTGCGAGTGACCGACTCGCTGGCGTCGTCCGGACGGCCTTCCAGCACTGCACGACGGCGGATGCGGTCGACCATAACCTCTAGGTCGACGCACTCGAAATACAGCACGGCTTTCACATCGATGTACCGCTCGATCAGCTTGCACTGATTGACAGTTCGCGGAATCCCGTCGAGCAGCAGCAGATGCTCCTTCGGACGGAACTTGTCCGCAGCTCGTCGACCTTCCAGCCAATTCAGGAAGATCGAGACCGTCAGCTCATCGGGGACCAGCTCGCCACGCTTGCAGTATTCCCGAATCTGCTGAGCCTCCTGCATCTGTGGATCGAGCTTACGGAAGATGACCCCGGTCGACAGATGAAAGAAGCCAGGGATGCGGGTGAGGATTTCGCCCTGTGTCCCCTTGCCAGCACCGGGTGCTCCGAAGATCAGTGCGGCAGGATATCGAGTCGGGGATTTTGCCATGAGGCTGGCCTGAATGCAGGTGGTTGGCGGCAGGGCGATTGGCGATCGGACAGCCCAGCAGGCCAATGATCTCCTGTCGCAAGGTAGCAGATTGAGTGACGAGCTGTCAGCTTGCAGCAGTACCGGAAGTCCGCTGCGATGAGTTTCCGTCGAGATTTGAGGAGAGTGTGGAATGGATCGCGTTTGAGTGGGTGGTGCAAAACTCTTTGATTTTTCGAATGATGAAATCGAGATTTCCATCACACTTCGATCAACTCGCTGGTGCCCCGCTCTTTATGGCTGGCCAGGTCGCAAAACAGCGGCATTCAAGTTTTCTCACACAAAGGCACGGAGGCACAAAGGGAATCCGAAACGATCTCGAAATGGTTGTTTCCGACTGAATTCTTGGTGCCTTCGTGCCTTTGTGTGAGACCATTTCGTGCAGTTTCCATGGATCCAGATCGTGAAACTAACCAGTCAGTCCTCGCTCTCGCGGAGTCTGGCATCCCCGAACCGGCCACGGTACGCTTGTGCCGGTTGTATCGAAAGTGGCGATTGTGCCACGAGTTCTCGCCAGTGGACGGAGTCACGGATGTCGGTGTTTGTCTCTGAAGATCATGCTTCGCCACTGCCCAGCATCAAATCACCCAGTCGATTCTTGCTCGCTCGTTTGATCGGGCTGGGCTTCTTCCTATGGCTCTACTCGCTGCATGCCCAAGACAAGGCTGTCGAGCCGACACCGCCCGGCAAGATCGTCTCTCCCGTGCAGGCCCGGAAGATCACGATCGCCCCCAACATTCAGGACTTCGGAGCCGTGGGAGATGGCATCGCCGACGACACCGCCGCGATTCAGCGGGCCGTCGATGAGTCGCTCAGGCCTTTGCACTTCCCTGCGGGGACATACCGGATTACGAGGACAATCGAGGTGCGCCTCGAAAAGTCCGGACCGGTTTCCATCACCGGCGACGGACTGGCGAGCCTGAAAATGGAAGGCTCCGGGCCCGCTCTGCGAATTATCGGTACGCATCACGGCACAGCTGACCCGAAATCGGTTCATGCGGGGATCTGGGAGCGACAGCGGACCCCCATGATCGATGGGATCGAGATCGTGGGCCAGCACGGGGAAGCCAGCGGAATTGAACTGGCGAGCACGATGCAGGCGACGCTGAGTCGGCTGTCCATTCGGAACGTCGTACATGCCATTCGACTCGTCACTCGCAACCGCAACGTCCAGATCAGCGAGTGCCACCTGTATGACAATCGCGGCGTCGGCGTCTTCATGGACGGCGTCAATCTACATCAGATCAACATCGCCAACAGCCACATCAGCTACAACCGCCAGGGCGGAATCGTCTGCCGCGAGAGCGAGATTCGCAACCTGCAAATCACCGGATGTGATATCGAGGGAAACGTCGGCGATGGCCCACTGACCGCCAATTTGCTACTCGACTGTCGTCGGGGTTCGGTGCGCGAGGGGACAATTACCGGGTGTACTCTACAACACGATCATGACTCGCTCGGCTCCGCAAACATCCGGATGATCGGCGCGTCGAAAGACAACCCGCTGATGGTCGGCACGTTCGTGATCGCCGGCAACGTGCTCAGCGATGTGAAGACCAATATTCATCTGAAATACGCTCGCGGGGTCGTGATCGAGGGGAACACTTTTTGGGAGGGGTTCGAACAGAACCTGCTGGCCGAGAACTGTTCGCACCTGGTCATCGGCCCGAACTTGTTTGATCGCAACCCGGACCAGAAAGAAGTGACCAGCAAGAATGGCGTTGAACTGCGAGAGTGCCGTGACTGCACCCTCACCGGGTTGCACATGAACGATGTGCATGCCAAAGACGCCGCTTTGAAATTGGAAAAGTGCGAGTCCTGCAACGTGACCAGCTGCCTGATCGTGGACTCCGGCGAGACACTCGTGGAGTTTCTGAAGTGCGATTACTGCCGCATTTCAGGCTGCCTGTTTCGAACGCCCAAGGATTCCGCCTTTACGAACCGCGTGCGCGTGACCGGCGGCAGCGGAAACATCGTGAGCGATGACACGCGGAATTGAGCGGGGCTCAGGCTGTCAGCGGCTGTGATTCAATCTCAATCAGCACTGGATGCCCCAGCCCACCGTCGAGATCCGGCGCAGTGATCCCCGCCGCAAAGACAATCTCCAGCAGGTTGCTGCGACTCGACAGTGCCGACTGAATATCAAATCGAATCATCCGCTCCTCGTCTTTTGCTGACGCTGGAAGTGCCGTCAGCTCGCGCCCGTTGAGCATGACAGCTGGGATCTCTCGCGAGGGCGAGAGCAACACACGAACCCGGTCTGTCTCCAAAATCCCCGTCGGAGTCTGAAAGCGTCTGCGGAACCACACCGGCCCCGCGATCACGGGCAGTCGATCCCACTCATCCGGCAGTCGAATCCGGTTCCAGGTCCAAGCCTGCGCCGCCTTCAGCGTCGGCACAGCCCATTCCCACGGCCCGCGAAGCCTGATACGGTGGATCGGTGTTGGGGCAGAATCGGTCATATCGAGAACCACGGACAAGTGCGTCAACAATTGTCTCCGGGCGAGCGGGGCGGCGTCAGCCCCCTGGTCCACTCACCGCTCCCTCCACAGTAGCGAGTCCCGCTCCATAGACCAACCGCGAACTCCGGTTTAGGATGCCCTTGCGAGACGGGATGACCGCGAGTGCAGTCCCCGCATCACATGGCAGAGAGTTGTTTGGACAGTGTCTCTCTTCGAGATCACGGTCGTTGCTCACCTGGGGAGTTCCATGATGCGTCTGTGGATTACGGTTTTGGCGATGTGGGGAGTGTTCGGAATGAGTCTGTTGCCAGCTGCGGAGGACATCGAAAGCCGCTTCGAGAAGAAGGTCTTCACCGGGAAGGACGGAGGCACGCTCAACTACCGCTTCCTCGCTCCCGCTGCCTTGAAGGACGGCGAAAAATACCCGCTGGTCATCTTCCTGCACGGAGCTGGCGAACGCGGCGATGACAACACCGCCCAGCTGATCCACGGCGTGAAGCGTTTGGCTCAGGACGATTTCCTCAAGCAGTATCCCTGCTATGTGATCGCTCCCCAATGCCCCACGGAGAAATTGTGGTCATCGAACCACTGGTCCGAACCCGACCCGAAACTGAAATCCGAGCCCTCCGCACCGACCAAGCTGCTGATGGAACTGATGGATTCCGTCGAGGGGAATCTTCCCGTTGATGCGCATCGTGAATACGTGACCGGCCTCTCGATGGGCGGCTATGGAACCTGGGAGATGGCCCAGCGTCAGCCACATCGGTTCGCCGCGATTGCTCCGGTGTGTGGAGGCGCAGACTGCAACAATATGGGAGTCATCAAGCACCTGCCGATCTGGGTCTTCCACGGCGACAAAGACGGAGCTGTGAAAGTCGAACGCTCCCGTGAAGCCGTCGCAGCTCTCCAAGCCGCCGGAGCCAAACCGATCTACACCGAATACCCCGGCGTCGGCCACGACAGCTGGGTTCCTGCATATGCCGATTTGAAATTCTATGAGTGGTTGTTCGCTCAAAAGAACGAGAAGCCGGAGAAATAGGGTTGGCTGTTATCGGGAGAGGAGAGTCACCACCACGACACAAAGGAAGAGGTGTCGGGGGGCGCTGCGGTTATCGCAATCCTGTTCAGCGCGGAAATTTCGCAGTCTCGTTTCCCAGAGTTGGTGGGATGCCAATTTGACGGGGCGAGTGGTGGTGGATCAGGTGCAGGCTATGGACGCGGCCAACGGCGCGGAAGGAGCGAGAGCGGGCGAGGCGAATCATGATTTGGATTTTTGAAGGAGGTCGCCCCAGTTGATACTCTTTGGAATCTACCGGGGTGGCTTTTCCACAAGAAGTTCTCATTGCGAGATTCCTCTCTGGACTCACCTCCTGTGCCGTTGGCACACCGGTAGGCCTCAAAGCGAGCTACCCGCGAGTGAACGTCTGCCACGCCCTTCCTCAAAGCCGTCAGGGTCGTGCCACCGCCCCGAGCATGATTGGCAACTGGGGCACCTCTCAGAACACTTGCTCTCTCTCGTATTTCCGCCGACCACTGAGGAGTGATCGGGGGAGTAGATCGCGATTTCTTGTCGGGCAATGATCCCGACGTTTGACGCCGATTGTTGCAATCTGCGATCCTTCCCCATTGCGCGAGCCTCCTGCCCGCGAGGATCTCTTCAACGCAGTGCGGATTCAGCATGATTGTCAGTCGTCAGTGGCTCCTCGAATACATCCCCCTCGACCTCCCCGTGGAGGAGTGGGCCGACCGGCTGACGATGTCGGGGTGCAATCTCGAATCAATCGAGCCAGCGGGGCATGATTTTGCCGTCGACCTGGAGATTACCAGCAACCGGGCTGATTGCCTGGGGCACATTGGCATTGCGCGCGAGCTGAGCGTACTGCTGGATGCTCCGTTGAAAAGACCGGGTGCGATCGTTGAGCCGATCGCCGAACTGACTGAGACTATGACCTCGGTCGAGTTGCAGTGCCCGGACATGTGCCCGCAGTACATGGCCCGCGTGATTCGCGGCGTGAAGGTCGGTCCATCTCCCGCGTGGATGATCGAGCGGCTGCAGACCGTCTTCCCGGGCTACAAGCCGATCAACAACATCGTCGACATCACCAACTACGTGATGATGGAGTGCGGCCAGCCGTTGCATGCCTTCGATTTCGACAAGCTCGCCGGCCAGCGGATCGTGGTGCGGAAGGCGAAGACCGGGGAAAAGCTCGCTGCGATCAATCATGTCGAGTACTCATTGACTCCGGAGATGTGCGTCATCGCCGACGCCGAACGCCCGGTCGCGATCGCGGGAGTGATGGGCGGCGCCGACACCGAGATCACATCCGGCACCGTCACGGTGTTGATCGAGACGGCCAACTTCACGCCACTCTCCGTTCGCAATGCCGCTCGCACGCTCAAACTCCATAGCCCGTCCTCGTACCGCTTCGAGCGGCAGATCGACATTCAACAGCTCGACTGGGCCAGCCGTCGCTGCTGCGAGTTAATCCAGCAACTGGCCGGGGGCGAAGTGCTCGATGAGCCAGTCGTTGAGGGAGATGTTCCGGACTGGAATCCGGAACCGATCAAGCTGCGGTTCGCACGTGTCGAAGAGGTGCTGGGGATCAAGATCCCGGTCGATGAGTGCATTCGCATTCTGACGAGCCTGGGTCTCCCCGTGAGGGGGAAGCCCACCAGCGAGTCGGCCAGCTTCCGCCCGCCTTCATGGCGCCGTGATCTGACCCGCGAGATCGATCTCATCGAAGAGATTATCCGCATACACGGGTACGAAAAGATTCCCGCCGACCGCCCGATCCCGGTGGTTTCTGGCAAACGATCGACCGCAGAACGAGTCCGCGAACGGATTGAGAACGTACTGACCGGGGCGGGATTCAACGAGGCTCTGACCTTCTCGTTCGTCACCGAAGAACTCGCGAAGACCTTCGTCCGCGACGCGAATCTGCCCGATCTGGTCCTGACACAAACTGCCGGCGAGTTCGGCAACCGCGCTCGCAACTCGATCGTTCCAAACCTGCTCGCCGCACGTCGCGAAAACGAGCGGCAGGGCAACATGTCAGCTGAACTCTATGAGATTGCCCGTGTGTTCCTAGGCACTGATCCCTCAAAACCCGAGACTCAGCCGCTACGCGTGGCCCTGATCACCGGGCGATCATTCTTCGAGGTGAAAGGCGTCCTCGAAGCAATCGTCCGGGTGATCAATCCGGCTCTGCCGATCACCGCTCAACCTAGCTTGATCGCTCAGCTCACGCCGGGACGCGGTGCCGAGCTGATGCTGAATGGGAAGCTGTGGGGCGTGCTCGGCGAAGTGCGGCGCGATGCCCCTCATGTTCGTGACCTTAAGCTGCGCGAGCCAGCCACGGTCGCCGAGTTCGACCTGCAACCGCTGATTGAACACGCAGTCCTCGTCGCCGAAGCCCAGCCACTGCCAGACCACCCCGCTGTCACGCGCGATCTCAACCTCGTCCTCGATGAGTCCGTCGCCTGGGCCACCCTCGAATCCACCGTCCGCAGTTCCGCTGGTCCACACTTAGAGCAGGTCCGGTTCGTCGACCAGTACCGTGGCAAGCACATCACGGCGGGCAAGAAGTCGTACGTCTTCTCCATGGCTCTGCGAGCCGCCGATCGCACGCTGACGAGCGAGGAGATCGATGCCGTTCAAGCGAGTGTGCTGAAGGCCTGCGAGACTGCCCTCGATGCGAGGCTCAGAGGCTAACAGGGCCAAGCCAAGGGAGGGCGAAGCTCCTGCTGAGCCGCGAACCGGAGACGACGTTTTCTCTCACGCTCGGCTCGGCAGGAGCTCGCCGCCCCAAGGGATTTAATGAGTATCATTCTCTCTCACTCAGCTTCCCACGACGCTGCAGCACATCGAAATACACCTGCCGAATGCGGGCGGTCATGGTCTGGTGTCGGAACTGATCGGCGAAACGGCGGCGTCCTTCGGCACCGTATTTCGAACGCAATTCGGGATTGGCAGCCAAGCGGATGATCGCGGTCGCCAAAGGTTCGACGCTGTCGCGTGGCAGCAGGAAACCCGTCGCTCCCGCCAGCACGACCTCACGCGCGCCACCCACGTCATACGCCACCACGGGCTTGCCCGCGACCAACGCCTGCGGCAGGACGCGCGCTAAGCCTTCCCACTGGCTGGTGTGGGCCACAATGTCCATCGCGTGAATCAGTTCGGGGATGCGCGTAGGCGGAACCAGCCCGGTAAAGACGAACCGATCTGCCAGCCCCATGTCCGCGATGCGTTTCTCGAACTCCTGTCGCAGCAGCCCATCACCCACGAACAGGAACTTCACCTGCGGGCAGGCTCGTACGATCGAGGGAGCAGCTGAGAGCAGGAACTTGTGCCCCTTCAAGTGGAACAGACGCGCGATCTTGCCGACGACAATCTCGTCTGGCTTTAGGCCAAGCTCGCGGCGCACGTCCTCTCGGCTGCGAGGCGGATTCAAGAACGGTTCCACATCGAACCCGCTGGAAATCGTCGTAAAGCGGTCACGTGGAGCAACGCGCGCGTGGACGTACTCGTCTGTCATGTCATCCGCGACGCAAATAAAGTGATCCGTCCAGCGACTCGCGAAACGCTCGGCCTGCCGGTAGACGCAAAAAGAGATCGGGTTCTGGCCGTAATGAAACGCCGCCCCGTGAATCGTATGCACTGTCGGAAGACCCAGCTTGGCCGCAGCTGCGCGGCCGATGATGCCTGCTTTCGAGCTATGGGTATGGACGACATCCGGTTGGATTTCACGGAACAGCCGGATGCACTCGCGGTAGCTGTTCCAATCGCGAAGTGGTTGCAGACTCCGCCGCAGTTCAGACACCACATGGACCGGATAGCCCCCCGCCATCGCGCGGGCTTCAAGTGAGCCCTCGGGTCCCAACCCCGGTCCGGTGATCAAACGGACCTCATCACCGTACAGTTGATGCTGGTCCTCGACATTGTGCAGCGTGTTCTCCTGCGCCCCTCCAATGATGAGACGCGTAATGAGATGCACAACTCGCAATGGACGGCCAAGCGGTTGCTTCCCCCGAGAGAGGTCAGCAGCTCCTGCGACCAAGTTCACCGTCATGCGTAGATCGCCCGCAACGCATCATGACGACTGGCATACAGCGGCCAGATCGTCAGTAATCGAAGATCGGTCAGCGACTGGTGCATCTCGGGTGATGCTCCGCAGAAGACGGCCTTGTCGGTCGCCTTACGGAGGAAATTCGTAATCGCGTCGAGAATCAGCGTTCCCACCAATCGCGATTGGCTAAAGTCCACAATCAGCTTGCGATATCCGTGCCCATAGATCAGTTCGTTCACGCGACCGGTCTCGATATGGACATCGTGGTACTTGTAATTCGGATTGTCTCCCATCGGAATCACAATCAATGTGTCGCCCCAAGTCTCGACCTTGAAGATGCGATTTTGACTGGTCAGAAACTGGACGTTTGGCTTACCAATCGATTGTGCAGGGGGCGGGGGAGGGGGAGGCAACGAGGATGCCGCCTGAACGGGCACCTGAGTCTGGGCGATGTCTGGGTAGTGCACCGCGACCAGATAATCCCCGATCTGCAACTGGGTCCCCTCGGGCAATGCCGAACACCGGACCGGCTGACCATTGACCTTGATGCCCCCTTTGCCGAGCAGATCGATGACCCACAATCCGCTGGGCAGCAGGACCAGGCTGCAATGGACGCGCGAGATCCGCTCATCCGGGATCGTGATCCGACAATTCTCGTCACGTCCGATCAGAGTGATCACTCGGTTGATGGGCCACAAACGCCCTTTGGCCGACGTGTTGAGCAGTTCCAGCTCTGCCTTGGGCAGCACGCCGTACTCGACTCGCTGTTCGTCACGAGTCTTAAAGACCAGTGGAGAAGGGACCGTCTGGTCAGCCACCCACTGATCGCCTTCGAGTTGAACCCAATGGGTGCCGACGCGGAATCGATGAGCGGGTGTAATCCACTGGGAGGGGGCTGGCGGATCGATTTGAGTCCCATTGGTACTCATCAAGTCCAAACACGCCACACGATTGGCGAAGACCTGCAAATAGACATGCCGATAGGCGACGACCTCTTCCTGAATGACGAGGTCACAGTTGCTGCCTCGCCCAATGACTGCAAATGGACTCGTGATTTCCTGCGTCTGGACCACTTGGCCTTGCGCATTGGAGACGACCAGACGTAACGGCTCAGCTTGGCCGCACGCATATCGCAACATGGCGATAATCTGATCTTCCATGGCGACAACGCAATTTCTGAGGTGATCTTCAGTTCTAATTGGCTTCACACCAACGAACTCCAATTATGGAGATTCAGTTCACGAGCGTCAATTCGCAGTTCGCACACACCACCCGGTCACCCGGTGTGAACTGGCACGCACACACTCGTCAAGTACTAGGCTCCGGAATTGCAACTCGTGTGGCCCCAATTGGGAGCTGGAATCGCAGGCGTGCGGACAATCACCAGTAGAACTCCCGAAACGATTCCCAGGATCGGCACTTCCACATCATGCGGAATTCAATCCTCTCCCGCGAGCAACCCCTGCATGATATCGGGATAGAGCCACTTCAGCTGCAATTCTCGCTTCACTCTCTCGTTCCGGCAGCGCTTATTGAACCCATCGGGTGTGTGACGCGAGGTCGGCGCTCCTGAGAACTGGGGCGGGGGGGCTGCCACTCGACTCGCAAGCTCCGTGAAGTATTCCCGACGAGTGATGGGACGATCGTCGCTGACCAGATACAGCGGACCCGGGTCAATGGCGGTCAGTGCGGCTACACAAGCCCGCGCGGAGTCATCTCCATGGATCAGATTCAGCCACGCATCCGGGTTCCCGCCGATCGGCTCTCCCGCGCGCAGCTGTTCGACGCGGGCCAGTAAGCGGTCAGGACCATAGAGACCGGACATCCGCAGAATCGTGGCATTTGCCATGCGACCACGCAGTTGCTGCTCGGCAGCCAGGCAGATCCGCCCGCCATCTGTCGTTGGTTCCGTCGGTGAGTCCTCGTCGATCCAGCCCCCATCGTCTTGGCCATACACACTGGTGCTCGACACATAAACGAACCGATCCGCGCCTCCGTGGAGCGCGTCCATGACATGGGTCAGTCCATCGAGATACAGATTGTGCTTGGACCAGATGCTGGAGCGGTCATACCCCACGCAGTACAGAACGCGGTTAGCAACCGGGAGTGCATGGAGCGTTTCGGGACGCATCAGGTCCGCAATGATGGGATTAATCCCTTGTGCAGCGAGTCGTATCGCCTTCTCGTCGCTGCGCGTGACCGCTGAGGCAGTTCCTCCGCTCGCACCCCATTGCTGGGCCACACGCTGTCCCAGGAAGCCACAGCCGAGAATCAACAGGTGATCGGGTTCCATGCTCATTCAGCCATCACTCCGATCTCGCGCAAATACGCTGCGAGAGCTTGCTTCCAATGACGGATCGGCAGACCAGTGACCCCGGTGATCTTGGAGCAGTCGAGCACGCTGTAGGCAGGCCGCGCTGCGGGGGCCCCGAATTCCTGAGTTGTGATCGGGAGGATGGGTGTGGTCAGGCCCGCGAGCCGCACCGCCTCGGTGGCCACCTCGAACCAGGATGACTCGCCCGAGTTCGTCGCGTGATACAAGCCATACGACTCGGTCTTCACGAGAGCGGCAATCGACTCGGCGACGTCATGCGTATATGACGGCACGCAGCGCTGGTCGGCGACCACTTTCAGTTGCGGCTTCTCCCGCGCCAGTCGCAGCATCGTGACAACGAAATTCCCTTTCGCCTTCGTCGCTGCCTGACCATAGAGACCGCAGGTGCGAATCACGAAGTGTCTCGGGCACAGGCTCCGCACGAAGTACTCGCCCAGCAGCTTGCTGGCCGCATAAACCCCTTGCGGACCGGGGAGGTCCGTCTCTTTCAGCGGAGTGCTGACGCCGCTTTCCAACCCGAAAACGAAATCCGTACTGATATGCACGAGAGCCAGTTCTCGCTTGGAGCAGGCCAGCGCCAAATTGCGAGGTCCCCGGGCATTGACCGCCATTGCCGCATCTACCTCAGTCTCGGCCTTGTCGACCAGATTATACGCGGACGTGTTGACGATCATGTCGGGCTGCACCTGATCGAGCATCGCCTGAATGCTCGCCGGATCAGTGACCTCGACATCCGCATGCGTCAGCGGAATCACATCACCGCTCAACAGTCGATGCAGATCGGTTCCCAGCTGTCCGGCGGCACCAATGAGTGCAATACGCATGTCACGCCTGTGAGAGGATGAATAGTGAGTGAGTGTCAGAAATGCTGGCTGGTCGTCGGCCTCGTGCCGGTCGGCTGAACCATATCCGACAGGTGAGTTGACTGGCAACGACTTCCGCCGCAGACTGCCTGTCAGAGTGTTCGAGGCAGGAGAGAGCGATGCGCGTCACCATCAACGGAACTGAGCAAACGATCAATGACAGACTCTCGATCGCGCAGCTGCTGGTCCAACTCGGCAAGAACCCGAAGTTTCTCGCCATCGAGCGGAACTTCGAATTGGTCCCGCGCACCAAGCACGCGGAGACATCGATTGCCGAGGGTGATACCATCGAGATCGTGACGCTGGTCGGTGGAGGATGACGTTTTGCGGGACTCATCGGACGCTGTTTGACTGCGTCTCTATGGTCTCAGCTGCGGCAGTCGCTGGCACTTCCTCAACGAGCTTCTCGAATCCGGTCAGCTCAATTTCGTAAACGAGTGTTGAGTTTGGCGGGACGATCTCCTTGAATCCTTTCGCCCCATAGGCCATCTGTGCGGGGACCACGAGCCGTCTCTTCCCGCCGACCCTCATTCCGGGAATCCCTTCGCGCCAACCGGGGATGACATCCTTCAGTGGGACTGTCGCGGGCTTGCCCTTCTCGAAACTATTGGCGAAGCGCTTCCCAGTGCTGAGGAATCCGATGTAGTGAACCGTGACCTGGGCACCCCCGGGAACTGCATCGCCCGTCCCGACTCGCAGATCGAGCCAGCGGACACCGGAGTCCAAAGCCTGAGTCAAATCGCGGATGTTGACGTTCCGGAAATCAGTGCGTGTGGAGTGGCTTTGCAGGGCGATGGACCCCATCGGGCTGCGGAGCGCCGCGGTTCGTTTGGCCTTTTCCCCGCTGGCTGAGGTCAACTGACTGAGGTCAATTTCATTCACGAGTTGGTCGTTAATGGTGACCTGCAGCTGGTCACCCAGACATCGCAACGTGCATTGATTCCATTCCCCGGCCACATGTGCAGCATCACGCACACGAGGAGCTGTCACGAAATAGAGACTCCCAGTCGCCTGCTGCGGCTGAATGCTCTGGTACTTGTCCGCGCGGTCGTCGAGGAGCTGAATCTCCAAGCCTTCGAGCGAAGGATTGCCATGCCCAGGAAAACGCAGGCACACCCCGGAGTTTCCTCCAGCGGACAGTCGATACTCGAACCGCAATTCGAAATCGCAATACAGATCGAGAGTTTGCAGCCAACCACCGCCGGGTGCCACACAGCTGACAGCACCGTCCTGGAACTTCCACGATTCCGGCTTGCCGTCGTAGGCTTCCCACCCGCCGAGATCTTTATTGTTGAAGAGAGCTGTGAAGCCTTCGGGCACAACCGAAGTGGATTGACCAATTGAGACCGGAGATACAGGAACCATTGGGCCAGCAGTTGCTGGAGTTGGAAATGTGGGCAGCATGACTCGCTGCTCGAGGGATGCCAGAGAAGCCGGGGGTTCTGTCGCACCCGTGTTCGCATCTGGTTTCTCAAGCTGAATTGGAGCGAGTAGCGCTGCGTCCGCTGCGGAAGAGGGAGGCAGCACGACCGCTGGTCGCTCGCTCGACGCCTGTTGATTGACGGTTGGCTCGGGCTGCAGACTCTTATCGCGCGGCGAGATGATGAGCAGCGCCTTGGGTTTGATGACCTCTAACGGCTTTGGATTGGTCGTCGCGATCAAACTGTCCGTGGCGACTGTTGGACTCGAAGGAGGGGCGGTTTGCGATGCGGAGGATTCGACCGGTGTCGGTTCTGAGGCCGTCGGGAATGGTGCCGGGGCCGCTGGCTCTGGCTTCGAAGCTGCCGATGTCAGGCCACCTGGGATCAGGCTGGGAGCTTCCGCCACGGGAGTCGGAACGGGATCAAGAGGTGTGGGTTCAGCGGCTGCGGGTGGCGACTGGGGAAGGTCCACTGCGAGAGCTGGTGTTGGTTGCAGTTCCGGCATCGGTTCCGGTGCGGCTGCCCACCCGTCCTCATCGGGCACCGGTTTCGATTGAGATGGCACAAGCGGTGTCGGTTCCAGTGGAGTCGTAACAAAGTCCGCGACGGGGCCGAGTTCGACCGAGGTGGAATCGTCGGGAATCGAATCGACTGATTCCGAGGTTGTCGAACCCGCAGGAGAATCTGTCGTCACTGGTGCTGGCGCTTCAACGCAGCCGGAATGCAGTACGAGCAGAGTGCAGCCAATCCAAGTTGCATATGCATACATCCATGGCAGCTGCCGACGTTGGTGTTGAATGGACACGGACCGACCTTCCCTGATCGATGTGAACGAACGAGCTGCATGCGAGAAAAGGAATGAGCCGTATACGGGGCGGTGAATGTCGCAGCAGCCGGGGTGTTGTAAGCGAGAGTGTGAGGATGCGTTGAATCGATCCCAGCCCCGCAGAGACATCGCGGCGAAAAGTGCCGAGCCAGGACGGAATTCCAGGAGCGGTCCGGCAACTCCTGCCATCAGGGAAGGACAACACTCTGGAACTTCGCATTCGTCGGTCGCGAGTCGGCGTTCAACCCTTCGTGCTCGACGCGACATTTCGCGACAGGCTTAACCCATTTGCCCCCATAAGGTGAGGCGATCGCCGCATTGCGGACGCGGTAGGGTTTCAGCTGCTCGCTCATCATCGCCAGTTGTTCCGAACTCAGTCCATCAAGACCGAGCTTCTGAACAAACCGCAGGGGCCCTGTGCCGCCGGTGGTCGCGAGAAGCAGCGAGCGGATCTCACCTTCGGGATTCGTGGTGTACCCGTAGATCCAGTAATCAAAAGTCGGCTTTGCCGGTGCAGCTGTGGGGAGAGCCTGAGGCGATTCTGTAGTGGCATTTGTGGTCTTGTCTGCAGAACCGCCTGGCGCATAGCGGTCATCCCCACTGCCACTGGATCCGCCACCTGAAGCGACGCTGCTGATACCCTCAGTGGCTGCGACCAAATCGAGTAATGCTCCCTCGGCATTGGCGGGATCGATTCCACCCAACTCCTTGTCCGCGACCTGCATGACCTTGGCCAAGATCCCAGCTGCTTCTTTGCTTTGAAACGCCGACTTGGTCACTTTGGTCATGGCCGAGGCCACGTCCGCGAATGTGACCTTGGGGTTCTTCTTGACTTCTTTGGCCACTTCTTCGGCTATGACATCAATGTCCAAGCCAATGAAGAACGATGTCATCGTTCCGGTCAGTCCCCAGGCGAAAATCAATATGAGCCACTGAGTTGCGGGAACTCTCTGTAGCATCGCCGACCAAGTCTCGGTCGGATTGACGATCGCCATCAGGGTTCGCCCTTCCTGAATGACCAGGAAAGACGCCCGGAAATGAGCCACCATGGCGCAGAACACAAAGAACCCCAGTTGGTACAGCGCCAGCAATGACCGTTGCAGAGGGTCTTTGTAGACGAACTGACTGCCAATCGAGACCACTAGAATGACAAACATCCCGATCCCCATGGGTATGGCCCACGGTGGAAAGATTGACCGAAGATCAGGGGGCGTTTCGTCGGCATATTCAACAACGCCAGTGCCTCCGAATCCCGCCTTGGGATAGTAACCACAATCGGGGCACCAACTAGATGTCCCCCAGGGCTTCTCCGAACCACACTTCTGGCAGGTCTTGGTGTTGGCAGCCTTCTCGGCAGTCATCGGCGATGCCGACACGACAACCGCCTCAGATGTTTGTCGTCGTGGGGGCGGGACTTCATTACCCGCCATGCGCAGCATTTCCAGCAGCTGCTCTTGAACATTCACGACGTCGTGTTGAGATTCGATTGCAGTGTCCCGGGACATAGCTTCAGTTCCGACGTGATGCCTGCTGACTGCTGTGAGGCGGACCATCCTCGACCTGTGATCAAGCCTAGTTCACGATTCTGATAAAAGTGTTCTGTTTCTGAGATGCCACGTTGCTTGTTGAGAAATGTCAACAAGAATCACGTCGGGCGAGGATCTCATGCCCCGAATGCTTGAGCCGTTTTATGGAGCCACAGCCCCGACATACCCCTTGGCACCACTGGCCGGCGACGCCACGCTGGCCTCATTCGTACTCGGTTTCATGTAACCCGGCTGTGCGGGATCAATTGATACAAACGTCGTCACTGCCCCCCGCTGGCCATCACCCGTGAACACGTCGAATCCATTGACATCCGGGTCCTTGCGATCCGTTCGGTTGTGATGCCGACCATCGGGAATGGGCAGCAACTTGTCCGCCAGACCGGCCGCATCGCCCATTTCCACAACCGCATCTGCATGGGTATTCCCCGAGAACAGTGTGTGCAACACCTTGACGTTGCGGCTCTCGGGCTCGGGCATTTTCGAAAACACGAGTCCGCGGACGTTATTGCTGAACGTGTTATTCATCAGCGACACGTCCTCGAGGAATCCACCCTGAATACGCACTCCCACATCACACCGGGAGATTACCGATTCCGACAGCGTCGACTTCCAGAATGGGCCCGATGTCTCGATCCCCGAGACGAGCGGTCCTTGAATTCTCAAATTGGTCAACTGCACACACACGGTGTTCCCACCATGGGCTGCCTGGCAGCGCAGTCCCACAGCTTCCTTGGCATCGGCGCGAATCGAAAGCCCATTGATCTGAAACTCTTCGCCCGTCTGAGCCGCGACCTCCTCCAGGAGAACTCCCGTCCGGTTGAAGTTCTGGATTCGCAGCGAGTTCAAACGGCCCAGCGGAGAATAACCCATGACTTTCACCCCCGTCCCGGCACCGTGGGCATCAATGACAAACCCCTCAATCGTGAGAGATTCGACGGATTGCAAGTTCAAAACAGGTTGAGTCCCGTCCCCCTGAATGACAGCATCTGCGGGGCCTGTCGATTTGATCGTGACATTACGAGGAAAATGATTCCGATCACCGCTGATGATGCTCAGTGTCTCGGGATAGGTGAACCCACCCGCGACTTGAATCGTGCGAGATTCCTGTGCCGCGAGCGGACGAAAGTTCCCTCGTACAAATTCGATCGCCTGACCAATCGTCGTGAAGTGACCCTGTGGCCCGACTTCGATTACTGCCAAATTGCTAGCAGGCAAACTCTTGGCCGGGGGCGTGTTCGGAGCAATCGTCGGCGGGTTCTTCTCTTGACCGAACAGGAACCACAGGGCGAGAGCCGCTGCAACCAGCGCGACCCCACCACCAACCAGCCACACGGGCTTGATCCCGAGACTCGTGCGGGCCGATTTCGGCAATTTCCCGGTCACAACTGGCGATGTGACAGCTGAGGGCCGCTCCGACAGTGTAGTAGTGACTGCCAGCTCCTCCGATTCCAACCCTTCCAGATCGAGCAGCGTGGGATCAAACACCTGCTCTAGCATTCCAAGATCAGGGACATCGTCCGCAATCAGCGGCTCGCTCGCGACGACCTCGGTCTGCGACTCCCCGAGCTTGGCGGTGTCGACTGCGGCCTGCGACAGCTTCTTCGACGAGCTGCGAGACGCCTTCGAGTCACTCGCTGGGTTTCTGGGGATCGGGATATCGATTTCGTGACGACTCGACAGCTCGTCCAGAAAACTGCCCAACGCCTCAGAGTCGTCGACCCCAGAATTGACGACGACCGAATTGCTCGGCCTTGGAACACTTTTCCCAGGGGACGAAACAGCTGAGCCCACTCCCGACCCAGGCAGCTTCTGTGTCGCGGGCGATACTCCCGCACGGCGAGTCGTCGACGACTGACTGGAAGCTGGCTTCGTTTTTGCGGCAGGAACTGGCCCGACTGTAGACTCGGCCTTCACGACAGTAGAGACTGTCTTCTCCGCAGACGGAGCACTCACGGAATTGGACGAGGACTGCTTTTGCCAGCTGGAAATGGCGTCGGCGACATCCTGAGCAGTCTGATACCGATCGCCCACTTTCTTGGCCATCATCTTTTCCATGATGGCTTGCAGCGCGGCGGGCACATCTGCCCGGTCATTGGTGATGGGGGGGGCTGGCTTTGTCTGGTGAGCCACCAATCGTTGCGCGAGCGAGCCGCTATTGAACGGTGGATGAGCCGTCAGTAGGAAATACAGCGTACAACCCAAGCTGTAAATGTCCGTTCGGCGATCGACCTTGTGGCTATCGATTGCCTGTTCCGGGGAGATGTAATCTGCTGTGCCCAGCACTTTTTCATCATGCTGGACCGTCAGCGAGGCGTCCTCGTCATCAAAAAAGCGGGCCAACCCCAAGTCCAACACTTTGAGGACGCCCGTCGGCGTGATTAGCAGATTTCCAGGCTTAATATCGCGGTGAACCAGCCCAGCCTTGTGAGCATGTTCCAGCCCCAGCGCCGTCTGTCGAATATACTCAGCTGCGTCGGAGATGGGCACAGGGCCCTTCTCTTGGACGACTTCCAGCAGGCTCTTGCCTTGCACAAACTCCATCGCCAAAAAATGAATATCAACCCCGGCGTCGGCAGTCATATCAACATCGTACGCCCGCACGATGTTGGGGTGGTCGAGCGCTGCAACCGCTTGTGCCTCGCGGTGAAACCGACCGAGGTAGCTCGCGTCGTTGACTCGTTTGGCTGGAAGCACTTTCAGAGCGCAGAAGCGTTTCATCACCATGTGTTCGGCCAAATAGACCGAACTCATCCCGCCTTTCCCCAGTAGGGACAACAGGCGATACCGCCCCAGGAAGAACCCCTTGTGCTTGCCTTGCAGGACCTTTTCCGCCTGCCAGACGGTGAGTAGCTTCTGACGGACCAAGTATTCAGCAAACGGTTTCGCGTCGGACGTCGCCCCTTTGGCAGCGCGGAACTTCTCCAGCGAGGAGTTCAGCTGCTCTTCCGAGAGCAGCGTACTCCGCTTCATGACGGCCAGAAATGAATCCAACGTGATTTTGATCGCCATCGACGGATCGAAGATCGGCCTTTGTCAAACCGAGGGCATACTTCAGTCAGCGTGCAGTCCACCCGCTGCTCCACCCTATCATGCGCCAGTTAACGATTCCAGCCTTGTCCGTTTTCTCGATCGAATCCCATCGGCGATGTGTGAGGGTTGTCGCGAAAGCACCACAGGTCCGGTGACCTGTTGGGACCAGCTTCGCCCGCATAATCATGCGACCCGCTACGGCTCTTACATTCCGATGAA
This sequence comes from Planctomycetota bacterium, assembly GCA_043777375.1. GTDB lineage: Bacteria > Planctomycetota > Planctomycetia > Planctomycetales > Planctomycetaceae > TH-plancto1. The sequence goes on along the minus strand of JAYWHX010000132.1, from coordinate 18,403 downwards.
CCGAGAGTACACGCTCCGGGCAATCCCCGGATCTTCTGTCCCTTGAATGATCGCCCGTCCATCCTGAAACACCGTCAGGACATATCCCGTCTCCGCAGCCTCCAGTTTCACCAAAAAGGAGTTGCGAGTCACTCGCCCACTGGCTGCCAGCCGAGTTGCCAGCTCCTCCAAACCGATTTGCATCGGCAGCGGTGGAGTGATTTGCACCGCGTTTCGGCCACATAGAACGGCAGACCGCGCGGACTGGGTTCCGTGGAACCACGGACGCTCTCCGGTGATGCACCCCGCACAGCGCCCCTCGTCACGTGGCTCTCCGACTTTCAGCCGCCGGAACGTCCCTTCCCATAAATCGACCACGGTCATGACCGGTTCGATAGTCTCGTCCAGTCCCGCGAGAATCTTGATCGCGTCGAGGCTTTGCAGTGATGCAATCACATTCACAGCTGGTCCCAGCACTCCAGCTGTATCGCATGTCTCCCCACTCCCCGGCTCGGGAACACCACCCATCAGACAGCGAAAGCAGATCGTCTTCCCCGGTCGGAAGGTCATCACCTGTCCGTGACAGCCCACGCACCCGCCATGCACCCAGGGAGTCTTAGATTCGAAGGCCCAGTCGTTGACGAGAAACCGCGTCTCGAAATTGTCTGTCCCATCGACAATGACATTCATCCCGTCAGCCAGCTGGCGAATGTTATCCGAGGAGAGATCGGCCACCACCGGTTCAACAGTCACGTCACTATTGATGAGCCGTAGCTTGCGAGCAGCCGCCTCAGCCTTCGGAAGTTGGTCTGCCACATCCCGCTCGTCGTACAACACTTGACGTTGCAGGTTGGACAGCTCAACAAAGTCGCGATCAACAATTCGCACCAGCCCAACACCGGCACGCACGAGGCTCTCGGCAATCACCGAACCTAGCGCCCCACAGCCGACAACCATGGCTTTCCCAGCCTGCAGCCTCAACTGTCCCGCTTCCCCGAGAGGAGCAAAGAGTGTCTGCTTGCGGTAACGATCCAGCGCGGGCATGTGAGAGAACCGATGATGGTTGAGCGATTGTGGAATTGGCACTGTAGCACGCCGCATGCTGAGTTGCCGAACGAGGGTGCTGCTTCCCACACAATCCCGGTTGAGTCCGGCGGCGACAGTCCCTTCTACGTCCGCCCGTTTCATCTGAGATCTCACCTTCCCGTAGACTGCACTTCACTGACGGCTACTCCTTGGACCCAGTTCCTGGTCTCAGAGCGGCAGGTTTCGCCGATACAGACCCGTGAACGTGTGGAATAGTTAAGGCGTACTGCCTTCCCATCGAATTCACATTTTTCAATGCGATTGGGCCGAAAACATAAAGAAGACGTTTCGGCTCGCGCTCAACCTCTCTTTCACTTCCCGCCGCTGGGGTGAGAAAGATGCAAATCGAAACAATTCGCCACACAGGGATCGGGTGTGCAAGTGCTCTGCGCAGCCTAAAGGAGTGTTTCCAATGCGACGTTTTTCCATGCGCAGCTGGCTGATGATGTCAGCTGTTGGTTTGGGGTGGGCGGCCTCTGCTTCGGCAGTTGAGCCAGTCTCCCCTTCAATCCGCCGGGCCGAGGCCATTCTCAGCACCCCTGCTGAGAGCCTCGACATTCGGTTGGTCAGCTGTACGAGTGATGCCGCCTGCGATGCAGGAACCGGCTGCGACGGAGTCGTCGGTGACTGTGTCGGAGCCTGTGACAGCGGATGCGGACTGTTCGGCGGAGAACCGTTTGATCTCGGCAAGTCCATCTTTGGCGAAGATTCGTCATGGGATGTCGGCGGCTGGGTGTCAGCCGGTTACACCAACAAGACGGACGGCGTGCTGAACACAAAGCCCGGCACGGTCAACGTGCATCAGGCTTGGTTGTTCGCCGAAAAAATCGCTGACGGCAGCGAAGGGTTTGACTGGGGTGCTCGTGTGGATGCCCTGTACGGGCTCGACGGCGAGAACACCCAGTCCTACGGAAACAACCCGGGCAATTGGGACTTCCAGAACGGTTTCGATCACGGCGCATACCACTGGGCGATTCCACAGGCCTACGGTGTTGTGGCCTACGACAAGTTGTCGGTGAAGGTCGGTCACTTCTACACGCTGGCCGGTTACGAAGTGGTGCCTTCCAATGGCAACTTCTTCTATAGCCACGCCTTTACATGGAACTTTACCGAGCCGTTCACTCACACCGGTGCCATGGCAACCTACACCGCCAGTGACGATGTCACTCTGTACGGCGGCTGGGTCGCGGGTTGGGATACCGGTTTCGATCAGTTCAACGGCGGCTCGTCCTTCCAGGGCGGAGCAACCGTCAAGGCGACTGACGACTTGTCAGTGACCTACATCGGCACAGTCGGTAACAACGGCTGGATCGGCGACGGATACACCCACAGCATCGTGGCGACTTTGGCCCTGACCGATAAGCTCAACTACATTCTGTCGAGCGACTTGGCTCACGGAAATAATGGAGTCGTCGGCGGAGCAACGACCTTCAATTCCGTCAGTGCCGCCAACTACTTGATCTACAACATCAACGACAAGTTGGGTGCTGGGGGTCGTGCAGAATGGTTGAAGGTCAACGGGGTTTCGTACTACGAAGTCACCGCGGGTGTAAACATCAAGCCGATGTCCAACTTCATTGTCCGGCCAGAAATTCGTCATCAGTGGGCACCAGCCGCTGTGAACGGGAACAACCCGCTCGGCATCGATGCTGACCAGACGATCTTCGGCATCGACGCCATCTACTCGTTCTAGTTGAACGTTGTCAGGTGTAAATACAAAAGCCCAGGGGTCACAACCCCTGGGCTTTTTGCATTTCGGAAAACAGAATTCAGTCCGCCTTAGAGAGCCTTCAGAACCAACGCACCCATCTCGGTCGTACTCACGGTCGCCTCGCCCTTGCGAGCCAGATCCTTCGTGCGGTGCCCCGCATTCAAAACAGACTCGACTGCGGCTTCGATCGCAGCTGCCTCGGCGGACAGATTCAGCGAGTGCCGCAGCAGCATCGCAGCTGCGAGGATGGTGCCCAGCGGGTTCGCGATTCCCTTGCCGGCGATGTCGGGAGCTGAGCCGTGAATCGGCTCATACAGACCCGGTCCCGGTTCACCGAGCGACGCAGATGGCAGCAGCCCGAGCGATCCCGGCAGCATCGAGCCCTCATCGGTCAGGATGTCGCCGAACATGTTCTCGGTCACGACCACATCAAAGGTCGCAGGTCGCGAAATCAAGTGCATGGCCATCGAGTCGACGAGGACCACGTCATAGGCCAGCTCAGGGAATTCGGTCTTCACGACTCGTTCGCTGACTCGTCGCCAGAGACGCGATGCCTCCAGCACGTTGGCCTTGTCGACCATGGTCAGCTTCTTGCGCCGCTTCATCGCCGCCTGTGCGGCCATCCGCACGATCCGCTCGATCTCATGTGTGCTGTACGTCATCGTACTGAAGGCGGTTTCGCTACCATCCGCGTTCTGGGTCAATCCGGATTCGCCAAAGTAGAGCCCGCCCGTCAGCTCGCGGAAGAACAGGATGTCGGTCCCTTCGACAATGTGTCGCTTGAGCGGAGACGAATCGAGCAGGCAATCAAACGTTGTGATCGGACGCAAATTCGCGAACAGCCCCAGCTCCTTGCGAATCTTCAGCAGTCCCGCCTCTGGGCGAGTCTTAGCCTTGGGGTCATCCCACTTCGGCCCGCCAACGGCTCCCAGCAAAACCGCATCTGACTGGCGGCAAGCAGCCAGTGTCTCATCCGGCAGCGCGGACCCGGTTGCATCGATGGCACAGCCGCCGATCAGATGTGTCGAGAATGAGAAGCTGTGGCCGAACTGGGTAGCGATGCGGTTGAGGACCGCTTCGGCTTCACGGACAACTTCGGGGCCAATCCCATCACCGGGGAGCAGGACAATCTTCGCGTTCACATTCGGACCTTGAGGAGGCTGTTTTCGAGCAGTCGAGACGAGTCAGACTCTACCGCGCCGCTAGACGGGTTGCCAGCCGTTTGGCGACTCACTGAGAGACCATCCGGCTGACTCCGGACGCTCGCTGGGTGCGGTTCAGCGTTCAGAACGGAATATCTTACCCGCCACTGGGGCTTGTCCCCGTGGTTCCCGCGCTGATGAGCTACTGGTAGCAAGCCAGCGCGGGAACCACCCCGACGAGCGGGGTGGCGGGGAGACTTTTGTCGTACGACTGCCTTACTCCCACTCCATCCGCATTCGCTGCCAGTCCTCGGGAGTATCGAGGTCTTCCAGAATGCGAGCGTCAGTCACTGTCATCTCCAGAACACGATCCGGATTCGAACGCAGCAGGGAATTGAGACCCTGGTCCGAGGGCAGTTGGTAGACCTCTTCAGTCAGGCTCCATGGAAAGATCGTGGGATGCCCGCGTCGACCGTTGCAGGTCGGAACCGCGATCCTGCTCGGGTTCTCGCTCCAAACGACGATGAGGTCTCGTACCAATTCAGAATTCAGCGTCGGATGGTCAGCGGGAATCAGAACCCAGCCATCACAGGGACGCCCAGTCGAGTGACTCTGGCGGGTGACCTCCCGCAGGGCGTACTCCACGCTCTCCCGCATCTCGGCAGGATTCGTCGGGGGCTGGACCACTTCGCCACCCGTTGCGACGACTTCACGAGCGAGTTCCACGTCATCGGGGCGCACAACGACCAGGCAGCGTTCGATCGCAGCAGCACGTAACGCCTGTACGACCCGTGCAATCACGGTTTGTCCCGCCAGATCCAACAGCAGCTTCGGCTGGCCCATACGGCGGCTCAACCCCGCAGCTGGAACGATCGCGATCAGACGCGGCGTCATTCCTCTGGCTGGCAATACGGACAATTGCGGCGATAGACGATGCGGTGGCAACGATTACATTCTCGGGGACCATACAGCAGGGGGGGGTCCATGCGGACTTGCTGATAGATCAGATAAATGAACAACAGCAACGTGGCCGCGACCACAGCTGGGGTCGCTTTGTTCCCGTAGACCAGCATGAAGAAGATCAACATCATGCAGCAGAAGCTGTAGACGATGATGACCCACCACTTGTTCCGTTTGAACGCGGTGCGTTGCAGCTGAGTGTTGACCTGCTCGGCCACGTAGCTCTCGATGAGATTGTTCTTCTCGTCACGAACCAGATAGACATTGGTCGCCTTGACGGCCTCCAGCAAGCGCCGAGTGCTGTCGAGTATCCGGAATGTGTCATCGAAATCGAACGGCTGTTGATGAGCCCATTTGTTGCGATACTCTCGCAGTTCGCTGACCAAGCTGCGTTCGGAGTGAGTCAGGTCATGCCGAAAAATCGCGTTCCACTGGTCCCACATCACAGTCAGTAGAGATTGGGCATCCCAGACGATCGACGCACCGTCATCGCTCCTGCGAGTGCGATCATCCCGGAAGCTGCCCATCGCCGTCTGCACCCACCGCTCTCGATAGATGACGCGCAGCTTCCCTTCGACAAAGGGGACAAGTCCCTCGGTCAGAGCTTCGAGCGCGACAGTCACTCGTTGATGGTTGGTGCTTGACAACGTTCCGATTGAACCGGCTGACGCAGCGGGTTCTTCCTTTCCAAGCAGAGTGTTGACAGACGGCGACATGCCGTGTGCCCAGAACTCAACATTCAACACTACAACTGTTTTCAGGTCTGTCGACAGGTTGAAATGACGCTTTGTCAAAATCATGCCCAATGCAGCCGACGCGGTCGCCACTCTCAGAAAATCCGATCAGTTCCAGTCAGAACTGCGAGAATCGTCTTATTCGAAAGAACCGCAATCAACCATAGATTCGTAGCACAGTGAGCACGTCGCTGGAGGAATCAACTCGGCGGGGCGAGTTGGGTGGCTGGTGTTAAGCAGGATGATTCCGGGTCAGGCTCAAACAAGGCCCACTGATGAAGGGCAGTGGCATCTTGCACGAAGCTGATGAAAGTGACAAAGTCCATTATCTTCCCAAGGCCGGGTCAATTAACCCAGCATCAGAAAACCCCCTCGCCCGCAACAGGCAGCTGTCGCAGTGACCACACGGAACGCCTTGGGTATCCGGGTCGTAGCAGCTGTGGGTTAGGCCATAGTCGACACCGAGTGTGGCCCCGAGTTCGATGATCTGTGACTTTGTCAGATTGATGAGGGGGGCATGAATGCGGTAACGAGTGCCCTCGACTCCGGCTTTAGTCGCGAGATTCGCGAGCTGCTCGAATGCGGTGATGAACTCGGGGCGGCAGTCGGGGTAGCCGCTGTAATCGACGGCGTTGACTCCCAGGAAGAGGTCATGTGCGCCGAGGATTTCCGCCCAGCCGAGTGCGATCGACAGGAAGATCGTGTTGCGTGCCGGAACGTAGGTGATCGGGATCCCGGTCGACATCTGGGACTCGTCGCGGTCCTTGGGAACAGCGATATCCGAGGTCAGTGCCGATCCGCCGAAGACGCGAAGATCGAGTGGGCACGTGCGATGCTCGACAGCTCCCAGTGCCTGGCTCACGCGCGCGGCGGCGGCCAGTTCATGGCGATGCCGTTGCCCGTAGTCAAACGACAGAGCGTAACAGTCAAACCCCTGGCTCCGGGCGACCGCCAGCACGGTCGCAGAATCGAGCCCCCCACTCAGTAAGATCACAGCTGGCTGTTTGCCACTCATCCGAAATGATTCCCGGCAGGTGATTGTGCGATGTCCGAGTCAGACATCGTCCCCCGATTTATAGAGGGGCGGCTTCCCGATTGCACTCGGTTTCTGCCATGAAACCCGTCGGCGATTGGCTTTAGGTGGTGGAGCAATCTTTTTGTGGGTGCCGAGTTGATTCGAACGGAGACGCAGTCAAACGCATTTCCTTGAACTTGCCGGATTCTCTGGTTATTCGGATTGAATGATGCCGTGTGACAACACGCATGCAGAGATCGCTTAAATCCACGGGAGAGGGAATGTGGGTCTGTTGCCAAAACGCCACGTCGAAACCACTTCATAAATTTAGTTCGCAAGTGGCCGTTGGATTTAGCAATTTCATTCCGACTGTGCGGGTAATCGGAACTAGGGTTTCGATGCATTGGGTGAGGTGTTCACTCCGGCTACTCTCGGAAGGGCTCGATCTGTTATGCGTTCTGTTCAAACCAACTCAGGAAAACGTGTGCGGCGTCTGGGGACGACCGCTGTCGAAGTGGCTGTCACTTTGCCCGTGTTCCTGATCTTTGCATTCGGACTGATGGAATGCTGTCACGCGATGATGGTTGTGCATTCGCTGACGGCTGCAGCTCGCAGCGGGGCGCGCTATGGAGCCACAGACGGTGTGACAACAACTCAGGTCACCACCAAGGTGAAGGCGATTACAGCTGGTGCGTTTCGCGTGGTCCCGACGGTGCTGGTCAAGAATGGCAGTTCGTTTGACGCGGCAAACTTTAATGCGAGCACGATCAACTACACCTCGCTGCCGGACATTGAACTCGGGACCGCCGTGGATGACCAGATGTTCATTGTCCGCGTGTCGGTTCCTTACAACAGCATCGCAATCCTGCCTCCATTTTGGATCAAGGACATCACCCTGACCGGGCAGTCCGTCTCGCGCCACGAGTAGTTGCATTTGATCTCCCGCCCCAGTCCCCGTGGATCGTCAATCAGAGAAATGATCATGTTCCGTCGTCCTGCATTATCGAACACACCCCAGAAGACGAAGAGGCGCGGAGTCGCAGCCGTCGAGCTGGCACTCGTTCTGCCGATTTTCATGACAATTGCGTTCGTGGCTATTGAGTCCGGGCACGCTCTGAACAAGGTTCAGGTTCTGGAAGGTGCGGTCCGTGACGGAGGCCGCATGGCTGCCAAGGACATCGAGCCCAGCCTGTTGCTGGCCGGTCAGACGGCGAACGACAAGGTGATCACCGACATCAAGAATATGCTGGTGGCAGAAGGTTTTCCGATTGCCAGCCTGACCGTCACCCTGACACATGCGGATGGAGCCAACGTCGGCCAGACGTTTGATCTGTCGTTGGCCTCCAATCAACACAAACTTGTGAAGGTGAAAGTCACCTGTCCTTACACGGCGGTCAGCATGTTTCCGATGAGTATGGGAACGTCTCGAATTCTGGATGGAACGCTAGTCGTCTCCCGCGGTCGATCCACACTGAACCTCTAACCAATCAATCGGCAACTCCGCCGATGAACCACCTGAAACCAACTTCCTGGATTTGAAGAACAACCTGTTGAAACAGGGGAACCATCATGAAATCAATGCTTGATCCGTGCGAGAAATGGCTCCAAGAGCTTCGACAGAAGCGACGAGGAGTGTTCATCGTCATCATGGCAGTCTCCTTAAGTGCCTGCCTGGCGTTTGTCGCCTTCTCGGTCGATACCGGGATGGTCGTACTCACCCAGACTCGCATGCAGAACTGCGTCGACGCCGCAGCTCTGGCAGCTGCCAATGAAATCAGCCATGCCGTAGAAAATGCGGGCCCGAATGTCGGGGACGTAACGACCTATGCCATTGCACAGGCTCGGTTGAAGGCCCAGGCCATGGGCACGATCAACGACATCTACATCGATCCGAATGTGGATGTGCAGTTCGGACGCTGGACCGTCAACGCTGCGACGGGTGTCTCCTCGATTCAGTGGGACGTGACCCCGGCCAATGCGGTCAAGGTGCAGGCCCGCCGGACCGGAAACGATACGACTCAGCCCGACGGAAAGCTCAAAACACTGTTCGCCGGAGCCTTCGGTTCCAAGACTGTGTCGATCACTTCTTCCGCTGTGGCGTATATCGAGTCGCGAGACATTGGTCTGGTCCTCGACTACTCCAGCTCGATGAACGACGACAGCTCCTACGATGTGTTGGGAACACGCAGTCGCGCTCAACTCGACGCCAACATGCAGGACATCTTCAACGTCTTGGCCGGCGCTCGCAATCTCGGATCGATGACGTTCGCTCCTCAATGGTTCCAACAGACTAAAACCGCTGGGATCCGCAACGGCACCACCATCTTCAAGAACACCTCGATTGACGTCACAACCTCCACGGCCATGTCGAGCGTCGATCTTGTTTACACGGACAATTCGACGGAAACCAAGACAGCCAGTGGAACCTCGGCCACAGTGACCAGTTCCGGCTCCAAGACGATCAAGAAAGCAACCGTCAAGATTCCGGGAACATTGGCACCAACCACTGGTTCGCAAACGACCAGTGGCCAAACCTCCACGGTCTTGTTTAACAACAGTGCCGGAACCACGCTGACCGACACCACGAGCAGCAACATGACTGAAATCAGGCTCAACTATGCGGATGGAACGACGGACACGTTTACTTTCACCAGCACCAAAAGTAAGACCGTCAATGGTGACAATGGGAAGTATGTGGTCAGTGCCCGTGCCAAGATTGGCTCCACCTACGTGACAGTAGCGAATCCAGCTGGTGCCACCGAGCCAGATACCTTTGCGGCCCAGAATCTGGTCTTCGAAGAGACCACTGCCAACATCCAGAGCTTTCTGGGTCTCGGCTCCGTGACATATCCGTGGGGTTCGGGCAGCTGGAGCGAGTTCTTTACGTACTGCCAGGACGATGGACAGATCAACTCGGCTGGTCACCGCCGCAAGTACGGAGGAGCCTGCCTGGTGAACTACCTGTTGAAGAACAAGTACACCTATGCATCGTGCAACGACCTGTGGCGGACGCCGCACTATCCGTTCCACTCGGTCAAGCAGGGGGCTGTGATGTTTTGTGACTTCCTGGAAGACCTGTCGTTTGGGGACGAGGTGGGAGCAGTGCAATTCGCGGTGAGTTCCAGTCGCGAAGTGACACTGGACTACGACGGACAGAGCATCGACATCTCCGCGAATCCCATCAGTAATGGCTTCGAAAGTGTGCGTCAGATCGTTAGCCATCGCCAAGCCGCTCACTACACCAGCAACACGAATATTGGTGCGGGGATCTATACGGGGCGACTCATGCTCGATGCCTCGAAGCGGCCCGGCACACGTCCAACGCTCTTCGTGATGACCGACGGTGAGCCGACTGCCTCGGACAGCAGCGGCTGGACAAACCCGAACTGGACCACCGCTCAGTGGAACGAAATGTTCGACTACGATGGAGACGGCACGGCGAACTACACCACGACGAACATCCATGCGATCTATGGGCTGTTCCGGGCCAAGGAAGCGGTCGACGCAGGCTATACGATCCACACCCTGACCGTGGGTCTGGGTGCTGATCCAGCCTACATGGAAGCGATTGCTCACCTCGGAGGGGGCATCACGATCGTAGTTCCAGGGAACCAGACGGTGGCGGAAATGGAAGCCGACGTGATCGCTGGATTCCAGAAGATCGCAGCCTTCGTGCCACCCGCACGGCTGGTGAAGAACCAGTAGTCCGATCCGTGGAATGAGACCCGAGGGCGAAGCAGCCAAGCTGCTTCGCCCTCTTTTTATTGCGAGGCGGCTGATGCCACTACTCGGCTGCGGTTTTAAACCCAAATCGAGTGACCCCGATTCGTGAGCACTCGAGCAGCAGCGGTTCGACCGCGCGATACGGCACACGCCGGTCCGAGCGGATCTGCACGGCGAACTCGGGCCCGTGGCGATCCAACTCATCTTTGACCAGATCCTGCAGTTGCGGCAGATCGATCGACTTGTCCGCGATGTGCAGCTGTTCGTCTTCGGTGATTGTGATGACGAGTCGACGGGGGTCTTCGTCGTCGACGTTCGCGGTCGAGGCTGTCGGGAGTTCGAGGGGGATGTCGGTCTCGTTCGAAAAGTGAGAAGCGACCAGGAAAAAGACGACCAGGTTAAACACCATGTCGATCAGGGGAGTCATGTCCATCCGCATGGGTCGGCGGAATGTGGTCGAGGGAACTCTCACGAACTGCGACCTCCCTCGGGAGCAGTCGGACTGAGTGATTGATTCGGCAGCACCGTCGGCGCTGGTCGTGATTCAGGTTTGCGCAGAAGGAGTTTGCGCTTGAGGGGGGCAATAATCGCCTCGGCCGTGACAGCAGTCTCGGCGATGTAGCTGTCGATGCGGTTGCGGAACATGGCAAATGCGACCTGCGCGGGGACTGCGACGATCAGTCCGAACATCGTGGTGACGAGGGCCTCGGAGATCGAGGGGGCGAAGTCGGCGGTACGGGGAGCCACCTTCTCGGCGAATTCGGCGAACGCCTGGATCATGCCCCACACGGTCCCCATCAGTCCCAGCATGGGACCGATGACGCCGATCAGGGACAGGTATTCAATCTTGCGGGTCAGCCGGGCCGCCTGTTCGGAGATGGCGTCCTCCATTGCCTTGACCATCGACGTGACGCCCAGATCAGACTCCTGCAGGCCGATGCCGACCACATACGACAGCAAGCTGGATTGCTCGCGACAGAGCGTTTCGGCCTGGGCCAGCTGTCCACTGGCGACTAGTTTCTGGCAGCGCTCAGAGAATCCTTTGGGGATCAGAGTGTTGCGACGGATGGTCAGGAGATGCTCGACGATCAAGGCCACCATCGCGACGCTGAGCGCGATCGTCAGATAACCAATGAAGCCCCCGGCGCGCAGCAGTTCGCGGACGTTCAGTTGGCCCTTGTCGAAGATTTTCCCATCAGCGGCTTGCGCCACCCGTGAAAAGATGAGCAGGATCCCGACGACCCAGACCATTGTTCGCAACGAGCGCCTGTAGGAGTTCGAATGTGGGCGATCGGATGGAACTGCTGACATGCCGCCCTCCTTGGCGTGTGGTCGGAAAATGAACAGTAGATCGATGCTAACCGATCGATTGTGGTCTGTTTGAGATCGTGTGGTTTCTCAGCGGGCCGGATTCTCGCCGGAATCAGCGGGCGAGGACAAGACCGATCGGGCATTCCGCGCCGCGTTCGCCCACGGCGACCACCCGTATTGTTCGATGACACGGTCATACAACGTGATCGCTTCTCTCGTTCGCCCCGTTTTTTCAAATGCCCCTGCCGCATCGACCAACGCCCGAGCCGACAGATCTTCGTTGTCCTGGTAAACCATCGGTAGCCACAACAACTCCGCAGCGGCGGCGGCTGGTTCGCTCCGTTGCAGTAGCCCTCGTCCGACCAGGTATTGTGGTCCGGCTCTCAACGAACGCGGTATTCGCCGCACCTCTTGCCGCCATTTCTGGACCTCCAATTCATTCAAATCCAGCCCCAGTCGGAGTCGCCACAGCTGGGCGCGAGCCAGAGGGGCAATGATCGCGTTGGAGTCCCGCGCGAGGTCGTCGAGCTTCTTTTCCGCAGCCTCTCCGTAGATGGGGTCCACAAGCAGCCAGCTGGCAGCCAGCAACTGTGCAGGCGAGTCTGAGGATTTCATCCACCCCCGCGCGAGGGTCTTCTGATTGTCGCCGAGTGACTGCGGAGCCCACTGGATCGGCGCGATATTCCAGTGCCGCGATGATGGATCGTCATCGGTGATTTGCAGGAACCATGTCCCAGCTGTCCCCCAGTCGCCGCGCCGCATCGCGCAGCGAACCAGCTGGGAAAGGATCTCGCGCTTCATCCAGTCGCGAGGCTCGTCCTGAAGCGATTTCAACAGCGACTGTTCGGCTGCGGCAGTTTCATCGGCATTGAACTCCGCGATGCCCTGCACATGAATGGCCGATCGCCATGTCTGCACTGACACGATGTTGCTCGCGGGATAGCGATCCGCGACAGTCGTCCCCGGACGCTGGATCAGAAGTTCTTCGCCGGTGTAATCCTCAATGGAGCCGATCACCACAACCGGATCGACTGCTCCGTCCGGGATCAGTGTGACGCGGTCATCGGCGGTGGTCAGGCCAGCCACCCCGACGACGAAGTCGATGCAGAGGGCGATACGGCTCATACACAGCCGCAGACTCCGTCTCATGACGGGTTTCCGGACGAGACTGCAGAAGGCGATGCCGCAATAGATTCAGGGGCCGCAGTCTCCGCTGGGGCCGAACGAAAGAACTGTGGCACCAGCATGAGGAACCCCGCTGTGATGGCCATGTCGGCCACGTTGAAAATTCCCGTGCGGACTAGGCCGATATCGAGGTTCAGGAAATCGATAACGGCGTTAATGCGAATCCGGTCGATCAGGTTGCCAATTCCACCGACGAAGACGAGTGTCCAGGCCACGTAGTTCCAGCGACTCCACTGATCGGTTCCCAGAAGGAAAGCGACCAGCACGATCATGAACACTCCATTCCCGATCACCAGAATCGTATAGCGGGCCGTGTCGGACAAGTTGCCGAACAGGCTCAGAAACGCCCCTTTGTTTTCGGCATACTCAATTCGAAACACATTGTTCACGAAGCTCTGCGGAGGCTGGCCCTTCCAGTGCGTGACGGCGTAGTGCTTCGTCGCCTGATCCAAGCCGACCAGCGACACGAGCAGTACCAACAACAGCCGGACCCGGCTGATCCGTGACATCGAATCCGTCATCACACAAGCTCCTATTGTCTGGAGAGAAGCTCATGTCCTCCCTGACCCGGTATTCTGTCGACTCTCCGAGATTCGGGGAAGATGGAACTGCGGGGGACACTTGGTGCGAGTTAAATCTGCCCGCGATGTGTCACCACATGTGTTTGCGGCTCGTAGACCTGTTGTGGAAAATCACTGCGGAAGTGAACTCCGCGGCTTTCTTTTCTGGCCCGCGCCGACTGGATCATTAACTTCGCGACCAGCAGCATATTCTGCAGCTCCCAGCCCTCGACCGAGTGAAACTCCCGCAGAGCGACGTAACGGTCCCAGAACTCGACCTGTTCGGCTGCAGCTGCGAGACCTTCTTCATCGCGGCGAATCCCGACATGGCGACCCATGAGGCTGGCGAGGGAGTTACGCAAGTCGACGAGATTGAGATCATCAGAAGGCTGTCCTGTCGAGGCGGGACCGTTGGAACTCAAGGGAGTAATGCAGAAGTCATCCGGGATCGCGAGGGCCGCCGCACTCGCCCCGCGCCCACAACGGAGCCCGTAGTACAGCCCCTCGAGCAAGCTGTTCGAGGCGAGGCGATTCGCGCCGTGCAGACCAGTGCTGGTGACCTCGCCCGCTGCCCAAAGGTTCGGCAGCGATGTCCGACCATCCAGATCGACAGTCAGTCCACCGATCATATAGTGTGCGCCCGGGCGAACGGGAATCGGGTCTTTGGCGAGGTCGAGGCCGAACTCCTGGCAGACTTTGCGAATGTGCGGGAACCGTTCAATCACCATCGATTCGGGTAAGTGCCGCAGGTCGAGGTACACGCAGGCGTGCCGGGTCTTCTCCATCTGGTCTGTTATTGCGCGACTGACGATATCGCGAGGAGCCAACTCCAGCAGCGGGTGGTAATCGGGCATGAAGCGATAACCACGGCTATCGATCAAATAAGCTCCCTCGCCCCGAACAGCCTCAGAAATCAAATGCCGTGAGCCCCCGGCGATGTACAGCACCGTCGGGTGGAACTGCATCATCTCCATGTCCCGGACCGTCGCCCCCGCGCGAAAGGCGACCGCGTGACCATCAGCTGTGGCGATGTCGGGATTCGTCGTTTCGCGGTAGAGACGCCCTGCCCCACCCGTGCACAGAATCGTCTGCTTGGCCCAGATAAACGTCTTGCCGTGTCCCGGATGCCAGACGATCGCCCCCTGACATTTTTTGTCATTTGTGAGCAAGTCAATCGTGAAGGTCTTCTCCCAGATCTCGCTCGCTTTTTGCTCCCGCATGCGCTCAATCAGCGCCCGCATGACCTCTTTACCGGTCGCATCGCCCAGTGCGTGAGCCACTCGCGGGTGGCTGTGCCCGCCTTCGGTGGTTAGGGCCAGCTCGCCGTTTCGCTCGTCAAAATGTGTCCCATAGCGGACCAACTCGCGAATCAAGTCGGGGGCGGAATTCACGACGGCATCAACCACTCGGCGGTCGCACAGCCCAGCTCCGGCTGTCATCGTATCTTCTGCGTGATTGCTCACTTTGTCCGAAGGGTCCAGCACACCCGCAATGCCCCCTTGCGCCCACGCACTGTTCGAGAGTTCGAGTCGATCCTTGGTAACGACGACAACGCGCAGCCGAGGGTCGATCTCCAGGGCCGCGCGAACGCCAGCAATCCCCGACCCGATAATCAGCACATCAGCAAATCGGTGCGGAACTCGCTTGGGGTCAAAGCTCGCCAGGTAACGTCGGCGGGGGGTCGATTCGAGTTCCAAGATGCTGCCTTTGTCCCGTCGTCCTGTCGTGTTCATGATCCTGACACTGTACCGCAGGGGGCAGGCAGTCACCAATCCGGCCGCCGATCTCCGTGCAAAGAAGTGGTCGGGAGGGCGAAGCTCCTGCTGAGCCACAAGCTGTGGTGCAAGTTTTTACGTGCCGTCCGCGCGAGTGTGGAACGGGCGAGATTCCTACACTCTGACTAGGGTTCAGTCAGAAGAACTGGCCGCAAGAAACTCAAAAAACGCAAACAGGGGGAAGACTCTTCGTTTGATTGATTTGAGTTTTCTGTGACCTCCACTCTTCGAAAATGCCGTTTGCAAGTCAGTCCTTCGTTCCTTCGCAGTTCTCTCAACTGGCGACGCGCAAGTCTAAAACGTGCCCCACAAAGATCGTGATCACGGAGGCAGCGCTGATATTGTTTCGTCGGCGAGTGCAGGCACTCATCATGCCACCCACAGGTCGACGACTCCCAGTACGAGAATTCCAACGCTGACCGCCGCATTCACATGGAAGAACGCCGTATTCACCCGGCTCAGGTCATCGGGTCGGACCAGCCAGTGCTCGTATGCCAGCAGTAACGCCAGCACTAGAACTCCGACGAGAAACACAGGCCCGAGCGGGGCGAATTTCCAAAGAGCTAATAACGCGAGGACTGTCAGCAGGTGGCTGAATGCAGCGATCCGCAGAGCCGTCGGAATCCCGAATTTCGCAGGGATGCTCGACAGCCCTCGCTCCCGATCAAAATCGGCATCCTGCGTCGCATACAAAATGTCGAACCCACCCACCCAGAAAAAGATCACAGCTGCCAGGAGTGCTGCGGGTAACTCGATTGTGCCTCGGATCGCGATCCAAGCTGCGATCGGCGAGAGCATAAGAGCAGCACTGAGCCAGTAATGGCAGAGCGATGTGAATCGTTTGGCATACGAGTACCCCAGCAGGAATAACAGCACCGGCACAGAGAGGGATAGCGGCCAGCGATTGGGCAGAAAGATCGTCGTCGCGGCCACAAATCCCAGCGAGCAGACCAATACAAATAGAGTCACTGCCGTGGGCGTTAACAAACCGGCGGGGATGTGCCGCCGGGCTGTCCTCGGATTCGCTGCATCCATGTCTCGATCCACCAGCCGATTAAACGCCATCGCAGCTGAGCGAGCGAGAACCATGCACAGCAGAATTCCGACGAGGTCGCGCAGGCGAAACTCGGTCAATCGCCACGCCAGAATCGCCGAGAACAAGGCGAAGGGCAGGGCGAAGACTGTGTGGCTGAAACGAATCAGCTCTAGGAAGTGGCGAATGCGGGCGAGCATGGGCGTTGAGAGGGGGAGGAAAGAGACTCGGCGGACATTCACTGACCACTCATCATCGTTGTCTACGACAAGCGGTCAGGAAGGGTCACTTGTGTGACCGTCCTGACCGCTTGTGTTTAACTGACAGTTTCTTCAATCAGCCCTATCGAGCGGCGATGTCGCCCTGCACCCGCTTGCGGATATCGGTTTCCAACCGGCCAAAGACCTGCTCGTGACGCTGCACGGTCGCAGTCAGCAAGGCCGCCAGCCGCTTAGCGGTGAAGTGATTCAGGATCACGCGCTGCGAAACGCGAATCGTCTGCACAGCTCCGCCCATCGGATTTGGGTTCAGAGCCAAGTCCAGGATGACTTCTTCAGGAGTGCTGGAGACCCGGCACAGGTTGGAATACAGACCATCGACACCCGTATCGTCGAGTTCGATGCGAACTCCCGCTTCGGGTTGTTCCTGCGGAGAGTTCAAAGGATTGTCAGCCATGTCAGCCTCGGAGTGAGAGAAATGAGGAGTGGGAGTCTCTGTATATCATTTGAGCAGAATTGCCTCAAACCGGATTCTGCAATTCGGTCGGTTTTCGTGGTCCGGTCGAGTGCCAACGTCCAGCGGGATCAATTTCCCTCGCTGTTCATCCGAGTTTTCCGAAACCTCCCAGCTGTGGCGGGGTTAGATTGGGGATGGGGAATGGATCGTCGCGTGGCGCTGACGCTGTTCCCCTGTGGGAGTTGATGTCATGTGGTTTCGTTGTCTGGCTCTGCTGTGTTTGATTTCGACGTTCAATGATCAGCTGGTCGCCGGGGAGCGGGATTTGGCGGCGTATGATCCGCTTGCGAAATTGCATACTGAAAAAGTCGTTCCGCTCGATTTGACGGTGCATGACCAGGCTCGGAATCGCGACATCCCCATCCGGGTCTACCGCTGCGGCGAGATCAAATCGGCTCCGGTGCTGCTGTTTAGCCACGGGCTGGGTGGGTCGCGAGAAATGGGGCTCTATTTGGGCGAGCACTGGGCCGCGCGAGGCTATATCGCGGTGTTCCTGCAACATCCGGGAAGCGATACCTCCGTCTGGAAGGGGAAACGTCCTGCACAGATCATGTCCGCCATGAAGGAAGCCGCCAACGCTGAGAATTTCCTGCTCCGCGCGAAGGATGTCCCAGCTGTCCTCGATCAGCTAGAGATCTGGAACAAAGACACGAAACACGAATTCTTCGGGGCCTTCAATCTGGAACAAGTCGGGATGTCGGGCCACTCGTTCGGAGCTGTGACCACGCAAGCGGTCAGTGGGCAAACCACAGCTCGCGGGAATTTCAATCTGATCGAACCCCGCATCAAGGCCGCCCTGCCGATGAGCCCCAGCAGCCCAGCTGTGGGAGATCCGGCGTCTGCGTTCGGAAAGGTGAGCATTCCCTGGTTGTTGATGACAGGCACGAAAGACGTATCCGCGATCGGAGGTGCGACCGTTGAAACTCGACGAGCGGTGTACACCGCGCTGCCGCCCGGTGGGAAGTATGAACTGGTGCTCGATGAGGCCGAACATTCGGTATTCACCGATCGATCCCTGCCCGGTGAAAAGAACAAGCGGAACCCGAACCACCACCACGTGATCCTGGCCCTGAGTACCGCGTTCTGGGACGCGTATTTAAAAAGAGATGAGCAGGCGCAGGAGTGGCTCGACGGAGAGGGACCACGAGCGGTGCTGGAGAAAATGGATATGTGGCAGCGGAAGTAGCTCGGGGTTTTAAGAGGTTTTGATATGAAGTCGGGGTGGCCCAAACGCTACTCTGAGCGTCAGGGTTGCGAAGCAACAAGGGGATTGAAAGGCGGGCGTTAGCCATGAACATCAATCTTCATCCTCCCCCTCCTGTTCCTGCTTCACCCAGACATCCAAAGCGATGTCTGGGCCAGGCGGTACGCATCAAACGGTGAGTCTTTTCAGGACATCAAGGATGTAGTTAGGGTCGAGGGCGGCTTTGAAGCGTTTGTTTTTGGCACCGATT
>JAYWHX010000131.1:0-38808 GCA_043777375.1 Planctomycetota bacterium | reverse complement strand
GCTTCCAGCCTGTCTTCCTCCTGCATTTCCGACAGGCTGGAAGCCTATCCCACGGAACACCGCACTCGGGGGGCTGACGCCGCCCCGCTCGCCCATTTACTGAACGCTGCCGATGAACTTCTCTGAAGTGCTTGTCCTGATCCCCAGTCACAGCTTGGAAGATTTCCCTTCCGAGTTGAGCGAGAAACCAGCTGCGAGCTTGCTGAACATTTTCGCAGTGGCGTGGCATCCCGCGATTCTGCTGGAGGCGCAGACGCTGCCGCAGTGGATGCGGCACGACAGCTTGGATATGTCTCACCCGGGTCGGTTGATTCTGGTGCCGACGGGGTGCGATCAAACTGCGACGAGCGACTGGCTGCAAGCGGCCCAGTCGTGCGGCTCGTTCGTCGTGCGGGGACACCATGATCGGAAGGAGATGCTGGCTGCAGCACTGTCCGCTCTCGATACGCCTCCAGTGATTGACGAGGACTTGGCCGCCGACTTCATGGCTCTGGGCACCACCTGGATCATGATCGAGCTGCTGACCCGGCACATGCGAAACTTTGGCAGCATGGATGATGTCCGGATGAAGGACGAGGTGCTGTCCGCTGCAAGAGCGGCAGCGGCTCAGGACCGCGAAGTCGCTAGGCGGCATTTGAAGCATGCGTTTGAGCTGTTGTTGGAATGCCGCGAGCGGTTCTACCCGGTCCCGTGTTACTTGCTCGATCTCTGCCTGGCCGGGCCAACAGCGGCGTTCCCGGCACTTGAGAAATTACTCGACAGCCCGGTGCCAACGAATGTGTTGCTCAGTGCCAAGGATATGGAGGAGATCGTAACAAAGTCCCCTTCCACCATTGATCGGCTTAGCGAAGCCTGGCAGGCCGGACGCGCCGACCTCGTGGGTGGAGACTGGCGAGAAGGGTGTACCCAGCTCGTGGGGATTAACTCGATTCTCTGGTCGCTGGAGTACGGGAAGCGAGCGTATCAAGACCGGATGGGAAAATCCCCCACCATCTGGGGCCGCCGTCGTTACGGGGTCAATCTGGCGATGCCTCAACTGTTGTCGCGGTCGGGGTTCCAGGGTGGACTCCATTTCGTAATGGATGACGGGCTGTATCCCGATGAGGAGCAAACCCGCCTGCGGTGGCAGGGGCAGGACAGCTCGGTCCTCGAAGCCTACAGCCGCATCCCACTCGCGGGGGACAGCGCGTCGAGCTTCCTGCGGTTCCCGGTGCGACTCTCGGAATCGATGGACCATGACCATGTGGCAGCAGTCTGTTTCGCGCGCTGGCCAGACTTAAAGACCCCGTGGCTGGATGACTTGCGGCGCATGGGAAGTTACGCCCCAGTGCTAGGCCGGTTTGTGACGTTTGCGGAGTTCTTCCATTCGACTGATACTCGTGATCGCTATGCGGATCTGAAATCCAATGACTACCTGTCTCCGTTCCTGGTACAGGCTGTGGCTCGCCAGGAAGATCGACCGATCAGTCGCTATGGAGCGGCATCCGTACGACGCAATCAGTTCGATCGCGGTGAGTGGTGTTCCGCTCTCGCGAGTGTCCTGCGCGGCGAGCCGGTGACTCGCGCGAGTGAACTCGAACAGCGAGTCGAATCGTCCGGGCCAGACCTTGCAGCTGTGGCAGACGAGTCACTTGCGAGTGATGTCCAGCAGTTTGAGGTCGAGTCCGCCGGGACGCTGATGCCATTGCTCACAGGCTCGCCGGGGCGTCGAGGCGTGTTGCTGCTCAACACGCTCTCCTTCGCTCGTCGAGTGGTGGCCGACTGGCCGGTCGGCCTGCCGCTGCCTCCCGTCGAGGGCAGCGTCATCGCGGTTCAATCGCATGCCGAACGCCCGTCGGTTGTCGTCGACCTGCCCCCGTGCGGGTTCCAGTGGCTTCCAGTGGATCGACCGCTCCCCACTGCGACACCGTCTAAGAAGCGAGAGGGTGCCTGGGCCGAAGGGCTCTCACTCGGCAATGACTTTATCGATATCAAGTTAAGCCCAGAGACCGGCGGTATCTCGGATGTGCGGACGTCGGGCTTCACGGGGAATCGCATCAGTCAACAGCTGGCTCACCGGTTTCCCACAGCTCGCATGGTGACTGTGGGTGAGGGAGAAGAGGCCGACGAAGAGAGTACCTACTACTCGGTTATGGTCTGCGATCAGCACCGGGTCGTATCATCGGGTCCGACACTGGCTGCGATTGAAACGGTAGGTCGCTTGACCGATCCGCAGAACCCGAATCGTTCGCTGGCTGACTTCAAGCAAACCGTCAAGCTCTGGCGGGGGCGTCCGGTGATCGAAGTCGAGTTCGAGATCACTCCAACGAAACCGCTCGATGGCGAGCCATGGACCAATTATTTTGCCGCTCGCTGGGCGTGGAAGAACGAAGACGCCGCCATCACGAAGGGGGTCTTGCAAGCTGCTCAACCGGTTCTCGGGGAACGCTTCGAGGCCCCCGACTACGTCGAGATCGCGGATGCGACCCAGCGTGTCGCGCTGCTGACCTCTGGTCTGCCGTTTCATCGCCGCACCGGTCCTCGCATGCTCGACACGCTGTTACTGGTGGCGGGTGAACAAAATGGACTGCGAACCATCCGGATCGTTTTCGACCAGCCGTTCCCGATGCAGGCGGCGATGTCGGTCGCAACTCCGCCAGTCGTAATCCCGGTCGAACGCGGTCCCTCGACCTCGGGAGCCAGCGGTTGGTTGTTCAGTATCGGGGCCAAGAATGTCGTCTTGCTGAAAATCCTCCCACTCGACGCGGAGCAGTCGGCGACCCACAGCGGCTGCGTGTTGCGATTGCTGGAGACTGAGGGCCAGGCGAAGACGTTCAAGCTGAACACCTTTCGCACAGCCAGTCGGGCGAGACAGCGCGACTTCACCGGACAGACGATCAGTACGCTGGGGATCGATGCGGATGGTGGGGTCATCATTGAGATCTCGCCGTACGAAGTGTGCGAAGTCGAATTGCTCTGGTAAGGGCAACTGACGGATCGCCTCTCCAACGGAATCGGCCTTTCGATGTCCGGTTGTCTCCGCTTACAATTGCGAACAATTCGCATTCACGTCGCTCTGTCCTGGCCACTGGCTGGCAGAGTCGATTCGCGGTGCGTCTGCGGCGGGGCGGCTCCCACTGCACACCATCGATTCGTCACGGAAGGACGGTCTCATGCTCCGACGGAGTATTCTCTCGCTGTTTTCAGCTGGCCTTGTGCTGTCTGTCATCCACTGCCTGAGCGGGCAGGTCCAGGCTCAAGCGACCGCAGCTGCGATTCTGGGCGGGTATCGACCAACTCAAGCGGTCGAAGTCGAAACCCCAGACAAGGCGGAATGGGATCAGTGCAAGATTGAGGTCGTGAAGATCGGCAAGGGGACCGGCTACGTGGTCACCGGACCGCAGGGGCAGACGCTGCGGCGATTTGTCGATGTCGACGGCAATCAAACGGTCGACCAGTACCGGTACTTCAAGGATGGCCTGGAAGTCTACCGAGACATTGACTCCACGGGTGATCCGAAGAAAGTGAACATCGACCAGATTCGGTGGTTCAACACCGGGGGCACCCGCTGGGGCGTGGACCTGAATAAAGACGGAAAAATCGATCAATGGAAGATCATCTCCGCCGAGGAAGTCTCGATGGAGGCTGTCCGCGCGCTGACCACCGGCGATGCCAGTGTCCTGAAGCCCTTACTCGCCACAGCTGAGGATCTGACGGCAGTGGGTGTTGATAAGGCTGCCCAAGCAGCGGTTCTGAAGAGTCTGGCCAACGTCGAGCAGGTGTTGGCGGAAACAGTCAAGAACTCGAAGACTATCAAGCCCACGACACGCTGGATGCAGTTCAACTGTGCCATGCCGTATATGGTCCCAGCTGAAGCGGGAAAGAGCACTCAGGATCTGTACGTCTACGAGAATGCGATTGCGATCGTCGAGAATGGCAAGGAAACCGCATCGGTTCACCTCGGAGAAATCGTACGAGTCGGCAACACCTGGAAGCTGACGGTCCTCCCACGACCTGTCGAGGGGCAGGAATCCTTTGTGGCCGAAGGCGGCGGACTGTTCCAGCCGAGCTTGGCTCAAGCGAATGCCGCAGCTGGAACACCTGATGGCACTCTGAAGCCGGAAGTGCAGGCGTTGATAGATGCGATCAAGAAGCTCGACGAAGCCCAGCCAGCACAGTCTGCTAAGCTCGATGAAGTCGAAGCTTACCATGCCAAACGCTTTGAGTACCTCGCCAAGTTAGCAGAACTGTCGTCCACAGCCGATGAGCGCGACAGCTGGCAGCGCCAGCTGATCGAAGGAATCTGTAATGCCAATCAGATGGGGGCCTACCAAGCCGGTGGAGCTGAACTCCAGCGTATGGAAACACAGTTTGCCAAGACCGCCAAAGACGCTCCGATTTACCCCTTTCTGATCTTCCGCAGGCTGCTGACGGGCTACACGGTCGATCTCCAGAATGCGGCCGTGGCTGACCGTCAGAAGGTTCAGGATGAGCTGTTGAAGTCACTCGTCGGTTTCGCGACTCAGTTCCCCAACGCCGAAGATCGCCCTGATGCCTTGCTGCAATTGGCGGTCACTCACGACCTCAACGCCAAATCGGAAGAGGCGGCCCAGTGGTACACTCAGATCGTGAAGGATCATCCAGAGAGCCGTGCCGCCGTACGGGCCAAGGGGTCACTGCTGCGGTTGGGGCTCAAGGGACAGAAGCTGGCTTTGACGGGGGCACTGCTCGGGGGCGGTAACTTCAACGCGGCCCAGTACCAGGGCAAGGTGCTGGTCGTGACCTATTGGACGACATACTGCACCCCCTGTACGGAAGAACTGCCACTGTTGATGGAGATGTACCAGACTCAGAGGGCCGCCGGGATGGAAGTGGTGGGCGTGAACCTGGATGTCGATGGGGCTCCGATTCAGGAACACATTACGAAGTACAAAGTGCCGTGGCCGCATATCCGTGAGACCGGCGGGATGGAAAGTGCTCCGGCAATGGCCTACGGAATTGTGGCTCTGCCGACGATGTTCGTTGTCGACAAAACCGGGACCGTGGCAGCTGTGACGACTTCCATGGAAGACGTGAAGAAGCTGGTGCCGGACCTGCTGAAGAAGTAAGTCGATTATCCATCCGGCGTGAGCCGGATGGTTCTGACTTTGTCGCCTGCCCCTTCAGTGAAAGTCGCAGTCTCCCAGAAAACTCGCGAATCCCCGATTGCATTCGGGATCGCGATCGGGTACTAATCACCCGTTCACTACTGCGGGCTTCGCTCAGGATGGGCGTGGAGGCAGGGTAGTCACCCCTGACTTCATGAGGCATACGCTCACGGATTTCCATTCCGACGGACATCTCTCAAGGATTGAAACAATGGCGAAGGCCAAGGCATCTCGCGAGGCAACGACCGAGAAGAAGAGCGAAAACCCATTACTGAACAACGCTCTCGGGCAAATCGAAAAGGCGTTCGGTACCGGCTCGATCATGCGGCTGTCCGATCCGTCGCACACGGCGATTGAGGGGATCTCGACGGGGTCGCTGTCGTTGGACCTCGCCCTGGGGTCGAGCGGATTTCCTCGCGGACGCATCATTGAGCTATTCGGTCCAGAGTCGAGCGGTAAGACGACGCTCGCCTTACACGTCATTGCCAACGCCCAGAAGTCGGGTGGGATCGCTGCCTTTATCGATGCGGAACATGCCCTCGATCCAGGTTGGGCGAAGCGCCTGGGCGTGAACATCGAAGAGCTGCTGGTCAGCCAGCCGAGCCACGGGGAAGAGGCCCTGCAGATCGCCGAAATGCTGATCAAGTCGAACGCGGTCGACGTGATCGTGATCGATTCGGTCGCCGCTCTGGTGCCCAAGGCGGAACTCGATGGGGAAATCGGAGACAAGCACATCGGCTTGCAGGCCCGCATGATGAGCCAGGCCATGCGCAAGCTGACGGGCGTCATCGCCAAGGCGAAGACGTGCGTGATCTTCATCAACCAGATTCGTGAAAAGATCGGCGTGATGTTCGGCAGCCCGGAGACGACTCCCGGTGGCCGTGCTCTGAAATTCTACGCCTCATGCCGGGCCGATGTCCGCAAGATTGCAACCCTCAACGACGGGGACCAGCCGATCGGCATCCGCATGAAGGTCAAGGTCGTCAAGAACAAGGTCGCCCCGCCATTCCGCGTCGCTGAGTTCGACATGCTGGGCAGTCGCGGTATCAGCCTCGAAGGTGATGTCCTCGACATGGCTGTGCTGGCCGGGTTCGTGAACAAGAGCGGATCGTGGTATGTCCACGGCGATCGGAAGATCGGACAGGGACGCGAGAAGGCCCGCACCTACCTCGAAGAGAATCCCGACGCCTTGGCCGAACTCAAGGGGCAAATCCTCGCTGCCCGAGCCAGCGGTGAACTCCCCGCCCCACCCACTGCGGGTTCGGACGAATAACCAGCTGCAATCATGAAAAACGCCCCGGATCAGCCAGTGCTGATCCGGGGCGTTTTCGTTTCACCCGTCGCGGAGCGACATCAGCTACGGGGCCGCAGCTTCGCTGGAGTCACTCGCTCCGCCCGTCCCCAGATCCAACTTCGTCCACTTTCGACTGGCCAGTTTCTTCGCTCCGTCAGCCGTCACGGAACCGTTCTCCTTGAAGGTTAAGGATTGCAGCCCCTTCATCCCCAGCAGTTTGTCGACGGAAGCATCCGTCACACCGGTCGAGCGGATCGACAATTCTTTGAGGTTGGGGAGTGCGACGATGAGATCGACCGTCGCATCGGTCATTTGGGGGACCGTCCAGAGATCGAGCTGCTCGAGAGAAGAGAGCGAGGCGAGGTTCTTCAGTCCGGCATCGCTGACTGACGACAGCTCGTGCAGGAACAGGCGTCGCAGCTTCGGCAGGTCGGAGAAGACTCCCATCCCCTGATCGCTTACGTTCGGCAGGTCACGCAGGGTCAAGCGGGTTAATGCCATCCCCTTCAATGCCAGAACACCTTCCGAGCCGAATCCCTGACAACGGAAGACTTCCAATTGAGTCAGCTTGCCCAGCTTGGCCAGGAACTGCCCCGAGCGATCCGTGATGTTGAAGTCCTGGATCAGCAAGGAATCGAGCGTCTGATTGCGGGCGAGATACTCCAACCCAGAATCAGAGACGGCTGTGCTGCGGTGTTTGAAACCAGTCAGCTTGGGAAGGTCCGCCACGACTTCCAGGGCCATGTCTCCGGCCTCCATGTTCCCCCGCAAGTCGAGAGCCCGCAACTCCTGCAGTTTCGAGAGCCGCTGGGCTCCAATGTCATTCACCTGATTCTGCACGAGAGTCAGTCGTTGCAGCTGCTTCATCTCGCTGACGATCTTGACGACCTTGCTCGACATATTGGTATTCGAGGAGAGATCGAGATCAGTGAGATTGGGAAACGACTTCACGATCATTTCGACGGTCACATCGTTGATCACCGTATTCGTCAGAGCCAGGCTGGTGAGGCCAGTCAAGCTGCTAAGACTAGCGGCCATCCCGTCATCCAGTGACCGGCAATTGAGGATCTGAAGTTTCTTGAGATCGCTCAGCTTGCCGAACAGAGCCAAGTCTTCAGCGGTCACATTCGATCCGTCGGAAATGACGATTTCCGTGAGCAAGTCCCCGACTTTTGGGGTGTACTTGGCCCGCGATCCCAAAGCATCGATTCTGGCTTTGGCAGCTTTGACATCATTGGCATTTGCTGTGCCCGCCGGGGCTATTGGGACTGGCGCAGCTGCGACAGGAACAACGGGCGGGCTGACAGCAGCTGCTGCTGGGGGCGTGGCCGGTTGAGCAGGAGCCGGTGGCTCCGCCGGGCAGCCCGATAAGACCAAGAGACCGACTGTGATACAGGCGGGTACACCGCGTGACCGAATCCAGGATGCCATGTGATTTGCCTTGTACTCTCAAAAATCCGGGGGCTGACGCCCAGTGATACTCACTCCTGCTCACTCGCCCGACGCGTCAGCGAGGAAAAGCCGCGAAAAGTCACTTTCGCTCCCCCTCGCTGACGCGTCGGGTTGGTAAGGTCAGTGTCCGGATGCTGACGCTGCCCGGCTCACGTCGTTTGCATTGCCACGAAAAAAGAACGGGCGTATGCAACCTGCATACGCCCGTTTCCAATCAGATCACTAATCCAAGCGGTGCCCTTCGGCATACTTCGGCTTGATCAGGTCAGCAACGTGCGGCGTTTTCAGAGCCGCGAGGTTCGTGACCACCAAATCCTTGGCGTTCCACTCGACCTTCTCGCCCCACTCGCCCATCGCCCCATCCTTGCCGCCGGTGGCAGCTGCCCACACAGCGAGGTTGCCCAGCAGGATGGTCTCGGTGAGTGGACCCGCGCGGTCGATAAAGTTCGACTTGCAAATCTTCGGGTCGTTCGCCTTCTTGGCGCGGAACAACTCGTACATGTTGTTCAGGTCGTTGTTGCCCTTGTCTTCGGCCTTCTCGTAGTCGACCTTGACCTTCTCAACACCCTTCAGCTCGTACACACCGCAGTAATCGTCGGCACTGTAGAACGCACCCTTGTCGCCGACGATCAGCACGCCGCTGTCGGACACATTGGTGATGCCGTGCTTCGCAAAGACTTCTGCAGGCGGCTTGTTGCCCTTGCGGTCATACCACCAGAACGGAATCGCGGGGCGATTCTTCGTTTCGGGCATCTCGAACTTAATGACCGAGGCGGCGGGGAAGCTGTCGAAGTCGTGACCAGTCGACTTGGCCTGAACCGAGATGGGGTCACGCAGTTCGCACGAAGCGAACGGCACTGTCAGCTGATGGCAGGCCATATCGCCGAGGGCTCCTGTGCCGAAATCCCACCAACCGCGATGCTGGAAGGTGTGGTAGATCCCTGGCCAGAATTCGCGGGTCGGTGCCACACCGATCCAGTTCTTCCAGTCGACCTTTTCCATCGCTGAAGCAATCTCTTCCTTCTTCTTGGCGATCAGCTTGTCGGCGACTTCCGGGTCTTCTTTCCTTGCTTCAGCCGAGAACTTTTCCAAGGTCATCCGGCGACCGGGGCCTTGTGCCCAGACAGGACGGTTCGACCACGCATAGACTTCTTTCAGAGTGCCGAGCACGCCCGATTGAATCTGGGCGATCGCTTCACGGGATGAATCCAGTGCCGTGCCCTGATTGCCCATCTGGGTGCAGACGCCGGTTTCCTTGGCCACGGTCGCCAGCAAACGGGCTTCGTAAATCGTGCGAGTCAGCGGCTTCTGCGTGTAGCAGCTGATGCCCAGTCGCATACAGGCCAGCGAGATCGGGCCGTGCATGTGGTCCGGGGTGCTGACCGTGGCGATGTCGATCTTCTTGCCGTACTTGGAGAGCAGCTCGCGGTAGTCGGTGAACTTTTCGGCGGTCTTGAAACCGTCCGAGGCTCCCTTGCTTTCCAGTGTGCCGCGGTCGACATCACAGATTGCCAGGACGTTGCCGAAGGTCGCGGCGTTGCTCGAATCGCTGCCGCCCTTGCCTCCGACACCGAAGCTGACCACGTTCAGCTTCTCGTTCGCGGAACGCTCTTGAGCGCGAAGGTCAACGGCCCTCCCGACAAACACTGCGGCTCCAATCGCCGATGTGTTTCGAATGAACGCGCGACGTGATGATTGTCGACTCATGTGTCTCTCCCAGCGGTAAAACTGTCGTGAGGTTCGATGTGTGCCTGGCAGCCGAACCACCATGCATCAGAAATCGTAATCATGTGGCCGACAAGTTGACAGCAAGCCACCGTCACGCGGGGGAAGAAATCAGCTGCCCGCCACCCTCAAAGCCGACTTGACCGTCCGACGGATTCCGGAGTAGACACTCAGGTCCGCAGGACTGGCCATGCGGCCGCAGTCACATTTCTGCTTCCGAGATGCTAAGGAGTCGATCATGCGGTTCGGCCAGATCGCATCCTTGGTCATGGTTGCCACCTGTTTACCTTCTGGGTTCCCCAAACTCGCAGCCGAAGTCAGTACGCTGGATTCCATCCGCCGCGAAGTCAACGAAGCCCCGCGCTCCGCGCCAGCCGACGAACCTTCGGAGAATGGCCACAGTGATCCGCGTTCCGGCAGAAACCGCCGATCGCCGGATTCTTGCGAAGACCGAGGACACGGATCATTTCATTTCGGCAGCCCCTCGTTCGATGAATGCGACAGCACAGAGCAAGCCGTCGGCTGGGCGATCTTGTTTGGTGCCACCACTCCCTGGTGGGGCCCTCATTTGCTTCTCGAAGGAGACGGGGCTGGAACCGCAGCCTTTCCGATCGGCCCTTATGCCAGTGGCCACCCCGGCTATCTCACGATCGACGCTGGGGCCACGGACGCTGAAATTCCCCGAACGAAATCGTGGGGCGGACGAGTCAGCCTCGATACCGCCAACAACTTCGACGACATCACTACGATGACCGGACGCCTCCAGCTGGATACCGTGTTCCGAGTGGGCCTGGATGCCGAGTGGGCCAATCTGGTCGAGCGTCAACCCGGAAGTGCGGACTGGCTGGGACGCGGCGACTGCAACCTCGTCGTGCGGTTTGCGCAGAGCGAGCGGATGCAGTTCCACTCGGGGGTCGGGCTGAACTGGTTGGCCGATCGCAACACATCCGACTACGGCTTCAACTTCACCTATGGCGTCGATCTGTTTCCGGTTGATCCTGTCGTGGCTTCGGCCAGCATCGACCTCGGAACGGTCGGCAACTCCAGCCTCGTCCATTTTCGCGGGACCATCGGACTGATGGTCCGCCCTCGACTGCATCTTTATACTGGGTACGACCTTTTGAATTTCGAGGGGAACTCGATTCACAGCTTGCTGACCGGGCTCGAGTTCTGGTTTTGATGCGAGTTGGCCACCACTTCACTTTCTATTCACCTCGCGCAGATTGAAACACTGCGACGAGCGGGGCGGAGTTGACCCCCTGGTGCTGGTTGGGGAAGCCCGCCGCGTGCGCCCTCTGGTTTCGGCGGTGGCTCCCGAAAACAACATCCGTCTCAAGCCGGACGCTGGCTGCATGATCGTCCT
Source organism: Planctomycetota bacterium (assembly GCA_043777375.1). GTDB lineage: Bacteria > Planctomycetota > Planctomycetia > Planctomycetales > Planctomycetaceae > TH-plancto1. The sequence continues at coordinate 27,848 of JAYWHX010000131.1, read as the reverse complement.
TTTCCGCGAGACCATTGATTCTCATGCACTGACCTTGATCCAATAGATGGCATCCCGAAACTGGAGCGGCCCGCATGCAACCCCTCGATCACTCGTCCTCGCTGGCCCGACGCAACTTCCTGCAAACTTGCGGGCTGGGGTTCGGGGCGTTGGCTCTGAATCATTTGCTTGATCGCCAGGCCCACGCAGCGACCGGTCCGATGGCTCCGCGCGAACCGCACTTTCCGGCCCGGGCCAAGAACGTCATCTACTTGTTCATGGCGGGCGGACCGAGCCAGTTGGAGCTATTCAGCGACAAGCCAGAGCTGAAGAAATTCAGCGGACAGGCTCCCCCGGAATCCTTTACCAAGGGCCGGAGGTTCGCGTTTCTCAAGCCCGATGCCAAGCTGTTGGGCTCGAACCGCAGCTTTGCCCGGTACGGGCAGTGCGGGATGGAGTTGAGCGAACTGATCCCGCATCATCAGAAGATCGTGGACGAGGTGTGCTGGCTGCGGGCGGTGAAGACCGATGTCTTCAATCACGGCCCGGCCAAGATGTTTATGAACTCCGGGTTCCAAGCTCCAGGCCGCCCCAGCTTTGGTTCGTGGGTCACATATGGCCTAGGCAGCGAGTCCGAGAATCTGCCCGGCTTCGTCGTGTTGCAATCCGGCCCACGTGGTCCGCGCGCTGGGAACACTCTCTGGTCGAGTGGCTTCATTCCGACCTCGTATCAAGGCGTCCCCTTTCGCGGCCAAGGCGCCCCGATCCTGCATCTCGACAGCCCACCGGGAATCACTCCGGATGCCCAACGCGATTTTATTGACACGCTGAAACAGCTCAACGAGCAGCGGGTCGAAGCGGTCCACGATCCCGAGATCGAAACCCGCATTCACGCCTACGAAACGGCGTTCCGCATGCAATCGAGTGCTCCCGAGCTGATCAGCCTGGAGGGCGAGACCAGCGAAACGTTCGCTCTCTACGGAGCGGAACCGGGCAAGCCGTCGTTCGCGATGAACTGCCTGCTTGCCCGGCGCATGGTTGAACGCGGTGTCCGTTTCATTCAGCTCTATCACACTGACTGGGACCACCACGGCGGTGACGGAGCTGACCTCGATAAGGCCCTGACGAAGACGACGAGAGAGACCGACCAAGCCTCCGCAGCCTTAATCCTCGATCTCAAGCGGCGCGGACTACTGAATGACACCCTTGTGATTTGGGGCGGCGAGTTCGGTCGTACGCCGATGGGCGAGGAACGCGGCACGATGGGCCGCGATCATCACGTCGATGCTTTTACATTGTGGTTGGCTGGCGGAGGTGTGAAGTCCGGTCATATCCACGGCAGCACCGACGACATGGGCTTTGGAGCCACCTCAGGCCAGGTCCACGTCCACGACCTGCACGCCACGTTGTTGCATCTCCTCGGATTTGACCACGAACGCCTGACCTACCGCTACCAAGGCCGCGACTTCCGCCTGACCGATATCCATGGGAAACTCGTGCCCGAGATTCTAACCTGATTGTGGGTGATATTCCGTCAATCTGGATTCAGGTCACCGGTGGGGCATATGCGACCAGCGTTTTAAAGCTGCGTTCGCCAGAACGCAGGGAGCTAGGAAGTCGGCCATCGGAGCTCGGTCACTGCGGCACAGCGGCTGGTGGCGGTGGCGGTGGCGGAATGACCGGAGCGAGGCTGGGCAGCTGCGGCAGTTTTCCGTCGGCGTAACTTTTCAAAACCTCTTGCACGACGCTGGCCGGAATCAGCAACGATTCCGTCCGACCTGACCGTGCGATGTTGATGCCCACAATCTGCCCCTCCATATTGACAGCGGGGCCGCCGCACTCGTCCGGCTTCAAGACGCTGTCGTGCTGAATCGCAGCTGGAAAGCCGCTGGCCCGCCGACTGATCTCGCCACCCATACGATTTTGCTGGGCAATACGAGACAGGAAATCGCCAAACGGGTGGGTCAGGGTCGCCGGGAGAATCAGTGTCTGGCCCTCTCGCAGGAGTTCCAAACTCAACGTTTCGCCTGGTGGGTGCTTCATGATCTCTTCGATCAAATCCATCCGCGAGCCAATCGGCACTGCTCCCGCCTTGATGATCGTATCCCCGACATGCAGGCCAGCGGCCTGGGCGGCGCTGCCGTCGAACATCTCTTGGATGACGGCCCCTTCCCGATTGGCTTCCAACTTCACGCCGAGGACGCCGTGAATCTGGTCCTTCTCAATGACCCGGCGCGCCACACTGACCACGCCAACAGCCAGCGGTAACTTCTCGAGGCCAGGTGTAATCACGAACTGACCAATCGCCGGGTCAGCTCCCGTGCTCCACGCGGCAACGGGCCAGTTGACATCGCTGGCCTTCAGGAGCACCAGATCGTGGGGCTCGGACCAGCCCACTGAGAGCGCGGGGCGTATTTCCTTCCCGCGCTGAATCGTAATCCGGCGGAGCGGGTCAATCTCACTGGCCTTGGTGATCACCAGCCCGTCTGCCGAGGCAACCAGACCCAGCGCCACCGGTTTGTCATCCATCAAAACGCGAACCACCGACGGCCGCACCGGCTGGATCAAGGGTTCAAAGGCGACCAGCATGCGAGCCCCGTTCATCAGACGGTCGGTCGGCAATGCCTTCTGTGCGTGAACGTTCGCCGCACCCATTCCGAGCAGGGCTGACAGAACGCTTGCGGCAACACAAAGAGTGATCGACCGCATCTTGGCCCCCTTTCGGAGCTTCAATCTGTCAGGCATCGATCCAGAGCTCTCCGGATCTTCTTACATCATATCGGCATCCGCCGCGAGAACCCACACGACCGACAGTGGCAAAGCAGAGAATCCGCTGGGGATGTGTCGAGTTGCCCGTTCCGAGTTCGGCAGGAATCCGCCGGACGTTCCTCAATTTTCCAGTCGCTTTCCCTCAGAATCGCTCTCACGACCTATGATAGAAGACGGGGGCGATGCGAGCGTGTCCGACCGACGTGCCATCGTCGGTGTCACGTTGCTATAGTCCCCACAGACACAAGGTGCCGAGCGGCCTGACCGGGGGTCATCCTCCACTGTCTGGCACATCGAAACGGGACGACGCGATGAAGAAATGCATGCGGTGTACGAAGCCAGCCACGCTTCACATCACGGAGATCCAACTGGGACAGGCTCAGGTAGTTCACCTCTGCGAGACCTGCGCGCAGAAGTACCTCAGTTCGGTGGAAGTCGGTGGTCTGCCTTCCTCGCCAATCGACGACGATGAAGATGAGTCGGGACTCGAGGCGGATGCCGAAGATGCCGCATTGGAGGCGTCGGATGCCGAAGAAGAGACCCCCACAGCTGCCTGTACCGGGTGCGGAATTACCTTCAAACAGTTTCGCAGCGTCGGGAGACTGGGGTGTCCGCAGTGTTACACTTCATTTCACGATGACTTGCTGTCGCTTTTGGAGAGCATTCACCAGGACACCCAGCACGTCGGCAAGTGTCCTCCACAGACCTCGGCCAACACTTTGCGACATCATGAATTAGTGCGATTGCGGAGCGAGCTGAAGGCCGCTGTCGAAAAGGAAGCCTACGAACAGGCCGCCGATCTTCGTGACCAGATTCAAACGATCGAGTCTCAGACTCCCGTTGCTGAAGACGCCGCCGGATGAATGATTGTCGCCTTTCGCTCCGCGAAAGAGCGATCTTTCGGACGACTCGAAACAAAACACACTACGACGCGGGGATGACGGTGCTCGATTTTGACGCTTTGACGAATAGCAGCGGAGAATGGCTCAAAGGAGTCGGTCCCGAATCAGACGTGGTTGTTTCCAGTCGAATTCGGCTGGCTCGCAACCTTGACCGCTTTCCATTCCCGCCGCAGACCACGGATGCCATTCGCGGTGAAGTGGAAGCGACCCTACGCGGTCCGGTGGCGGAAGTTCTGCCCCCAGGTTCGATGGGCTACGTCCGCATCGACCCACTGGAAACTCTCGACCGCCAGTTCCTCGTCGAACGTCAGCTGGTCAGCCGCGAACACTCCGAGGCCAAGGGGCCACGCGGCGTCGGGATCGGTCCCCAAGAATCGATGAGTCTGATGGTCAATGAGGAGGACCATCTGCGGATGCAAGTCCTCCGCAGCGGCCTCGCGCTCGACGAGTGCTGGCAGGAGATCAATCGCGTTGACGATGCGTTACAGCAGCAGGTCAACTTTGCCTTCAACGAGGAGTTCGGCTATCTGACCTCGTGCCCAACCAATGTCGGCACCGGCATGCGAGTCAGCGTGATGCTGCATCTGCCAGCGCTCGTGATGACCAAGGAGATTCAGAAGGTCTTTCAGTCGATGCACAAGATGAGCCTCGCCGTTCGCGGACTGTACGGCGAAGGCAGCCAGGCGATGGGCGACTTCTATCAGATCTCGAACCAGATGACGCTCGGCAAGTCCGAACTGCAAATCATCCAGTCGATGCAGCAGGTCATCCCCGGTGTCCTGGAATACGAACGCCGCACGCGCCGCGAGATGGTCAAAGAGAATCGACCCAAGCTGCACGATAAGGTGTCTCGGGCACTGGGCATCCTCCAGAGCGCGCGAACGATCACCTCAGAAGAAACAATGCATCTGCTCAGCAGCCTGCGACTGGGGATCAACCTCGGGCTGATCGACGGGATCGAGATCCCCACGATCAACGAACTGTTCATCCATACGCAGCCCGCACATCTCCAAAAGCTCAGCGGCAGCCCCATGGAGTCTTCCGATCGCAACGCCGCGCGGGCCACCCAAATCCGCACCAAACTGGCCCCGGTTAAGCCGACCGGGAGCGGGGAGTAGCAGTGGCCGTCGGGGAAGAAGACAACAATTGCAGGCGTACCCCAAGAAGGCGTTCGAGTTTCCGATCCCGATCCGTTGGCTGGAGGTTTCCGTGAGGCGATACCTTTTTTTGACGTTCACGTTTCTGATCCTCTCCGCGTCCACGATTCAAGCGGATATCAGCCCACAGGTCATCATTCCCCCCGAACCGAAAGACAGCCCAGTCCCGCTGCTGATCGCGGGCGCGGCCGTTTCTGCCGGGGTGGTGTTACTCGGCCTGTGGCTGGCGAGAAAGAGACGCTCAGGGAAATCACAGGACCAGTGAGCTTGCAGACTTTCACGCGAGGTTGAGGACAGACTGAGGAAGTTTTTGGAACGGTTTCAACCGAATCCCCATCGAATCTCTCGTTCCCACTCCCGTCAACTCCTTGAGGTGGCCTTGCAGCGCTCGATCCTGTCCTGGTTCACGTTTCTGATCCTCTCCGCGTCCACGATTCAAGCGGATCTTGGCCCTATTGGATCGATGGGACCTCCGGTGTCGCGCTCCTCGTCAGATTCTCAAGAGACGCCCCCGACCAGGGAGGAACCTGAAACGAATCCTCTGCCAATAGTCATTGCTGGCGTTGCAGCTGCAGTCGGGTTTGGGTTTCTCGGCCTCTGGATCGCTGACAAGAGACGCTCCGGGAACACCCAGGACTAATAACCCATGTCCGCTGCCGGGGCCACCGTCGACCCGCCCACAAAACCCAGTGACTTCCGCTGGGGGTTTGCAGCGTGCTTCCTCGGGCTGGCGATGGGCTCGGCCTGGCTGTCGGTGGCTTTACCACTCTCGGTGGCATTCGCAACTGTGTTCCTGTTCGCCGGTCCGCACAACTGGTTTGAGTTGCGATACGCTTTGGGACGATTGCCAGCTCGTACCGGGAAGCTGCGGAGTTTTTTTGTGGTATCCGGCATTGGTGTCGTGGGACTGTCGGGGGCCTATGCGGCTCTTCCGTTTCTGATGGACTGGTGGGCAGGTCTCGCAGACTTCGGGATCTCGATCTGGAGTACCGCATTTCTGTTCTGGATCGCATTGCTGGTGTGGATGAGGTCACACACCAACCCGAGGTTTGATGGCGGCTGGGTCTGGCCGGTCGCTTGTTTGCTGACAGCTGTGGCGTGGTACTCGCCGTATTCGCTGCCGTTGTCGCTGGTCTTTCTACACCCGCTGATGGCTCTGTGGTTGCTCGACCGGGAACTGACACGTTCGCGGCCCGCCTGGCGCAAGCCCTACTGGTACGTGGTGAGCTGTGTCCCGCTGGCGGTGGTCGCGATGTGGTGGCAGTTGCGCGGCGTGCCCGACCTGCCCGGCACCGATCAGATCACGCTGGCCTTTGGACCGACCGTCCGCGCGGACACGCTCACGCAGCATGTCGGGGCCAGTCTGCTTCCCGGAGTTTCCCCTTACTTTCTGGTGGCCACGCATACCTTCCTCGAGCTGGTCCATTACGGAGTATGGGTCGTGCTGATCCCGCTCATCGGTTTGCGTTCGTGGCCCTGGCAGGTCGGGAAGATTCCGGTATCTCATCGCAGCCCGAAATGGTCGCGTGGTGTGGCCGTGTTTTTGCTGTTCGGCGTGTTGCTGGTCAGCGTCTTGTGGGTCTGCTTCGGCGTTGACTACGAGACGACCCGCCGGGTCTACTTTACAGTGGCCATGCTGCATGTGCTGGCCGAGGTGCCGTTCTTACTACGAATGATTTAAGACGATGCCAACAAGCGAATACCTGCGGGCCATGCTGATCGGTTACATGGTCACGATCACCATCGAGACCTCGGTTCTGATGGTGTTGCTCTCTCGTCGTCACTCGCTGAGAGTCCGCCTCTTCGCCGGAGTGTGGCTGACCCTCTGCACCTACCCGGTCGTGTGGCTCGTCTTGCCACCTCTGTTTGCCCCAGAGTCTCGCAGCTGGTATCTCCTGACCGCCGAGACCTTCGCTCCTCTGGCCGAGGTCATGCTGTTCTGGCTCGCCTTCAACCGCTGGCTGCCCCGCGACCCACTCGCCACGGGGCGTGACACACTCGCCATCGTCGTGGCGAACCTCTGCTCGTTCGGACTGGGCGAACTGCTGCGATCATTTCAGCTGCTGGCCGCGAGCAGTTCACTCTCGCTGCCTGTGTAGTGGGGATGAATTGATCCCTATTAGGTCTCGAGCTCTTCGCTGTCAGCCTGCGAAGTCTGTGCAGCTTTCGCCTTGGACCGCTCGCGAATCTCACTGAAATGCGGACCTCGCAGTAACTGATCGGCGGATTGCTCGAACCGGAGAATGCGATCACCAAGGTATTCGACCCGGCGAGTGACTTCATGCGAAGTCTGCTGCATGCCGCCCGAGATCAGCGTGGTCACTCCGAGGAACAACAACATCTGACCGACCGTACAAATCAGCCAGCCAGTTGGGGCATATTGTGCCACCTGGCCGAACCAGCCCCACAGGACCAACGTTGTCCCGACCGTAATCAGACCGACCCCAGCGTATGCCAAGACCTGGCCCCAGGTCGACTCGGATTTTCCGGGTTTTTGCTTGTCTTGAGCGAGGAACGCCTGCAAGTCGAAATGCGGGCCACCCAACGATTCGTGGGCCGGGTCGATTCGCCGCTGAACGGAGCTTATCGCAACTGTGGGCTGAGGGACCGCAGCGCGTGGGCTTTCCATTGGTCTGTGATTCTCCGGACCCGCTCCAGTCACATGTTCAATCTTCGGACGTTCTACATGAGCTGACCGCACGGGCTCCGAATGCTCGTTGGCCGAGGGCTGCGCAGGCCGCGATGTCATTGGACGTTTGGCTTCAACCGGCGGGGAGGGCGAGGGAGTGGTCCCGGTGGTCTCATCCCCCACGAGTGCCGAGAAGTGCGGTCGACGTGGCGGGACAGGTGGCGGCGGAGGTGCGGCAGGTTGAGTGACGGTATGCGCGGCGTCAACTCGCCACGTAGTCCGAGGCTTGGGGGTCTGGCGATCGGGCTTGGTCCGTTCGGGGCGATCGCGTCGACCGCTCGTGGTCTCGCCAGAGACAGGGTCTGCGGGTGGAGTCTCTTCGACCGCAATTGTGGGAGTATTCGTAGACGAGATCAGTGGGGCAGGCGGGACCAGTGATGCGGCAACCGGCAGCGTCACTACGGGGGACAACTCGGGCGGTGCGGCTTCCGCTGGAGCGGGTGACCCCATCGACTCCGAGAGGGAGGGCACAGCGGGCGATTCCGCAGTGACATCAGTTAAGTCCGCCTTCGACCAACGCTCCAGCAACTCGCGCGCACTACGCGTGTCCGGATGCAGCGACGGCGCGTAGATTCGCTGAATCTCTGTCCCGCAGGACGTACACAGTAATGACTGGCCGTTTTGCGCAATCTCAGCTGCGACTTCTGTATGACAACGTGGACACCACATCCCTGCGTTCCCCCCTTGGAACCCACGCACCGTTCCCAACGGTGGCGCATTTCCTTTGCAATGCGGATGTTCCCGCAACCCGGCCACCGACGCAAGGGGGATTTTCCTAGGTCAGCGAACTGGAGTGCGAGAGGCACTTTGCATTCCGTCGAGTGCCCAGTCAAAACGCAGCTCGATCATCCAACTGCGAGGAAAGCTCTTGGACTTGGAAGACTGCGAAGGGGTCCACAGATTTCGCAGATTTTCACAGATTCAGAAGAGGGCCGGGTGACCAATGAAGCGCCAGTGACGCACATCAGCCTCCCCTCCGAAATCTGTGGAATCGGTGAAATCTGTGGACAAACTTCTTCGATGATGCCGTGTGCGTCACGAAGGCCCTTCGAGAATCTCATAGTACGTCTCACACTCCGTGTTCTTCGAGTGTCATCGGACGGTTTTCTCAGTAACCCAGCCTCATTCAACTCGCGGGCTGTGGCTGACCGCTCGCTTTCGTCAGGAATCCAGACGCTTCAATCATCGGCTCCAATTCCGTCCCGCGCATGGTCCGCAGCAGGATCGGCGTGGTCATCACCGTGGTCAGCAGTGCCATGATGACCAGCATGCAATACACGCTGTCGGGGATGACACCCAGATTTTTACCCGCATCGATGACCACCAGTTCCATCAGCGCTCGTGTGTTCATCATGACGCCGATACATGCTGCTTCACGCGGACGGCTGCCTGTCAGCCAGGCGGCAACTCCGCAACCGCCGAATTTCCCGACGATCGCCGCGAGTGAGACCAACGCACACATCCCCCACAACAGCGGTGTCCCCAGCGTTCCAATATCCGTTCTCGATCCGACGTAAGCAAAGAAAATCGGGAGGAAGAACGCCGTCACAAAGTCCTTGAACTTTCGGTTCACCGCATCACGAAACTCATGCTCCTCGGACAGGATCGCTCCCAGCACGAATGCTCCGAAAATCGCGAAAATCCCAATCAAATTGGTCACAATCGAGCAGGCGAACATGACCGCCAGCAGGATCGCCATGTTGTTCAGGCTGATTTCCTTCTGCTCATTCCGCATCGCACTCGCCACCCACTTTCGTAACAGCGGACGCACTACATAAACCATGCCTAGCGCGAACAGCACGGTCTCCACGAGCATCATCGCGGTCTGCCCCCAATCGACGCCCGCTCCCCCGGTCAGCTTCGATTTGACCAATGCTGCAACGGTCGCCAGCAATATCCAGCCCAGTGCATCATCCACAGCTGCGGCACTGATGGTCAGCGCCCCAATTTTCGACCGAGTAATCCCCATCTCCATCATGATCCGCCCGAGGATCGGGATGGCAGTGATCGACATCGCGGTTCCCAAAAACAGAGTGAACCCCAGCTGGTCGATCCCTTGCCCGACGTACGGGTACATGATGGCAGCCACCAGCAGCCCGAGCCCGAATGGCAACAGGACTCCCGTCACCGAGACCGCGATCGCCGATTTGCCACTGACTTTTAGATGCTTGAAATCGAATTCCATTCCGATCAGAAACAGCAAAAGTATCAGCCCGAATTGGCTGAAGGAGGTCAGAATCCAGCGGAAGAGCTGATCCGATACGACCAGCGGAACGCCCTCCATCGCCGGATGAAAGATCGAATTGAACAGATCGGGGGCGACCTTTCCCAGAACCGACGGCCCAATGATCAGCCCGGCAGCGATCTCGCCGACCGTGCCCGGCTGCCCCATCCAGCGGAAAAACGTCGCAAACACACGCGCCGCAAGAATGATCAGGGCAATCTGCCAGAGCAGTGGCAGTAGCACCGACTCCACGTGCAGGCCCTTCAGGGTCTTCGCAGCTTGAGTCGCCCACTCCGCTGTGGGTGCAGCGGATGTTTCGGCAGCGATCAGAATGTGATTCAGCATGGGAGTCGGGCTCAAAATGTGTTCCAGGGGCCAAGTTTAGGGGGTTGGAGTCCAGCCTTCAGGCTGCTCACGTTGAGGCGAATACAGGAGTTCCAACACATCAGCATTTCTCTGAGGAATCAAGTCGTAGGCGGCCAGTGCGATCCCGGCAGCTCGTGGGGCTCGCGGCAGCGGTCCAGCAAGCGGTTCAGAGTGGCCAACTCCTCGGGCGTCATATGTCCCAGCTGATGTTCATGGCACTCTCGTACGGGCATGGTCATTCTTTCAAGGAGTTCCAGCCCCGCTGAGGTGATCCCAATTCGGACCACCCGGCGATTCTCGCTGAGACGTTCGCGGTCGATCAGGCCGCGTCCCTCCAACCGATCCAGTAACCGTGTCATATCGGGAGCCCGCGAAACCAGCCGTGTGCCGAGTTCCAACGTGGGCACTCGCTCGGGATGGACCGCCCGCAACAGCCGCAGCGTGTTGTATTGCTGGGCCGAGAGATCGTATTCTCCGAAGAGACGGTCCTCAGAGGCTTTGAGCAGGTCATACGTCCGCCACAGATTGAGGTAAGCAGCCTGCTCGACAGAGTCAAAACGACGCCGAGAGGTTGCTGGGGATGTGGGCTGGGATGTCGGCATGCGGGATTCCCTCAAGACATGTTCCAACAATCATTGTCTGAACGGCAGTCAAGCTTGTCAATCGCTGCCTTGGTCTCTTAGCTGGCTAAATCGCACCCGAACGTGCCGCCTTGCTGGACGGGCCTACCGTCCCTAAAATCGTCAGCTTCGACGACTTCCAGCGCCGGAATACCTCTTCCGAGGCGATTCCGGAGTGGTGTTGTTTCTTGCGTCACACCTCGAACAGGTGCGGTCTGATGAGTCATTGGTTCTCGACAGTTCTTCTCGCAGTGGAAGAATCTCCAGCTGCGGCCCCCGCTGCTGGAGCAGCGGAGAAGGGAGCAGGCTCCGGCCTGAGCAGCATGGTCGTCCTGCTTCTGCCAGTCGTTCTGGTGATGTTTGTCATGCAATTCCTGGGAAACAATCCCCGGAAGCAAGCGGCACAACAGCTGGAAAAACTCAAAGGACTCAGGAAGAACGATCCCGTGGTCACGATCGGCGGGATCCGGGGGAGCTTTGTGTCGTTGTCCGAAGATGGCAGCGAAGTCACGCTGCAACTGAATGACAACATGCGAGTTCGGTTTGAGGCGAGTGCAATTCGGGCTGTGCCTTCACCGGCGTCACCCACCAAGAGTTAGTGAGCTGGGGACATCTCGACAGCGTCGCGGTGCCCCGAAGTGTGTCAACGACTTCATACGGTCACTCCCTCCGGAGTTACCGAACCCTCCCACGAGGAGGCGGAGCAGAATGTCCATGAATCACTGGATTTCAAATTTCAACCTGTCCGGTTTGACCCTCGCTCAAGAAGCAGCTGCAGGGGCCACTGAAGCCGTGAAGGCCGCAGTGGTCACAGCCTCAACTGGCACCCCAATCTGGGTGGTGCTGTTGTCGCTCGTCGCCCTGATCGTGCTGCCGTTCATGATTGGCCAGTGGGTGGCGAATGCCCTCAAGGTCAAGGACATGGGGAACCGGATTGGGATCGTGCTGTTCGCGATTGCAATCGGGATTGCTCCGTTTGCCGTCCACCTACTGACAAACGATCCCAAGAATCCGGATCAGCCACGCCAGCTCGTCGACGTATTCAACTACGGCATCGACTTGGCCGGGGGCACGAACCTGGTGTTCCAGGTCGATAAAGTGGCAGCCACGGCCAGCAACAAGAAGGTGGACGAAGCCACCATGCAAAAGATGGTGGCTGCGATCAATAAGCGCATCAACCCATCGGGCACCGAAGAAGTGACCGTGCGCCAGGTGGGGAGCGACCGGATCGAAGTCATCGTTCCCGGTGCGAATGCAGAGGACACGCAACGAATTAAGAACCAGATTACCAATCTGGGCGACTTGGAATTTTGCCTGCTAGCCAACTCTGTCGAACATACCGACTTGATTGCTCAAGCCGACCAAGTGGAGGCCAGCAAGGGGACCGGCGCCCGCGAAATCTACAACTCCAAGAACGAGTTAATCGCCAAGTGGCGAGAGCCAGGCAAGGTCCACCAATCGTCGGAATATAAAGATGTGGGATCGAATAGCGGAACAGCCAAAACCCGCACGTTCGAACGAAATGGGAAGCAGATCACTGAATTCCTGATCGTGTGTGAGCCGCGAGAAGATCACCGCATCACCGGCAAAGACCTCGTCAACACTCGTCAAGATACGGGTGAGGGAGGGGCACCGACCGTCTCCTTCCAGTTTAACAGTCGCGGCGGAGCCCTCTTCGGTCAGCTGACCGGAGCCCATATGCCTCGGGAGGGTGGAAACGGCTTCAAGACCCAGTTGGCAATTTTGTTGAACGACGAAATCCACTCTGCCCCGACGATCAACAATAAAATCAATGGGAATGGGCAGATCTCCGGACAGTTTTCGCAGGCGGAAATTGACGAACTCATCACGGTGTTGAATGCCGGGGCACTGTCGGTGCCCCTGATCAAGGAACCTGCCAACGAGTTTACGATTTCGCCACTACTGGGCGAGGACATCCGGGCGACTGGCCTTCGAGCCACTCTGTTTTCGATGGTCGCAGTGTTCCTGATTACCGCCTGCTACTACTTGAAGGCGGGTCTGATCGCTGACCTGTGCCTGTCATTCAACTTGCTGTTGTTGCTGGCTGCCATGGCTTTGATCGACGCCACTCTGACGCTGCCCGGAATCGCAGGGGTTGTGCTCTCGGTCTCGATGGCCGTCGACTCGAACGTGCTGATCTTCGAACGTATGCGAGAAGAACTCGCCAAGGGTTCGAGCATGCGTATGGCGATTAAGAATGGCTTCGATAAGGCCCTCGGCACGATTATCGACTCCAACGCCACGACGCTCATCTCAGCACTGGTGCTCTACTATGTCGGCACCGATCAGGTGAAGGGCTTCGCTGTGACGCTGTTTATCGGAATCGTGATCAGCTTGTTCACCACTGTGTATGTGGCTCGCGTGATCTTTGAACTGTTGGAGCGAACGGGGTATCTCAAGACCCTTAAGATGTACAGCGTGGTGAAGCAGACCAATTTCGACTTCGTCGGCAAGACCAAGCAGTTCATCATCGGTTCACAGATTGTCATTCTGCTGGGTTTGCTCGTCGTGGCATTCCGCGGTCGAGACAACCTCGACATCGATTTCCGTGGGGGAGCGATGATTACTTTCCGCTTCGACGGAAGTCAAAACAGTGACATTGAAGCGGTCCGATCCCAAGTCACCAAGTCATTCGGTGAGGGTGTCTCGCTGGAACGACTCGAAGTGGCAGACGAGAAGGGACAGCCTACTGAACTGTTCCGCATGCGGACTGTCATTGACCAGGAAGAGGCCGCCGCCAAGGCCGGTGGACTCAAGGTCGAAGCCCAGTTGCGTGAGAAGATGCGCACCACCTTCGAAGGGTCATCCTTCAAGCTCCTGCAACAAACCCTCCAGTTGGGGGCATCGAGTGTGATCCCTCCGTCTACGGAAAAGCTGGACGAAGCCGGACTGAATTATGAAAAGGGCTTTGAAGGAGGTCAGCAGTTTACTGCCCAGGTCGGGCAGTCCCTGACAGCCACAGCCTTCGCCGAAACGGTTCGCGAGGTCCTGCGGGAGATGGGTGCAGAGGGCCAGAAGTATCAGGAGCCTGACAAACTGGTCGAATCCCGAAACGCGGAAGCCAACGCCGCTCCGGGTGCCAAGACGACATCCCTCGCAGTCCGTCTGTCCAATCTCGTGACGGCGGAAGACGCTGCTAAGGTGCCTGTGGCCTTACTCGCCAAGCTCAATGGCCAGCCGCAATTCGAAGAATTGACGACGTTTTCCTCCTCCGTGGCCGGTGACACTCAGGTGCGGGCTGTGTTGGCGATCGTCATTGCTCTGCTCTTCATTACCGCGTACCTGTGGTTTCGGTTTAACGGGATGACATTTGGTGTGGCCGCCACGATCGCTGTGTTCCACGACGTGGCATTCACCCTCGGAGCTGTGACCGTCGGGGCCTACCTCAGCCAAACGGCATTTGGTCGGTCCCTGTTTCTGGTGGACTTCAAGATCAATCTGACCATGATCGCTGCGTTCCTGACCATTATTGGTTACTCGTTGAACGACACGATCGTCGTGTTCGACCGTATCCGTGAAGTGCGGGGCAAGAGCCCGAAGATCACCTGGGAGATGGTCAACCTCAGCCTCAACCAAACCCTGTCGCGAACCTTGCTGACCTCGGTCACGACGATCATCACCTCGTCGATCCTCTACTTCTTCGGAGGTGAAGGGCTGCGAGGCTTCGCGTTCAGCTTGACCATCGGCATCGTGGTCGGAACCTACAGCTCGATCTATATCGCCAGCCCGGCACTGGTCTGGTTGATGAACCGCGAGCAGCCCGAGGTGAAGCCCGCTCCCAAGAAGGCGGTTGCTGTCCGATAGGCCGTTGTTGCGAATCTCGAACGCTCGTGTGGCCTCCAGCCACACGAGCGTTTTTTTATTGGCGCGGGCGTATGTCGGAGTTCATTCCATTTCAGGGCGTCGAGTTCGTCTGGCGGACTGTTTCACACCGCAACCGACAGTTCCTGCCGATTGCCCGCTCTGAAACAGTGGTTTCTAGCGGTTCCTCTTGTCCCCGACTTCCAAATTGCCCTAGCGTCAAGGCCCCACCCCTGATCGTTAGAGCGTCCTGCTCTGGCGAACCGGTCCTCGCATCCCTCCCCAGAGGCCGTGGCTATGACTCTCTTCACACTCCAATTCGGTCGCCCCGCTTCGGTCAATTCATGGCCGGTGCTGCTGCTCTCCACCACGCTCTTTGTGTGGCTTTCGGGTTGCCAATCCATGTTCGTCGCGGACTGGGGACAAGACAGTCCCTTTCCCGAATCCAGGGAGATCGAGCTGGGAGCCAGGGCCTACCAGGAACTCCTGCAAACTGAGCCCAAGTCACAAAACGCGCACCTCTCTCAAATGGTCGAACGCATCGGCCATCGCATCGCAGCTGAGTCAGAACGCCCCGAATACCAGTGGGAATTTACGCTGCTCAGTGGATCGTCGCAGAACGCATTCTGCCTACCCGGTGGCAAGGTCGGCGTGTACGAAGGGCTACTGCCAGCTTGTGCCAACGAAGCTGGGCTGGCCGTCGTGATGTCGCACGAGATCGCGCACGCGCTGCAACGACACGGCAGCCAGCGTCTGTCCGAACTGATGTTGGCCGATCGGGATGAATGGGCCATGACTCGCCTACTCAACCATCGGGAGTCGAAAAAGGTGGAGATGGTCAAGCATGTGTATGGCTTGGGATCAGCTTCCGGAGAGTACCTTCCGTTCACTCGTGAGGAAGAGTCGCAGGCAGATTCTCGCGGACTGCTGCTGATGGCCCGCGCAGGCTATGACCCGCAAGAGGCCCCCCGTGTCTGGGACCGCATCCGCCAATCTTCGGCATCCTCCACACCGGAACTGCTGTCGTCTCATCCCGCGGATGACAGTCGAGCCGTGAAACTCAACGAGATTGTTCCACGGGCCTTGTCGGTCTACCAAAGCGCTCCGCAGCGCCATGGGATGGGTGAGCAAATCCCCATGCTCGCTCTCGCCGAACTCACGCTGAAGCCAGCAACAGCCATCGCGAAACCTGCCAAGGAGACCACGGCACTGGCCGTGACGACGCCTCCCCCAGCTGTCACCACGCCTGTTCCGGCCACGCCACCCGCAGTTGTAGCTCCCACACCCAGCGCCTCGGCGATCACGATCGCCCCGGCTCCGATTGTGCAGACCGCTCCCGCCACCGCTGCGGTCACTGCTTCCGTCGTTGTCCTTCCAGATCTCGGCGCTCCAACGGTCGAAGGGCCGCTGACACCTCCCACGGCCAGTCCCATCGTCACAGCATCCGCCGAGACTACGTCCACAGCTGCCACCGTCGTCCCCGCCAGCGCTGTGACCACGACCCCAGCAAGTGTTCCTGCCACAGCGGCACCCGCCGCCGAAGGCCAGCCGCCGCTGTTCGATGAATCGGATGGATGGAAGCCGCACCAGGACTAAGGCAGAGCGGGCCATCCGCGTTGAAGTCCAGCCTTGAGGCTGCTCCGAAACAACCGGATGATTGACGCCCGTGTGCGGCACCGGCTATCGTCTTTTTGGGCGATACGGTCCCAGCTGATGATCCTGCGGAACTCTGTTTCGTGGACGGTCATCCCTTCGCGGCAACCGCGAGGCGCAGTTTCACCCTGTCCGAATGCACGGCGTGAGCTCCATTCCGCGACTGCGGAAAATTGCTCACGCATCACGAGTGTGGTGGGAACGTATCGCCCTCTTTTTCGATCAAGAAGCCCCTCAACCCCGTCCCGTGATTGACCGAGCACATCGATGAATGTGGCTTTCACTCCGGCGATGAGATTGCGTTTGATGACCCTTGGGGACATTTTTCTTGCAGGGCCTTGGACGCTACGAGGAGCTGAGGATCGTGTACTCGCCGCATGTCAGGGAGTCGTGAAGAGTAGCCGTTGGGTGAGTCCATTGGTGGGACGAATCTTCTATCACTTTCCCGCTCGCCAGCCACCAAACCGCAGCGAGATGTTTCAATGCCTACTTCAAGACCGGCGGCTGTTTAATGTCTTGCGGAAGCTTGATCCGCTGCCACTGTTTAGTCTCATTGCAGCAATGGTGCCGCGTATGGCCCCAGTGAATGACCGATTCCTAAAGTGGAATCTGCCATCCATCACATCTACCATTGAGTTGGCAAAATGGCTCGGGATCTCGTCTGCCGAACTTCGATGGCTGACGGGGACACGCCGCGACCGCCCAGTCGAGAAGGAGCACTACCGCTACCGCTGGATGCCACGTCCGGGACGCCCCAGGTTGTTTGAGATTCCTAGACTGCGGTTGAAGCAGGCTCAGCGAAAGTTGACTGAGCTGTTCGCATTCATCCCGCCGCATGCCGCAGCACATGGATTCGTACCGGGCCGGTCCGTCGCGAGTTGCCTGGAGCCGCATGTCGGGAAAGAGGTCGTGCTGCGGATGGACCTGCGCCACTTCTTCCCTTCGATCCGTCGCGGGCGAGTCATGGCGATGTTGCGAGATTTCGGCTACCCGCAGCTGGTGGCCCAGTTGATCGCCCGGCTCGTGACGGCGACCGTCCCGCAACCCATTCTGGAACAAGCCCGCTCCCTGTGTGGGGAGCAGGCGTTCGAAGTGTTGTCCCACGACCTCGGGCAGCCGCATCTTCCGCAGGGGGCCCCGACTTCGCCGGTGATTGCGAACCTTGTTGCCTGGAAACTCGATTGCCGTCTAGCCGGACTCGCAGAACGAATGGGGGCAAATTACACGCGGTATGCCGACGACTTGATCTTCTCGGGCGACCAGTCGTTCGGGCGAGGGCTGGCCAAGTTTCGCGAGTTCGTCCTGGCCATTGCCATCGACGAGGGATTCTTCATCCGGCACCACAAGACGCGGACCATGAGGCGCGGTGGTCGGCAGAGCGCTGCCGGGCTGGTCATGAATGAGCGGCTGAATGTTCCTCGTGACGAGTACGATCAGCTGCGCGCGATTCTGCACAACTGTGCTCGCGACGGTTTGGCAGTGCAGAATCGGGATGAGCATCCGGATTTCTGGGCTCACCTGAAGGGGCGTGTGGCGTACGTTGCAGCGACGAATTCCGTGCGCGGATTGAAACTGGCAGGACTGTTGAGGCAGATCCAGGACCAATTGGATGGTGCTGCGGGATGAACACAGCGGTTCAAGCCGGGCTCGCCGATTTCTGGTGACCTGTCGAGTACAGGCTGTCGCGTGATACGATATGCCTTGCCATTTACGACAGTCTCACCTTCAGAGCCGCAGACATGCTCAAACGCATTACGGTCAATCGCTTCGATTCTGTTTCGGCGGGCAAAGTCTTGGGCATCATCGGTGTTCCCGTGGGTATCCTGTTCGGATTGCTCTACGGTGCGTTGAACTTGATTGGAAACGGGAGTGGGTTCTCCAATCAGCCCGGCGAGATCAGCCTGGCAGTGATCCTGGTCGCCATGACTCTCTTCGTGGCCCCCCTGGTCTTCGGGGTTTTTGGCTTTATTTCTGGAGTGTTTCTGGCTGTGATTCATAACTCCACGGCTCACTATTTCGGGGGCCTGATCATGGAAGTGGAAGACGACAGCGAGGATGATGAGGCTTGAGGCGGGAGGCGGGAGGCGGGAAGAAACCACCTCCCCGCCACTGGGGCTTGTCCCCGTGGTCCCCGCGCTTGTGCGATACTGATAGCGCACAAGCGCGGGGACCACCCCGTCAAGCGGGGTGGCGGGAAGACTCTCTTGGCCCGCGTGCGATCAATAGACACGCAGATGCTCTGAAGGACAAACAATGCAACTCGGACTGATTAACTCGGCTTGGGCACAGGCCGGACGTGGCACGGCGTGGGGCATCGCCAAGACGAAGGAGATCGGCTTTGACTCCATCGACATCTTCGCGGACCCGCTCGATATCGATATCCGCGAACGCCAGCTGATCCGCCGCGAATGCGACCGACAGGGGCTGCCGATTGTGTCGGTCTGCTGTGTCGCGACGGGGCTAGTCGATTTCAATCCCAGCGTGCAGCGGTTTCACCTGGAGCGGTGCGAGGCGTATCTCGACATGGTGTACGAGTTCGGCGGGCAGAACCTGCTGCTTGTCCTCGGTGAGTACATTTGGAATCAGGAAGTGATCCCCCCCACCGAGCAGTGGCGGACAGCTGTGGAGAGCTGTCGACGTCTGGCCGACTATTCCGAATCACTCGGTTTGCAGATCGCACTCGAGCTGGAGCCGTTCCCGCTCTCGCTGCTGAACGATGTGGAATCGATGGCAGGGTTCATCACGGATGTCGGGCACCCCGCGCTGGGGGCGAATATTGATGTCTCGCACCTGGCCTTGGCGAAGGTGGCTCCCGAGGAATTGCAACGTCTGCGAGGCAAGTCGTTTCATGTCCACATTTCGGACTGCGATGGGGTCAAGCATGGCGACCTGCCACCCGGGCGCGGAGTGGTCCAGTTCGAGCCGTACCTGGAGCAGATCCGCGATCTCGGGGTTCAAGGGGCGATGTCGATCGAACTCGAATACAGCCCAGAACCCGATCAGATCGAAGCCTGGGTCCGCGAGGCGTATGAGTCGACAGCCGCTTTGATGCGAAAGTGTGGGCTGCGAGATTGAGCGAGCCGACATCCTCTGCCACGAATCTTTCCTCCACGAACGTCAGAACGGGGTCTTTCACTCGATGGCATCTGGGCGTCATCGGAGTCCTTACGTTCGCGTCGCTGGCGTACCTAGCGACCCCTACAATTCCACTGGGAGTTCCGGGAGAGTGGACTTGGGCGCGGCGTACACTCGAGGAGATCGACCGACTGGCACTGGGGCTAAGTCTACTGCTGTGTGCTGGCTATTGGGCGATCGTGAACTGGGGCGAAACTCGGCTTCGACGATCACTCGCAGGAGAGCGGCTGCTTATCGCCGGGCAGTGCCTCTTGGCATTCGTCTGGCTGCTGGGCATGCTCAGCGTGCAACCTGACTTTCGAGGAATCGCGCGTTCACCGACAGTGCTGTACTACAAGCGAACCGAGGGATATTTCTTTCAAGCAGCGTTCGAGGTTCGCGACTCGCGAGAATTCCTCCACAGCTACCGCGACTCTATCGCCAGCGGTGATAACCCCGATCGATATTTGCATCTTGGGACTCATCCGCCAGGACTGACGCTCTTGTATCGCGGACTCCTCACAATGAATCAGTCGCCCTGGCTGACTGAGTCATTGATTACCTCGGAGCCGACGGGAGTGAGCGACGGCTTCGCGTCCCTGCGTCACTACCCGACTCCGCAAAAGGAGCCAATGACGCAGGCTCAGGAAGCGACCCTCTGGGCGGCAACGCTGCTGACTCTACTAGCTGCGGCGGCCACCTGCTGGCCGATCTACCGCCTCGCGTCTCGCATGGGCGGACCGGTCGCTGGGTGGCGAGCCGCTGCTCTGTGGCCTCTGGTCCCGAGTTTGCTGGTGTTCTTTCCCAAGTCAGACTTGTTGTGCCCACTGATCGGGACGGCGAGCTGCTGGCTGTGGCTGGACGGCTGGTCGCGACTCCGATGGGGCCGATGCGTGTTGGCTGGAATGGGGTTCTTCACTGGCCTGATGCTCACGCTGGCTTTGGCCCCGGTTGCGCTGCTGTTGGTGATCCAGACAATTCTGGAACGCTGGGCGCGTCGTGAGGAGTTTCGAGATCGTCCGGTCCGTTACGACATCGCAGCTGTCATGGCTGCGGTGATTGGTTTCTTGATTCCCTTCGGAGCACTCTCGCTCTGGGGACGCTGCAATCTCGTGGGTATCTGGTTTCAGAATCTCCAAAACCATGCCATGTTCTACGACCATAACAGCCGTAGCTACTGGACTTGGCTGTTCGTAAATCCGTTGGAAGCGGCTCTCGCGCTGGGAGTGCCACTGGCCTGCCTGGTCGGCGTGGGTTTGATCCGATCCTTGCGCGAGAGAGTCTCGCGGCGCATCAGCTTCTCGCAGACTCTGGCCTGGATCAGTGTGTGGGCGTTCTTGTGGCTCTCAGGGAAGAACATGGGGGAAGCGGCGCGGCTCTGGATTTTTCTGGCCCCGTGGCCGGTGATGACCGCAGCCATCTCGATGTCTCCCAAACGCCACCGGTCGACAGAGTCCGCGCCGTCGACAGGTGATTCGCAAGAATGGATTCGTTCAACCGCCTGGGGGATACTGCTGATCTTGCAACTGTTCGCTAACATCTGGACGACTGCCTGGGTCGATGGATTCCACTTCGCGGAGTTGTTGGGATCATGAGTTGCAGTTGACCCTGCGGTCTCTCGATTGCTCTACTGCGACTCATTCACTCACATCGAGTCCGTTGGACACTTTTCAGGCCCTGAAAGTCATGCGCGTGATCGTTACCGGCGGAGCCGGATTCATTGGCAGCCACATCGTCGAGCAGTTGCTCTCGGGAGGGCATGAGCCGCATGTGATCGACAACCTGTCGACGGGCGACCGTCGCAATCTGCCCGCTGGCGTCCCGCTGCATGAGGTCGATGTTCGGAACGCGGAGGATGTGCTCAAGGTCTTTGAGCAGGTGCGGCCGCAAGCGGTCACGCATCAAGCAGCCCAGATGTCGGTCAGCCTGTCCGTGCGTGAGCCGTACTTCGACGCGGAAGTGAATGTGATGGGCCTGCTGTCGGTTCTGCGAGCTGCGGATCGCACGGGCGTTGAGCGGTTCGTGTTTGCGTCGTCCGGCGGAGTGCTCTACGGCGATGTCTATGAACCCGCACCCGAGACGCACCCCGCTGATCCGGTGTCGCCATATGGGATCAGCAAGTGGGTCGGAGAGCGGTATCTGAAGTTCTACTCGCAGACCACTCCGATGCAGTGCGTCGCGCTGCGGTACTCGAATGTCTTTGGACCTCGACAGAACCCACATGGAGAGGCCGGCGTCGTCGCGATCTTCTGCCAGCGACTGTTGCGAGGCGAGTCGGCGACGATCAACGGCGACGGAAAATACATCCGCGATTACGTCTATGTGACCGACGTCGCAGCTGCGAATCTATGTGCCCTGACCCGTCCGACGATTGAGCCGTTCCGCCCGTTCAACATCGGAACCGGCATCGCGGTTGACACGAATCAGATCGGCGAGGCGATTCATACCGAGTGCATCCGCCTCGTTGGCGACCGGAAAAAAGTGCCGGAACTCGGACGCGGTCCCGCCCGAGCCGGCGATTTGCGGTCGAATCTTCTGGACGCCAGCCGCGCCGCGCAGGACTGGGGTTGGCGACCTCACGTCGACTTTGTTACTGGTCTGCGACAAACCGTGGAATGGTTCCACGCGGATGCGTCGGAAAACGTTCACTGAGAGTGTTAACTCTCAGAAAACGCACTCCGCTCGCAGAGCCTTCGCGTCGTAGCGAAACAGAGATTCTACCGAGCGATCCACTCACAACTCACAACTCACAACTCACAACTCACAACTCACAACTCACAACTCACAACTCACCTCTCACCAGTCAACATCTCATGCAAATTCTCGTCACCGGCGGTGCTGGCTTCCTCGGCAGTCACTTGTGCGATCGTTTGATCGCACGGGGCGACACCGTGATTTGCCTCGACAACTTCTTCTCGGGCCGCAAGGAGAACATCGCGCACCTGATTGGGAACCCGAAGTTCGAGCTCATCCGGCACGACATCGTCGACCCCATAAAGGTCGAGTGTGAGCAGATCTACAATCTCGCCTGCCCGGCCTCTCCAGTCGCGTACCAATACAACCCGATCAAGACGATCAAGACTTCGACGATCGGAATGATCAACGTCCTGGGCCTCGCGAAACGCTGCCGGGCCCGCATCCTGCATACCTCCACCAGCGAAGTCTACGGCGACCCCGAAGTTCATCCACAGAAGGAAGACTACTGGGGCAACGTCAATCCCCTCGGTCCGCGCAGCTGTTACGACGAGGGCAAGCGCGTCGCCGAATCGCTGTGCATGAACTACCACCTGGCCAACGGGGTCGCGGTGCGGATCATGCGAATTTTCAACACGTATGGGCCGAAGATGGACCCGAACGATGGCCGTGTGGTGTCGAACTTCATCATGCAGGCCCTGCGGAACGAGCCGATCACACTGTACGGCGATGGCAAGCAGACCCGGTCGTTCTGTTACGTCAGCGACAACATTGACGGAATGATCAAGCTGATGGATCAAGACAAAGAGATTGGCCCGATTAACATCGGCAACCCGGTCGAGAACACGATGATCGAACTCGCCCAGGAGGTCATCGCGCTCACCGGTTCCAAGTCCAAGCTGATCAATGTTGACCTGCCGAAAGACGACCCCAAACAGCGCTGCCCGGACATTACCAAGGCCCGAGCGGTTCTCGGCTGGGAGCCGAAGGTTGATCTCAAGACTGGGCTGACGAAGACCATCGAGTACTACAAGGCCACCCAGTTCGGCAAGTAGTCACAGGCGGGTTCATTCAAGCAGATCATATTTACCACGGAGGCACGGAGGCACGGAGAAGAAGCACCAGAGGGACTCTCTCGTGGCATGAACAGGTGGTGTCTCGTCGGGGGAATTCCCTCGGCGTTCCCCATCTCGTCATCCCGCAATCAAGACAACAATCCATCGCGGTTCCTGCTTTTCTCCGTGCCTCCGTGCCTCCGTGGTGAATAATCTTCAGAGATTCACACGGAGGTTCACATCATGGCTCGCATTCTCGTCACTGGCGCAGCTGGCTTTATCGGCTCGCATCTTTCGCACCGTCTGGTTGATCGTGGCGATGAAGTCGTGGGGCTCGATAGCCTGAACGACTACTACTCGGTCCAACTCAAGAAGGACCGGCTCGCGCGGCTGACCCCGAAGAAGGGATTCACGTTCGAGCATCTGGACCTGTCCGACGAGCCGGGGATGAAGGCTCTCTTTGCGAAGTACAAGTTCAACAAGGTCGTGAACTTGGCAGCTCAGGCCGGAGTGCGGTACTCGCTCCAGAATCCCCAAGCGTACGTCAGCAGCAATCTGGTCGGCTTCGTCAACATCCTGGAAGGGTGTCGCCACAACAACGTCGAACACCTGACCTATGCCTCGTCGAGCTCGGTCTACGGGGCCAACACGACAATGCCGTTTTCGATCCACGACAACGTCGACCACCCGCTCAGCCTGTACGCCGCCTCGAAGAAGGCGAACGAGCTGATGGCCCACACGTATAGCCATCTCTTCAAGCTGCCGACCACGGGGCTGCGGTTCTTCACAGTGTATGGCCCGTGGGGCCGACCCGACATGGCCCTGTTTCTGTTCACGAAGGCGATTCTCGAAGGGCGTCCGATTGATGTTTTCAACAATGGTGTGATGCGGCGGGACTTCACGTACGTCGATGACATTGTCGAAGGGGTGATCCGCACCAGCGACCACACCGCCCAGCCGAACCCCGACTGGACCGGTGCCACGCCCGACCCTGGTACCGGCGGCGGACCCTACCGCGTCTACAACATCGGCAACAACGAGCCGGTGGAACTGATGTACCTGATCGAGACGCTGGAGAAGTGCCTCGGGATGAAAGCCGTCAAGAATATGCTGCCGATGCAGCCGGGCGATGTGCCCGCGACCTTCGCCAACGTCGATGACCTGATCCGCGATGTCGGCTTCAAGCCTGCCACACCGATCGAAGTCGGCGTCGAACGGTTCGTGAAGTGGTATCGCGAGTACCACAAGATTTGATCATACACTGGCATCGCGACGCATCTTGAAAGCCCAGTGGTGATCGCCACTGGGCTTTTATGCATCAGTAAAATATTCAACTTTCACACATCCGAATTGCCTCCGGCAGTCCGATCAGGTTATATTGATGGGTCTTGTCGAGCCGATGAGATAGTAGCGAGACTTAGCACAACTTCCTGCCAGAACGACCTTCGCCGTGGGACCAGAGCATGCTGACGATCCTTGGCCAACTAACATTTCCCCGGTCTGGTTTTTGTGACGGCATCTCCCGGCGTGGGTTCCTCACCGTCGGCGGGTTCGCATTGGGTGGGCTGGGTCTGTCGTCTGTGCTTCAGGCGAACCCGGCGGAACGCTCGCACAAGGCGATCATCAATATCTATCTGCCTGGCGGACCGTCTCACATGGACATGTGGGATCTGAAGCCCGATGCCCCGCGTGAGGTGCGTGGCGAGTTTAACCCGATTCAGACGAACGTTCCGGGCATCGAGATTTGCGAGCTGTTCCCGAAGATCGCGCAGATGATGGACAAGTTCGTCCTCGTGCGCGGGCTGTCTGATTCGGATGGGGCACATCATGCGTATCAGTGCATGACCGGTCGCAAAATGGGCGACCGCCAGCCGCCGGGTGGGTGGCCGTCTGCCGGAGCGTGGGTCTCGCAGCAACTCGGTCCGGTCAGTCCAGCCATTCCCTCACATGTGGGCCTGATGTACCCGATTGGCCCGTGGGGACAACCCGGTGATGGCGGGTTCGTGGGGGTCTCGCACGCCCCGTTCAACGTCCTCGGTCGCACCGCGCGCAGTTCCAACGAAGGCATGGTCCTGCAAGGGGTCACGCTCGAGCACTTGCAAGATCGAGTACAGCTGCGCGGGGCACTCGATTCGCTCAAGCGAGGCTTCGACACACACGGCACAATGGAAGGCGTCGATGTCTCGGTGCAGAAGGCGATGGGGATCCTGACCAGTTCCAAGCTGGCCGATGCTCTCGACCTGTCGAAGGAAGACCCGCAGGTCGTGGCTCGCTACGGCCAGAGCGACGAAATGTTCCAGCGCGATGGCGCTCCGCAGATGGTCGAGAATTTCTGCGTCGCCCGCCGGTTGGTGGAAGCTGGGGCGAGGTTCGTCTCGATGAACTACAGCCGCTGGGATTGGCACGGCGGCGACGGGATGAACTTCATCAAGTCCCGCGAAGAGTTCCCGAAACTCGATCAGGCATTGGCCACACTCGTCACCGACCTGCACGAGCGCGGCCTCGACCGCGATGTCTCCGTCGTCCTGTGGGGCGAATTCGGTCGCACCCCGCGCATCAACAGTATGAACAGCCGCGACCACTGGCCGCAGGCGAACTGCGCTGTCATGGCTGGCGGCGGCATGCGAACCGGTCAGGTCGTGGGACGCACAAACAAGAACGGCGAATTCCCCATTGACCGCCCGGTGAAGTTTCAAGAAGTCTTCGCAACCCTCTACAAAAACGCGGGGATCGATGTCGAGAACGTCCGCGTCTTCGACCAGGCAGGCACCCCGCAGTATCTGGTCGATCAGGACGTGAAGCCAATGCGCGAGTTGGTTTAGAATCTGGGTGACCATCCAGCCGTGATAAGCAGTCGATTGACGAGGAAGCATCAATGCCGCGGGGTGGCCCAGACATCGCTTTGGATGTCTGGGTTGCAGAGCAACAAGAGGCTTGACGGGTAACCGGGCGATTCGGAGAATCAGCCACATGACCAAGCTCCGTCGGGTGGATGACGGCCTGTATGTTCACTTCATTACATTCTCCTGTTACCACCGTCGCCGGTTGCAGGATCACGATCAACCGAAGCGAATCTTGCTCGGTATCCTGACCGATGAACTGCTCAAGTTCGATGCTCGCTGCATCGGGTTCGTTATTATGCCCGACCATGTGCATGCTCTGATCTGGTTCCCCAAGACCGGACAGCTGAGCCGGTTCATGCATCAATGGAAAGGGCGGAGTTCGAAAGCGATCAAGGAGTTTTTGTTTTGTTCGATGCCGGAGTATGTATCGAAGTTTCCCAAGACTGATCCCATCTGGCAGGTGCGGTTCTATTCGTTCGAGATCTACACGACAGCCAAGATCGAAGAGAAGCTGAACTATATGCACTTGAATCCCGTGCGAGCGGGCCTGGTCGAGACGCCAACGCAGTGGCGGTGGGGTTCGGCGAGATGGTATCTTGAGGGCCAACAGTGGGAATTCCGATCCAGTGGGTGGACTGATGCAATGTGGCCAGTACGTACCTCCTGTTCCTACGTCACCCAGACGCTCAAAGCAGCGTCTGGGCCACCCCGCCACACCCGAACAGCGAAGGAAAGCCGCCCAAAGTGGCTTGGGGAATGAACTGTCCGATTTCGAACTACCCAATTTCGACTCTTTGATCGCCCCTCCTCTGGACGGAGGTGCCCCGTGAGGCGTCTCGTATGGACTCTATTTCTCGTTCTGGGTTGCACTCCCGCAGACACGAAAGTCAATCGCATGCCATCGCTTGTTATAAACGTCGGTGGAGTCAAAGATTTACTTTTACAGTATAGAGAGAATGAGAACGGCGAATGGGTCGGTGGCGTGCGAGTTTTGTATGAGAATCATTTGGAACCAATCACGGTCAAAGTCAGGTGTCATGACGCTGAGGTAGCCTTGAAGTGCGACTTGGTGACACTCGACGACAATGGATATGGCAATGCGTCGGTCTCACTGCTTACCAACCCAGCTGACATACACGAGGCTGTGGACATGGCCATTGCGATTTGCAAGCTTGTCAAGCTTCCGACCGGGAAGATTTTAGCATGGTACGATTCTGGGAAATACACTGATCCCCTGCATTCGTCAGTGTTGCAAACAGGAATGAGTGAATGCAAGTCCGAGATGTCCTGCGAAGTGCGACAGTCAATGCTGAATGATAGGCCTTGGAATTGTATAGTGGAGATATACGTTTCTGTACCACCGAAAGAGGCTGGTGAGGAGGCCCGCCCATGAAGCCGCAGGGTCGAAAAGAATAAAATGTGAAATAATAAAATGTGAAAGAGTAAAATGTGTCAAAGAATAAAATGTATCAGGAATCTTAAAGTGCCAGTTTTATCGTGGCTCTGCCTGAATATGTTACTGACACGAACGGGTCGGGTGGCACGACCGTAAAGGCCCAGCAACCTGAAGATAAGTGAAATGGGTGGCACCTATAGGAAGTCCGAAGTCAAGACGTAGGAGGGGCGGGAAGGCCCCTTTTCCTCGAAAATGCTTTTGATTCGGAGGGGTCTTCTGAGGTTGCGTTGTCGTGCTCGCGTTTCTGCCGTCTGGTGATCGGTTCGTGGCTGGTTTTCGAGGGCTGTTGATGGTGATCGGGATCGCCGTTCGAGGGGGTGGTCGGGGCTGTCCTTCTCGGAAGCAGACCTGCCGCCCATGCACCGATCGGGGACTCGGGGGCATCGATCACTTGCGGTGAGTGATACCCGTGGTCCAGGGAGATTTGTGAACGTGCCGGACTGTGGTTTCATCGACGAGGTTTCATCCACGAGTCCGAGCCGTGCGGCGGGTTCAGTCACGTCCG
>JAYWHX010000130.1:0-111814 GCA_043777375.1 Planctomycetota bacterium | reverse complement strand
TTGATCGAAACCTGCAAACAGTTCAATGGTCGGTTGGTGACCAACGATCTCAATCTGAATAAGCTGGCTTCGATCCAGGGGATTCAGGTCGTCAATCTGAATGATGTCGCGAACGCCCTGAAGCCTCGCTTTATTCCCGGCGAAGCCGTGCGGATCAAGGTCATCAAAGAAGGTGAAGGGTACAACCAGGGCGTCGGCTATTTGGACGACGGTACGATGGTCGTCGTAGAAGCGGGATCCAAAGAGGTCGGCAACGAGATCGATACCGTGGTCACCAGCGTCCTGCAAAACAGCGCCGGACGGATGCTGTTCTGCCGAATGGTTGATGCGAAAGCACCGTGAATGGCGACCGGTTGCTTCGGGCCTGTGACGCTGCCGTGGAGCATCTGCTCGCCCGGCGAAACTCTGCCGGGCATTGGGTGGGTGAACTCTCGACATCTGCTTTGTCGACCGCCACAGCAGTGATGGCGCTGCATCAATTTTCTCGCCATCATCCCACTGACGCCAGCCAATCGAGTCGCTCATCCGCCGTGCGACCCACCGATGTCATCCGCTCGCTGATCGAGCGTGGATCGGCGTGGCTCATCGCTCATCAAAATGCAGATGGCGGCTGGGGCGATACAGACAAAAGTTTCAGCAATATCTCGACGACGATGCTGTGTCATGCGACCTTGGTCGCGACCCGTCAAGTATCGGATGCGAGTCTCACGACCCTCATCCAGGGCGACATCGTCACGCGGGAACAGTCCATCCAGCGTGCAGCTGGGTATGTCGAAAAAGCGGGCGGTATCCCGGCCCTGATTGCTCGGTACGGCAAGGACAAAACTTTCTCCGTCCCCATTCTGACTCACTGCGCATTGGCGGGACTGGTGCCGTGGACGAAAGTCCCTCGCCTGCCGTTTGAACTCGCCTGCATCCCGGCCAGCTGGTACGCAGCTGCGAAGTTCCCGGTGGTGAGTTATGCGCTGCCCGCGCTGATTGCGATCGGGCAAGTTCGGCACTTCTACGGGAAGACGTGGAACCCGATCACCCGGTCGCTCCGCTGGCTCGCTCGTGATCGCAGCTTGGCGGTACTGGAAAAGATTCAACCACCACACGGTGGATTCCTCGAAGCGGCTCCACTGACGAGCTTCGTCTGTATGAGTCTCGCCGCGATGGGGCTGACGGACCACCCCGTCGTGCAGCGAGGAGTTGACTTCCTTGTGAAGTCGGTCCGCCCAGATGGCAGCTGGCCGATCGATACGAACTTGGCCACATGGGTGACGACTCTGGCGGTGAATGCGTTGGGGGATGATCTCCCGGAAGAGGGGCGACCGCAGATTCTGAAGTGGCTTCTCGATCAGCAATACCAGGTCACACATCCGTATACGAACGCCGCACCAGGCGGGTGGGCATGGACTGATTTGCCGGGCGGCGTGCCCGATGCGGATGACACGCCGGGAGCGATCTTGGCTTTGGGGAAGTTGCAGCGAACCTCCGAGGTGAGTCGGGGGTGCCAAGAGGACGAAATTCACCACGGAGGCACGGAGGCACGGAGAGGAAGCTCGCAAGTAACACATCTCAATGGCCAGGAAGTTGATGGCGGCAGCACCGCGATCCCCGCCTGTTCTTCAACTCCATTCCAACCTTCGGAACCGGCGGCTAGCTCCCTACCGATCTCCCCATCATCTCCGTGCCTCCGTGCCTCCGTGGCGAATTCCGCCTGCAATGCGGCTGCGGAGAATGGAATCTTCTGGTTGCTGGCTCTCCAAAACCGCGATGGTGGATTCCCGACATTCTGTCGAGGTTGGGGGACGCTGCCCTTTGATCGCAGTTCACCGGATATCACCGCTCATTGCCTGCGAGCGATCTGTTCTCAACTCGATCCGTATCCGCGAGATGGCGATCTGGAATCATGGTTTATTGAGAATCAGCCAGGACATTTTCCCAAGTATGCTGCTCTGATGAGGGGCTTTGTTTTCCTGGAACGAGTTCAACGCCCGAACGGCTCTTGGCTCCCGCTGTGGTTCGGGAACCAGCATGTGCTCAACGACGAGAACCCGGTGTACGGCACATCGCGAGTCTTGAGAGCGTTTCGCGATTGCAACCGGTGGAACGATCACGCCTGTCGGGGGGCAAAGTGGCTGCGGTCGGTGCAGAACCCCGATGGCGGCTGGGGCGGGGACGCTGGGGCACCGTCGACGGTGGAAGAGACGGCGCTCGCGCTGGATGCGCTGCTGGACGCTCCGCAGACCCTCACCCCCAGCCCCTCTCCCAAGGGGAGAGGGGAGCCAGAGGGGGCAACGCTCAACGCTCAACCCTCAACCCTCAACGATCCCCTCACGCGTGGCATCGAGTGGCTGATCGCGCGGGTTGAAGACGGCACCTGGACGACCCCCTCTCCGATCGGGTTTTACTTCGCCAAACTCTGGTATTACGAGTCGCTCTACCCCACCGTCTGGACGGTCGCCGCTCTCCGCAAGGCCGCTCAACGAGTGATTCAATTCTGACCGTTCGATGTCGAGCCGCAGTAAAAACAAAGAGGCTGCTCCAGGTATTTCACTGGAACAGCCTCCTCTCGACTGGCGATTGGATCGCCACAGACTCACACGAAAACTATTCTCCCGCCAATCTCGCCATACACTCCAATCGCACTCCGATTTACTTGGCGGCGTCGACCTCCGCATAGAAACTCCACCCCCACCACGTCGAAGCCTTGCTCATATCTTTGTCATCACATTCGATATATCCGTGTCCAATCGTCCGGTCCTTGATGACCAGTTTGCCATCGGCAGACTTTCTCGCCTGACCATTGTTATCGACGATCTCGATTCGCATGGGACTGCCCTCCTCAACGGGGCCGTCCCCCAGAGATGTTACTCGTCTCAGATAGATCCCCTGGTCTGTGACGAACATGCCCAGTACCAACGATTGTCTCGGCAAGATCTCATAGACCGAGTTGCGTGATCTCAAGTCGATGGGGAGGTACACCCCCTTGCCCAGTCCCATGGATGTCAGGTCGTAAGCGCTGGAAAAGGAGGGCACCACTCGCACCGAAGGGACATTGACCTTGTCGAGCATCGCTCGGGCAGCATCCGGAGAGGGCATTGGTTTCATAGACTCGATCAGTTTGTTCCGGCGAGTGACGAAATCTCCTCCCCGAATGTCACCGAAGATATCCGCAATGTCGATTCGCTTGAGTGGCTCATGTCCTGTCGCTTGGCGTTCAGACCTGTTCCGCCCTTCCGATTTTCCGGGATCTTGTCCCTGCACCGTGCTGGGATTGAAGTTGACGACCGACAGCGCTGCCAACGCGGTCAGGGTGCCGATCGCGAGGATCGACCAAGTTTTGAAAGAGATTCGCATCATTTCCACAGTCCTTCGAACGACTCTGCTTCCGCGCCGAAGTGACGCGCAGTCCGAGAGAGGTGAATCTGCCCCGGTGCCACAATGGAAGTCTTTTTCATCGCTACCAATAAAAGCGTTTAGACCTTACACGATCTTATCGAGAAATCGGAGATTCTCGATTCCCCGCCGGGGACGGCACCTGGACGACCCCCTCTCCGATCGGGTTTTACTTCGCCAAACTCTGGTACTACGAATCACTCTACCCGGTGGTCTGGACTGTGGCGGCTTTGCGAAAGGCCGTTCGCAATCAATCTGCGTCGACTTGAGTCGAACTTTGAAACGCAGACCGGAATTCACGAACGCGCAGGTACGGGTACTCCAACTTGCCACGCCTCACCCGTTTCACTGACCTTGCACTCCTGACCGGCGTGGGCAGTTCCTTCGGCACTGTCGCTACAGTCCACCCTCCGATGTGGTCGAGATAAGGGGAGCAATGTCCGGCCCGCGCGCTGGGCGGTTATGATGTTTCCCGGAGGCTTGGTTCATGTCTGATTTGTCCACCCCTGATGCTCCCCGTCGTCGTCTGGGTCGCGGCTTAAGTGCCATGCTCGGCTCAGGCCCCGCGTTTTCCGAGTCCGAACCGGCT
The DNA here is from genome assembly GCA_043777375.1 of Planctomycetota bacterium. GTDB lineage: Bacteria > Planctomycetota > Planctomycetia > Planctomycetales > Planctomycetaceae > TH-plancto1. Next base: position 107,841 of record JAYWHX010000130.1, on the reverse strand, counting down.
GCAGCTGAGTTGCGGAATATCCCGGTCGCTGAGATTGCTCGAAATCCATTCCAGCCCCGTAAAGACTTCAATCCCGAAGATCTCAACGAGCTGTCGGACAGTATCCGCGAGCACGGCGTGTTGCAGCCAATTCTGGTGCGCGAGTTCGATGGTGCGTACCAGCTGATCGCGGGAGAGCGCCGCTGGCTGGCCTCGCAGCGGGCTGGGCTGACCCATATCCCCTGCCGGGTCGTAGATGTCATTGACCAGACTGCGTTTGATTATGCGCTGGAAGAAAACTTGAAGCGAAAGGATCTGAGCGATATCGAGAAGGCCCAAGCTTTTCGCCAGTACCTCGACCACTTTCACTGTTCGATCGAAGAACTCGGCAAGCAGCTGAGCATGAGCCGCTCGGCGGTCAGCAACATCCTGCGGCTGTTGGAACTGACGGAACCCGTGCGGAACGCTCTGGCATCAGGAAAGATCAGCTCGGGACATGCGCGATCATTGCTTCCACTGCCCGAGGCCGATCAACTCGCGCTGTGTGGACGCATCCAGGCAGAGCAGCTCTCGGTTCGTCAAACGGAAGCCACCGTCCGGCAGATGCTGGGCCGCGAGAAGCCCGCTCCAGTGGCCGAAGAGCAAGCTCTGATTTCGCAGCCTGTTGTTGCTCAGGAAGCAGCGCAAGACTACGCTCCAGTCTCTCAAGTGTACACTGCGGACTCCGGTGCCCCGGACAATTGCGAAATACAGACAGCCCCCGTCGAGGCGCCGCATGTCCTCTCGATGGATCAAGCTCGTGCCGAGAACGATCGCACGCCGCATCTCGCGTCACTGGAAGAGCAACTGCGGAACCTGCTGGGCACATCAGTGGAAATCAAGTTGAAGACGAAGGACAGCGGGACGATCATGATCCCGTTTTCGAGCAACGAGGAGTTTGAACGCCTGTTGCGTTCGCTTCACCGGGCTGCGGCTTAGTCCCGTCTTTGAGTATTCGAAAACAAAGCGGCGATCGTGGCTTCACGATCGCCGCTTTGGCGTTTTGATCCGGATCAGATCAGCAGGGTCTGTCTGCGATCGAAGATGCCCCGAAGGGAGAACGAAGATCGAACCTCGGTTAGCGCAGACAACTACTCGAAGTCAACGAATACCCAGTTCGCTTACCGTCCGTCCGAACTCTCTGCGTAGTATTTAGAGGCCTTACTCCCGGCCCCATACACGCCGTACTGATATCCATATCCGCTATGTCTCGTGGGATCGATTCCGTTCGCGATGACACCCAGCATCTTGGCTCCCAAAGTGTGCAGTGACTCAGCGGCACGCACGGCTGCCATGCGAGTTCGGCCATTCATCCGGACGACGAGTATGACTCCGTCAGCCAGTCGAGACATGGTCGCCGAATCAGTTACAGCGAGGACGGGTGGTGAGTCGATGATGATCCATTCAAATTTCTTCCGGAGTTCCATCAGCAACTCATCAAAGCGACTCGACAACAGACGCTCTCCGGGGTCCGTCGGGCAGACTCCGGAGGTCATGACATGAAGCGTGTTGCCTTCGAAGCTGATCGTCTTGATCATGTCGTCGACTTCGCTGGCACTGTCGTCCAGCAGATCCGATAAGCCAGACTCTCGTTTGAGGCCAAACAGTGCGTTAATTGTGGGCCGTCGCATGTCAGCGTCAATCAGCAGAACGGATCTGCCCGATTGTGCCAAGGTCACTGCGAGGTTTCCCGAAATGGTCGATTTCCCGTCACCTGGTTCAGGGCTGGTGACGAGCAACACCTTGTGCGTGTCATCGCCCCGTGTTGCGGCCAGGAGATGTGTCCGTAATCCTCGAAAAGCCTCCGCTGATTGCGAGCGCGGGCGATGGATGGTCACGATCACGGGGGCGATCAGGCTGTCTTTGTTATTTCGTCCAAGTTGAAATTGCGGGCTGATCCCGATGAGCGGGAGATGCAATGTCTGACTGATTTCGTTCGGAGTACGAAAACTCTTATCCGCAGATTCGACGAGGAAGCCCAGTAACAACCCGGAGAGTGCTCCGATGACGGTTCCTAGTATGATCGTCTTGGAGAACACTGGCTCAAACTGAACTCCCCGAGTGGCGGGTGACATCACTTGAGTACTGTACTGACCGCCTTTGGTGGCCAAATCGACGTCCTTGAGACGGTCAAAAATCGTGTTAAACGCTTGTTGGCTGATTGCAATCTCGTTTTGCAATCGCCGGTCATTGATCTGGAAATCGGTTTGTTTTTTGGATGTCTCAGCTTCTCGCTCAAACAGTGCATTGAGCTGGCTGAGTTGCTCAGCTCCTGCTTGGAGTTGTTGTTGCAGTGATTCAATGTAGATCGCCAGAAAGTCCTTGTTCTTTGTCTCGGCGGGTATGACGGCACCTTCTGCATTGGACTGTTCCTGCAAGAAACTCCGAGTCAGATCGATCCGCTTGCGAATTTGTTTCACTTTGGGGTGATCGGGACCGACTTCTTCCAGCAAGAGAGCTTCTTCCAGCTGCATCGAAAACAGTTCCCTGGCTGCCAGGATGGTGGGGCTGGTCGTGGCGGCTTGGCTATCTTTGTTGTTTTGCTCCGAGAAGGCTTCGACCATGAGCATGACGGCTTCGCGACTGCCCCCTCGATTGATCGCCTTTTGGATTGAGTCGAGTTGTGCTTGAACCCCGGTCTGTGCGATTAAGACTTTGGATCTCTGGCTTTCGATGTCTGCCATGCGGTTTTGGCTGACGCTGGTGACCGAGTTTCCGACATAGAGCAATGAGGCCGTCTTACGGAATTCGGCATACTCATCCTCACTCTTCTTCAGATTCTTTTGCCATTCTTCTTTGGCACTATTCAAGAGGTTCGCTGTCACGGTGCTGACGTCAGCGTAGGCTTTTTTCAGCTGCTGGTCGTAGCTGGCGACGACAGCATTGACGACTTTGGCACAGTCTTCGGGGTCTGATCCGCGGTAGGAGATCTCGAGAAAGTCACCATTAATGGAGGGGCGATCAACGGAGAGGTCCTGCAAAATTGCCTGGACAAGGTTTGAAGAGCCCGTCAAGCTGTTGAGCTCGTTGAGCTTGCCAGCCTGAATGGCCGGCCCCACGATCCCCTCACTCATAATCATCCGAGCGTCGTTCTCCAGTGGATCGCGCTGTCCTGACGCGTCAAATCCATTGACAGAGGACACGGGCAGGTTGGCCTGCTGTTTGATGACCAGGACCTGCGAACGGGCTTTGTATCGAACCGGCTGTTGCAGGTAGTAATAGTAGGCGGCAGCAGCTCCGATGGTGCCAAAGAACACGGCCAGCCAGGATCGCCTCCAGAGGAAACCCAGGAAGTCAAATCCTGGTTCCTCCACTTCCGGTGTCGGGCTGTTCTGACGCACGAATTCCGACATTTTCAGATCCCTGGATAAAGCGGCGGGAGAACACAAGAGTTCCCCCGACTGTGGCCGAAACCACACACCACAGCCATCCATGACCATGATACGTGAGATAAAACGCGAACTTCAGCCATTCGGACAACACGACTCGACAACCTTTTCGGCTGGTCCACCACCTTCGAACGTCAAACTCATTGGGTCCGGAATAGAACCGCAATCGGGTTTGATGTTCTGGGAGAACATGCCGAAAAGTCCACTGCGCCCGCCTCGAATGATACGCATTCGTCACAATGATGATGTCAGATTCCCCGAATTGCTGAAAATAGCGATTCAAGGCCATGGCATCTCCGATTGTACTGTCGCTCGAGCCTTCCAGAGTAACAATTTTCCTCTCAGGAATTCCACGTCGAAGTAATATCTGACGGGTCAATTCGGAAGTGGAGAGCTCTGAACCCTCATGAACGTCAGGGTTTGCCCGGGTTTCCGGAACGAGCGCAAGATCGGCGTAACCCGCCTTGATTAACCCCGCCGCCACAAATGGACGCGTATTCTCGCTGCCGGGAAGGATCAAGACGGCTGAAGCGTGCCGTAAAGGGTCACTGACTTCGAGGCTCGTCCCGAGTAGGGGAAGCCAGCTGAGTCGGGTCAACCAGCCGATGCCGAATGCCAGAACCAGTCCCGCTCCCAGACTCCACCACAGATGCCCTCGTCGTTTCAGGGGAGGGCGGGGGTGGTGTTTGGAAATGTCTGTGTTTCCCACTCGTCGGGGTTCCAGTCGGAAGAATCAAAACCGGATGTGGGCCCATAACAGGCGTTTCCGAGAATCTCTAAGCTCGATTGATACACTGCTTTCCAGCCGCTCCGACTCAGCCACCAACACGTTGCGGTGTATTCGTCGTGTGGCAACGCCACGAATCTCAGGCGGCTCGCTTGGTGCTGAGGGAGAGATGCATCGGCAATCTGCCTGAGAAACCTCGGCTCTAGCGTCATGCAGGAAATCACGACTTGATTGGCCGTAAAAAGATCAGACGCTTCGCCAATCTCTTGCAGCAGTTTGGGAATTTCAGATTCCGTGGACTCGACTCGCAGGACGCGAATTCGAGATTCCGCGACTCCGGACTTGAGTAACTCTCGGACTCTGACGTCCGATCCACGTTCAATCATCCCGAGTTTCACCATGTGAGAATCCTTCACACGGACAATCCAGATTTCACGGACGAGCCCCTGCGAGAGCCAGCGGACGGAGTGTTTGTTCTGTTCGAAGCCGCTCAGGGTTAAGACGCAATCCGCTGGCCCAATCACCGGCAACCGATCTGACGACAACCACTGACCGTACCACCTCGCCGACAACCAGCAACAGCCGATGAATGCGAGTGCGCTCGCGATCCATCGCCACCAGAGTCTCGTATGACGAGTCCGTGGCGTCGGTTCTAAGAGAGGTGAATGGCAGGGCGAAGAAGATCCCATCGGAGATTGCCACGGACGCGAGGAGTGACTTACGACAAGCCGTGATGACGCCGGATGGCGGCCACGATTCGGCCCGCTGTGTGCCCGTCCCAGAATTCGGGAATGTGACCACTCTTGTAGGTCCCAGTCAGTACTTTGTCGAATTCTTTCCTCAGCATCGCAAAGTCACTTCCAATTAATGTACTGGTGCCCACAGTCACTGTCGTGGGGCGTTCCGTGTTGGACCGCATCGTCAGGCAGGGAACGCCCAGTACGGTGGATTCCTCCTGCAGACCGCCCGAATCGGTCACGACTACTTTCGCCTGAGAAGTCAGAGCCAGAAAATCCAGATATCCGAGTGGCGGTGACAGCCGGATATTCGGCGAAGCCTCGAGCTGGCCATTCAGTCCGAACGACTCAATTCGGGCTCGCGTTCGTGGGTGAATCGGGAAGATCAACGGGAGCTGCCGGCTGACTTCTGCGAAGACCGCGATCAGTTGGGTGAGCGATTCTTTCTCGTCCACATTGGCCGGACGGTGCAGGGTGACCACGCCGTAGCCTCCCGGAATCAGTCCCTGGTCTTTCAGGATTGATCGCTCACGCGCCATCGGCAGTTGAAGCTTGAGCGTGTCGATCATGATGTTGCCGACATAGATGATATTCGATTCGGGGTGGCCTTCGCGTTTCAAGTTCTCGACACCGCTGGGTTCCGAAACCAGCAATAGGTCAGCGAGGGCATCGGTCACCAGCCGATTGACCTCCTCTGGCATCGTGCGATCCCAGCTGCGGAGACCAGCCTCGACGTGTGCGATCGGAATGCAGAGCTTGGCAGCAGCGAGCGACGCCGCCATCGTGGAGTTTACGTCGCCGACCACGATGAGGCGATCGAACTTCTCGCCTTTTCCCGGACCTGCCTCGAGGACCTTCTCCATCCCCTCGAGGATGCGGGCCGTTTGCTCCCCCTGCTTTCCTGAGCCCACATTGAGGTGGACATCTGGCGTCCGCATGCCGAGTTCCTGAAAGAACACGTCTGACAGACTCGGGTCGTAGTGCTGCCCGGTATGCACCAGCGTGGCTTGGAATGCGGGATCGGCATCAATCGCCCGCAACAGCGGCGCCATTTTCATGAAGTTCGGGCGAGCCCCGACGATGCAGCACAAGTGAATCATGGACGTGTCTTTGGTTGAGGGGAGGGCAAGAGGCCGAAACAGAGTCGCCAGACTCTCCGAGTCAGGTGCGAGGAGCTTGACCAAGAAAGAAACGGTTGGAGTCGAAAATGAACATGACTGGACTTGAAACCGCTCTAAACGGCTGGTGAGTTCGGCGGGAGCTGCTCCGCTGGACTCAGTGAGTCTGGCGACTGTGATCCCTCCTGAGTTCGGGCGGCTTCGCGAGTCAGTGTCCACTTCACCACAGCCGGGACTTTTGTTTGACGTCGCCATTCGAGAACCGTGCAGGGGAGCACTTGGCCGAACTCGGGACAGTAGCGACCCGTCGAGGTCGTCAGGGCCCCATCGTTGCCTTCGAAGGTGATTCGCACCTGCTGCTCGCCGACTTTCAGCGCCACAGCCGGTGAATCCAGAGTGACGACGGTCACATTCGGATGCAGATGCAGACGCGAGACCAATTCGTGTTGCCCGCTGCCCCACAGCACATCCATGCAGGCCCATGTGCCGTCATCGCGACACTCAAAGTGCCTCGCCACGATCGGGACGTTCAGGCGGCGATAGGCATCATGGCTGGCTTGGCACCACCAGTTGCCCCCTTCATGTCCCTCATCGAGAAGTTGGGGATGGCCGCGGTAGCCCATGCGAAACTTGCTCCACACATCACACTGGCTGACGCCGTCAATCTCCAACGCATTGTGAGCCGCAGTCGAGCGACAGTAGCGCCGGTTATCGTCGTCCTCATAGCTGGATACGCCCGAGTCGACAAACAGTTTGTGTCCGCCGATGCTGGCCTCAAATCCAAGCAGGTCGCAATGTGCATGTGCGGGCAATTCATCCGCTCCGACCGGACCAGTATCGAAAATCAGGCAGTCATCCCCATGTCGCCAGACCCAGTAGTCACCAGACATGCGGGCTCGTGCCTGCAATGACGACGGCGAGTCGAGTGAATTCACGAGACTGCGTTTCAGGCTGTCGAGGATCGGGCGCACATGCAGCGTCGAGTCACCGAACAGCGGCGGATCACCATCGGGATGCGAGATCCCCACAATGAGGTCGGTCATCCGCAAGGCAATTGATCCGCACTGAGCCGACAATCGTGGCCGAAAGGGTTTGAGCACATCCCGCAGATCGAGGAACAGCTCAGCCACCTCGATGTGATAGGCCGTCGCTCGCTCGAAGTGCTCGCCTCCGTCAGCCAACTGCTCTTCGATCTGCCCCGGGAGATAAGAGTCAATCACGGAGTGGAGTCGCTCACCCAATGGGCCGTCGAAAAATGTCCCCGCGAGCGCGATAGCCCACAGGTTAAACAGCAGGTGATTACCCCGCAGATCCCACTCAAGATGGTCCAGCAAAAAGACCGCCTGTCGCGCTGCACTCCGAAGAATCTGGGCACGCTCGGATTCGGGTGGCGGCGAAGTGGCCCACCACTGAAACCAATTGGCCAGTCGCCGAGAGATGCAGAACGGGTGCCAAGCATCAGAGAGTGAAGTCCGTGTGGGTGACTGGTGAGCCTGAGCCCAATCCGTCACATGTTTCCACAGCAGTGGGAAATTGCTATCTCCTGGCTTGGTGAGACTCCACAGTGCATCTTGATAATGCAGTTGAAATCGCCAGAGGTGCGAGACAGGCTTGATCTTTTGGCAGCTCCAATCGAGAGGCCAAGTCATCTCGCGAGTCACACCGAGAAAGGTGAATCTTGGGATCGCGAGTTCATCATCAAAAGCAATTGCCCTTGCGGAACGACGCAGCGCAAGCGGCTGCAAGTCAGCAATGGAGCCTCGGATGATGGCACTGTTTGCCGCAGTTGATTGCGCGGCATTCAGACCGGGAGGGAGCAGTCGCTGCGTGACGAGTTTTCGAACTCGCAGCAGAAGCTGGTCGGTGCGATGGTACTTGAGCAAGTGCCAGATGCGACTCAGATGTGAGGTTTGGGATTCAGGCACGAGGGGAGAAATCGACTTTCCAAGCGGATGTCATGTGGTGGGTTCAATGGGGTCAGAGAGTCGGACTGCTCTGGCCCGTGTCCGCAGGGCAGCACAGTCGGTGAAACACATCCAACATGCGTGCCGCCTGACGATCGCGGTGGTAATTCGCGATCACGTATTCGCGAGCTGAGGAAGACAGTTCTTGGCGGAGGGCGGGATTATCGGCCAGCTGAAGCAGGCAGCTGACGAGGTCGGAATCGGACTCCGGTTCCATCTCCAGCCCGGCATGGGCGGCGCGGACGATCTCGCGAGACTCCCCTCGCACTCCCATGATGATCGGGCGGCCCATCGCCATCGTTTCGAAGATCTTCGACGGGACAACGGTTTCGAAGAGTTCAGTCTTCCGAAGGTGGACCAAGCAGGCGTCTGAACTTGCCAGGACTGTCGGCATCTGATCGCGTGACATGCGACCCGTGAAAATGATTTGGTCTGCGACTCCCTCTTGCGCAGCCAGGCGTTGCAACTCTTCTCGTCGGGCTCCATCGCCGACGATCAGGAAGACGATATCGCGGCGTCCTTTGTCTTGAAGGGTGCGTGCAGCTCGAATCACGACTTCCAGCCCGTGGGCCATCCCGATTGTGCCCACGTATGAGCAGACGAACTTGTCACTCAGGTTCCACTTCGAAAGGAATGTGGTGTCCGCTGGCCGAGGCGAAAAGAAATCCGAGTCCACTCCGTTCATCACGACGGAGATGCGACCACCGACGGGAACCTTCGCCGAAATCTGGTCTTGGTAGCCATGCCCGACGGTGACGATGTGGTCCGCAGCCAGATACATGCGACGTTCGAGCCACTCCAGGAGCCGAGTCGCGATCCCCTTCTGCATCGCCCCCACAGCTGCGATCGACTCGGGCCAGATGTCCCGGATTTCAAGGACAAACGGCACTCGCTTTAGCCAGTGATACCAGACTCCGGCCCAGCCACAAAAGAACTGCGGAGAGGTCGAGACGACCACGTCCGGGCGCGGGAGCCACAGCGCCGACCAGACCGCGCTGACCATATAGCTGAGGTAGTTCAAGATTCGGCGGAGCATGCCCTTGTTCGGAGCGATCCAGGTCCAGACCCGCACAACTCGGATTCCATCGACAGTCTCGGTCTGTGCAAGAAGCTGGTTTCGATATCCCTCGAACACCACTCCGTCCGGGCAGTTCGGGACGCAAGTCACCACCGTGACCTCATGTCCCGCTCTCACCCAGCGGACCGCATGTTCATACGTCCGCGACGCCGGGGCATTCACCTCGGGGGGGAAGTAGTGGCAAAAGAAGAGAATTTTCATGGTGAACTCGTCGAACTCTCCGAGTCCGGCGACTTTGCGGCAAAGCTCGCTTCTGTCGTAGCGAGAAGTGACTCCATAGAGATCGGCATGGCCTGTCCGAGCTTCACAGCCTCAATGAAACAGGAAATCTCATTGGCGTGGCCTTTGTCTTGGGAGAACCAACTGCGTTGATTGATGACACGCTTGGATCCGGTGTCGAGTTGCAGAGACCGGAAATCATCGAGGATGCCGCTGCGTCCTCCTCCAAAGACTTCAAGACGTTCCTTACTCGTGGCCTTGGCACCTGTCGTGGTGTAGGTCAGATGACACACCGATCTATCAGCATAGGTCAGGAGTAATTGGACATCGTCCGGAGAGGATCGATCGACAGCGATCCGATCGACGGATATCGGAACTGAATCCGTTAAGAACGCAAAGAAGTCGAGGAAGTGGCATCCTTCGCCGATGATACGGCCTCCTTCGGCGGGATCGGAAACCCAGTGTTCCGCCGGGGTCGTTCCCGCATTCACGCGATAATGGACACTCAGCGGGTGGACGCCCGCGAAGTGTTTCTTGAGTGCCACGGCCATCGGAGCAAAGCGGCGATTGAATCCAACCAGCACTCCTCTTGAGGAACGCGAAGCCGCCTCGCGTACTCGTTCCAGCTGAGCGGCATCGACGGCGAGAGGCTTCTCGACGAAGACCGCTTTGCCCGCGTTCAGTGCCTTCACAACCAGCTCGGCATGCTGTGAATGTCGTGTCGCGATGAAGATTGCATCAGTCGCCGAGTCGTTGAGAATCTCGTCCACATTCGAGGTGCAGAATGCGAAGCCGAACTTACTGCCTGCGGACACTGCGGATTGACCCGAAGCGGTTAAAATACCGCGGTACTCGACGCCGCTTATTGCTTTCAGGTTCTTGAGCAGCACTCCACGAGCGAAGTTTCCAGCACCGATAAAAGAGACCCCGACGGTGCCCTGAGGTGTGGGTGAAGATGCGGCGGACTCGCGAAGAATGACCTTGGAGATGGAGGATGTCGGCGCTTCTTTGGGGTATTCCAAAACGACGCCGAGGTACGGTTCCTTTCCTTCGAGGATCATCTCGTACGCTTGCACCGCATCCGCGATGGGAAAGCGGTGCGTGGTCAGTGTCTCGGGCTTGATCACGCCGAGCGAGCACAGATCGAGGAACGCCTCGAGGTTTCGCTGCTCGGTCCAGCGAACATAGCCGATGGGGTAGTCGTGCCCCTTTTCTTCGAACTGAATATCGTAACGCCCAGGACCGTACGACCTCGACACGATGAATGTCAGCTCTTTGTGATAATAGTCGTTGCGGGGGATGTCCATCCCGGTGACGCCGACCATGACCACTTTCGCTCGGTCGCGTGCGATGCGGGCGGCCAGCTCGACCGGCGTATTGCTCTTTGTGGCAGCGGTGATAAGAACCGAGTCAACACCCCGACCGCGTGTGGCCTTCATGACCGCTTCTTCGATGGCCGGACCCTCTCCGGCAAAGGCCGCGACCGCTCCGTTTGTGATCGCCTGCTCAACACGTTTGGGAGAGACATCGAGTCCAATGACACGACAGCCGCTGGCCCGTAACAGCATCACTGCCAACTGTCCAATCAGCCCCAGCCCAATGACCGCCACCGTTTCGCCGACGCGGGCATCGGTATTACGAATCCCCTGTAACGCGATCGAACCAACTGTTGCATAGGCCGCTTGCTCAGCAGTTACACCGATCGGGGCAGCAGCGGTCAGCAGTCGCGGAACGGCGTTGACCTCCGAGTGGCAAGCGAACCCGGCACCGCAGCAGGCGACCAATTGCCCCGGTTCGTAGCCAGTGACGTTCGCTCCACTGGCCGAGACCGTTCCTGCCGAGCTGTATCCTAGTGGTAACTCGCGATCGAACTGTTCGCGTACGGCATTCATCGTGGCGAGGAACCCATCCTTGCGGAGTTTGTCCATCACTCGCTGGACCAAGTCGGGTCGCTCGCGAGCCATGCCGACCAAGCTCTTTTGGCTCAACTCGATCGAAGCCCGCTCTGTTCCAGCTGAGATCAACGACACGACGTTTCTGACCAGCAGCCCATCAGGTCGCAGCTGGGGTGTCGGGACATCGACGACCCGCACTTGACCGGTCTTTCGATTTTGCAGGACTTGTTTCATGGAGAGTTTTCAGTCGTCAGTGGTGAGTCATTTGTGTGAATATCGCATCTGTCTGTGATGCGAGAACTCATTTCTTGACGATCCAGTAGGACATGCGTCCCTTGCCCATGAGCTGGATTCGTTCTGAGGGGCGGTCGCTCCACAGTACATTTGGGAAGAATGTGCGGACCATCGCGTCGGCTCGTTTCCACTGGTACGTGTGCGGGTGGGCGACAAAGAGCCATTCGTTCGGCTTTCTCCAACGGTTGAAGTGCCACTTCTTTTCGCCGGCGAATGACAGAGTGCTGACCGAGAATGCAAAAATGCCTCCGGGTTTTAGCACGCGCTGAATCTCTTTGAGGATCGACTCGGGCGATTGAGCGTGATCGACCACATTGATGCAGCTGATCAGGTCGAACGTTGCATCATCGAACGGCATCCGTTCCCCAATGCAGCTCTGGTAGTTCACGCGATGACGAAGTGCCGTGATGTAGGTTTGAAGATCAGCATCTGGGAGATTGATTTCGAGGCGGGGCAACGGGTCAATACCGTCAATGCGGCCTGCCTTATGAGAGAAGTGGGCGGCCATGAATCCAAGACCAAAGCAGCCGACTCCGACTTCGAGTGAGCGCTCCACGGGCGCGGTCACGTACTTGTCGAGAGGCTCGGCGATGTCGCTATGCTCGACCAGTTCGTAGAGCAATCGCGTCACGTTGGACGTGTCCTTGACCCAGTTGGCCATCTCATGGTCTTGGGCCTTTTGAAAGGATTCGTCTGTGATGGACATGTTCAGACTTTCTGTGGGGGAGGGACGAGCGGCCGTGGCTCGGTTTGTGGAGGAGAAATGCTTTCGATGACTCGCGAGAGTTCTTGTCGGTATTCCGTGATCGTCAGGGTGGAGGCGCGGAGTCGACCAGCCTGTCCCATGGAATGACAGAGTGCCGGGTCATTCGCGAGACGTCGCAGTGAGGAAGCAATGGCAGCGGAAGACCGAATGGGAATGATCAGTCCCTCCACTCCATCAGTGATCGCGGCACCCGCATTGGGAGTTGCGATCACGGGCAACCCGTGAGCCATGGCTTCGTAGCAGACGTTGGCCGAACCTTCCGCGAGTGAAGGATGGAGCAGGACATCGGCGTTTTGATACTCGCGGGCCATTTCGGAACGTGGGACAGGGCCGACGAAATCGATGGTGGTGCCGGTGATCTGGTTCGTGTACCGCTCTGTGATCGCTTGAGTGTCAAGACGTATGGGACCGACGAAGCGGAAATGATAGCGAGGGTCGGACAGCAGCTGGGCAGCCTCCAAGGCATAGGGGATTCCCTTGCGAAGTTCGACTGTTCCGGCAATGAGAATTCGCAGGGGGCCGGAATTCTGCGGTCGAGGTGTGACGGCACAGGCACCCGTGTAGCCCCAGCGTACGACCCGGCACTTCGAGGCGGGGACGCCGACCGCGGCAAGGCTGTCCGCCACATACTCCGAGCCGCATAAAATGATGTCCGCCAGCTCCCATTCCCGTCTTTCACGAGCAATCAGCGTGTCCGCAGGGTTGGGGATTTGAGTCCCGATTTCGAGGTGCGAGAATCGCTCTCGCTCTTCAGTGAGTAGTTTTTCGACCACCTCTAACGGCGCAATCGTCATGTCGAGGATGCACTTCAGCCCGCTCTGCCTGGCCGCTTCAAAGATCTCAATCGCAGCCCCATTAAAGGCATAGACACAATCGGCAGAGCCAAACCCGCGCTGAACGACGTCGCGCCCAAAGGCTTCGTTCTGTTTCGTCCAGCACTCGTACTGGCCACCCTGTGACATGAGTCTGCGAATCCGCCACATCGTCCAGAGAGACGACCACAGGCAAGTGACTTTCTCATCGGGAACTCCCGCTGGCTCCCGTCCACGGAATGATTTCCAGCCTGGCAATGGCAACGTTCCCGGCATGGCTTTTCCCAGGAATCGCCACCAGGGAGCCGCCATGCACACGTCTGTGTACAGTCCCGCTAGGAGTCCCGCTTGCTCCAGAGCAGCTGGGACAGCGTAGTGACGACGAGCACCGATTTGAGCGACAAGGACTGTCATGGAGTGCGAGAGATCAGCGTTTCGAGAATCCGTGGGTGCCAGTGATCAGGACATCGGCTTTGTGGCTCGGACATAAATGCTGAACGGAACTTTCGGGTTCGAGCCATCCAGTGATGCGAACGGAGCGAGGAGGAAGAACAGGGGGATTCCGAGAGTCAGCCCACCGAGGATTTGCACATTGGTAATCTGCTGATTGCAGAATTCACGAATCGGTCCGCCGAGTCCGATGGGCTCCGAGACTTGAAAACCGATCGGCTCCAACAGCGCCTTGAACGATTCGTAGGTGTAGCCGGGGCGAACATGCCCGCCCGTCTCATGCGGGTCGAGCGGGTAGTTGACGTTGATTGGATGTTCCGAGTTGGGACAGCAGATATGCATGACTCCTCCCGGTTTGAGAATGTTGAAGAAGCTGCGACTGACCTGCTCGTCGCCTTTGATGTGTTCCATCACTTCGCAGCAGATGATCTCATCGAACTTCAGTCCGAGAGACTCAACCTCGTAGAGATTGTGATCTCGGAATTCGAGACGATTTTCTGGAATGCCGTGATACTCATTGAAGAGCTTCTTGTCACGGATCACTTCATCCTTGATGGAGACTCCCAAAACCCGGTTGCCGAGCTTGTAGGCTTGGTAGGAGAGCATGCCATTGCCACATCCGGCATCCAGGACGAGCCGTTCTTCCCCCGCCTGCGGACGGCCGAATAACTTCGGCAGGAAGTGATAGCGCAATCGCCCATTCAGGTTGAGACCGGGGTACAGGAGCCATTTCAAGCGTTCGCGGAGCATGATTTCAGAGGAGGTTGAGGGCCGAGAACCGAAGTCCAGGACCAGAGGAAGGGGCACGGAATCAGTGTGATGTGGTCATGACCGCAGACTACTTCTTGAGTCGTTCGCAGGTGGCACGCGGCTGGTTGATGTCTTTTCGGCGAGCTTCACCAGGATGTGAATCTCATGTGTAAATTTGAGTAGGCAGAACATGAGGCCAGCGTACCCGTCGAGGAAGCCTCGTTTCCAGATGTACTGATACAGGAAGCTAATCAGAGGACGAAACGGAAGTCTGGATGCGATCCGCTTTAGGCAGCGCGTGCGGGCGATGCGGTCGGAACTGCGCAGATCTTTCAGAGCCAGAGGCTGCTGGCGGAGTTCAAGAATGTGGCCGAGTTCTTCGCTGGAGTATTTGTTGTGACGCGCGATCCAGTGCGAGACACCCTGGCTGAATCCATAGTGGTCATACGGTTCCTGAAGATACTCAAGCGGCCCGGTCGTGACCTCTTTCTGCCCGTGTCCCATCTTCTCGTACCGCACTTCGCCCCGTTGGAGCAGTCTGAGCTGCCAAGTCGGGAATGAAGTACTGCGTTTCAGCCACTGGCCCAGGAAGAAGTTCTTGCAGCACAAGTAGTAGCCGACCGTTGGGGAGTTCTGCGAGATCACGACATTGATCGCAGTTGCGAGCTGTGGGGTGCAGCGTTCGTCGGCATCCAGAAACAAAATCCAGCGATGACGCGGGGCGGCCTCATCAAGAGCCCAGTTGCGTTGGTCTCCGAAGTCTTGAAAGGGGTGGGTGAAGATTCGCACGTCAGACCGAGCGCGAGTCGCCTCAGCAGCCGTGGCATCGGTACTTCCCGAATCGACGACGATCACATCGTCGAGCCAATTTAGGGATCTGATGCATTCCGCAATGTTGCGGTCCTCATTGTGAGTCAGGATGATCGCTGTCACGGCGGATCGCGAGCCGGTGTTGTGCATGGTGGGTGTGGGAGCCATCACTGGACGACAAACTCCGGGGCTGAACCGCCGTTGATGAGCCAGCGATAGAGTCGCAGGGTGTCCTGAGCCACGGCATCCCACTGATAGCGAGACTCGATCAAACTGCGACCGCGTTCCCCCATGGCTCGCAGTTCCGTGGGAGTTTGAGACAGGAGCTCGTGCAGCCCGCGCGTGCAGTCTTCCACGGTGGGCTCGACGGAGATTGCTGCTCCGGAGGTGACAGCCTCTGGGAAATTACAGCCGGGCGTGAGCAGGACGGGAAGGCGGCAGGCGAGCGCCTCGATGATCGACATGCTGAACCCTTCCGAGAACGAGGGTTGCAGAAAGACTTGTGCAGCGGCTCGGGCAGACGCTTTGAGTTCGCCCTGCAGTGCTCCCGTGAACGTGATGCGAGATTGGATGTGGAGTTTTTCCACGAGTGCCTGTGCCTGATCTAGGTCGCCTCCATCCGGACCAGCGATGACGAGGTGCCAGTCTGGATTCGAAGCGACAGCGCGTGCGAACGCGGGGAGCAGGTGGGCGAGACCTTTCTTCTGGTGGATACGGGCCATGAATAATCCGAGCCGCTTGTCTCTGGTCTCTGGAAAGCGAGTCTGAAATGGTTCCGGAGAGGCCGGCGGATCAAAGTCGGGAAGGTGCACTCCGTTGGGAATCACAGCGACCGGATTCCTGAGGCCGTACTGACGAATGCCTTCGATCTCGGTCACATTGTTGACCATAATGCAGCTGGCTCGTTGCAGATCTCGATTCTGGAACCAGGCACCGACCAGCTTCTTCTTCCATCCCGAGTTTTGCACGGCCCACGGTTCGATCGCGCCATGTGCAGAGATGACGACTGGCTTGCGATGCTTTTCGGCGGCCCGAGAGCTGTAGCTGTTGGGCAGCATCCAGACGCTGTGGTTGTGAACGATGTCGGCTTGCTTGAGCCCCTGCCTGATTGCGGATTTCAGTCCGGGAGAAAAAGAGAGCCCTCCCAGCCACAGGCCCCGTGCGGTCGTCCAACGTGAGGGTGGCTCGAAGATGTGTCCGACAGAGTCTGCCCCGCGACCCCAACAGTCGGCTCCATAGACATCCACCGGCGATCCCGCTCGGCCGAGTGCCGCCGCCAAGTCGCGCATGATCCACGCGACTCCATTCGAGAGCGAGTAGAGTCCGCCGACGGCAAAGAGAGGTTTCATTGAAATCGCGTGTTGCAGCACAGAGTGGGCAGAGCTGGATTCGGTGATTGAGCGGGCATGTCTGTCCATCAGAAGTCGGTCAGATTGGCTCACTGTGAATTGAGGAATGTCGTTATATGACTGGTAAACATCCGTGCTCCTTCCAGGTGACTGAATGGCTGAACCAACTCTCTTGATCTGCGTCCCATTTCGGGAAGGAGATCACGATGTGTTGAGCACCAGTTCATGGCATCGAATAGTCCAGCGACATCGTCAGCCTCGACTCGAAATCCGTTCTCACCCTCACGGACCAGGTCGTGAGTGGCGCCTGTTTGGTTCGTGGCGATGATTGGCAGGCCCGCTCCGCAAGCTTCGTTCATCACGAGAGCCCAGCCATCATGCCTCGACGGGAACGAGAAGACATCGGCAGCTGCAAAGTAGTCTGGAAGCAAAGACTGAGGCTGGTGTCCCAGAAAGTGTATCCTTAGCCGCAGTGATTCAGGGACCATTGATTCGTATGCGAGTCGATCGGAGCCCTCTCCCAGAAGGACGAGGGCGACATCTGCGTGGATTTCGGCCAGTTTGGTGAATGCTTGAATCAGGACGTCGACTCCTTTGCGAGGAATCATCTGGCCAGAGAAGAGAAACACTAGTTGATTGTTCACGCCGAGCTGGTTTCGAACGCGGACTCGTGATTCCACAGGCACAGCGGCATACCGAGAGACGTCACAGCAGTATGTCAACATCTTCGTTCGATCTGGCTCAACTCCCATGGCTTGGTACTCAACTACTGCGGCTGTGCCGGAGCAGATGACCAGATCGGCGTTCATAAGCAACCAGCGGCGAATGGATTCCTTGATGGAGTGGAGAGTTCTCCAGACGGGAGATTCTTGATGTGCCTTGTTTTTGGCGCGAGGCCGTTCCCACCAGATTGCCCAGCGTTGTCCGCGGCAGTAGAGAATCCAGGCACTGGCGAGAAACGTGACGCTCGTGTAGAGCCCGGAGAGAATATACAAGTCATGCTGTCCGAAGGCGGCCTCTCGGATTGGTCGTCCGTGAAAACGAAGTTCATCTGTCGAGGTCAGTGCCAACCAAGTTCGGCAGATTTGGTAATTGAAATTCCTGTCTGGGCCTGCGACGAGGGAGTCACGCAGAAAATGCACTTCCATGCGGACTTCGGGTCTGGCTGCAATGGCCGAGAAAAGTTCAATGTGATTCGGAGTGGGGCCGTTTGTCAGGATCCAGATTGAAGGGGGCTTTGTGGCAGAGTCGGATGGAGGTGTCATAGTTTCACCATCGGAATTGGTCCCTGAGCAGAGGGCATTTGTCTGCTGGGTTTTCTCGAAGTAAACAGCCTAAAAAGAATCAGCGTGGGGATCGCTAACAAGGCAAAGCGATACGCCCAGGAACCGAGACTTTGTGAGGGGAGATGAATACACAAGATCATGGCTTCGATGTAGATCACGGTCCAAACTCCTCCGCGACTGACCCATTGCTTCCACAGCCAGCTAAAGAAGTATCCGAGCCCATAACACGCGATGACGGCCCCCCAGCTCCATTCCAGAAAAGCGTCTGACACAAATCCTCCGGCATTCCCACCGGCAGGTAAAAAACCAACGGCCTGCCGCCACTTGAGAGTGCTCATGCCACCCAGGCCTGGTTGTGTCCTGAGTCCGTCAAGGCCAATGTCAGTCCATTTTTTTTCCCACAGGAGACTGGGAATGGGACGAATGGCGAACATCGCGAAGAATCGCTTTCCCCAGTAATGGTGGTTGAAGTGATCGCTTGTGAGAACCAGTGCCGTGGCAGATACGAATTCATCTCCCACCTCTAGATTGTCGCCTGTGAGTGTCTGGCTCAGCCTGGACTGTGAGTCAGAACTCAGGTCGAAGATCGTACCTGTGGAACGATTGGCAGCCACAAACAGCAAGAACAAGCCGAGCATCCCGACTCCACTCAGTACGACTTTCCAGTTTGGTCTTTTATTTCGAACGAGATACCAGAAGGCTGCGAGAGTGGCTGAGATCAGGAAAATTGTTCCACGGCGTTTTCCGATGATGGCCCAGGAGATCTGAGGGGAGGCGATATACAGAGCCATCAGGATTCTTCCCAGTGTCAGCCGGCCGCCTTGCCAGGCCGCTGCGAGGAGCAGCATCGCCGGGTAGGTGAGCATGGGCAACTCGCCCAAGTATCCGGAGGCAGAAAAGAGATTCGGCTTGGCTTGACTGAGCAGCTTCAACGGGCCCCCTGCCTGAGCCACCATCCACCAATACGCCAGGCTGGCGACTGTGCCCATGAGAATGGACAGATGTAGAAATCGGCGTCTGACTTGGGCGCTGGCGTCCTGTTCAAGAATACGAAATCGTGGGTCGTCAGTTGCAGCTCTACGAAAATGGCCCGCCCCAACGCAAAACCCCGTTAAGCACAACAGATTCAGGAGCAGCACATACTCAATGTCATTGGCATCCGGGAAGTACTTGCGGATTCCTGGACCAGCGAGGAGGGTGTACGGGTGGTAGACGTAGACATAGAAGAGCATCGGCGCAAAGGGGACCAGTGGTGACAGCGGGTCACTGGTGCGCTGGTAAGACCACAGCAGAGATCCCAAGATCACTCCTGTTGTCATCAAGAGGTAAATGTCACTCACGACAAAATCCGTTCAGGGGCGGACCGGCAAGGATCGAAATCGTGCGAAGCGATGGGGATCAGCGGTCTTCGAACCGAGGTCTGTTGATCACGCATGAACGCCGATCCGATCCACAGAAATGTTCTGACAAGGGGGAGGCGTTGCCTGTCCAGGATTGGCTGAAGGTCCATGCCCAGTCATTTTTCGAAAGGATCGATATGTGAGGATGGAGACGGGATGGCGTTCTCGCCAGTACCGGATCATGTGGATGAGTCCGGCGCCGATGCACCAGAGCATGGTCGGCAATCTTCGCAAGGAAAATCGATGCGATAAGAGTTGAATGATGTCCAGGCACATCCGTGGAATCAGGTATCTGAAAGGGACTCGCATCCAGTTAAAAAGAACCAGGTTGCGGTACCCGTAGTACATGATTCGAGCGTTTTCGCGATATGGGCTGCAATGGTGGATGATTGGAGGCGTCTGTGCAAACCGAACATCCCATCCCGCATCGAGCAATCGGATACACAGATCCCGTTCTTCTCCCTGATGCACCAGAAGTGCGGGATACCCGCCCAGCTGTTCGGCGACCCGGCGGCGAACGGCGTGAGCACATCCAATGTAGGATTTGATCCGCGTGCCTGTGGGCGTGATGGGCATGGTCGCTGCGTTCGCTGGTTCAAAGTATTGCAGCCCCCAGGCGGCTGTTTGTGGTTCTCGATCGAAAAGCTCGCAGACTTGGGACAGCGTGTCGCGACTGGTGAAGTAGGCATCGTCATCCAACGACAGCACATACTCACCCAATGCATCACGAAAGCTTTCGTTCCGCCGCACGATCAATCCGGCCCGCTGTTCGTGACGAATGAGACGGACTTCCGGGAACTCTGTCCGCACCATTGCATCCGTTCCGTCATCCGACTGGTCATCGTACACCAGAACTTCGAACGGTACACCGACCTGCGAAACGCAGCTCTGCAAGGCGCGTCGCAATTCGTCACGGCGATTGCGTGTCGTGATGGCGACCGAAATCAGTGGGGACGACATGACGACCTTTCTGCGAGACGGCGTCGATAAATCATCTCGACCTTCTTCGCTGATTCTGCGGAGGAAAACTTCTCGATTGCAATCTGCCGCGAGGCGGTTCCCATGCGAGACCTGAGATCCCCATCCACCAGGACGCGGCGCAACGCAGAAACCAAAGACAACTGATCACCGACAGAAAACAACAGGCCGTTGACCTCTGGAAATACAGCTTCATCCATTCCATCGATAGCGGATGCAACGACGCAAATCCCGGAAGCCATTGCCTCGAGTACCACGAGTGCTAACCCTTCTTCGTAGGACGGAAGGGCGAAGATATCAAGCGATTGGTAGAACGATACCATGTCGGTCACCGGACCTGGCAACACCAGTCGATCAGTGATGCCCAGGTCAGCCGCTTGTCGCAAGTAGTCTCCCTGAAGCAGTCCTTCTCCGGCGATCACGAGTTCTAAGTTGATGCCTTCCGAGGCCAGAGTGGCGACTGCAGCAATCAGTTGCGAGTGTCCTTTTCTTTCAACGAACCAGCCCGCTGAGCCAATGCGGAGTCGGCCTGCTTGCCGTTGATCACGTGGGTGAAATCGTTTTGAGTCAACTGAGTTTTGGGCGACATCAATGTGCCCTTCCGGCCACTGCATATGCCGAGCTTCGTAGACTTTGACTGCTTCAGCGCAAGCGAGAAAGCGAGTGTTCGCTCGTCTGTAGAGGCTGCGAGTGAGTGAACGGCGGGTGCGATGCTTCCATGCGGGCGAACATTTCCACAATTCCTGGTTATGGAGATGGGCGATGTGCAGGCACGTATGTCTTTCGATAGAAAGGCTCGCAACGATGTCCGCCTCCCACAAGTGAGAGTGGACGACATCTGGTTGAAACTTTTCCAGTTCGACCTTCAATCTCCTTTGGGCCTCCCAGAGATTGAGTGGTCGGTCGTAGCGCAAACGCCAATCGAGATGGACGATGTCGTTCCAGTCTCCATGCTCCGCCCCGAACCATGCGGGGGGTGGGGTCCAGGGGAAGATGCTGATCGACAGGACTTCATGTCCCGCAGCCCGTTGAGCACTGGCCAGATCCAGCATGACTTTGGCTGCGCCGCCGCCGACAGCAGTCGTGGTGATATGTGCGATTCGCAATCGAGGACTCGCCGAGCTGTGAGTGCCCTGTTGATCCTGGGCCTGAGAGCCAGTCGAATTAATCACATCCATCAGGTCTGCTCCTCGTTCGTGGAGGCAGAGCGACTGGATCGGTGGCTGGACTGAAGAAGGCTCTCGTACCAAGCGGCCAAACGAGGTGTGACGCTGCTCCATGACAGTTCAGCTGCAGCGTATTCGCGGCATCGCTGACGAGCAGCTTTGTCAGACGAAGTGTCAGTACGGAGGATCTCTCCAAGAGAGTGACTCATCGCGCTGACATCACCGGCCAGGTCGACTTCCACTCCGAGTCCTCGCGTCCGGACGGCAGCTGAGTAGTCACCCAGCTGCGAAGAAATCACGACTGGAATTCCAGCGGCCATGTATTCCCCAAACTTGATGGGCGATGCGACGCGGTTTGTCTCGCTGTCATCTCGCAGCATTAAGCCCAAATCTGAAGCGACGAGCAACCGCGGCACCTCGCCCGCTGACACCGAGCGAATGGTGATGTCTTCCGGTAAAATGCCCGCTTGAGTCGCCAGCTGTCGCATCTTGTCTGGTTCAGTCGTGATCGCGAAGAAGTGGGCGTCAGGCCGTTGCGTTTTGATCACCCGGAAGACGCGAAATGAAGCCTCGGGCAACTGGTACCACGCCAGACTGCCGACGTAGGACACGATGAATTTGTTCACGAATCCGAGTTCCAGCCGGACAGAGTCTCTTTGAGGGGCAACCCCCGAGAATGCCACGACATCCGGACAACAGGGAACGACGAAGAATTTCTCTGCGGGCTGGTTTGGGTAGGTGGCTCGCAGCACGTCGACCATCGCCTGCGAGACACAGGTGACTCCTGCGGATTGTTCGACGGCGCGTCGTTCCATCTGCCGGGCTTGCTCCACGGCTCGGCAATTGGCCGGACTCCAATGTGACGGGGGACGGTCGGCCAGCCCCAGGAGTTGGATTGTCTCGGTGACCTCGGCTCCGCGGCAGTCGAAGATGACTCGGGCCTGTTCAAAGCCTCGCAACGCATCGAGAGCAATGCCTGTCATCGTGGCATTTCGAGAGCGGACGATGAAAGGTTGGTCGCACTGGAATCGTTTCGAGATCCACTGCCGCAGTACGAAGACGTTACTCCAGAGCCAGGGAGTGCGACTCGGAGGCGAGGGGATCCAGGCGATGTCAAGAGAAGCCCGCCGGCAATTCTCTTCGATGCTGCGGAAGGCGGGGCGGAGTTGGCTGCGTAGCAATTGACCAATCGGGGTGATGATCCCGAGTGTCACTTTTGCCAATCCTTGATGTTCCGCAAGCGGAGTCAACACCTGGGAAGCCAGTATCGACGACAGGGCTTCGCGGTAGACGAGATAGAGGAGTGGGACGAGAGGCTTGGTCATTGAAGCGGTGTATCGATCACACAGTCAATCGAAGATCGCGTGACTCAGGTGGAAACAGGCGTTTTGGATGACTCTGCAATCAAGGTGTCGAAGAGCTCTGCCAACAGGGCCGTTTGCTGAGGCCGCTCAAACTCGGGAATTGAACGAGGTTGAGTGGGGGGGGAGTGATCAGATTGCCAGCGATCAAACTCTCTGCGAATCGCGTGCGAGAACTCATCCGGAGAAGTGGGGCTCACGACTGTGCCCGCCTGGAAGCGATCAATGAGTTCGGAGTTTTCGGAGGGCTGCACAGCGGCCAGAATTCTTCGTCCGCTGGCGAGATAGCTGTAGAGCTTTCCAGGAATCGCAGAGCTGAACGGAACGCCATGAAGAAATGTTTCGATCTGGAGCAGCAAAAGCAAATCGGCCTGCTGGACTGCTCCGATGGCTACAGAAGGAGGGACCCGTGGAACGACTCGCACAACATCGGGATATGGGAACTCGGTGACCGAGGAATCCGTGGCTAATCTGGACTCACCGATGAACCAGACCCGAATCATTGGCGCTCGGTCCGGAAACTCGGAGAGGAACTGTTCGAGACCTTTCAGGAACCACTGGGCCGAGCGAGAGGAAAAATTGGTTTTGAGGGGGTCGTACTGAAAGCCTAGAGATTTGACGAATCGTGTCCAGAGAGACTCCTGCGGATTGACTGCAATTTCGCCCGAGTACACGATATGAAAGCAGTTTGGCTCGGCGGCGATGGGCTCGAATCGTGTGGGATTTTGAAACTCTTCGGGCTCATATCCGTTGGGAATCAAGTGGATTTTGTCTGGATCAGCTCCGAACTCTTGTTGCAGGATGTGTCTCGACGCTCTGGTGGTCGCTGTGATCGCGGTGCAGTTGTTGACGACTTGCTGTTCCTGATGTTTCTCAAACTGAAAATCGATCAGGTGGGGATAACAGGGGCGTGGAGAATGCGACCAGGGGTCCCGGAAATCGCAGACGAGTGGACAGCGGTAGTGTTGAGAGATCGCTTGGCCGATCACCAGAGCGTCACCGGGAGGGCAGCTGGCGAGGACGATGTCAGGTCGAATTCCACGTTCAATGCAAGCTTGGACTGATCGAGCGGCGAGGTCACGTCGATTGCGCTGCCGTTCGAGGCTGGAGCTCATCGGGAGCTTGTCCATTTGACGTCGCAAGAAGTTTTTCGGGAGACGCCAAGGTAACTCGATCCGTTGTCCCGCTGAGAGCACTGAATCGAGCGAATCCCGAAGTTCAAGCGGTGTGGGTGATGACAAGACCGTCGGACGGAAGCCGTACTTTGGAAGATGTTTGGCAAACGCTTCGACGCGAATGGTTCCGCTGTGTCGAACCGGAGGAAAGTTGCGAATGATGAGCAATGCCTCCTTCACAGGGGGGATCCTGATGATCGCTCAGGAGTGCTGCAGGCATTGCTTGGAATGGATCGAGACGCTGTCATATGGGTGGCGGCGGTGTTCGTCGAGGGAAATACGTGTGTGGTGCCCTGCAGGCGATACCCTTCGTGGAACCCGAGCATCCATTGAATCGTGCGTTGCATCCAGAACCGACCGCTGGCACTGAGTTGGACCACCTCACGGATCGGCATTGATCCCAAGCGGTTTCTGAGGTGACGTATGTGGCATCGAATCGCAGCACACCATCGTTTGTTTTTCTGCTCGTGCCAGGCGGCCTCGATTCCGGCTGTCAGTCCCCCACTGTAACTGCGTTTCAAACTCCAGGCGGGTGAGCAGCGATTGGTCGGAATCTGGTGCCATACGAGTGCGGAGGAGAGGACTCGTCCTTGCAACCCCGTTTGGCACAGCTGGAGTTGCATAAAAGACTCATCGCCCCCTCCGGAGAGTGTTCCGGGACCGAAGTCCTCGGAAAACCCCCCTGCGAGAAGGAGATCGTCCACTCGGGCTGCCCAGTTAAAACCGAGAAAGCATTCAGGGTATCGAATGGCCGTGACCGAGTCCGGGAACTCCAGTCCCCGTGCGGAGGCTGGCAGATACGGGATAAGCCACTCGGGCGGGCGCTGCTCGTAATCGACAGAGGTCGGCCCGCCGAAATAGTAACGCTCCGGTTCCGCTGCGATGGCTGTTGTGTAGACAGTGATCCAGTTCGGGTTCACTCGGACGTCATCGTCGATGAAGAGAGCCCACCCTCGCCCCAGTCGTCGCAAGGCGTGATTCAGAGCCATGGTCTTCTTGGGAGATGCGATCGTTTCGTGTTGAATTCGAAGCCGATCTTGAAACTCGGAGATGACGGCGGCCATGCCACACGGTGGGCCGTTCTCGACGACGATGGTTCCTCGAAACCAATCTGGTTGGTCGCAACGAGCCAGATCCGCGAGCGTTTTTCGGAGAACTTCCGGACGTCCGTGAGCGACGATGACGATCGTGATCTCTAAAGCGCCAGTGGGGCTCATGAGTGTGTCGCTCGGTCGACGTGGTTGGGACTTCCGACTTCCGGGACGCTCAAACGGTGTCTCGACAGCTTTCCCGCCAGTCCGAGAGAGCGGCACCACGCGACACCCCAGTGGAATGCCTCGGTCAGCGACCACCGAG
This sequence comes from Planctomycetota bacterium, assembly GCA_043777375.1. Classification (GTDB taxonomy): domain Bacteria; phylum Planctomycetota; class Planctomycetia; order Planctomycetales; family Planctomycetaceae; genus TH-plancto1. Next base: position 82,743 of record JAYWHX010000130.1, on the reverse strand, counting down.
GAAGCAGGTGTTTGAGCGCTGTCACGTACGCCACGGGCAGTGAACGCGGGCTGGACTTCAAATGGTACAGCGTGCGGCTGAGATACCAGTTCAGGTTCCAGCGGAAGCTCTTTTCAGCCCGCACCTGGCCGCAGTCGTGCCTGACACGGGCGGAGGTCGAGATCGCGATTTTCCAGCCGCTTGTCAGCAGTCGGTGGCACAGATCGCGGTCTTCCAGATACATGAAGTAGAGCGGATCAAACGCGCCCTGTTCGAGGAGGCAGTCACGTCGAAGCAAGATCGCCGCTGCGGGAACAAACGAAACCAAATAGCTGATGTGTGGTGTTCGCAACAGCAGATCGTCTCCATACGCGGGAGGTAAATACTGCCTGAAGATCGGGTCCAGGCCGCTTCCGTCATAGTTGAGTTGGAAGAGCCCCAGGAAGCCGATGCGGGGGTTCGCTTCCGCCGCAGCCACAGCCTGCCGGAGTGCATGTTGCTCCAGAATGAGATCCTGGTTCAAGACGAACACCCATTCGGCCCCGTCGCTCAGTGCCCTGCGAATCCCAGCGTTACAAGCGGCACCGAAGCCTTCGTTCCGAACCTGACGCAGGACGATCAATGACTGGTCATGGGAGACCGCATGCGAGATACCTTGGTCCGTGGAGCCATTGTCGACCAGAATCGTTTGAAGCGAGATCCCCTGAGTCCGGATGGAATCCAGAAGTGCGGGGAGGTACCTCTCTCCGTTGAAGACTGGGACAACGAGGGCGATCCGATCGGGCATTATTGGAGGGCAGGGGGACTCGAAGAATGTGTCAACCAGAATGCCGCACGACACGCACGGGAGTTCTGGTTGTCATCCCGGGCTTGTGCATCGAACCGCTGAAGTTCCTCAGCACTGAAATGGTCTTCGGGCTTTCGGAACTCAGATGTCGTTGGATCGATGAGTGAGATCCCTCGTGTATAAAGCTCACTCGCCCAGTAACCGAATCGATCGGAATCCCAGTCGATTCGATGAATTTGAAATCCAGTGCGATGGGCAAGGCGGCGAAAGCTCTCAGTGGAGTGCAGGACGAGATGCCGAGGAGCGTCCCACTCCACCCAGCGAGTCCCGTACTGTTCGATCAAGCTGTTGTCGGCTAACGGGATTCGAATCAGACAGGCTCCTTGAGGAGACAGCAACCGTTTGATTGTGTTCATGGCCGCATCATGCTGAGTCATGTGCTCGAGTGAATGATGAAGCATAATCAGGTCGTACGGCCCATCAGCAACTTGTTCGAGCGATTGCTTGCGGATGGTCAGTCCAGGTCGGATCTGGCGGTCCCCGGCGATGAACGGGTCAATACCGACAAGACGTGAGTAGCCGACCTCATGCATGCGGCACAGGCGGTTTCCGCTGCCACATCCAACGTCCAAGACGCGAGCGTCGAAATTCTGGACGGGGGAGTGCTGAATCCATGGGCCAATCTGGCTCGACTGCCAGTGGTTGCGGAAGCGTGCCAAGACGGCTCCGAGGCCTTTGGTTCCGAAGAGGACGGACTGATTGCGGAGAAGTGCCAGGGGGCGCCGCCAGCCACTCAGAGTCCGCTTCGGTTCTACTGGGACATACGAATAATAGTTCGTCGGGTAATAGGCGGACAGTTCGTGGGGAATCTCCAACAAGACAATGGACTGACAACCCTGGCAGCGTGCGTATGGGAACTTTTCTCCAATCCCGATCATCCGCTCTTCCACGAAATACATCTCTGCAGAGCCATGCCCGCAATAATCGCAGACTCGAGAGATGTGTTTTCCAGGAACGTTGGAATCCAGAGAAGAATCACGGGCGGTCGTCATGACGGGGCCAGCCTTTCCCCGGATTCGGTGGGATCTTGTAAAGACCAGCGTTGATGAATCAGGAATGCCCCATAGGCAGCCGGCGGAACAATGCCCGTCGGGTAAAACGAATCTTCAGCAATCGACAAATCGGCCACAGCCAAGACGTGATCGCAGGTGGTATCGCCCGATTGCAGGCAGACATCAATCGTATAGGTCCCGACTGCCAATGGGACCTCTGGAATGAAGCATTGAAGTCGGCCCACAGCGGGAAGTCGACCGGGGAGTTCGGCCGTCAATCGGCTGCAGAGATATGTGGCGGAAACACCAATGTCATTGTTGATGGCGATATGGATACAGGGACTCATGAAATCCCCCACCCCTTCGTAGTCGATGCGGATTGATAACGGTTGCCCGACGCCGATTGTGGAGATTGGGACAGAGTCGGTACTCGACAAAAGGTCGACGGAGGTAATGCGGACCTGGCCGTTTCCGGTTCGATCCTGTCGGGTATTGAGGTCGGATGCCTTGGCCCGTTGTGTCACCTCACGAGTGTACGCGTCAACCTGTTGCCCTGCGGGTCCAGAGTCAATGAGCTGTCCGCGTTCGAGTCGAATGGCTTTATTGCACAGGCGTCGCACGGCGGCCATGTTGTGGCTGACGAACAGGACTGTTCGGCCGGCAGCGGCCACGTCCTGCATCTTTCCCAGGCATCGCTGCTGGAACTCGTGGTCACCCACGGCGAGGACTTCGTCGATGATGAGAATTTGGGGTTCGAGGTGTGCCGCGACCGAGAATGCCAGACGAACTTTCATCCCTGACGAGTAACGTTTGATGGGAGTGTCGAGGAATTTCTCCACGCCGGAGAAGGCCACGATCTCATCAAACTTGCGGACGATCTCGGATTTTTGCATCCCGAGAATGGCTCCGTTGAGAAAGATATTCTCGCGCCCCGTGAGCTCATTATGGAAGCCGGTTCCGACCTCCAGCAGGCTGGCGACTCGTCCGCGAATCACAGCTCGCCCTTCTGTCGGTTCGGTGATCCTTGAGAGGAGTTTCAGCAGCGTGCTCTTTCCGGCACCGTTGCGTCCGATGACGGCGAGGACATCGCCCGGTTGAACTTCAAAGGAGAGGTTCCGAACGGCCCAGAAGGATGCCGCTTCGTCAGCAGTTCCAGACATGGAACGCAGTCGTTGCAGAGGAGCCTTGGCCCAGTCGACGATTGCTTCGCGGAGCGTTTTCGACGCTTCTTCCCGGAGTCCGATTTGAAATCGTTTTCCGAGGTTCTCCACGAGGATGGCGGGTTGAGGCATGAAGAATTTGAATTCTGAGCGACGAGCTTCGGCGAAGGGGAATCCCGGGAGATTCAGGGGTGTTCCAGAACATGGAGCCCTGAGACTGAAATCTCCGTTACACGATGTCGGCGAATCGCCGTTCCACTCTGCGGAAGTAGAAGGCACCCAGCAGGAAGATCACGATGCTGCTGGCCATCGATACGCCCAGGCAGTCCCATTGGATTGGCTTGCCCAACAGGCTCGATCGAAATCCGCCGATCAAACCAGCGATGGGATTCAGGCAGTACACCAAACGCCATTCGAGGGGGATGATCTCGAGCGAATACGCAACCGGGCTGGCGAGCATCCACAACTGAGTCATGAACGGTACGACGTACCGGAGATCTCGATAAGTCACAGTGAGTGCCGAAAGCAGTGTTCCCACTCCGACACTCGCGATGAGCAGTCCAAAGCAGAGCAGGGGGAGCAGGCAGAACGACCGTGTCGGAGGGTACTGGTAATGAATCATCAGTCCCACAAGCAGGAGTGAGGCGACAGCCAGATCCAGGATGCCAACACCAACAGTCGCCAAGGGAACCAGCAACCGGGGAAAGTAGACCTTGCTGATCAGGTTGGCGCTGGAAATCAAACTCTGGCTGCACTGCATGACGCAGAAGGAGAAAAACTGCCAAGGCAGCAGGGCGACGTAGACGAAAATTGGGTAAGGGACATCGGTCCGCTCACTCATTCGCCCCAGTCGCCCAAAGAAGATGCTGAACATGAGCATTGTCATCAATGGCTGCAAGACGGCCCAGGCTGCCCCCAACACCGTCTGCTTGTAGCGGACCTTGATATCTCTCCATGCGAGATAGTAGGCCAGCTCTCGATGTCGCCAGAGTTCCGGCAAATCGAGCGCGGCCCATCCAGATCGCGGTTCGATTACGATTCCTGCGGCGGAATCCAGCTCGGCGGCGGACGGCATGGTCGCTTCGAGTGATTTCACTGGGCGATTCGTTTCAAGAGGGGGCGACACAGGTTGTGACAGGCTTTCAAATCCACGGTTCGAGATCAAACCCTTCGATCTCAATCGAAGCACCTTGTTGCAGAAAGTTGACTGTCACGAGCAGTCGCGTCTGTCCCCGGCGTTCGATGACAGTGCCGATCTGCCCTTCCAGTGGACCATTTTTGACGCGGACTCTTTCACCGGGGACCAGCTTCGACTCAGCGGTGACGTCGAGCCCGGTGTTCACCAGCTGATGGACGTTTCGCAAGTCGAGAAGCAGGCCCGCTTGATCTGGGATCTCAATACAACGCGAGACGCAACCGGTCGACACAGCTGCGTAGCGATCCAACTCTTCCCCGTAAATGAAGACGTAGTTCGAGAAGAGCGGCAGAAAACTGGACCGCAGTCGACCAGCGGGGGAGCGGTAGACCTGTTCGAAAACTGGACTGTAGAACGGGATTTGACGGGACAGCAAACGTCGCATCAGTTCTTTTTCACGACGAGCGAGAGTGTACATCGCCCACCATTGCCCGTCTTTTGGCTGATTTGCCAGAAGGTGGTCAGGAAACAGGTCGATTTCTTTTGAGAGGAGAGGCATGGGGGTAGGCGGCGCGCACTTCGTTCTTCTCGGTGACACTGGGGAGTCAAATCCCTAGGCCGACAGTGAAGTTCAGTTATCCATTGTGACGGATCGTGGACTGAAAAGTCCAGACCCAGTTCGTCTCGTGAACCGATCCCGACGTGACAAAAATCCACACGCCAGTGGTATCGTAAGATTCAGAGTATCGAAACGTATCTCATGCAGCGGCGCTGGCTTGGGCGGTCGGGCTCGGGGGGATCACATTGCCAAGCAAATCCTCAATTTGGACTTCGATCGGCTTCAACCCATTCACGATTTCGGAGATTTGCTCGACTGGACTCATTTGTGAGGACTGATCCAATTCTCCACTGAGGCTAATGTGACCGACGATCATCCCCTCAGCAGTGACTGGAGCTGTGATTCGCCATTGCCGGTCGGCTTCCACGCTCCTGCGGGACCATTCGGCATGGTAGTGTTCGTGAGCTCGAGGGGCGCTGATCTGGAGTTCGATGCGGACCAGGTCGACCCCTTGCGCGAATTCCTTCAACTCTGTCCAGACGGGGGTCCAATTCAGGTGCCCCTGAATCTGCAAGGCCGACTGCGATCCCCTGGCCCCACAAGGTGAAGGCAGGCGGAACAGCGATCGCAGGAAGCCTTTTGAACGACTCAGAAGAAGCCGAAATTCGCTATGCCCAAACACTTTCGCCGCGACGCAACTGAGAATCACTGTTCCAGCAACCGAGATCGCAACCCATTCACTGCGGTAGACCAGGCTCGCCAAAGCTCCGGCACCGCACAGCGCACACGCCAGGCTTACAAACAGGACGACACCCACAGGAGGGAAACCAAGTTGGGTCAGCCGATGGTGCAGGTGGCCCCGATCGGTGGAGTAGAGACTGCGGCCGGTCAATTTTCGACGCAGAATTGCCATGCCTACATCAAAAATCAGGATGGACAGCACAGCCACAGGGGCAGCCAGGGTGAGCGTCGCCTGTGACTTCACCGATGAGCGAAGTGCCAATGTCCCGAGCAATAAACCAATCAGCATGCTTCCCGTATCGCCGAGGAAGATCCGGGCGTGGGGAAAGTTGTAGGGGAGGAAGCCGATGAGCGATCCGCAGAGGGCGACCGCCAGAATGGCTTCCAGGTCGTGCCCCGTGATTAAGGCCATCAGGGTGAGTGTCCCACTGAGTACTGTTCCAATCGATGTGGCCAGGCCATCAACCCCGTCAATCAAGTTCACTGCATTGATGGCTCCGACCAGCCAGAAGATTGTGAACGGGACCGAGAGCATGCCAAGTTCGAGTGAGGCACTCATAAACTCTAAGCGAGAAATCACACACCCACTCGCAGTAATCATCAAGGCTGCGATCACCTGACCGACGAACTTCTGGCGACCTCGCAAGAGCCCCCGATCATCGATCACTCCCAGAACGCACACCCATAAGCAGGCACATGCCAGACCTGCGAGAAAGAGCAGATGACCGGAATCTTCATTCAGAAAGCGGGGAAACGCTTGGAATGTGACGGCCAGAGCGACCAGGCAACCAGCAAATACGGCCAACCCTCCTGCCAGCGGAACAGTCCGCCCATGCAGCTTCCGAACGCCATCCGGGGCGTCGAGGATCCGCCAACGCCACATGAGCGAAATCACCAGTGGTGCAACGACAGCCGCACTGGCGATGGCAGTGAAGAATGTCAGTGCCAAGGGGCTCACACTCAAGGTCAACCTCGTTTCCTAGCGGACCGATATGATTGGCGTGCTGGTCATTGAGGGCTGACCAATCCGTTGGGGCGACATCTAGGAAGTGCCCATCGCATCCGTCTCGTGCTGCCAGTTCGAAGAAGCGGAAGATACCGCCTAGGGAGGTTCTTCGTCCTTTTCCGTTCACAAGATTCCAAGTTTCGTTCCAGGGCATTCAGGATGACGTTGGAGTTTACCGATTTCAACGGTTTTTTGGTGAAAGAAGAGAGTTCTCGTCATCTTGAGTCTTTTTCGCGTTCTCGCGTTCTCTCGCAATGAGCGACTCGAACCTGTCTTGGGCGTCGCGGCGACCAGGGGCAAGTGCCCGGGCGACCCCCACGATAGTGCGGGCATCCTCCAGACGATCTGCTCGCTCAAGAATCATGGAAGCCTCAAGGCGAAGTTCAATGTCATAGGGAGACTCCTGGATCGCTGTCATATAGAACTCCGCCGCGCTGGTGAAATCGCCCAGCAGCACATGTAAATGGGCCATGGAGAAAGCCGTTGCATCTGGGTCGTTTGATGCGATGGTTTTGCAACGATCCAGGATCTCCCGGCGGACCGGGAGCTGACTCGGCAATTCGGCGATGGCCAGCAGGCATCCAAGTCGATCTGGGTACAGGGTCAATGTTTCGCTTTCATCGCGAGACAGGGTGGCTTCATTCCAGATCTTTGCAGACCAGCGATCGGAAATCTCGAGGCAACGCTTCCAACTGCGAATGTTGGTTTCCGGCTGATGGATTCTTTGGGAAAGCTGACCTGCCTGGAACAGAACTTCTGAGTCACTGGTGCCCACGAACATTGCCAGATCACGGGCCACAGAAGCAGACGGTTCATTCAGGATGTGTGCCAGCCAGGCTCGTGGCATGGAAACGCCTCGATGGAGAGGATCCAATCGAACGCACTCGTTGAGGGCATCCCAGGCCGGGGACAGATTTTGCAGGATTGCAGGTCGCTCTCGCAGTTTCAGTTCTTCGATCGAGTCTCCACTGAGCCTGAGATTAGAGATCACCGCATCCAGACGTTCCAGATGAGTCGTCGCCCAGACCGCATGGGTTCCGAGTGCTTTTGCCTCTGATTGTTTCAACAACTCGTCGTACATCATTCGCCGATATCGATAGATGTAGAGATCACCCAAGGCTGCGTAGACTTCAGGCAGTTCGGGATGGCGAAGTTTTTGATCAAAGAGACTCGCCAGGATTTTGTCGCATTCAGGGATGTCGAGTGTGGGGTGATCGCTCTCCGGTGGAATTGAATTGACGACTGTCTCCACTTCAGCAGCTGCCCCGACCTTGTACAGGGCGAAACCGGAGGTCAGCAGTAATCCGATGCTCACCAGAAATCGCCATTGTGGTCGGCCGGTTGCAAACAAAATCCAGTGAGACACCGCAGAGGTTTTGGAATACGGCGAGCAGACAGTGCCCGCCAGTACGGCGAATGTGAGGACAATGCTTCCGATCGAGAGGCTGAAATCGGTCAGCGAGATCGTTGAGATGGCTGCTGTCGAGAGCAGACCACACAGGCCAGTCGCCAGCATGCGGCCTTCTTGGTCTGAGCGTATGGCTCGTGCTGAGGCGTACGCGATCAGAAGAAAACCCGTCGTGAGTAGGGCGAACCCAGCGACTCCCGCTTCCGCCAGGACCTCGATGTATTGGTTCTCGGCATGCTGAAACCAAGTGTCCTGACTTCGTGAGAGATAGACCGCGTTCACCTGAGAGTAAGTGCCCCAGCCACTGCCCGTCGCGGGAAAGTCTTGGATGAGGGAACCGACCTCTTTCCAGTGCTCGACACGTCCCTGCAAGGCAGCTGACACGCTCTTGGTCGAATCCAGTCGATCTGCGATGCGAGCCATCTGTCCGAGCCCGATCAGTCCGGCGTAGGTCAGGCTGACCAGTGCGACCACAATGACCAGCATCTGGGTTCGCCAGCGATTCATTGCTGGAATCAAAACCAAGACCGCAGTCAGCAAGCCCACGAGTCCAGCTCTCGACAGTGACATCAGGATGCCGATGGCGATCACCGCCACCGAGAAGGCCGACAGCAGGACTTCGGGAGTCAGGTTCCCGATGAATCGCAACTGCAGCCCCGACAGTCTTTCCCTCCACGATCCAGAGCGGGTCGGCTTACGCCCCAACCCGAAGGGAAACCAGGCGGCCATCAGGCTGGCGATGGCACAGGCGAAAGTCAGGAGCAGATAACCCGCCCCATTATTTCGATTGACGAAAGGACCGAACGGGCTCCCACCATAGCGCAGTGGGATTGTCCAGAAGAGTTTGCCGTTCCATGTCAGTTGTTGAGCAATCCCAAAACCCGTCACTGCGAGGCCGTTTAAGGCCAGGATCATATACAGCCAACGACGACTACTGCTGTCTTCGTACAGCTCGAAGCTCAACCAGAAGGCCAGAGTTGCCAAAGCGATCTGCGCGAGCACCAGCTGTGTGGAAGTCGGGGAGAGCGTTCGAAGTCCCTGAGCAAATCCGGAAATCTCGGGAGATGCAACCAAGGCAGGAATTAAGTCGCCCAGAGGTGTGGATTTGAGCCCAGCGAGAGGATTCCCGCCACCCTGTGGGAAAAGTTGCCAAACTCCAATAAGGAGGAATCCGATTGGCACGAGTAAGGCCGTGGGGATGCCCTGCGATCGAGGATTGCCTGACCGAAACAAGTTTTGAATAAACCGAGCTAAGGCAATGCCGACTAGGGCGGCACCTAAAACAAAATGCGGCCTCGCGGTGACAGCTCCACAAAGCCAAGGAGCCAGCACCACAAGACCGCACAGCAAAATTCGAAGAAGCGTTGTCATAAGTCAGTTGATCTTCCCGAAGTGGTCGGGAATCGTCAACCAGACCCTAGGGGGCAGCCGGGGTGGCTGGATTGTTGTTGTCATCGAAAGCGGCAGCGGCACCAATACCTGCCCCGACACCTGCGAGGGCACCGAGCAGACCACCACCACCGAATCCACCACCACCACCACCCGCTCCACCGCCACCTGCACCACCCCCGCCAAATCCACCACCCATTCCAGCTTCAGAAGGTCCTTCATTGGAGGGGGAAGTCGGAGGCTGATTGAACAGAGCTGCGTCGGCTGGATCCGCAGGAACCACGGCGGCGACAGATGAACCCTGCCGCACTGCCACGAACTCGAACCGACGAGTGCGGACTTGAACGTGAGCGTCGGGCTGCATGACACCTGCGGAAAAGACGGCGAAGCCTCCTTCGCCAGCCACCGCGAGGGAGTAAATGCCTTCAGACAAGCCGGATGCCGTGAATTCCCCATTGGAGTCTGAGCGAGATTCTGCAACGACTTGGCCATTACGGACAAATGCAACATACATGTCGGCGATTGGCTGATTGTCCTGGCTATGTGGGGTTGCCCGGATGATTTGTCCCTTGGTTGTTCCGTCAGCTTGGAGTTCAAAGTCCGAGTTGGCGAAAGAAGAATCGGACGAGACAGGATCGTGTGCGCCAGCAGGGAGGTTGCCCCCAGTCCCACTTCGCAGATGGGTTCGAATCAAGCTGTGAACGAGAAGAGAATCTCCCTGGGGGACCAGCCCCACACGTGGTGTCACGGTGTGTGCAATGTCGCCAAGGTAGCTTCCGAAAGCCGCAAATCCCTCGCTCCCATTGGCAAGGACAGTGTAGGCCCCCGGAGCCACTTCGGAGATCTGGGCCACACCACCTTCTCCGACCCGTCGAGACTGAACGATGCGACCATTTCGCACCACGCGAACAGTGGTACGTTGAGCATTCGCAAAACCGCCAGTGCTCGTGACTCGGCGAAACCCAATCGCCGACGATTCAGCGATTTCAGGAAGGGGCTGCAAACCAGATGCGAGCTTTTCAGGTGGCGTCGGAACAGGAACCGGTGCGACCTGTGCGGGTTCAGATGCGGGTGCCACCGTCTCGTCGTCTTGGGCGAACAGGCCTGTGTGCCCCGCTGCTAGAGCGAGGGTTCCAACGAAGGAAATCCAATTTTTTCGCACGTGTTCGTCCTCAGCTCGCCGCAAGTGGGGGGGAATGTCACAACTGGGAAGTCTACTCAGCCTGCTGTGGGCTTTCAACAACATCTCTCTGATTCCACACATCTTTTAACGGAAAAATGAGAGCTGGACTTCACAATCCTTGATAAGTTCCGGTTGTATGATGGTTGATAGAAGTGGATGAATGTCCACTTGTGGTCTGGTACGAATCATTCCGCCCGACCAGAGGTTCGAATCAAGGGGAATGGTGTCTATTTCCGGGTTCTGTTTTACTTGCTCAGGGCCACTTGACGGGTGCGATGGTACTCGGAAAGGTCATCGTCCCCGAGTTGCAAGTATGCTTCGGCCAGTCCCTCGTGAATTCGGGCTTCCGGTGGCAAGTTGGGTAACGCCAGTTCCAGTTCACGAACCGCTTCCGCCCAGCGTTGCTGCTTGACCATGATCTGACCTCGAGTGTCGTGATAGATGGCCGGGGTCGAGTCGATACGGATCGCCTCGTTGATACAACGTTCTGCTTCCTGCAAATCTGAATTCGGCATCAAACTGAGGGTGTGAGCCAGGTTGTTCCAAGAAATATCCGCCCTCGGCTCCAGTTTCACAGCTTGTCGCAGAAGCGGTAGAGCGAGTTCCCAGTTCTGCGTTTCGGCTGCCGCTGTCCCCACCAGATAGTATGCCGCTGGGGGCGCCTGACCGTTATCGAGGTAAGGTTGGATCTCCTTCAGGGCGAGGGGGCGCAAATCGAATGTCCCATGTGCCGCGATGTTCGCGAGAATGATCAGCGATTCCCGCGAGTCTGGATCGTAGTTTCGGCTGAGAGTGACCAGTTCCCATCGCTTCCTCCACGATTCGTCTGATGCCGACAAATCGTTGATTTTTCGCACATAAATCGCAGCCAGGCGGCGGCGTAGCTCGGGGGAGTCGACGCGATCCAACGCGGCGGTCACGACCTGACTAGCGTCGTCGAGCCGGTTTTGCATGATCAGTGACTCCGACCAATTCAGAGAACCCTTGACCAGTTGCGAAGCCAGCTGTGGCTCGGGAGGCTCAGCGCTACGTGAGGGAGTTTTCAACTGCGAGACGACCGCAGCAAAATATGCTTCGGCCTTGATCGCCGCATCCACTTTCTTCGAGCTCCGTCCCAGCTTTTCGTAGACACGAGCCAATTCAATCTGCGCCGCAGCATCGATGTTCGCCAGAGGTTCCAGATGTTCTGCAACAGAATTCAGGTCACCACGGGTCAGGAAGAGATTTGCGAGGAGTTGGTGACAGGACATTTCACCCGGGTTGGCTTCCAGAGCCTGTTCAAGATGGCGGATGACTTCAGAAGCAATTTGGCTGTGTGGATCTTGCGTTTTCTTGAGCTCAATCATCGCCAGCTGTTTGTGAGCCAGCGCATCCTGAGTGTGGTCAGAGTTTGTCAACATCTGCCGGAAGCTGATTTCCGCCAGATCGTTTCGCTCCCGTCGGACCGCAATCTCGGCTCGGGTGGACAGCATTGGATCGCTTTGGAATTCCAACGTTCTAAGACGATTGAGATAAAAGTCCGCTTGGTCGACTTGGTTGTTCCTCATGAGTTGCTGAGCCGTTTCGATATAACGGCGAATCGTCTCAGAACGCAATGGTTCACGCGACCGAATGGTGAGTGCAATCACCAGAATCGCAACAGCGAGCGCCGGGGCACCCATGAGCAGAAAACGCAGTTGGCGAGTCTGGACCCACCCGGAGATGAATCCAACGATTGACCAGATGAAATACAGAGGTAGTGTTCGGACGCGCCAGAAGAAGTTCGTCGATGCACTCCAGGGATTTTCCCAGGAAATCATGGTTTTCCCTTCGGGATCGATTGGCTGGCTTGCTCCCGGATACTCTTCCGGAATTCGACGAAGAGGGATTGAAGCTCAGAGATAGACTGCGGGTCGATTGGTTCCAATGAAGGAACGAGTGCCAGGGCTTGGACCTGGTAAAAGGTCGGCATCGTCCAGCGTGACGATTCGCCGGACAGCAGGCGGCCCCAGCGAGGATGTAATCCCTGACCCGAGGGAGGCTGATGAGGGGCACCGTTCTGATCGAACAGATCGTAGATCAGCAGGCCTGACTGCTGATCATTTCGGAGAATGTGCTGCCGGGCAGTCGACTCGTCAGGGAGACCTTTCCACCCACTGACTGTCCAGCCAACTCCCCGGTAGCAGACATCAAGATCATGCCAGTCGGGGAATGGATAGTCGATGGACACAACCGCAGACAAGGCGCCCTTGGTGTAGGTCCACTGACGGGAACGTGCGCCAAATTCGCTGGAAGTGCTGCGAGTCTCTCGCTGAAAATTCGTCATACTCCAGCCCACCAGTTGTGGAGGAAGGCTCTCTTTGGAGAGATTATCGATGGCGATTTCGACCCCCAGCGTCGACGAAAATGGGCCAATTCCTCCCCACACCTGAAATGCACCCAGTGAGAGAAAGCCCGCCGAAGTCACTAGCACGAGCAGTCGCCATCCGGCTCCCGGGACTGTCGTAAGCTGCCGCGTTCGATCTCCGAGGAGGCTTGCAGGACGCTCATGGGTTGGCCAGAACAGTCGGTTCCAGCCGGAGATTAACGGGTTTTCATGACTCGATTCCGAGGCACTGGAGTCGTCGAATTCGATCGGTCCGAAAATGAATCGCAACAGTGCGTCTGTGCTGAATAGAACCAAAAGTGAGATGGAAAAGACAACCATCCCCAGAATGGTGTGTGGCCAACCTTCGGTCAGATCGATCCCCATTTTCTCGATCGAGACGGCAATGGCCACAACTCGCAAGATGTTGGCTGCTCCGGCCCAGAATGCACCAGCGAGCATCAGCAGCAGGGTGTGGAACGCAGAACGACGCAGGAAAGCTCCAAAAATCGCGGCTGTCGCCAGGATTGTGAATAAGGACACGACGCCGCTACAGGCTTCCTCGACGAACAGTTTCCGGTCAGGAAACGCCAGCACGTTTCCCTGCTGCAGGTGGTCAATCTGGAGGTGATCGAGAACTCCACTGCTGATCCGAGTGGTGATCTTCTGGAGCCAATGGATCAGCCACAGGTCGCGTCCCTGAGGGAGCCGCAATAGCAGCCAGAGGAGAGCCCATTGCGACCACGCATTGACCGGGTTTCGAGCGACAAACGCCGTTGCGGCGAGCAACCAGCCCGCGCAGCACATCAGTGGCGAGATTCGAAGCACCGCGTAAGTTGCCAGAGCGAGACCGGCCAGCAGCCCCAAACCCGCTAAATAGGGACGGGGAGCGAAGGCCTCTCGGTCGGGATCAGTCCGCCGCAACTGGTACAGAATTCCCACAGCCATCATGACCATCGGGAAATACTGATAGTGTGGCCGCACCCAGAGTTGCTGAAAGTGTACGATGAGCAGCGGGAGACACCCGATTGTCGCCATCACCACCGGAAACGCTGGTGAATTGAGCCAGCCTCGCATGCCAGTAGAATCCGGGGAGGAGAGAGAAGTGTCACGCTTCAGCAAGTCCGACAAGTCTGCCTCCGTGTGATCTGGGTCCGAGCAGGAAACGCTGCCCTCCACAGGGGCGAAGTCGTCAATCCGGAATAAATGATTCTTCAAGTCCGGGGTCGTGCAAACAAGCTAAGAACTCCCAGAATTGCCAGAACAGGGAGAACTATCCAGGGGCGCCGGACCACCACCACCATCACCGAAAGAAACGCCAGACCTTGCCAAATCGAAAATCTCTGTGCCCCCGGAACCCACCGATCCGGCAAGGCCAACCATAACGAGCCGAGGACGACGCCCGCACGAAACAAGTTTCCACCCACGTCTCCCTGCTGACCTTCGTCCCGAATCCACAGCATGCCGCCGACCAGGATTCCGATCAATGCCATCCATCCAATCAATCCACGCTGAGCGACCAGTCGCTGAATCACAGGTCTTCGCCTTCCTTCCCATCGTCAGAGTTTCGGCGAAACTCGCGTTCCGTAGAGGCTTGTCGTTCTGAATCCTATTGCCCGATTCCGATAATTTAGAGTATACGCACTTCGATTGCGGTGTGCGCGAGGGAACGGAATTGCCGACTGCTCAAGGATGGCTGGCCGAAGTATGCGCTGCTGGGTGACATATCTCCTGTCTGTGTACTTGATTACGGCTTCTGGCTGCGCGCACTTTGCCAAAATTCCGATGTGGCGGTCGGCGGGCGTCCCTGTCGATGGCGTAAAAACCGTTGCTGTGCTGCCATTCGAGGGGGAATGGGGGAGTCGGGTCGCCGAGGAGGTCTCGGATGCCTTTGCCGATTCCGGAGCTTATACGATTGTGAGTGCGGATTCGCTCCCGGAGATCCAGACTGCAGACCGGGACGGTGAAGTCCCGACATTCGATCAAGTCCTCGTGGCCGCTCGACAAGCAGATATTGATGCCGTCCTGACTGGCACGATCGTGAACGATGGTGCCCTGGAGGCCGAACAGCGAGTCCGTACTGGGATTCTGCGTAAGGATTTAAAGCCCAGTCGCTCCATGACTGTCGACTACAAATTAGTCGACACGCGGACCGGCGAAACGCTCTCCCAGAACCGAATCAGTTGCTTGGAGCCTGAACAAAAAAAGAGTGAGCAGCAACTCGAACAGACCCTGATCCAGCGTTGTGGTCTCGAAGTTGTCTCCCAGTTGACACCCCAGTGCAGCGATTGTTCGATTGCACTTGCCAATTGTGCGTGGACGGAACGGGGGGGGATCGCCGTCCGCAAGGGCGTTCGTGCAGCCGAATCGGGGAACTGGCAGTCGGCCGTCGAAGCTTGGGAATCCGCCTTACGGGTGAACCCCGTGAACGATGCGGCCATTTTCAATCTCGCCCTCGCGGCTGCCAGTCGCAGCGAGTTCAAGAAAGCCGAAGAGTTGGCTCTCTCTGCACTCCGCATCCAGCACTCCGAGTGCTACGAAAAAGGCTTAGCAAAAATTCGCCAGCAGCGCTCCCAGTTCGAGAGCGTGTCGCGGCATCTCGGTGATCTCAAGCAGTCGACGGCGGAACTCACCGCTCGGTAAGTTCCCTGTGTGCTGAGTTCGAGACAAGACAGAACTGCCAGTTCCCCACGGCATCTCGCGAATTCACGCTGGGCTGCTGGCATCTGGCTGAAAGCTGACTCCTGAGAGCTTTCGGATCGCGAAACAGTGTCACCCGAGCGTGCCCCCTCAGTTCGCTGTCTGCTGTCGCCAAAAAACGCTACCCTGCGGACTTGGCTCGGGCGTACGATGACATGCAATTGATGCTCATCGCAGCTGAGTTCATCGCTCTCGGGAACCGTTCATGGAATTTCGAAAGTCCGTTCTTTCCAATGGTCTCCATCTCATTGGAGAGATCAACCCTCGCGCTCAAAGTGCGGCTGTGGGCTTTTACGTCCGGACCGGGTCCCGAAACGAAACCGAAGACTGCTCGGGCGTCAGCCATTTCCTGGAACACATGGCGTTCAAGGGGAACGAGCAGTTTACTGCTGCGGATGTGAACCGTGTCTTCGACGAACTCGGAGCGAACTACAACGCTCAGACCGGCGAGGAGTTCACGCTGTACTACGCAGCTGTCCTGCCCGAATATCTGCCGCGCGTGTTCGAGTTGCTGTCCGCTCTGATGCAACCGACTCTGCGGCAGGAGGATTTCGAGGTCGAGAAGCAAGTGATCCTCGAAGAGATTGGCATGTACGACGACATGCCAGCCTTCCTCGCGCATGATCAGATGATGGCCGCACACTTCGCCCACCACTCGTTGGGGCAGTCGATCCTCGGGACTAAAGAGAGCATCGTCGCCCTGACCGCCGAGCAGATGCGGACTTATTTTGGGCAGCGCTATCACACGGGAAACATCACACTGGTCGCCACTGGACGTGTCGACTGGGAACAGATTGTGTCCCTGGCGAACCAACACTGCCTGACCTTCCCGCAAGGGTCCCGACAAGAACAATGGGCGCTGTGTGCTCCGACCAACAGCCGCGTGGTGTCGTCACGGCCCGCGCTGTCGCAAGCACACACCATGCTCTTCGCCACAGCTCCCACCAGTCGCGATCCACGACGCTTTGCCGCTGAAATGCTGTCTGTGATCGTCGGCGATGGAGATAGCGGTCGGCTGTACTGGGAACTGGTCGACCCGGGCCATGCGGAATCGTGCGACATGGCCTACAACGAGTTCTTCGACAACGGCGTCTGGGGCGGCTACCTGTGCTGCGACGCCGAAGAGACCGAAACCAACATCAGTCGCATCCGCGAGGTCTACGAGCAGATCAACCACTCCGGCGTGACGGCTGACGAAGTCGACGAGGCGTTTAACAAGGTCGCCTCGCGGATCGTCCTGCGAAGTGAGCGCCCGATGGGTCGCCTGTCCGTGATCGGCGGCGACTGGGTCTACCGCGAGGAGTACCAGTCCGTCGAACAAGAGATCGCCGCCTATCGTCGCGTGACCCAGTCCGACATCCGCCAGCTCCTCGACCAATACCCGCTGGCGATGACCACCATCACCGAACTGAAGCCGGAGTAAAGTCGGCCGAGTTGCCTTCCGAGTGTCTCACTCTGGCCATCACTCTCTTGCCTGGTCGTGAATGACGAGAACTCTGAGACACAGCGTAGAAATGGAAAAGTCGTTGAGTTATGGGTATGCTGGCCAAGCTTACGCAACGACTTGTCGCTATCCACCATCAATCTCAAGGAATGAACCATGTTTCCTCGCTGGCCTCTGTGCGTTTTGACTGTTGTTGTTTCGTTCGCCGGGTGTGCGGATTCTCCGGCGCCCACCGCGAATCAGCCTTCTACAGGCGGACCAGAGACCACCGCAGCTGTGACTTTGAGTGCAGAAGATCAGGCCCTGGCGGACAAGCAGAAGGTTTGCGTGGTCGGCGGCGAAGCACTCGGCAGCATGGGGACGCCGATCAAGATGATGGTGGGAGATCGCGCAGTCTTCTTGTGCTGTGAGGGCTGTCGCGGAGCAGTCGAAAAGGACCCTGAGAAGTATTTGGCCAAGCTGGATGCCCCGGCGGCGTCTCCTGCGGAGCCTGCTCCGACCGCCACGACGGAAGCGGGCACTCCGGCGGCTGAAGCACCTGCGACTCCTGTGGGTGAGGCTCCAGCAAATCCTTAATCAATCACGCGGGGCGAAATGAGTCATTCCGCCATGCGTACTGCAGGAGCCTCGCCCTTGTGCTGTGCGCCTGATGGCGATCTTCGTGGGGCACGTTTCCTCATCGCCCGCTCTCAGGAGATTGCCCTGTGAAGCAGGGCAGGGCGACTTGCGTGGTGTCGTTGCAGTCGGCGTTGTCCAAGAGTGGAGGCCGCAAAAAACTCAAAAACTCAAAAGAAGACTCCTCCCCTTTTTGCGTTTTTTGAGTTTCTTGCGGCCATCCTTTCCGCATGACACTCTCGCCAGAGTGCAGCAATCTCGCCCGCACTTTACCCTCGCGGCGGGCACTTAGAAAACGTGCCGCCCAGCGGAAGACCAAGTCAATCCTATTTCCAGCACTGGCTCCGCCCTCCCGATCAGCACGAGTGTGAATCATCGGCTGAATTGCAACGGGCCCACATTGCGTTACGCTGGGAGGACTCGAAGTTCCGCACCCTGCATGCTGGTTGTCATGAGTTCACATTCCCAGGCCCGTACTCGCTCCCTGACCACTCTGACCGATGGAGAGTGGTTGCAATCTCTGTCTGCCACGATCCGTTCGCCCATCAGCTGGCATGAAGCGCTGCGACAGGGAGAAGTGGCTTCGGTCGCGCGGCAGCTGCGAGAGAGATTTTCGACTCTGAAAAAGCTGGAGCTGATTTCCGCTCTGCGCTGGTCAGCGGATGCGGCGACAGATGCGTTGACGATCGAGTTGATTGATGAGTTGTGTCATCTGTCGGTACGTAAAGGACGGCAATTGACTGAGCTGCTCTCGGGCACGATCGAAGCTTGGCTCGACCGGCAACCGCGCTCGGAGATTCCGAACCTGCTGGACCAGATGCTGGCGTGTGTCGTTCTGTTGGAGCGTGCTCCGCGCCTGACGGACGCAGTTCTGGTTCGCTTGTGGCGATTTGTCGAGGAGCATACCGGACAGGTGACGAGCTCAGCCGGGACGCAGCATCCCGCTGTGCGAGAACTCCTGACGACCGAGATGCAGATGTTGCGGCTGGTGGCGACATCGACAATACCCTTGAAGAAGGCCGACATTCAACCAGTGGTCACGACGATCCACCATTTCCTGGGGCTACTGACCGATGTCGAGGGCTGCCCGATGGCGGCCATTCACAATTCAATGGCTGCGGCGATGGCGAGCTTAGCCCGGCTGGTCGATCTCTTCGAGCGGCTCGAACTGAATCTGATGGACAAGGTGGATCGCCTGCGATTGGAATGCCTGGCGTCACGGGCGGTGGTCCTGTTTCCGATCGACTGTTCGTGGCTGCCGTCGCGGACTCCGCATGAGTCTCTCGACTGGATGCGGCGTGTGGTGAAGACGTTCAAACTGTCGGGTGCGGAATCGACAGTGCGGCAGTTGAAGATCTGGACCAAGGCCAGCCTCGGGCCTGCCACGACACCAGAGGCGACTCCCAAGAAGCCGCGTAGCCGCCCCTTGCTGAAGAAGAAGCAACTGGTCTCTCACCAGTCGGACGCCGCGCAGTACGCCCTGCTGCAAGGCGATTGGCGGGACTCACGCGATCGGTGTGTCGTGCGCTATGCTGACCCAGTTCCGACCGTGGAACTCAGCCTTCATGAACGCATGCTGCTTCGCGGAAACTGGACCGCCAGTGTCACAGTGGAGAGGCAAACCTGGACCTCGGGAGAGTGGTCCTGCTGCTGCTGGTACTCCGATCCGGAGTCCGATTTCTGCGAATTGAAGTGGGAACCAGCCCCGGGCATCACTGTCTTTCGCCAGCTGTTGTGGTCGCGTGTGTCCAAGTTCCTGATGGTGGCGGACGAGGTCCGAGCCCCGGGCAAGTCTGATCTGTCCCTCGAGTCGCGCCTGCCGCTGGCGACCGGCTGGAAGTCACTGGCGGATGGCCGCACGCGCGAGTGGCAATTGCAGCAGTCGGGTTCAGTGGTGCGATTGTTCCCGATCTTTAACGCTCAGGAGCGAGTTCAAAACACGGACGGCGCTTTGACGTGCGACTCTCAAGCTATCGTCTCGCGAAATGTGGCCGCGAGCGAAGGCGTGTATAGCGCGTTCGTCATCGATTGGGACCCCGGGCGTTCTCAATCACCCGTCCAGTGGGGCCCATTGTCAGTGGCGGAAGACGGACAGCGGGTGCCTAAGCACCTCGCCTGTGCCGCTCGCTGGCGTGTCGCGGATCAGCTGTGGATGGTGTTCCATCAGCCTGAGAAGGGCGACAGTGCTCGGTCAGCGTTGGGACTGCACTCCCATCACGAGACGGTGGTCGCGAAGGTGGAAGACGGGAAATACAAGTCGTTGGTGGAGGTCGAATAATGACCGATCCACGTACTCAATTGGTCTGGCTGCGGCGTGGCTTGGCGACGTTCGTGAGCCTCCAGGCGGTCACGCTGGTTTGCGTGTTGCTCTGGGGCCTACTGTCATCGCTGGGAGATGCGGTGGGGGCAAAAGTATTCCGCGCGGCATCTGTGGGTTTCTCCCTGCTCAGTGGGGCTAGCGGAATTAGTTTACTGATCGGGACTACCCGCGAAGTCATCCAGCGGACCGAGTCTTCTGAGCCCAAGCAGCCGGACTGATATCTGTTCACCGACAAGTCTTACACGGCGAGCATGATCGCGGAGTTGGGATCATGCTCATGCCATTAAAAAACCGCCGGAACTCCGAGGGGGAGGAGCACCGGCGGCTGCGAGAATGGGCGGGTGGTGTTTCTTTCAGACCATTCCTCAAGAGGGCAGACCCACCGGGCGCGATGGATAGTCGCAACCGATCTGGCACCTGTCGAACCACCCGCAACACCGAGAACTTTCCCCGGCAGAGACTTCATCGGCGATCTGCACACCGGAGACGCGCACTTTCTGCCGGAATCCAGTTTTTTCGAAGATGCCGATTCTGCCGCTCGGCATTATCGCCGGAGTTCAGGGAAATCGTTACTATTCAGGAGACGGAGCAAGGTGCGAGTGCGAACCGGATTCGCCCTTCGTTCGCGTCAGAGTTGGCCGAACTATGGATACCGCGCCTTTGTCCATGC
Source organism: Planctomycetota bacterium (assembly GCA_043777375.1). Lineage (GTDB taxonomy): Bacteria > Planctomycetota > Planctomycetia > Planctomycetales > Planctomycetaceae > TH-plancto1. The sequence continues at coordinate 62,251 of JAYWHX010000130.1, read as the reverse complement.
CTGTGCATTCCGAGAGTTCGCCACTCGCTTCTGCGATTGATGCTCGCTCGTTGAATTTGCCGAACGCCATCACGCTGTCACGCTTTGTGCTGGCTCTGGTTCTGTTTGCGCTCATCTCGACTGGTGGTTACTGGCAGACATCAGCGATTGTGTTTGTGGTGGCCGCTCTCACGGATTTTCTCGATGGGTATCTGGCTCGCAAGCATGGGCAAGTGACCGTCCTCGGCCGCATCCTCGATCCGTTTGTCGACAAGATCATCATCTGCGGGTCGTTCATCTTTCTCATGGCCTGGCCGATAAGCGGAGTCACCGCCTGGGTCACGTTCGCCATCGTGGCCCGCGAGATGTTCATCACCCAGCTGCGGGCTTTCATGGAGCAGCGTGGGACGGACTTCTCGGCCAAGTGGTCGGGCAAGATCAAAATGGTGTTCCAGTGCGCAGCTGTGCCGCTTTGTCTGCTCTCTCTCAGCCCGGAGTTCCTCTCGAACTGGAAGTCCTTGATCTCGGAGAGCCTGCTCACTCAGCTTCGAGATTTTGCGATCTGGGCCACGGTCGCGATCACGGTGTATAGCGGAGTCGAGTACTCTTGGCGCGCGTTTCAAATCCTGCGTCGTCCCGCCTCGGAGTGACCGGTTGTGTTGTGGTTTCTCGCTGCGTGTTTGATTCCATCGTTCGTCGTGTCGTGCAGTGTCACGGGGGTCATGCGGTGGCTATCACCTCGGATAGGCCTGATTGACCAGCCTGCCTCGAGAAAAGTTCATACGACCCCCACTCCACTGGGTGGCGGTCTGGGAATCGTGGCCGGTTTTCTGATCACAGCGAGCGCCGCTCAGGTTGCCGTCTGGTGGCTGCTTCGTCAGCCGGAGCTGCCTCTGTGGATTCCCGAAGAACTTCGACCTCACTTGTCTGGGGTGATGGCTCGCTCGGGGCAATTCTGGATCCTGGCGGTCTCCGGAGTGATCGTTGCGACGATGGGATTTCTGGATGACTACCGACCACTGCCGTGGCAGCCGCGGCTCTTCGTGCAACTCGGCATTGCTGTCACGCTGGCCAGCTGTGGTTTTCGAGCGACGGTGTTTGCCTCGCAGCCGTGGATTGGATTCATCCTGACGGTGCTGTGGATCGGGGTGCTGATCAACGCCTTCAATTTTCTGGACAACATGGATGCGTTGTCGTCCGGGATTGGGCTGATTGCATCCGTGATGTTTGCCGCTGTGATGTTGACCTCGACTGCCGATCCCAAGTGGTTCGTGGGTGGCGTGCTGCTGGTTTTGGCCGGGTCCATCGCGGGGTTCTTGTGTCACAACTGGCCCCCAGCAAAGATCTTCATGGGGGATGCAGGCAGTATGTTTATTGGACTGATGCTGGCGTGCCTGACGCTGCATGGAACATTTTATGATGCCAAGCAGTCGACGCGGTCAGTGATCCTTGCTCCGCTGTGCGTGCTGGCCATCCCGCTGTACGACTTCACATCGGTCATGTTGATCCGGCTGTCGCAGGGGCGTAGCCCGTTTCAAGCCGACAAGTCCCACTTCTCGCATCGACTGGTCGAGCTGGGGCTATCCCGCAAGTATGCCGTGCTGACGGTGCATCTGTGTACGATTACGACCGGCATCGGAGCGTTGCTGCTGTACCGAGTGCAGGACTGGACGGGAGCGATTTTGGTGCTGTCGATGGTCCTGTGCGTGCTCGCCGTGGTCGCGATTTTGGAAACCGTCGGTCGTCGCGAAAAATAAGCCGAGGCTGAAAAATCAGCCTCGGCTCTCCGCAACCTGCCGGGAAGCAGTTTACTCGGACGGTGGAAGAGGAACCGGTGCGGGGTCCACCTCCACTGATGCATCATTCGATTCTGGAATCACGAGGGGCGGTTCTTCTTGCGGAGGAGTCACCGTGCCTCCTGGAGCGGCGTTTGATTCGGCAACCGGCTTCTCGCTCGCTGGATTCGCGTTCGGGGTCTGGGCATCGTCAAACGGGTTCGATTTCACAATCGCCGCTGGTTGTGGGTTCACGACCGGCAGAGTGGAAACGGGATTGCTGGGAATCGGCTTGGCGGACTCCTGGCTTTCGACAGCCGGAACCAGCAAAGGAACCGGAGCAAGCGGTGCCGTGGGCTCTTCAATCGAAGTCGAGACCGGAATGGTTGCTGGCTGGACAGCCTTCACTGAGACCGCCGGTCCGGTGGAGAGCAATTTCGGGTTTGTGTCCGGAGCCACTGGGAGAGTCACTGGAGCCACCGGTGGCTGAGCCGGTGCGGCTGGCGGAACCGCCAACGGAGTGGTCGGGCTTCCCAGTTGAACGGGGGCCTGGACCTCTGGAGCAGCCACTTCCTTTGACATGGAAGCGTTCTGGGCAGGTGTGGTGTTCGCGGGAGCTTGCACCGTCTTCGTCGGTTGTGGCTGCTGAGCCTGCTGTGGCTGAGGCTGCCGAATCATCGACTGGCCCGAGTAGTAGACCTTGGGGTCATCAATGATCCACGGGGTCGACCAAGAGCTGGCGTTGTCGGCTGAGCAAACGTTGAAGAAGATCGTGTTGAAATGGTCACCACGAATGCCGTAAGGCAGTGACGAGTAAATGTGATCGCCCGCCGTCAGGTCAGCGATACCTGCATGTGCGTAATAGTGGCAGCGTGAATCGGACGTGACCGACATGCCAAAGGTCCACCACCCGGTCTGAGTGATCTTGGGGCCAGCGACCTCGTGGCCATTTCCGTCCGACCGAATCAAGATCTGAGCATGGTCTTCCTTGTAGGCGGGGTTGGCTTTGAGTGGATTGAATGCGATGAAGAAGCCTGGATAGTAGGGCTCCATTTCGGTCACGGATTCCGTCTTTGAGCCGCGGAAGAATCGCTTGCCGAGGCTCGCAGGCTTCTGCTTGGTCATCATGCCTTGCAAGCCTGCACGGATCCCGAAGCTGACACCCTGGCGTTGTTCCCAGTCTTTGAACTCAGGAAGATAAACTCGCACAACAAAATTGGGTGAGTACCCGACTGCGACAGGTCGAGCTGAGAGGATAAAGTCGTCCTGAGCCTGCTTATTTCCGGGATGACCGGGAATGCCACAGTCGCGTGTTCTCAGGTAGAGCGAGCCCGTGCTACCCGCGAGTCCGCCTGCCGGAGTTTCCACTCGCTTGACCACATCTGGGCTACCGCGTTTGGGACTCTCGGACCACATCCGGTTGTTTGATGCCCCGAGCGGATAGCGGATGTTCTCATCCTCTTCCTTGCTGCTTTTGGGAAAGTTATGGACATAACCCCAATTCGGGTCTTCCAGGTCGTCGTAGTTCAGAATGTTCCCCGATCCGGGAACCAGTTGGGCCTGGGCCGAGGGGGTCAGCCCCAGTGCAGCACCAAGCAAACAGAGGCCAATACATCCGCGAGACAAATACTGAAGAGGCATGCTGACTTCCCGACGAACCAACCAGAGGGCGAGTCGGATGCACCAGCAGATTTTGCCGCTCGTGACTGAGAGGGTTCCTCAGCAGTCACGAACAAACGGAATCACCGGCACATCTCCACCGTTGGTATCGGACGGGACGTAGCGGCTGGAACGGGAGAATCAGTCGGGGGGACAGGTCTGACGGCCAGGCAGGACGGGTCGAAACAATCAGTGAAACTGTGCTGGTCGTGCGGGCTGCGCCGAAGGGGAGCCCCAGCCGGGCTCAGTTCAAGAATGCTCGGGCTATGTTTCTCACCTCAGACAACCTCTTTAGTTCTTCCGAACGTGCGGAACAGCGATCATCGGTAGCGAAGGATCAAACGGGATGACATTAAAGCCACCTTCCTCTTGGGGCACAGGAAGATACCGATAATCGGGAGTCTTCTGTCCCGACTCGGACACCTTGACCTTGGGGCCAAACAGCTCAACGTATTTTCGGATTTGTGGATCCTGAGCAGATTCAAACGATCCAACGGTCACGATCGAACTCGTGTGGTCGTGCCAGATGTACGCATCCAACCGGCAGTAATCCTTAAAGTCAGGATCTGTTGTGACTGGCTCACGGCTGCGCAGGGCCTTGACGAGATTGCGGGCCGAGATCGCTGCCTGATCCAGATCGTTGCCACCCTTGGTGAAGTAGCTTTCGGCCTTCTCCATTGACTCGTTGACGACGTTGACCGACTTGCCGGAGAACTTGGCAACCATCAGGGTGTATTTACCCGTGTTCTCGTACAGGCTGAACTGCTCATTGTTATTCAAACTGATCAGCAGCGGATCAGTGGCTTGCTTCATGGCTTCCATTTCGTCGTTCGACAGGAGCGGGTTGGAGGTCAGAAACGCCTTGCTCAGCGGGCCAGGGCGACCAGGAGACACCACAAAGTTGACCCCGGTCTCGAAGGCCTTGGGGTTGTACTGCTTGATGAACTTCAGTGTTTCCTGGGCCTTGGCTTCATCGATTGATTTGTAGTTGCCGGCGAGAACGCAGACGGAATCTACGACACGCAGATTCTTCATCCGTGTCGAACGGCCCAGTGAATCTTGCGACTTCACAGACTCATTTTTGGCTTTCACACTGTACACGTACGCCGGAATCTTCTTCTGCCGAAGCTCGAGAACGAGGGCCTGCGCCGCTTCGGCGGGGGATGTGCCCTCCGACTGGTCGACCTTGTCCCCGACGGGATGAAAGCTGGCCACCATCACCATCCAGGGACCGTTCGCCTTGTCGAGTGTATAGGACTTCGACGGGTCGGCTTCGATTTTATTTGTCCACTTCGCAGTAAGCTTGTTCTGGGCTTGAACTGACATCGACCCGAGAACGCCAAAGGCCAGCGCCAGGGCGACGGAGAAACGAGGGGAGCAGCGCATGACGCAGCCTCCAAGAGGGGGGAGTTCGCAGGAACGACGAGGCGCAAAGTTGTCGAGAAACAACCTTGGCGGGTGGGTGGGAACTCAGCGACCGAAGTCTGCAAAGGGCGAGAATTGCCCAGAAGTGGGACGCAGACGACAGAGAGTGGCTAAGTGATGAGCGTTCTAAATCAATCACTGCGGCGTGTCGAGAGGCCATTTGGCTCCCAGGATACTTTTCTGTAAGGCTTGCAAATCCTGCATACCGCGACGGGCGACGTCCAGCAGTGCTAACAACTCATCGTGGCTGAATGTCCCATTCTCAGCTGTGCCCTGAACTTCAACGAACCGGTCATCTCCAGTCATGACGACATTGAAATCGACTCCTGCCTGACTGTCTTCGACATAGTCGAGATCCAGAACTGGTCGCCCTCCCACAATCCCCACACTGATCGCGGCGATGCTCTGTGTAATCACTTTGCTGGGATCAACGCCCAGGGGAATCAGCGAGTGAACCGCATCCACCAGAGCGATGAACCCTCCGGTGATGCTCAGTGTGCGCGTGCCGCCGTCCGCTTCCAGTACGTCGCAGTCGATCGCAATCGTGCGCGGGCCCAGGGCCTCGTGATTGATGACAGCTCGCAGACTGCGACCAATCAAGCGCTGAATCTCGGTAGATCGCCCATCCACCTTCCCGCTCCGATCTCGAGACTTCCGCGGTGCTGTGCTGCCGGGCAGCATGCTGTATTCGGCAGTCACCCATCCCGAAGGCACCTTCTCTCGCATCTTCCACGGTGGAACTGACTCGTCCACACTCGCCGTACACAGGACGGTCGTCCGTCCTGCTCGAATCAAGACACGCCCCGCAGCTGCCCCAAAATAGGGCCGCTCGATGGAAATGGGCCGCATCTGATGGGGGAGACGCTGGTCGTGTCGGGGAGTCGTCATGGAGTGAGTTTCGTAACCGAGGGGAGTGGGGCAGTCGAAGTCAGCAATCCGGGAGGGCGAAGCTCCGAATGAGTCGCGAGTGAGAGAGAACGTCCACTCTGGCTCGGGGCTCAGCAGGAGCTTCGCCTCCCGTACTCTGCATTTCGCATTGCAGGCGACTTCTCCGGAAGCATCCCGTTTTTGTGATCCGCACACAACCGTTTCTCGTTATGATTCACGAGCGAGGAGAGAACCTCGCTGATTGTGGAGAAGTCTGATGCAACTCGTCCTGAATACTGTCTTTTCTGCGGCACGGCACGCCCGTCGATTGGTCGTGCTGGTGGTGGGTTTAACAGTCTTGGCCTTTGGGGTCGCGCTGCTCGTGTTGCCCGGTCCAGCCTTTGTCGTGATTCCGATGGGGCTGGGAATTCTGTCGATGGAGTTTGTGTGGGCCAAAGTTTGGCTCCGGAAGCTCCGCACATCCGCTGAGGCGGCAGCTACTCGGATTCGCGAGATCGGGACAGCCAATGTCCAGCCTTCTCTTCAAGCGAAAAAGCCTGCTAATCGCTAAACTCGTATTGTCGCGATCAGCGTGACTTGGGTCTATTTGGGAACTCACCGTTGTCGAACTCTCTCTGGCGTTTCGGAACCCAGTGCTGGCTCCCAGGACGTATGCCGCGTTTGATGGGCATCGTGAACGTCACTCCAGATAGTTTTTCGGACGGAGGGCGATTCCTTGATCCGGCTGCGGCTGTCGCGCAAGGGCACCAACTCGTCGCAGACGGGGCATCGATCCTGGACATCGGAGGCGAGTCGACACGCCCCGGGGCCGACCCCGTTTCGGCCAAAGAAGAACTGCGACGAGTGATCCCAGTGATCACCGCTCTCGCAAATGAACTCCAGGTCCCGCTCTCGATCGACACCATGAAGGCGTGCGTCGCCCGAGAGGCGATTCAGGCGGGAGCCTCGGTGGTGAATGATGTTTCTGGATTGCTGGCTGACTCGAAAATGAGTTCGGTCTGTGCGGAGTCTGACTGCGGCATCATTGTGATGCACATGCAGGGAACTCCTCAGACGATGCAGCTCACGCTGGCCTATGTCGATGTCGTGGCGGAAGTGCGAGCTTTTTTTCAGTCGCGACTTTCCGATCTGGCATCGGAGGGAATTGGCGCGGAGCGGATCATGCTTGATCCCGGAATCGGCTTCGGGAAGACCGCCGAACATAACCTGCAGCTTCTGTCGACACTAGAGCAATTACGAGTGGAAGGTCGCCCGTTATTGGTTGGTCATTCCCGCAAGCGTTTTTTAAAGCGGTTGCTCGGTCGGGAAGTCGACGAGCGATCATCCGGGACATTGGGAGTCGCGCTGGCGCTGGCTTCGCAAGGTGTTGACCTGATCCGGGTGCATGACGTGGCACCACTGCGAGATGCATTGGTGGCTTGGCACGCGGTCATGACAGGACAGATTGCATTCGAAGGATAACCAGACTGCTGCCTGTTCCCTGACGAATCGTTACGCGAGGACTAATCCTTAAAACCGAAGCCGGTTCCTGTGTGAGAAATTGGCAAATCACGACGCGCTGGCTTCGAGAATCAACCGCGATGAGATTCCTGTCGTAGGGTTTGCAGTTGACGTGTCGGGTCTGCCCCCAGTTCTGTACGGGCGGGAGACCTTTTCGCGATTGTTCAGTCGGTGTCCCACATGCTCGATTCCATCGATTCAATTGAGGCTCTGCGAGAATCGTTCGCGATGCCCACATTGGAACTGCAACCTGATTCTCTCGGCCTGCTGATTGTCAGGCATGCGGAGTTGCTCGCGCGGGGCGAGCAGCTGTGCGGTTTAACACTGTCTGTGATTGATCCCTTGGAGCAACGGTTTGTCAGTGGGATCTCACAGGCACTCGCCAGTGATCTCTGTGTGGAAATGTCTCGCACGCTGCAGACAAGTCCGGTCGAGATCCGGCAATTCAAGGATCAGAATCTCTGGGTCTACGGACTCCGAGTTCCCGGCACTCAGTTGATTGCGGGAGGACTCTTACTCGGTGACGCCGAGCGAATCCCGCAATTCATCCGGCATGCCGCTGAAATGGCTGGCATAACCGAAGCTCAGTTGCACGCCTGGGCTCAGCAGCATTCTGGGATGCGCCCGACAACGGCGCAGCGGTTGCTACGGTCTGCACATGATTTACTTCAGTTCGAAATGGTCCGCGCTGATTCAACAAACACGACCACATCTGTTGTCGGTCAATTGGGAAAAGTCTACGAGGAAGTGGTTCTCATTCAGGATCTGGCGCAGTACCTGCGTCCTGATATCGACCCGTTGACACTCGCAGGGGCAGTTCTAGAGCGAGTTCAGCTGATCCGCGAGACTGAGCTGTCCGCGTTCTGCCTGAGACATCGAAATCAAAACGACTATTTACTCAATGGCCCCTGGGGGCTCGAAGGAGTCGAGATCGAGACGCTGCTTGGGGAGGTCCTCGGGGATCGCACTCCACAGATCATCGTACGCAACCACATCGACACTTCGCCGCTACGTTTGCGGTTTCCAACCATTCGCTCGATCGTTGCTGTCCCCCTGTTTGAAGACGACGAAGTCCCCAGCTGGCTGATTCTGGCCAATCCCACGCATGGGGGTGAACTGGGCACGGAAGAGGCCAATCTGCTGAAGTCGATTGGGGGCGTCTTGTCGTCCCATGCTCAAGTAGTCGAACTGTTTCGTGATCACGAAGAGATGGTTCTGGCGTTCATCCGCTCGCTGGTCTCGACGCTGGATGCCAAGGACTCCTACACGCGTGGCCACAGCGAACGGGTCGCGCTCGTGGCCCAGAGAATCGCCCAGGAAATGGAGTTGCCGCAGCAAGAGATCCAGTCGATCTATCAGTCCGGGCTGCTGCATGATATTGGAAAAATCGGAGTCGACGACGCGGTCCTGCAAAAGCAGGGGTCATTGAATGCTCTCGAATTCCGTAAGATCGCTAAGCATCCCGAGGTCGGGTACGAGATCCTCAGCGAGTTAAAGAACCTTGCTCATCTACTGCCGGGCGTCTTGCATCACCACGAGCGATTTGATGGGCGGGGATACCCCGGAAAGCTCGCCGGTATGGCGATTCCTCGCATGGCGAGGATTCTAGCTGTGGCCGACGCCTTTGATGCGATGGGCAGCGATCGCCCGTACCGCAAGGGGATGTCTCGGCAAGAGGTCGAGCAGATTCTCGCTCAAGGGGCGGGCAGCCAGTGGGACCCCGAGGTCGTTCACGCGTTCTTCGGGGCTCGTTTTGAGATCTACCGGATCTGGGCACGAGCCATCGAACGACAGGAGCAAGACAACCTCTCGCCCCTGCATCCTGAAGTTCTGGACCCGCGAGTTTGAGAGGTTTCAAGCCCCTGCCATGGGGCCACTGGGCTTCTGTCTGACGACTACCAGGTCACTTGCATGCCGACCGTCGCACCATGAATGATCAGGGTGTCCCCGTTATCGATGGTATAAAAACGCTCACCGAGTGGGTTGTTGGACAAGCCACCGACCTGCCCCGCTGCCAGAGCCAGGTTGGCAATATACATGGCCTCATAGCCAGCTGTCAGTGAAATGTAGTCTGTGACAGGCAGAGCCGCTTTCAACCCGAGCGTTCCACCGAAGGCCACACCGTTGCGTGTCTGTGAAAAAGTCCGCTGGTAGGACGAATCATCGTTGACACTCCCGATCAAGTACTCGCCGACGTTCCCCCGAGTCTTGTTCTGGAAGATACCGGTTCGACCGAAGATCTCCACCGACAGGGCTCCTTCGGGAAATAGCTGATATCCGCCGCTCACCTGAACTCCATTGAGGATATTCTGAGTGGTCGATGCGTAGTAAATGCTCAAGTCGTCGGGAGCCACTCCGCCCGGCACATCAAACGCATCGTATCCGTCACCCGCCCCCGACCGCAGCGAGTAGCCAGCGGCGATCAATGCCGCGTTTCCGAGAGCATCGTTCTCGATGTTTCCTGGATCCCCGCTGACAGCCCCCGTGGCCGTATCGAGAGCGTCAAACACGCCGGTGATACCGAAACCGCTATTTTCGTTCAGCCGCATTTGACGCCAGCCAACAGACATCCGCCAGGGATTACAGGTTGGATTGGTTCCAATGTTGACCTGATAATCCTGCAACCTTGATGAACCATTGATGAAGTATCTCGCCCCAGCCTGCAAGCGTTCGCTCTCCAAATCCTCCACACCCGCGAGAATCGCCGCATCGCGAAGTGAGTTGGTGAACGCCAACGTGTTGGCGGGTGGAACCGGTACCACGACTGGATTGTTCGCGGTGTCATCGAATATCAGCAGATTGGACAGAGTCCCCGAGGAACTGCCCTTCCACCCTTGAATCTGGGAGCCAATCATCTCGATGTCATAGGCGTCGTATGTCGCGCCGAAGGTAAATCGAGATCCGACCTGAATCCCTGAGTTCGCCTCATTCGAGAGCGAATCGGGGCCAGAGACCATCGGCTGGCTGCTCCCGTTGCTCTTGTCCATAAAGAGAGCTTCCGTGGAGAACCGGAACTGGGCCTGAGCCGGAATGGTGAGTCCCAAGGCTCCACAGCATAGAGCCACAATCTGCAAGGTTCGCCGCAGCATGTTCTCCCCCCAACCCTTCACTCCGTGCCGAACGCACAGAGACACGCATAATCTGCCGACAGACATCCATCGACTCTGCCGCTTGAACAACCTGGACTGGTCACTCCGTGTTGAGATCGACATCTGTGCCGAAGATTTCGAGGGAATGCGTTTTAAGGAAAGAGAGGATCACAACTTTTCCAACGGTTGGACTGGTCCGGCAGGCTGGGAAGACTTGGAAAGGCTCGTAAGCTGTGAGGGGGCATCCGGACCCTTTCTGGATTCGAGCCTACTCTCATCGTGACTTCAATGTCTTAATGAGCTGGATGAAGCCTCCTCCTACTCTGTCAGCCCTCAATGCGGAGTTCGCTTCATTCGGAGGGGTGAAGCCAGTGCCGTGGACGCGACCTAGTGCATCGTCAAGTCTGACGGGGGTGGCACAGGTTGGCTCGCTTGGGAGCCTACCAGTGTGCCTTGGCACGAGAGGCGACTCGGGGAACACTATTCGTCCAAAAAACTCTTCCGGCTGCGCCGCCCCGGTAGATTCCAAAGCGACTCAACCGGGGCCACGCCGCGGAGAATCCTGCTCCCCCAAACAGCAGTCGAAGTGCATTCATAGACGTACTCTCCAAGGCGTTTCCGCTTTTACCAACATCTTTTTCGACCTTGGAAATGCGATTTATCGAGGCGTCACTCTGCGGAGCAAGAGGCAGAACAGAAGATCCGGCGGCTGGTTGTCGGGGCGTTCACGTGGCACGTTGTGCCCCACGGGAACCGGTGTTACACGGCACCGATCGCCAGCACATCCGTGATCGGCTGGGCGCCGCGATCGGTCAGGGGAATGGGGCGGCCGACGTTGGACATGTTTTCTTTGGTCGGATCGACACCCAGTGCGGAACAGATCGTGGCCAGCAGGTCGGGGACGCTGACGGGCTTGTCGCTGACCTTCTCGCCGCCGTCTTCCGTTTTGCCGTAGACCTGTCCGCCCTTGATTCCGCCACCGCCCAGAACGGTCGTCCACGCGGTCGGGAAGTGGTCGCGGCCGCCTTGTTCGTTAATCACAGCTGTGCGCCCAAACTCGCCCATCCAGACGACGAGCGTGGAGTCGAGTAGACCGCGATCTTTGAGGTCCTTCATCAAGGTGGCCCACGCGGGATCGAGGACACCGGACAGGCCCTTGACCGCTTCGAAGTTCTGGGCGTGCGTGTCCCAGCCGATCCCCATCCCCCCCATCGCATCGCTGAGGGCGACCTCGACGAAGGGCACCCCGCGCTCGACCAATCGCCGGGCCAGCAGGCACCCCTGGCCAAAGCGATTCTTTCCGTACGCAGCGCGCAGCTCGGCGGGTTCCTCATCCAGATTGAACGCCCCGACCGCTGAGGATCGCATCATGCGGACTGCTTGCGTGTAAGCTGACTGATGACTTTCCGCGGATAGGCCGGGACGCTGGGAACGAAAATCATTCTCCATCGAGGCCAGCAGTTCGAGTCGCGAATCGGTCTGCGGCAGAGTGATCTCAGACGCACTGCGGATGTTGCGGACTTCCAGCGGCTGGCCATAGGGTTGCTCGATAGCGGGTTGTCCATCGACCGATCTCGGACGGCGCACCGGTTCGGTTCCGACCACCAGCGGGGCAAACTTCGGCCCGAGGAATCCCGCTCCGTAGGCACCGGGGCTGAGCAGCCGGTTGGGCATGACACTGACGAAATTGGGGAGTTCATTGGTCTCGCTGCCGAGTTCATGACTCATCAGCGAGCCGAGCGACGGGTAGCGAACTGGTCCTTGCGGCAGGTAACCGGTGCGGAGGTGATAGGTCGCCCGCCCGTGGTCGCCCTCCTTGGTTTGCATGGAACGGATGATTGCCAACTGGTCCATTTGCTGGGCCAGCTGGGGCAGATGCTCCGAGATCTGAATCCCCGGAACGGTCGTATCGATTGGCTTAAACTCGCCGCCATTCTTGTGGCCCGGCTTGGGATCAAACGTATCAATCTGCGATGGCCCGCCGGGCATCCACAGCAGGATGCACGCACGTTTGCGGGTCGGGTTGGCGGCGGTCTCAACTGCCAAGGCGGGGAGCCAGTGACTCATCGAGAGTCCGGAAACTCCCAGCGAAGCAGCCCCCAGCGCAGTCATCCGCAGCCAGTCGCGACGGGTCGGAGTGAAGTTGGGCATGAGACTTTTTCCTCCAGTACTGATTCACGCCGATACGAGTCAGACGAATAGACTGTTAGGGCTGTGTTTTTGAGTTGCCGTCTCTGGGAGGGGAGACGCTTCTGTCGAGCTGCTTGTGCGAGATAACATGGTTCCCGGCTCGCGGCTCAGCAGGAGCTTCGCCCTCCCGAACTGGTCGACATCCGCTCGAATCCTCTGCCTGGGCACGACAGTCCCAGCATCACGCTGAACCAGCATACGCAGGAAGTCTCTGTGGTGCGAAGGGAAACTGCAAAAATCGGAACTCACCCACGGAAACCTGATGCAGAGAGTGCGTGTGGATGAAACATGTCCCGTGCAACTCACGCCGGACGCTTACTGCTCATTCGTACGTTCATCGATCATGGGGTGAATCCTCTGGAAAGAGCGACTTCGACGACGGGACGCCGTTGTACCTCGGTGAACAAAAACAGAAAACTGGCCTCTTGTTTACCGGGCAATCTGCTATCTTTCGAGACAGTGACGAGTTGTTTCGTGACTGTTCACCACACAAGGAAGAGGCAGAGAACCATGGGAAAAGGCGACAATAGTCAAAAGAACGACAAGAAGACCAAAAAGCCCAAGCAAGACAAGAAGGTCGTGAAGCCTGACGCCAAGAAGTAAGTCGAGGCAGTCGGCAGCGACCGCTCGATCCCCTTCGAGTGGTCGCTTCGCAACCCGTTGAGGGCTGTGGGGCACGTGTTCGACGTGCCCGTTTTTGTTGGGTATTGACGTCGATAAGAGATTATCTGTTCTTTTTTGACTCCCTCAGCGACACCGTGGCATCATGATCGACCCGGAAAGCTGGGAGTCTCATCTGGGGTGTGGACCTCGCTCCACTCCGCTTGCATTTCCTGAATCAGCTTCACATCCCCGGGGTCTGGGTGACAATGGTCGATCGCAAATTGGAGTGAGCTCAACGCTCCCGGAATGTCCCCGTGAGCTTGCAGCGTTGTCGCCCATTGAATGTGAACAACGGCCAGCGTCGGCGTCACTTGCCGGGCATGTCCCCACAGCGTCATCGGGTTCCGCCAGACCGGTAAATATCGGTGGGATGCGATGGCGTACGCTCCGATAAGAGCCACAAACAGGACCGCATTCAGGGAGGCAAAAATTGAACGTGTCGATTCGCGATCGCCCCACCGGGCGCACACCCAGACGCCCAAGAGCCGGACCGCCTCCACCACGACCAAAAAAACCACAATGCACGGCAAGTACATATACCGATCATTCATCAGCGTCGTAATCGGAAAGAAATTGAGCACCGGGAATAACAGCCAGTACCAAGTCGCCAGACCAAACGCCAGCTGGGGATACTGGTCACGCCTCACCCACAGAAACCCCGTGAGCCCGCCCCACGCCAGCAGCGACAGGGCGATCTGAACTGCGATTCCCTGCGTGGGGGGATCGTAGAGCACGCACAGCTTCTCCGGCACGGCTAACATCGACAAATATCGCACCATCAACGTCGCGTCGATGGCGACGATCTCCAGCTTGTTCATCTCCATATGAGTCCGCACGCCCCCCATGACGGTATTCTGGGCGGACATCGTAATCAGAGTCAGCATCACGCACAGAAAACAGGGGATCACCTGACTGGGGACTGCTTCAGAGAACTTCTTACGAGCCACCAGCAAGTCGTAAGCCACCACGATCGGCGGGACCACAACGGTCGATGCCTTGCAAAGCAAGCCTAAGAGCAACCACAACAGCCCCCAGGCCTCATTTCGTACGGTGCGCTGTGGTCGCAAATAACACATGCCGCAGGCCAGCATGCACGCCGAGGACAGCAGTGTCTTGCGGGACGAGACCCACGCGACCGATTCAATCTGCATCGGATGCACCGCAAACAGAGCGGCCACGATCCAGGCCGTCCAACTGTTCCGGGTCCATTGCTTGATGAAGGCGAAGACCAGGACCGCATTCAGCGCATGCAACAGCACGTTCGTCGCGTGATACCCCCCCGCGTTCAACCCCCACAGCGTGTGCTCGGTGAGAAACGTCGCAATCGTCAGTGGAGCAAAATTGCGGGTGACTGGCTCCGTCATCACCCGCCATAAATTGAGCGGATGCCAGCTCTTGATGAGGTCGTTCTCCACGATGTAGGAGAGATCGTCCCAGTTGAGGAACTCATACTTCAGGGTGGGCCAGTACAACAGACAGACAAGCCCCACTAAGCTGCTGACCGCCCAAACGTGAGCGACCACAAACTGCCGCAGCTGAGCAACGCGACTGCGCCAGAAACCGATACTTGACCGGGGAGCGAGATTCCCTTCGAGAGAGGGGGCTGCCTCATCCATCGAAGTGCCCGAAAGATCGGAAGAATCGCTCATGTACTCGTGTCCGCAGAAACGGCCCTGTTGAGGCAGCTGCCTCGTGCAGCTGCTTCATCGTGGCTCAGGTGGCCGGGAGCTTATCAGGCCGCTTCATTTTTTGACAAAGGCATTCACGAACACAGCACTGGTGTGAGCATCACAAAAGTCCTGGGCGATTCACTCTGGAGACAGAGGGGCACTGAGAGGAAGTGAAATGCGTGGTTACAGGGCTGGGAGGCCGTTGTGACAGGCTCAGATTTGACTGATCAGATTCGTCGTGACGTTCCCGACTCGCAAGTGTTCTTGAATTTCTCCGTGCCTCCGTGCCTCCGTGCCTCCGTGCCTCCGTGGTGAATTTCTGATTGCTGACGACTTTTATGAAGCACACACCACGGGCCTGTCGCTCGACATTCGCCCCCGTCCCCGGCGACAATCTGGCGAACGGAGTTTCCCTCTCAGGAAGGTGAGTGAGTGATCGAGTCTGCGAAGCATGGAGATTCCCCCGTGGTGGGTGAGGAGACCGAGGTCCAGGATCCCGCCGCGCGCGAGGTCACACAGGGGCTGAGCCTCCGTTCGTTGCAGACACCTGGCGCGATTCCGGGATACCACATCGAGCAGTGCCTCGGCGAAGGATCGTTCGGCTCGGTCTGGCTGGCTCGCGAGTTGCGAACCGGGAAGAAAGTGGCCATCAAGTTCTATGCGCGCGGGCGGGGGGTGGATTGGTCGCTGCTCAGTCGCGAGGTGGAAAAGCTCGCGGTCCTTTACACATCTCGCAATATCGTCCGGCTAATTGATGTCGCGTGGGACCACGACCCGCCGTACTTTGTGATGGAGTATCTGGAGAACGGCTCGCTCGCTCAGAAGCTGGAGCGGGGACGCTTGCCGGTCGAGGATGCCGTGCGGATCACGCGGGCGATGGCGATGGCTCTGGTTCATGCGCATGGCAGCGGAGTCCTGCACTGCGACCTGAAGCCTGCCAATGTTCTCTTTGACGCCAGCGGTGACGCGCGGCTGTGCGACTTCGGCCAATCGCGGCTATCGAGTGAGCGGACGCCCTCGTTGGGCACGATGTTTTACATGGCTCCGGAGCAGGCGGTGCTCGACGGGATTCCCGACGCTCGCTGGGATGTGTATGCGCTTGGGGCTCTGCTGTATCAGATGCTGACCGGGGCCGCTCCGGGTCGGGATTCCGACAACGAGGGGCGGTTGCAACGGGCCGGAACGACTGAAGAGCGGCTGGCTGAGTATCGTCGCATCTTGCAGGCGAGTCCCCCGCCGTCAGCGCATCGGGGATTGCCGGGCGTTGACCAGCGGTTGATTCAAATCGTCGATCGCTGTCTGAATCGCGATCCGCAGGCCCGCATTGCGAACACGCAGGTCGTGGTGGATTTACTCGATCAGCGGGATCGAGCGCGGTCCCGTCGTCCGCTGCTGGTGCTCGCTCTGCTGGGCCCACTGCTGTTCTTAGCGGCGATGTTCTGGATGGCCGAGTCGGCGGTCCCCAGCATTGTCAAAAAAGCCGGAGACAACCTGACCTCGCAGGCTCTGTCCGGCGATGTGATCAGTGCGAGAATCCTGGCGGAGAGTGTTCACCAGGACATTCTCTCTCGCATGGAGGAACTGGAGTTCGAAGCGTCCGAGCCGCACGTTCGCCAAATCATTGCGGATTCGGTCGGACTCAGCTCAGAGCAGCTCCTCACCTTGTGTCGAGAGAACTCCTCGGAGACTGGGGTCGCCCAGAACTTCCAACTCCTCAACGAAGCGAAACTGTACTCGGCACAACATCACAAGCACGCCGATCGCAGCTGGTTTCTCACCGACGCCAGTGGGCGGCAAGTCTTTCGGCATCCCCCAGCGGATGACTCCGGCAAGTCAACGATCGGTGGCCAGTTCCACCGCCGCGATTATTTCCACGGAATGGGCGAAGACCTCGATGAGTTCACTCTGATCGGCAGTCATCCACCTCGCACGAAGCCGGGCGTCTCGGCGGCCTACATCAGTACCGCCACAAATCAATATGCGATCGCAATTGCTGTTCCCGTGTGGGATGAGTCGAAGACCCATGTGATCGGTGTCCTCGGGCGGTCGCTGCACCTGACTGACCTGCTCGATCCGTGGGAGAAACAGCTGCAGGGCGAATCTCGTCCCGATCAGCGTTTTCTGTCTCTGGTGGAGTCGGCGCTGAAGCCAAGTCCCGGGCGCGAACTCTCCCTGCTCGATCATCACTGGATGACCCCCGCGAACATGGCGAGTCGTAAGTCGCAGATGGAGTCACAATTCCCGCCGCAGTCCCCAGGTTCGCCGCCGATCGATCTGCGGGTCTACCTCTCGTCAGAGCAGGCCCTGCTCCTGCGAAATGATGATCGGACAGGGATGTACCAAGACCCGATTGCCGCCATCGATCCTCAGTTTGAGGGCGATTGGCTGGCAGCGTGGGCGAAGGTTGAGGGGACAAAGTGGATCGCGGTCGTGCAGGAGCGGCGCGATGTGGCTCTGAAGCCGGTCGATGATCTGCGAAATGTTTTTTTACGCTCGGGGTATATCGCCATCGCCGTCTTTAGCGTGATGCTAGGCGTGTTCTGGTGGCTGCTGCGCCGCGCGTCGGAGTGAGACAAGCGGCGGGAAATCATCGACCCGCCACCCGCCGACGCCCTGACTGAGAAGTGGCGATGTCCACTCAAGCCGCCCGCCGGATGGCCTGCACCGGGGCTTCGAGAGCTGTCTGCTGTGCCAACAGCTCCTCAAACGACGCCCGGGGCTTCACGTACCGTTTCCCGATGAAGGGCAAGTTGCGACGAGTGAATGTGTTCATGAAGTCGATCAGCCCCGGCAGGAACTTCTTCATGTTGAACAGTAGGTGTGCCAGCGGGGTAATCAGGATCATCCGCCGATTCCAGCGAATCGCCCGCAGCGTGAGCTTCGCGACTCGTTCCGGCGAAGCACACAACCATCCCGGTGGTTCGGGGGCTTGATTGCCGCGACCTGTTTGGCAATCGCGATACAAATTGGTTTTCACCGGCCCCGGACAAATGGCTGTGACACCCAGACCGCGACCGCCGTACTCCGCCCGCAGCGCTTCGGTGAAACCGACGAGCCCGAACTTGCTCGTGTGATAGGCGTTGAACCGTCCTCCAGCGACGAGACCCGAGACGCTGCACATGTTGGCGACGTGTGCTCCCTCTCGCGACATCAGCGCGGGCATCAGCCGCCGGGTCAGGTGAATGGGAGCCAATAGATTAATCCCCAGCAACCGGTCCCATTGAGTTTCGGTCATAAGGTGCGTGGGGCCGTAGTACGCGACCCCCGCGTTATTGATCAGCAGGTCGAGTCCTCGCCACTCCGAGTTCACGGCGTTCGCCAGGGACTCAATCTGGTCTCGCTGAGTC
Source organism: Planctomycetota bacterium (assembly GCA_043777375.1). Taxonomy (GTDB): domain Bacteria; phylum Planctomycetota; class Planctomycetia; order Planctomycetales; family Planctomycetaceae; genus TH-plancto1. The sequence goes on along the minus strand of JAYWHX010000130.1, from coordinate 44,066 downwards.
AGGTCGACTTCACTCGTCCGCACTTCGCTGGTGATCTGTCGCAGCTCATCGGCCAGACTCTGCAGAGCCTTGGCGTCCACATCCACCAGCCATAACGATGCCCCGGCCTGCGCCAATTGTGTTGCGAGTGCTCGACCTATTCCCCCAGCTGCGCCGGTGATGAGTGTCTGCTTGCCTCGAAAATCCCGCACCGGAACCTCCCTGTTCCACATTGATCGCGTCGCAGCTCTTCCTTCAGAACCGGACAGCTGAAAACTACCACACGACCGAGGCCTGCGAGAAGAGGAGTTCCGGTTTCTGTGATCTCACACCGGCTGTTCGAGCAATCCGCCGATCACATGCCCATGCACGTCGGTCAGCCGCCGATCAGCCCCGTTGTTCCGGTAGGTCAACTTCTCGTGATTGATTCCCAACAGGTGCAGGACTGTCGCCAGGTAGTCGTATGTAGTGAACTTCGTGGCCCCGGTCCTCCACGACCATGGATCGCTCTCGCCCACGGAAACGCCCGGCTTGACTCCAGCCCCCGCCATCCAGCTGGTGAAGGTTCCGCCATTGTGATCGCGTCCGGTGGCTCCCTGCGTGAAGGGCATACGACCGAATTCGGTACTCCACAGGATGAGCGTGTCTTCCAGCATCCCGCGGGCTTTCAGGTCGGCCAGTAGCGCGGCGACCGGCTTGTCGGTCGCACTGGTCATCTTCGGCAATTCGTTGATGATGTCGGTGTGGTTGTCCCAATTGTTACTCGCGCCGCCTGCTCCACTCCAGACCTGTACGAACCGGACCCCGCGTTCGACCAGTCGACGTGCAGTCAGGCAGCGCTTCCCAAAGTCCGCCGTGACCGGATCATCGATCCCGTACAGCTGCTGCGTCGGCTGACTCTCGCGAGTGAGGTCGAACGCCTCGGGGGCGGCCAGCTGCATCTTGGCAGCGAGTTCGTAGCTGGCGATGCGGGCTTCGAGTCGCGAATCACCGGGATGTTCAGCGAGGTGCCGGGCGTTGATCTGCTTCAATAGGTCGAGTCCCTCGCGTTCGCTGGTCGCGTTGATCTGCTTCGCCTCAGCGGGTGGCAAGAGATCGTTGATCGGCGAGGCGGCTCCCATGTTGAGCGAGGTGCCCGTATGTGTCACTGGCAGGAACCCGGAACTGAAATTCCCGCGCTGGTTGTACGGCAACCCCTTCGGATCGGGTAGCACCACAAACGTGGGCAGATTGTCCGTCAGCCGACCGAGCCCGTACGACACCCAAGACCCCAAGCACGGAAATCCGGGCAGCAGGAACCCCGTGTTCATCAGGTAGCTGGCCGGTCCGTGGACGTTGGTCCGCGACTGCATCGACATCACAAACGCGATGTCATCGACGTGCTTCGCCAGATGCGGGAATACGCTGCTGACCCAGCGCCCGCTCTCGCCATACTGCTGGAATGAAAAGGGAGACTTCATGACCTTGCCGGGTACGCTGGTCGCCGCTTCGACTTGTTGACCATTCCCTGGATCGAACTCCAAGCCGTGCAGTCGATCGAGTTCCGGCTTGTAATCAAATGTATCCATCTGGCTAACGCCGCCGTTCATGAACAGCTGGATGACGTATTTGGCTTTGGCGGGGTGATGCAGTCCGACCGATCGCGATACGGTGCCGGGGTCCGCGAGCGCTCCCTTCTGAGCGAACAGACTGGCGAGGGCCACACCACCCAGCCCACCGCCGATTTGCCAGAGTGCCTCGCGGCGACTCGGTTTCGTCGCGTGGGCTTTAGCCCACGCCTGGGCCAAGCTTGCCTGGCTGTGTGGGCTAAAGCCCACGCGACGACCAATCCAGCTTGGCCCTTGTGTCAGGAGAAACATTGTTCAAATCTCCTCTTTTTTCTTCAGATACACGGTGCGTCCCGAGCGATGCTCGTCCGAAGTTGGTTCAGCAGAGTGAGCGGCCTCCGCTTCGGCGGCCTCGGGATTCTGCTGCGCAAACAATCGCTTGAGGTACCCGACGCACCAACCGCACCCCGTCCCTGCGCCGCTGCACTCACTCAGCTGGCTGGCCCGCCGCATGCGGCTCTTGTTGATCCGCATGTAGCTCAGCAGTTTGCGTTTGCTGACATGGAAGCAGAGACAGACTTCGTCATCAATTTCCATGAGCTGTCCTGAGTGGGGGAGATGTACGAACCGATTGTCGCCAACGACGAGTGACCACACAACTCGACCGCATGCCGTGCTTCACCGAACATGCTGGCGAGCGTCTGGCGTGAACCGGATGGTCATACCGAGGATAGGTCGTAGAATCAGGGGGCTAGCGCCACTGCGCTCGCCGGAGCTTCCGGTTTGGGGATAGACCCCTGCCCCACGATGGGACATACTCAATCGAGTCGCCGTACAGCCTGTGGCGAGTTGTCAGGCCTCTGCGAATCGCACATGGAGCCGCTCATGTTTCAGGACTCGCTGATCTCCAGTCGCCGGGATTTTCTGGTTCACTCGGGTATGGGATTTGGCTCGGTGGCTCTGGCGGCGATGCTGGCGAGTGAGTCGCGGGCGGCGGGAGTGAAGGCATCCGCGATTGATCCGCTGAACCCGCTGCTGGAGCGGCTGCCGCACTTTGCCCCTCGGGCCAAGCAAGTGATCTTTCTATTTCAATACGGCGGGCCCGCCACGTTTGATCTGCTCGACTACAAGCCGGAGCTGATCGCCCTGAATGGGAAGCCGGTTCCCGAGTCACTGAAGCAGCATCCGGACAAAGTCGGGGGAGTTTTCAACCACTGCAAAGATGAGCTGATGGCCGGTCCGTGGAAATGGGCACAGCACGGCGAATCGGGGCAGTGGGTGTCGGATCTGCTGCCCCACACAGCCCGGTACATTGACGATCTATGCCAAGTGCGGTCGATGTTCAGTGAGAGTTCAAATCATGCTCCCGCGACTTTTCTGATGAACACCGGCGGGGTTCTGAGTGGAAAGCCGAGCATGGGGTCGTGGGTCACGTATGGGCTCGGTTCAGCGAACCAGAACCTGCCAGGTTATGTGTTGTTGTATAAAGTCGGCGGCCTCGGCGGATCGGCGAACTGGAGCAACGGGTTTCTGCCCGCCTCGTTTCAGGGGACGCAGTTCCGCTACTCGGGCTCTCCGGTCATGAACCTGCAACCGCCCGAACAGCTGGCTTCCGTGCAACGGGCCACTCTCGATTTTGCGCAGGAGTTGAACCGCAAGCATGCGGCCAGGCGTCCCGGTGTGTTGGATCTCGATGGGCGGATTGCCTCGTACGAGCTGGCGTACCGGATGCAGTCCGAGGCACTTGACATCGGGGAGTTGTCACAAGAAACGCAGGCAACGCAGGACGCATACGGGGTCCATGACGAGAACAAAGACAAGGCGATGTACGGCAAGATGTGTTTGCTCTCTCGCCGGTTGATCGAAAAGGGCGTGCGTTTTGTGCAGACGTACAACGCCTCCGATAAACTCGGCTGGGATGGGCATGACAAGAACACCGAATACAACCAACGGAATGCCGCCCAAACCGATCAACCGACAGCTGCTCTGCTGGCCGATTTGAAACAACGCGGGCTGCTCGACACGACCCTGGTCATCTGGGCGGGTGAGTTCGGACGCACCCCGATGATGCAGGGCGATCAAGGGCGAAACCATAACCCATACGGTTTCACGATCTGGATGGCAGGCGGCGGCGTGAACGCCGGAGCAGTCATCGGCTCGACCGATGAAATCGGCCTGCGCGCACAAGACCAGCCCCAGCCGGTCAAGAACCTGCACGCAACCATCCTGACCGCCCTGGGACTCAATCCCGATAATCTCTACTTCGAAAACAATGGTCGGCAAGAACGCCTGACCGGGGTCGCGCAGAGTTGGAAGACGATTCCCGGTGTGCTGCGCGGAGTGTAGAACGGCCGGGTGGCGGGGTCAGGAGGCTTTGCGGATGGCCCCGACCTCTCAGACGGTCGCGACTCGCTCACCTGAGAACAGCTCGCTGGCTCGCCAAGTATGAGTGAAGCCCCCAACTGCATCGTCCGGCTGCTTCGTGCCTGCGACCGGGGCCATCCGCAAAGCCTCCTGACCCCGCCACCCACGTCTCGTGGTGAGAGCGAAGCGACACCGCACTGCGGACCCTCTGTTCAACGACAATTCACCACCCTCAAAACGAAACAGGACGGCTGCGATTTCTCGCAGCCGTCCTGATCGTCACTGTCGCAGCCGGCCTCCACGCACTACGGCGTCTCGGCCCATCGTCCCTGAGTGGTCACCCCGGTAGGGGGAATCGTTGTGGAATTAGAACCGCCGAGCGGGAACTCGCAGGGCACTGGGCCCAAGGCGACGAACGTTGTTGTTCGCAGCGGGCTCGGGAACCAGCATCGGAGCTGGCACGGGCACGTTCACATCAACGGGTTGATCGATGATCATGGGCTCTGGCCGGGCGGTCTCGTACTGGATCGCTGGGGCACCCAATTCGCTGCCGACCATGCCGCCAGTTTCGCAGGTGTTGCAAGGAGCTTGCGGCACCATGCGGCAGATTTCGTAAGGCACCTGACGGCAAACCGTCTTGGCGACCATGCGGGTCATGCACACGGGTTCGGTGCGGGTCACGCAGCGAGCGACCTTATGAGTGGTGACGTACGGAACTTGTCGGCTCACACAGTATGGCACACGATTGGTTCGCACTTCGGACAACATGCGGCAAGATTGCACGGGAACTTGACGGCTCAGGTTCTCGGTGACCATTCGGCAGGTCTGGTAAGGGATCCGCTGGACCTTGTTCTCGGTCACATAACTGCAAACCTGAACCGGGACGTTTTCACAGACCTCCTGCGAGACCATTCGGGTGGTGGTGTAAGGAATCGTCTCGGTCACGGTTTGCGGCACAGTACGGCACACAGTGATCGGACAGCTCTGGCGGACCACACGGGCCACGTAGGTCGTGCAGGGAACTTGACGCTCGCACACCTGCGGGCACCACGTGCGACGGCATGTCGAGTAGCCGGGACACTGCACCATGCACATCCGTGGGCAACCGGTGCAAGGATCGAACGACAGGCGAGGCACGACTGGACCAGGCAGATTGATCTGCTGAGTCTTCCAGCTGCCAGTGACCTGACGCACAGTACGGTAGGTGGTGACTGGCTCACGGACGGTGTAGCAACGTTCCTGGTTGATCGTCTCGCTGACCTGCTTATACACCGTGCGGCAGACTTGCCGTGAGTGGGTTTCGGTGACTGGTTTGCAGATCACGCGGCGGACCTGGCGGTTGACCGTCTGAGTGACAGGCCGCTGGACCTGGTAGCAATGCTCCCGGTACTGAGTCTCCATAACCGGCTTCTGCACACAGTAATTCTCAGTCCGGTAGCTGGTCTCATAGACCGGCTTCTGAACGGTGTACTGCACATCGCGGAAGGCCTGCTCGGTGACAGTCCTGTAGCAGGTCTGTTGAACATCCTCGTAGACCATTTCCTGAACTTGGCGGTTGCAGGTGATCGTCTCGGGTTCCCAGACCGTCTCGTTGACGCTCCGGTAACAGGTCTGCCGCTCGACGCGACAGGCGGTGTAACACGAGGTCGGCTGACATGCAGCGACCGGGCAGCACCGATAATTGGCTGCACCACAGAACCAGCCCGCATCAGCGGATGAGGCGAGTGCTGCAACGCAGGCGAGGGCGAGGGCGAGTGAGAAGAAACGTTTCATTGCCGGAAGCTCCGACTGTCCATCGAGGTCAGCGATCCGTGCAGTCACGCTCGCCAGCCACTCCATGCTGCCGAGGGGGAGTTCCGATCTCAAGCCCAAACTTGAACGAAAGTGGAACTCAACCACTCGATCCTACCTCTTCGCATGTTGCCGCAGGAGAAATCCGTTTGGTTTTCGCGACAGGAACTGGAAGCGAAATGGCAACAACCGGCAAACTCGGCAAGGTCAACGCAGACTGCGTGGTTCACCAAATCGTTCGTTCTGAGGCTGTAAAGCCTGAACATCGGCCATGAACGCCACCGGATGACCGAACTCCTCGCACTAGACATCACAAACCCACCACCTGTGGCACCTGTCTGCCGCACGATCTATCATGAACTCATCGAGATCTGGATGGGTGGCGGCTCGTGGTGCCCGCTCAACCGGACTTCCTCGACAGGCAAGGAACCTCCCATGACTGCTCTGGTGGTCTGTCCGCATTGCGGCAAGTCGATCAAGCTGCGCGATCGCTCACTCCTCGGGAAGAAGGGGAAGTGTCCGAGCTGTGCCAAGTCTTTCCTGCTGGCAGAGCAGTCAGAGGAGGAAGAGGTCATCCCGCTGCAACTGGCGGATGAGGAGCCCGCTGTGGGAACGGGGGCTCAATGGGTGCCTGATCATCCCACTGCTGCCGCACCAGGACAGATTCCGGTCGCCTATGTTCCCGTGCAGACAGCGCAGGGCATCGTACTGACCCCCGTGATGGCGGGGCAGATTCCGGGCTTTGCCGCTGCACCGATCGCCCCGCAGCCGGTTGCTTCTGGGCCGATTGCTCTACCGACTGACTCACACTCCGGACCGTCGGCATTCGACTTCGACATGGGGTTTGATGGCCCGACGGCCGCGATCCCATCATCGAAGTCAGCTGCCAAACGACCGGTGCTGAAATCGAAGAGTAAGGCTCCGATGTGGATCGGGCTGGCCGTGGTCGTCGTTGCTCTCGTGGGAGCGGGTCTCTACTTTTCCTCATTCAAGAAACCAATTGCTACCAAGCCGGTGACGAGCACCCCACAGCCTGCCGCTGTGGCTGAAGTGGTCTCCATACCGTCCCCGCCTGGCGCATACTCGCGCGAGGCACTGACCAATGATCAACGTCTGGTGGCTGAGTTTCGTCCCACGCACGGTGAGCCGATTCCGCTGCACATGTTGACGGGCACGAACAACATTCTGATTCACATTCACCCCGACCGAATCTGGGGGACGGATCAGCATGCGTCCAAGGAACTGAAGGCCAGCCTCACCGGTGATGTGGTTCTGTGGCTGGAATCCGCCATCAAAAAGGTCACTCGCCGCAACCCGGATCAGATCGAGGAACTGCTGATCGGAATCAGCGTGGTCTCCAAGGTCGAGCCGCCGCAGATCAGCACGGTCTTTCGACTGAAGAACCCAGAGAAGAGGTCCGCGCTGGTCCTGGAATTCAACGGCGAGGAAGTCTCCGGGACAGGCAAACCGCTCGTCATGAAGAAGGACGGCTACGCCTTCCATGTGAAAGACGACCGCACCATCGCCATTTGCCCGGCCGACATGGGCGGCGATTTGTCAGACTCCGTTGAGAAGCCGCTCGACTGTGTGACTGACGGCATCCAAGAACTTCTGAAAGCCTCCGACCGCGACCGTTCCGTCACCATCATGATGGATGTGACTGACTCCCTCACGTATGGCGATCAGCTGTTCGAACCGTCTGCCAGGCCTGCGATTACGAAGGTGCTGGAGTGGTTTGGGCCCGATGCGGACACCGTCAGTTGGAGTTTGAATCTGGGGACGACGTTCCACTCCGAAGTGCGAGTTCGGCCCAAGGGCAGCCGCTCGGGAACGGGCAAGAGCAGCACGTCTGAGACCCTGCGGAAGGACTATCTGCAGCGGCTACCGACGACTGTGGAACAGGATCTGGTCAGTGCCGTGCGGATGATGCGACCGACGCGGTCGGGTTTCCGCCAGATCGTCGGGCGGTTTCCCGCGATGATGGAGGCCTTCCGCCAAGCCAGCATCCTTCAGCCCAGCTCGAAGTTTCTGACGATGACGACAGTCCTGCCGAGTAAGGCCGCCCCGAATCTGGCTTTGGGCACCGTGTTGATGTGGGATGAGTCGACCCGCACCAACTTCTCGTCAAGTGACCCCGCGATGCCGATGGCTGAAACAGGAGGTAATCTCCCCAAGACGGTCATGGAACGCCTGAAGACCGAGTTTGAGATCGAGTTTACGCGCAAGCCACTGGCCGATGCCTTCGCCTTTCTGGGTGACGAATCGAAGGTCACCTTTGTGATCGACGGTGACGCCCTCAAGATGGCAGGCTACACTAAAAACATGCCGCAGACCTTCACGCTGGGCAAGGCTCCCGCGACCAAGGGGATCTACACGATCCTCACTTGGGAAAAGCAGGAGCAGATGTGCCTCGTCGTCGACGATGCCAAAATGGAAGCACTCATCACGACCACAGCTGACGCCCAAGCCAAGGGCCTCAAAGTCGTGCCGGTGGAATCGCTGAAGTGAGGATTGAGACTGCTCGTGGTCTCGTGACCAAACTCCAGCTTGGGACCGAGGGAAAGAATCATGCAATTAGAAGTCACGGAGACCTGCTGCAAATCGAAACTTTTGTTTTATTAAAATCAGATCAATTGACGTAATCTTTGTGTGTCAATCAGTTATGATCAGTTCCAGAGATATGCACGTGATGTCGCTGAGACTGAACCTGAGTTCGGGAGTGGCACTCCAGCGATCACCACGAAACACACGAAAAAGTAAAGAGGCTGTAGTTGATTCATCGTGGAGTCCCTTCCAGAACGACAGCTGAGAACCGTCGAACTCTCATCATGCAGGGAGAGGGTCCCTCTGTTTTCGTGTGTTTCGTGCCTTTCGTGGTTCCATACTGCTGTGATCGGTGCCTGTCCTGAAACCGAACTCAGCTTGTGAGGTTATCGGAAAGATCCATTTCACACGGTCATGCCGCAGGGTGTGAATGGTTACACCACGGTAGATCACAACCGAACAACCCGCTACGACACATCACCCACCGCCCGCTATTGCCCCTAATAATGGATGAAGGCTCTTCGCTGGCTGACACACTGATCACCTCGTATTCGTCCGCAAGCTCATGCGGTTGCCACCAGTTCCACACCATGACACCCTCGGTGACACCAGTTTTTAACACCCAGCCAGAAGGCGGGGAGCTGTGGATAACTTCCTGTGTCAATCGCGACGTACAGCACCTATTGCTTCCGACCGATCTCAGGGGACGACAAAAGTGGCACTCAGTAAGTCAGTGCCTGAATAACCGCAGGAGCATTCGCTCCGGCAGTCAGGCGTCCCGTACATCAGTGTCCGCTTCAGCGCGAACTGTTCGGTTTGGTAGGCCAGCATTGTCAAAAAATAACTCCGCGGTGACATTGCGAACTTCGAATCGTTCCGGAGGAAGAGAATGCAGGCCTGATTTAGGCAGAATGCCGCGGAATCGCCAGCGCTGGGTTGGGGGAATGAGCGTGATGGGAGCCCCTCCCGCAGAAACTTGATCGACTCTGATTTCACCTTCATCAACCATGTTGGTGATGTTCGAAGCGTCCTCCGATTGCCGGTATTCCCAATTGGAATCCAGAGTCCCGAATGTTCCCACCTTCATGTCGCGGACACGAAACTCCAGAACGTGATTGCCCGCTGAGAGCGGAGGAGGAGCGGAGAGGCTACCGCGTATTTCGATTTCAAACCCGTTGGCCTCGACTCGGACCTGGGCCCGTTCTATGGAGATGCGCGGATAATCGATGGGCAGAGCCGCATCTGGGAGGGAGGCCAAGAGCCCCGGCTGACCGTACTCGATTAAAAATGCATGGAACTGACCGTTGGCAAAGTACCCTTCAGCCGCCGTTGCAGGGAGCGGGGCAGCGCCTGGAACCTGAGCCGTCGTGGGGTCGGGAAGAATACTCGCCAGTGTGATCTCAAAGCCGGAATCATTCAAGAAAACGGGAGTCCCAGGGGCGGCGGGATTCGTTGAGAGTCGAGAATCGGTCAGGGGAGCGATGTCCACAGTGTTGATGCTCACCTTAGTGCCATCATTCCCGGTCACTGCACCGATCAGGACCGTCTCGCCGGGTTCCACTGCCAGGTGATTGGCCAACAACACGTTTCGTCCAGCCTGCGTATCGTAGTAGCCATCGGCGATGATCGTTCCGCCTTCGAATCCTTCAATCGCTCCTCGACCGGGCAGGGGAACTTTCGAAATCAGTTGACTCACGGAGAGCCGTTGAGACGGAGTGCGGATCGACTTCTGACGCACTTTCGTTCCCGTTGCCACCTGGGGAACCGTGATGACATTTCCCGGTGAATAGAGAATAGTGACTCGCTTCGCCCCGGCCGTCATCGTAGTCATGATGGCTCCACCGTTATTGTCGGTGTCGATTGAATCGATAGTCCCTTCAACGGATGCTTCGACCAGGGCCATCGTTGTCTCCTCGAAATGGATTGGTAATGAACTCGTGTTCGTGGCACGCCACCCCACGATAAACGATAAGATCGTCTCAAGGATTTGGCGCCAATGAAAGCGTGAGTACATGTGTTCGGAGCAGTTTTCATAAGAATGACCTGTTGAGGTCATTGCGTTACGTTTCGTCCTCGATAGCATCGCATATTGATCCCCTCCGCGAAGTGCCGATCAGGGGCACCGGGTCGTTTTAAAAGTCACCGCACTGAAGGGACACCGTGATGCAAAGACGCGACGCCATCAAGGGGGCCGCTCTGGGAATGTTGGCGGGCAATGCGGCTGCTCAAGTCCCGACAGGTCCGTTCAGTCTGCCCACCGTTACGTTCCAGAAGGCGAATCAGCACGAGTTTCCTCGGGATGCGTTCCGGATCGATCTCGTAAAGCATTACCCTCTGGTTCCCAGACCCACAGCCATCGGCACGTGGGAACAGCTCATGCAAGGCGATCTGCGTGACAAGGCGTTTGGTCCCGGCGATTCCACTCCCATTGGCGATAGTTTTCACGGAATAGCGCGCGAGTGGGCGGAGACGCCGAAGCATTGGGAAGACTATCACTGCGATTCCACGCTCAAGGGGTGGCAGGCGTGGCTCGACAAGGAGGCCCATTTCGGCGAGGTAGAACGTTTCGACTCTCCGCCCGCAGCCGGTCAACCCAAGATCATGATTCCCAACTGGGGGGGCGGCAACAAAGGGCTGCCAATCAAGTGTTACAAAATCCCGATGATAGAAACCTACCGAGATCTATTGGATTTAAAACATCCCACTCGCTTCTACAGTTACGGGGGAAGAATCCCTGGACCGACACTCAAGATGCGACTGGGACAGCCTGTCGTGGTGCGGTTTGAGAATCACTTGGAGACCGAAACCTCGATCCACCTCCACGGTGGCCATAGCCCGTCGCATTCGGACGGATTTCCGAGTTTTTACGTACTCCAGGGGAAGGCCAGGGACTATTTCTATCCAAACATTCTGCCGCTTTACCTTGAGAATGGGAAGCATCACGTAGATGTGGGCGAAAGCCAGTCGACGATGTGGTATCACGATCACGCCATGGACGCGACCGCCTACAATGCTTCGAAAGGTCTCTCGGGATTCGCTCCCTGTTTTGGCGAACGCGAACTTCAATTGATTCGGGACGGCTGGCTGCCGGGACTGGGAGAGAAATCTTGCTTCGACCCTGAGCAGAAGGGATTCAAGCTGATCAAAGACCCTGTGACGGACAAGATGGTTCGTGATCCTGCGCTGGAGGATCCTCACTGGCCGGGCTTCTATAAACACGAATATGGTTGTGAACCGTACTACAACCCATACGATCTTCCGCTCGTCCTCCAGGATCGGGTCTTTGACCCCGAGACAGGGCAGATCGCATATGACAACACGGGCCACAACGGGTACATCGGCCACACCATGGTGGTGAATGGGATTCCGTACCCGAAATGTTCCGTGGAACGGCGGAAGTATCGGTTTCGGATTCTGGATGGATCGAACGCACGCGTATTTCGGCTGCGGATCATGTCGGCGGAGAAGTTCCTCGCCGCCAATCGGGATGGGATCGATGTCATCCCCTTGAACATGAGTGTGCCCGCAGAGGGGCCGACTTTGCCTCTGCTGCAGCCGCAAACCATTCCGCCGATCGTCGACGAGAATGCACCGGGAGCAATCGCTGCACGTCCGAACCGTTACGACGCTGCGTCGGAGAACTACCTGCGCATTGGCAAAGATAGCTGGCTCTGGTCACACGCCAAGCATATGAAGTCACTTGTCCTGATGATGGCCAACCGGGCCGACATCGTGGTCGATTTTGGAGCCTTAACGAAGGACATGAAACTGGCTCCCGGGGAGACCCGTGAGTTTTACCTCGTCAACACGATGCCGCAGTTCGATGGTCGAGGACCAAAGCAGAAATTGGATGATGGAGGTGACCCACGCGTCTTACCGGCCCCCTTCGATGTGGTTGGAATTCAAGGTGTGCCCGATCAACGTCTGGTGGAGGCCAATCGCCCCGTACCGCTCGTCAAGTTCGTGGTCACTGGCGAATCCGTCGCGAACGACGCGAAAGTCGTGGATGGCACTCCACTGATGACCACTCATCGCATCATTCAGGATCACGAAGTGAAGGCGGTCCGCGAATTCATCTTCGAACGCGGCAAGGGGGCTTGGCAGATCAATGGTCGCTTCTATGACCCGACGATCACTAACGCCGGACCGATTCTCGACGGGGCCGAGGAGTGGGTCCTCCGCAACGGGGGCGGCGGGTGGTGGCACCCGATTCACATTCACCTCGAAAGCCATCAACTGATCAGTTACGAGAAGGATTTCGCAGCGGATGCGATCCTCGATCGCGACGACCCTCCAGCGCCGGTCGTTCTGGGTGGCCTGAAAGAGTTGCTCCACTTGATCCCCGAACCGGAGCGAATTGGCCTCCACGACACGATGGCTCTGGGCCCCAACACCGTGACCCGCATTCGCATGCGGCATCGGACATGGAATGGCCCTTTTGTGTTCCACTGCCATAACTTGGAACACGAGGACATGCGGATGATGTTCAACTTCGAACCGGTACCGGAGAAGACTACTCCCGAAGATCTGCTCCCGAATATCGTTCCGACGGCGCGGACCCACGGCAATGATGTCACCTGGAACGGAGGGTTTAGGCCAAACCAACGGGTGGGCGAGTTACCCTGGGAGTATCCGCCGATCCCCCAGACGCCGGTGACAGATGCTGGGGAGGATCTGATTCCACCCCGCCCCCGAACGCCGTAGTGAATGAGAGATTCTTTGGGAAGGTTCCTCAGTCAGAGATTCAACAGGTCGGATCATGCTCAATCAATTCTTTGTCGCTTGGGAAGCACTGTGTACACAGGTTCCCGAACCCCCACGTCTGAAGATCTGCGACCGGTACGCCAACTCGCAACTGGAAAATCAGTTCGGCGAATTGATTCGCTTCCGGGAACGATTCATTGATGATGGGCAAGCGATCGTCTTCAATACGATGTACACGACGTGTCGAGGAACGTGCTCGGGAACCAGCGCGACCATCGAATCGCTTCGCGAGGTACTCAGCCCTGTCTTTGGGACGCGACTGTCGTTCGTGTCATTGTCCATCGATCCCATCGTCGACAATCGCCACAAACTCCTCAGATTTGCCAAGCGTTACGGGGCGGATCGCCCGCGACAGGGGCTTTGCGATTGGCATTTCCTCACTGGAACTCGAGCTCAAGTCACGGAACTCCGGCGATCGCTGGGGTTCTACGATCTCAACCCGCAGGTGGATGCCGACGTGACCCAGCACGCATCGACCCTGATGTTCGGGAATTCGACGAATGATCGTTGGTCGTCGATGCCGTCCGAACTGCCGGAAGAGCAACTGGTGACATCCATTCGTCGGGTCGCGGGATACACATTTGAGCAGAAGTATGGCATCCGCCCTTGATGAACCTGCATTCGTTCTCCACTCTCGACCGACTCTCGTTCGTTTCTTCTTGGATGGATTGCCAATCATGGCCTCACGCAAACGTCTTCAGATCTCCGTGAAGGTGATTTGTTTTGCAGGAGTCATACTCGCTGCGGTCATCGCAGCCCGATGGAACTTGCAAGCTCAAGAAGTTCACCCCCCTCATCTTGTTGGTCACGAAGAGGCCGAACTGCTGTTGCGCATTCAAGACGTCATCGACGACTGGGATCCCCGCAAACTGGAGAACCCCCTCGTTGTCACGAGCCGCTCCGAGGAGACCGTCTACGTTAAGGACCAGGATGGAAAAGTCGTCATCAAGAATGGTCAGCCAGAAACAGTCAAGACGTTGGTGACCCGCAAGCAACTAAAGCGATCCGATCTGGCGGAGTTCATTGCCGATGTGGATGCCGCAGAGGCTCTCGGCAAGGCATTCTTCTGGGAGATGCAGGCCGGAAGCGACTTTGAAGTCACTGGGACCGGCCAGAACACCATCGCCCGTGGGACAGCCTGTGCCAGTTGCCACTACCGGAATGGCGCGGATGCCCGCAATCGGCATACGACTCGGATTCCGCATGTGGTCTGGGACCAGTACACGTTGCATCCAAAGCACAACCAACTCGGATTGGATACCCAGCAGCCCTATCCCGTGGAGACGCTAGCCACTCAGGACTTCAAGGTCGTGGACCATCGTCCAGCGGGGAAATACTCCCTGATCGTCGGTTCCCAAGGCGTGGCCCCCCGCATCTTTGGTGGCTTCAAGGATGAGAGCAGCTGGAAGAGCGAGGTCTCTTCGGATCGCACCACGAAGTGGATCCCAGAATGGAAGATGTTTGGCAAACGTCGCCAGATCACCACCCGCAATTCCCCCAGTGTGATCAACGCGGGATTTTCTGACCGGCTGTTCCATGATGGGCGAGCGGAGTCGACGTTCAATGGATTCTCGATCTTCGGCGATGCCGACCCGCGAGAGGTCATCCATCGCGTCAAGTTGACCCCCGTTCGCGATGCCAACGGCCGAATCACCAACGATCCGCCGCGCCCCGAGATTGTTCCGGTCAAGATCGCCCTGACCAAAGCGGCTTTGGCTTCCCAGGCGGTCGGCCCGATCGTGAACGAAGTGGAAATGTCGTACGCGGGGCGACAGTTCCCGAATGTTGCGTACAAACTCCTGGATGCGAAGGTCCTGGGCTTTCAAGACGTGAAGCCCACTGACAGCCTTTTGAGTCGGTACCCAGTGGGGCAAGGACATCTCCTGGGGATCACCTACCGAGAATTGATTCAGCGCGCGTTTCGCGCCGAATGGTGGGATGACAGCGATCCCTTGATTGCGGGTCAAACCCCGCTCACGCTCCTCAAGGAATGCACCGCCGATGGTGATCCGATTGGGCCACTGATGGAGGGGAACTTCTCGCTCTATTGGGGGCTGAGCATCATGTTGTACGAGGCCAGCCTTGTCTCGAATCAAAGTCCGTTCGACGAGATGATGCGTGGACGCCCGGAAATGGTTGAGGCCAAATGGCAAGCAGTCCGCAACCTCATCGGCGAACCAATCTTCCGCGACCAAAAGAAAGCTCCCGTGCTTCCGAAGCATGAGTCGGGGGCAGCGGTCTTCCAGCATGGGTTCCGAGTCTTCATGAATCATGGCTGTGTCGATTGCCACGATGGTCCGTTCTTCAGTGAACTGTACGAGCGCCAGCCCGAGGAAGAACGTCTACCACTGGAGTACCTGTTGGAGCGGGCCTTGTTGCCGAACTCACGCGCCGACGCATTGGTGGTCAATCTGCATCTCTTCCGGGAGGGACTTCTGACGGAGTTGGCCGCACGCGTGGGTAGTACGATTCCCGAGTTGAAACCTCACGCTGCAAAGATTGCCATTGAATTGGAAGAGTTGCGGCACACATCGGCAGGGCGGAGGGACCGGCTGGAAACTCACATTCGCTCCTATCTGACCAAATATCCCACTCGAGAGGACCTGATCCAGGGGTGTACCGACTTGATCTTTGACTATGAGAAGAGCCTGGTCAGTCGACTCGGAAACCGCACTTACTTTACAGAGGATGAGCGGGTGGCCATGGCAGAAGCACTCGGGGGTCCCGTGTTCGTCGAGTTGATGCCGATCCCGCCAAAACTTGTCGATTTTCGACGCCCATTGCCGATTCAGGGGCCACTCGCGACGCAGCCGTATGCCTTCTACGATGGCGGTTTCTATGCGCTCGGTGTCAGTCCGCCTCGTTACGATCGGGGGAATGGCGACAAGAAGGAATTTGAAATGACTCCCGAGGAACATGCGCTGTTGACTTTTGTTGCCGAGTCCCTGTCGAACCCCGCCACACCAGAGGACACACAGTTGGCCGTAGACGTGTTCAAGGCATATCAGGAGGACGGCGACGCGGCGGGGGCGGTCGAGAAGATCGACGGGATCGCCGCAACGAACGACATCAAGAAGAAGGCGTATGGCGACTCGCCCGGCCGACTCAGAGTCGCCATGCAGAAGAGCGTTCAGGAAGGCCGGATTGTCCAAGTCACGTCCTCACCGGGGAGCGCGTATCGCCTGAAGGCCGCTTGGCAAACCAATCGCTACAAGAGCGAGGGGTATTCTCCCCAGAAACAGGTTCCCAGACAGAACCCGGGGCGAACATCTTCCGAGGGCACAAACTGTGAGCACGACGAGCAACCGCCAGGAGTCGATACCTCTTGGAACCGGGACGATATCCCGTTCGGAAAGGTGAACGACGACGGAGATGACATCCCTGGACCAAGTCGTCGATCGTCGTATCACTTCCTGTCCCGTGCCCGACGGATGGTCTTTAACGAGGAACACTGGGGCTATCGCAAGCCGTTCCTGCACGACAATGAACTCGCATTCTGGGGAGCGTTCAAAACCCCCTCACTCCGCAACGTGGAACTGACAGCTCCATATATGCACAACGGTCGGCTCATGACTTTGCGCGATGTGATCGATTTTTACGACGACAAAGACCGCCAGGTCCGTCCAGGTCAGTTAGAGAATCCCGACAAGCACCCCGCAATGAACGGCATCGACTTTCAGGGTGACAACGACCAGCGGGCACTCGAGTTCTTTCTGCGCTGTCTGACGGACGACCGGGTGCTGTACGAGCAAGGCCCGTTCGACCATCCGTCAATCACGATTGTGAACGGTTACGAAAAAGGGCAAGACACTCAATTGCATGAGGTCTTCTTCTCCATCGATGAAGTCGGTGAAGAAGGCCATGTTGGAGTGCCGACCAGTTCCTTCCCGAGCAACCAGTAACCAAGACGTTTTCATGCCCACTGGAACCGTCTCGCGGTCCGATCGAACTTGCAGCTACGACTTCCCTCGAGTCCGAATCGGTTGAGTCGAGTATCCCGAGCGACCCACCGGATGTACAGTGTGGACATCCCCACGAATCGTGGGGATGTCCACACTGCGGATCGTAGGATTTGGCATAGGTTTTCAGCACTTCCTCGATGCAACCCGCGAACGCGGCGTCCGCCTCCCGAGGGATGACCCAGTACTCGATCTTCCGCTTGGTCATGCCGTTTTTTTAAGGTCTGACGAATCCCTTCCACCGTCTGCACGCGACAGCCGAACGCCGCGCAGATCTTCTCATCTATCCACGCCGGACCGTCCGCGTCTGCCTTGAGTAAGACCCTCGCTCGCCGCATCATCTGCGATGAACCGTTCAACAGGCTCACCACTTCGTCACACGTCCGACGCTCTGCATCGGTCAATCGCACAATGGACCTCTTGGCCATGCGAACCTCCTTGTGGAACGAAGATTCGTCGATAGCAGCTCCACCAATCTACTCCAATCTCAAGACGTGAGGACCACTAGATCCATTTGGAGCACTTCGCCTGCGATCCCCGCCCTCAGAGGATCGCCCTATGAAGCAGCGCGGGTGTGCTTGGTTGTGCAGTTGGCGTTGTCGAAGAATGGAGGGATTCACGCCAGAGTGCAGGACTTTCTACGCCCTTTAGCCCCAGGAAGAGCTTAGAAATCGTGCCTCACAGCGAGCGGTTATACGTTGATTGTGTTCACAGCACTGAGGCGAATCTTCTGCTGATCCGCTCTCGTGAGAAAACATGTTCTCATGCTCGCGGCTCAGCTGGAGCTTCGCCCTCCCGGCGGAGCATTCCCGGAACTCGATCTCTCCATCAGCCAAGCCAGCAAACCAGGAAGAACAGGCAGGAACCCCAGCAGCGAGAGCCACTTCACGTGCATCACCCCGCAGTACATCATGTAGCCGCTGGTGGCCATAAACATCAGGGGAGAAAGAGGGTACAGCGGAGTCCGAAATGGACGCGGGGTCAACGGTTCTCGCATTCGCAACACGATCTGGGCTGCTCCTGTCAGCAAGAAGAAGCCCCAGAACAAGGGAGCGGTCGCAGACAGCAATGTGTCGAAACCGCTGTCGAAATTTGTCCACGGAATTCCCTCAGTGGCTCCCAACACCCTGACCAACTGGTTGACACACTGCCGCCCCGCCTCTGTCTCGACTGCCGACACCAGCAGAATCGTATTCAGTCCGACCAGCAACACACCGCGTGTGGGGGCTCCTTGAGGCGACCAATGCTTCAGCCAGCGCAGCGTGGTGTAACTCTCCCCCATCGCGACGGCCAGCCTCGTCCCGCCAAAGATTGTGCCATGCATCGCGCCCAGCGCAGAGACCATCAGCAGTCCCGTCATCAGGATTCCGCCCAGCGCTCCAAACGCATTCACCGACACATCGCGTGCCGGAACCCGGGCCTCCCGCAGCTGATCAATCCCCAATGTGGCATAAGCCAGGTTAACGGCGAGATAGACTAGCAGGACAGCAAACACTCCACCGGCCAGAGCGCGTGGTAGGTTTCGCTGCGGATCTTTCAACTCAGCTGCGATATAGACCGCATCGTTCCACCCTCCGAATGCATACAGCACGAAGATCAGCGCGAATCCCGGATTCGGTGTCGCATTTCCCGTCAATGGGGCCGACATCGCTGGCCAATTCCCCTGTGAGGCAATCCACAGCCCTGCCAGCAGCACGATTCCAAATCCAATCAGCTTCGAGGCCGTCAACGCATTCTGCGCCCGGCGTCCCGATTGCACTCCGGTCAAATTGATGGCAGACATCGACAGAACAGCTGCTAATGCGATCCACGGTCGATACCCATCGCCCAGGTGGAAAGCCTGGATCACATAATCTTGAAAGGCGAACGACATGATCCCGACATTGGCCGGGATGATCACCATGATCCGGCACCATCCCAGCAGATACCCCAGCCAGTTCCCAAAACCTCGGCTCAGGTAGGTCACGTCTCCGCCGCGTTCTGGCCAGGCCGCAGCCAATTCGGCATAGCACAAGGCCCCATTCAGAGACAAAAGTCCGCCGACCACCCACAAGATCAGTGTCGATCCGACACCCGGCATGTTCGAGAAGATCAGCCCCGGCATGCGAAAGATCGTCGTGCCGACAACCACGCCCAAGATGAGACTGACTGCATCCCACAGCCCCAGCACTCGCCGGGATTCTGAGTCGGGTGCCTCTTGGTTCATGCCAGCTCCTCCTGTGTGAGAGTCCGTCCCAGCCGGACAGGTCGGGTTGGACTATACTGGACGAATCACTCAGCGGCGACCACCGCACCGTCCCATGCAGACCCCGCCAATCATTCCAGTCACCAACCCGATCAAATGGCACGTCATACTGACTTGTGGAGTCAGCAGATCACAAGCACTCTGCATCACGATGAACAAGCACGCCGCTCGGAACTGACTGCGCACCAGCGGAGTGCCTCGAATCGATCTGCCGACCAACAGATGGCCCCATAACCCGCCGAGCAGCCCCATGATGCCCCCGCTGGCTCCAGCGAAGACAGCAGTCTCTCCGGGTTCCAGAAACGTCAGCCACGGAAGCAGAGCGCCCGACGAGACGACGCAGACTAAAAACAGAACCAGCATCCAGAACGGCCCCCAAGCTCGCTCGATCAGTCGGCCGAGAAACAATAATCCCAGCATATTGAGCAGAAGGTGTAGTGGGCCAAAATGCAGAAACCCCGAGGTCAGCATGTGCTTCCACTCTCCCGGTTCACCGGTCAATGGAACGACCATCGCTCCCAGCTCTTCGAGGTTGCGAGTGTCTTCGCTTCCGCCGGGAATCTCTTTGTGAAAGACGGCCAGCATCACCAGGATGATCGCGATGGTCATTACGGGCCAGCGGGTGGGGCCTCCCGAGAGTACGGCATAGCGTGCCTCGTGATTTATGACAGTCCGCACCTCACTGAGTTCCGCCAGCGCTCGATCACGAATCTCTTCGTTCGGCGGACCGACAGCTGGCGTGGCCAGTTGGCGCTCGATCATCGGACGAAGCCTGGGATTGGATCGGGGCCACATCGACTTCAATCGCTGCTGGGCACTCTCCACTTGCCCTTGCATCTGCTCCGCGACCGCCATCCAGAAGTTCCGGTTATCCCGCGACAACTGTGGGCCACGGCTGATTAACAGGTCCTGCACTGTCGAGACATCGCCCAGAACTGCGAACACCCGTAGAAACAGGCCAGCGTTCTGTTCCGCGGAAAATCGCGTCTGCGCGATGATCCCGCACAGGCGCGTCAGCTCGTCCCAGTCGCCGCGCTCCGCCACCGCCTGAACCTTTCCGGCCAATAGGCTGGGGTCACTCAGGCCGGACCATGAGGACTCATTCACCTTCTGTTCAAACAGCTGCCACTGCCCGGTCATCTGGGCTTCAAGGACCAATGCCAGATTTCGAAGCCCCGTGTCAAAGATCCCTTTCTCCTGCGCGAGCTGCAAGCCCTGGGAGATGTCTCCACGATACAGAAGACTCAAAATCTGAATCATCGGTCGCAGTGCGCGGACGGAGGCTGTCGGGTGCAGGACCCGCAGCACCCATGAAGTGGAACTCGCCAGTCCCAGGTGTCGCTGCAGCATCAGGTGCATTGTCCAGTGCTGCAACCAGCTGGGCAGCATGATGAGTAATGCCCACGGACCCACGGCGATCAGCCCCGCACTTTCCGGCTTCCACCACCAGGCCACTCCCAGCAGTCCCAGCACGGCCAGCGACTTCATCCACCACACCCGCGCCGGGCGCATGACCAACAGCCAGACACAGTTCACCAGGACGAGAGTGATGCACAGATCGTTCAGGTCCATGCAGCGACCTTGCCAGTCGAGAGGGCGTCAATCACTCGTACACCCACTTCAGTTCCCACGGGTCTTTCGACTCCTTCTGCCAAGCCCGCAGCTGGGCCTGCAATTGGTGCAAGCGAGCCGCGTGCGCGGGATCGTCCGCCAGATTCTTCGACTCCCAGGGGTCGTTCTGAATGTTATAGAGTTCGAACTTCGGTCGATGCAGGTATGACTCGACCGTCTTCTGCCCGTACTTTGTCTCGCCGCGTGAGAGAACGGCCTGCCACGTGGGTGACGCCTGAATATCCGACGCAAACGGATATGGCAGCGGGTGGGCAATGTTGAAGATCAGCTTGTCATCACCGTCGATGACCACTCGCATGGGGTAGTACATCGTGATCTCGTGAAACGTATGCGAAGCGTAGAGCGTGTCCCACCCGAGCGGCTGTTCCTCTGTCATCGCCGTGAGGAACGACCGTCCGTGGAACTTCACCGGTTGAACCGGTCGGTTGCGAGGCCGGGCGACCTCGGGGTTGTCGTCGTTGGGGCCAGGGACAATCGGTGGTTGCGGAGCAGGGGTGACCTGACAGAAATCGAGGATCGTTGGAGTGACATCGACCCATGACACACGGGCGTCGCAGGTCGTCCCAGGTGATGGAGCGAGTGGGTTGCGTACGAGCAGGGGCAAATGCATGCCTGGTTGATGCAGGTTCGTCTTAGCCCCTGGAAACGGCGGGCCGTTGTCGGTCAAGAAGATCACCAGCGTGTCTTTCGCCCGGCCACTGGTCTCTAAGTAGTCGAGCAGCTGGGCGACTCCCTGGTCAAATCGGTTGATCGCTTGGTAGTACTCGGCCAGTTCAGTGCGGACTTCCGGGAAGTCGGGCAGCCAGGGCGGCACGGTGATCGCCAGTGGATCAAACGTCACGGTTTCGCAGTCCTTGTACGGAAGCTGCTGCTGCTCATTCAAGTTGGAAAAACCTCCCGGTCCGCTGCCGCGATGCGGGTCGCTGGAGCAGTAATAGAGGAAGAACGGCTTGTCTTGAGTCTCCTCCATGAAGGCGACTGCGTTCTTTGCCATCTGTGTCGAGTTGCGGGCTCCTTGAATCCTGTCGTTGCGGTATTGATCGAAGTGATACACCTCTTCCGGGGCGAGGTGGTACTTGCCGATCGAGCAGGTGACGTATCCTGCGCGGGAGAGCATCACCGGCAGGCTCGGCACTGAAGAGTACGTCGAGAAGTGATGGGAGTCGTGCGCATGCCCGTAATGTCCAGTGGCATGATTGTGCAACCCGGTGAGCAGCACCGAACGGCTCGCACTACAGCTGGCCGTTGTGCAGTGAGCACGAGTGAACCGCGTGCCGCTGGCTGCCAGCCGATCAAGCCCCGGGGTCTTGGCCTGCGCATCGCCATAGGCCCCAATCTGAAACCCGAGGTCATCGGCCACGATGAGGATCACGTTACGACGGGCTGGTGCGTCTTCAGCTGCATGGATGTTCGCAACCGACAGGCTGGCCACGAGCAAAAAAAGTCGCGTGGGCTTTAGCCCACGCAAGCTGGAAAACCACCTCGCCATGTGGGCTAAAGCCCACGCTACGAAGAGCCTCCACGCAGTCACTGGAAAGGTCCGTTCCACTCTCCGCTCCCCGCTGGCTGAATACCGACCGCTACTTCACCTTGTAACACTGCAGCTGATCCATATCCCGCAGGAACAAACACCCCTCGGCGACGACCGGGTGCGGCCAGGCGGGCTTGTCGCTGCGGGAAGGCTCGAAGCGGCCCGCCTCTTCGTAGCCGGTCGGTGTGGCTTGGCACAGAGCGACCGGACCCTGCTCGCTGCGCAGGACGAGCATCCCGTCAGCGTAAACGATGGCACCCTTCCCGACGGAGCGATCTTGCCACTTCACGTCGCCGGACTTCAGCTCGATGCACTTCAACACTGCTTCGTCGAATCCATACAGGTAACCATCCATCACGACCATCCCGCCGTGGTGGTTCTTCATGTCTTTGGTGCTGTAGACCTCATCGGTTTTGAGCTTTTTGCCGGAGCCCGACATCTTGATCAGCGTGCCTCCGGTTCCATATCCCGATGCCGCGAACACTGAGTCACCGGAGAAGACCGGGGACGAGCAGTTGGCCGTCCCATTCGCCGGGGACGAATTACCCCATAGAAAATTGCCAGTCTTGGCATCCACGGCGATCACCCCGGTGTGGACGAAATTGACATACATCCGCACGCCGCCGAACTCGATTGGTAAGATCGAGGAATAGCCCGTCTGCGGGTCGCCCTGCACGGAGGCCTTCCACTTCATCTTGCCGTTGTTCTTATCCAGAGCGACCATCGCTGCTCCCTTGCCGCCGGGAGTGCAGACGAGATTTGGGCCATCGATCAGGACCGATTCACTAATCCCCCACGTGATGTTGTTCGCGTTGAATTCCTTGAGAATATTCCCGCCCCACAGCTTCTTGCCGGAACCGAGTTCGAGGCACGCCAGATCGCCGTTTCCGCCCAGGACGTACACCTTGTCCCCATCAATCGTCGGTGTCGCGCGGGGGCCGTTGCCCATGTTCTCTCGGTACGCCTTTCCGGTGGCAGTGGCCCACAGTTCCTGGCCGGTCTCGGCGTTCAAGCAGAACGTCATCTCGTCATCCCCCCGATTGCCCATCGTGAGGAGTTTTCCGTCCGACAGGGCCAGGGACGAATAGCCCTCGCCGATCCCCGTGATCGTCCATTTCAGCTCCGGTCCGCCCGCTGGCCATGTCTTCAGCAGCCCGGTCTCTGGCGAGATGTTGTCGCGATTCGGTCCGCCGTATTGATGCCAGCCCGTGGAAGCACTGGCTCCCGAAGACTTTGCTCCCCCCGTTCGAGGCGTGGCCCCGGCCACCGACTTGGCGGCGATCTTGGTGACCTTGCCCGCAGTCGTGGTCGTCACGGTGACGCGCTGTCCTTCGGCGAGGTCAGCCAACCCGGCCTTCTTGCCGTCCAGCGTAATGGCTGTCTTCTCGTCAGCTGTAAACTCCTGGCCCTTCTTCACCGCCGCATCCACGGTGAGGATTCCTGTATCAGGATCGACCGTGGCGACAACGCCACTCACACTCGCGGCGAGAGCGACGACACTCCACGACAAAGCCGTGACGAGAACCAGAGCGATAACGAGACGTTGCCACATGATGAGACTCCTTCCATTCTGGAGACCGTTAAGAGGTCGAACCGGCCATTGGGCCGCCCCGATGCACTGAGGAACGATTGGACAAGGAACATGTCTGAAACAACTTCCCAAATTGATATTGAACAGAAGGTCACACCGGAAACGAGCTGACTTCCAACTCAACCTTCGTTTCCTTCGTTTCCTTCTGTTCAATTTCTCTAGGGAAAACCGGGATGTTGTTTTGGACCACGTCCTGACCGAACTGGTGCCATGCGGCATGGGCTGGGATCGAACGCTTCCCAGGGACGGACTGGCAAATGTGCCCGTCCTACGACGAGCTATTCATGCCACCCGTGTGCGTTCCGTACGTCGATCATGGTCGACAGAATGTCGTTCCACGTCTGCGGGTTGTTCATGACCGTATTCGGGAACATACAGCCGTCCCAGCAGATGTGCCGGTAACGCATGTGTGGCGTGCCGTCCGCGCCTTCGCGGAGCCAGTAGCCCGCCTGCTTGACGATGTCGAGCTTGCCGTTGGGGTCTTTCGCCTGGCAGTGGCGACCGGTCTTGTCGTGACTGCCCGAGCCATGGACCGTACCGTCGTTCTGAGCAACGTGGAAGTCCATCGTCCAGGGTCGCAGCGTGTCAGTCAGCTTGGTGTAGGCTTCGTCGAAGGCGGCTGTGTCCTTCCAATCGAAACCTTCTGGCAACAGCCGATGCTCGGGAGCGTTGTACCCCAACAGGTAGAGCAGCGTGTGGGCCATGTCGGCCTGGAAGCCCAGCGTCTCGGGGCGATCCACTCGCTCCAAGAGGTCGACCATTGTGATCCAAGACTGCATCCCGCCCCAGCAAATCTCCCCTTCGGCTGCCAGCTTTTCGCCGCAATCATCGGCAATCTCACAGGCCATCCACAGCGTTTCAGCAATCTTGCGCTGGTTCCCAATTGGGTCCTTCGCCCAATCGGACGGGCCGCAAGCGGTGTCGATGCGAACCACGCCATAGGGGCGAATCCCCATCTCACGCAGTGTCATCGCGATCTCGCAACCCTTCTCGACCTGCGTCAGAAAATTCTTACGCCCTTCGCCCGCATCGAGAGCGGCTCCCCCGCCGGTGGGTGGCCAGACGGGAGCCACAACCGATCCGATGGTGAGATTGCGTTTCGCAGCTTTGTCGGCCAACCGCTTTAAATCATCTTCGGTGGCATCAATGGAGATGTGCGGGTCGAAGAGAAACAGGTCAAAACCATCAAACTTGACGCCGTTCACCTCGGCTTTGGCCGTGTGATCGAGCATCGTATCGAGATCGATGAACGGCTCCGCACCGGGCGAGCCTTTGCCGACCACACCGGGCCATGCGGCGTTGTGGAGCTTGGGGTAGTTATTGACTTTCATGGCTGCACCTTCAGCGGAGAACACGATCAGCAGGGGATTTGACACCAGGCACCGGTCCACACCATGTTGGGTGACCGGAGACAAAACACTGTACCGAAGATCCTGGCGCAGGACAAAGGACCAACGCCTCGAGTGCGTTGATGCAGAGCGGACCTCGGCTCGAAAATCAGTGAACGACGGTTCCCAGCGGCTCTCCCGCGATCGCGCGTTGGATGTTGCCCTCTTTCCGATAATTGAACACCAGGATCGGGATCTTGCTCTCCATACAATGCAAGATCGCCGTCGGGTCCATCACTTGCAGCCCCTGCCGCAAGAAGTCTTGGTAGGTGATCTCCGAATACCGGACTGCATGTGGATTCTTCTCGGGATCTTCCGAATAGATGCCGTCCACCTTGGTCGCCTTCAACAAGACATCCGCTTCGATCTCCCGAGCACGCAGGGCAGCTGCAGTGTCGGTGGTGACAAAAGGACTTCCAGTTCCGCCCGCCAGGATCACGACACGGCCTTTTTCGAGGTGGCGGATACAGCGGCGACGAATGAACGGCTCAGCGACGATCTCCATCCGGATGGCGGTTTGCAATCGAGTCGGCACGCCCTCGTACTCCAGAGCATCTTGCAGCGCCAGTCCGTTGATACAGGTCGCCAGCATCCCCATGTAATGGGCTGTTGATTGCTGGATCGCTCCGCTGTTGGCAGAGAACTGCTTGCCGCGCAGGATGTTACCACCACCGGTGACCACGGCCACCTGCACACCCGCCTCGACGAGGGTCTTGATCTGTTTCGAAATCCCCGTGACTTCGGGCATCGAGATGCCCCCTTCGCGGTTCCGACAAAAACTCTCGCCGCTGAGCTTCAGAATGACACGGCGGTAGGCGGGTTGAAACGACATGGGAATCCGTTCTGGGTGGGGACTCAAGGGCCAATCGAACTCGCCCCATGGAAAGCCCGATGTGATGACGCGCGGAGCATAGCGTGTGCCACAGCTGCTGAAAACGGGACGAGGTCCGCACCCCGCAGCTGGCCGATTTGTCACAGTGGCTCAGACCGGAAAGTCTCACACAAAGGCACGAAGGCACAAAGTGAGGCCCCTGAGTCATTCAACAGTGGATGCTCGCGCATTCCCTCTTCGTGCCTTTGTGCCTTCGTGTGAGATTCCTCTGTTCTTTCTGGTATTTCGCCGCAGCAAGGCGCGCTGGGGAAAAACTGACGAATCCGGTTTTCGAGCAGGCGGATCGCTGCCAAGGACGGACGCCGAATTCAGTCCCCGTCAAATCTGACCCGGTTTGGAGAACTGGCCAGCCGTGCACGACACTCGCGGCGCGAGCCTCGCTAACGCTCAGACTTGGGGATGAGCTTGGCTCATCCAGAAAGAGGCAATCCAGTTTGGAAACCGTACGTTGGCGGACTTCGTACTCGGCAGGTCACTACACCCCTCACAGGCGGTTCGCAGCACACCAGTCAGCGGCAACGACTGCCGAATTCACGGGGTCGACTCCAGATCACCGGCAGTGATTGCTGATGGAGTTTGTGTCGGGATCGAAACATCCTGATGAGCAATGTGTTCCAGGCCGACAGTGGGTCACCTGGGGAAAACTGTGTGTGCTGTTGTTCCCTGCAACAGCAATGTGTGATTGGAGAATTCCATGCGTAAGGCGATCATCCTCGGTTTGGCTGTTCTGTTTGTCGTGGCCAGCCAGGTTCCTTCCCAGGCTGCAGGTCGGACTCGTTCCGGTCGGCCAGTGAGCGGCAACCGTACGGGTGTGTTCGCCAAGCTGATGGAAATCGAACGCGCCAAGAATCAGTGGCTGTTTGGCCGCTAGTTCTCGGTGACGAGTGACACGCTTCGGGTCATTCCGAAGTCTGCGAAACGGGGGTCAAATGACCCCCGTTTTTGCATTGCTGTGAAGCGCATTGGCGTCTCCAATTCTCACCGCCCTTGCAGCGAGCGGTGAGTCGGTCACAATTCGGTAGAACTGGGCAATCGCCCGTCCCCTATCCATGCAAGCGACCGGATCGGAAACGTGAATCATGCGACATTTCTTCATCGTGTTCGCCACTTGGGTGTTCCTCATCTGCGTCATCGCCCCATCTTTCGCAGATGAGAAGCTGAAGGGGATTGCCTGTCGCTCCGTGCATCTGGGTTACTCCGCCCCGGAAGCAATCTCGTTCTACAACGAGATCACCGTGCGGGAATCGGCTGCGGGGACGTACTTCATGGTTTGCGGCTGGGGTAAAGGATATTTTGGAATTCAAGAATTGGGTGACGGAAAAAAAGTCGTTCTGTTCTCGGTGTGGGATCCCGGCGAGCAGAACGATCCGAAGCAAGTCAAGGAAGACATGCGCGTGAAGCTGCTCCACAAAGATGACGCCGTGCGGGTCGGGCGGTTCGGCAATGAAGGGACCGGGGGGCAATCATTCTTCGACTACGATTGGCAAGTGGGCGAGACCTATCGCTGTCTCGTGACTGCCAAAGCCGATGGAAAACGCAGCGAGTACGCGGGCTATTTCTATGTCCCCGAAACCAAGACCTGGAAGCACCTCGTCACGTTCTCAACCCCTACAGGAGGCGAACTGCTCCAAGGAAAGTATTCATTCGTGGAAGACTTCCAGCGAAACCGAGTCTCCACGACACACACCCGTCGGGCGGAGTTTGGCCCCGGATGGGTCCAGACTCCGGATCAGAAATGGCAGCCGATCGCCAAATCGATATTCACCGGCGATGCGAATCCCGTCGTCAACATCGATGCCGGTGCGGCCAGCGGACGCATGTTTCTGGCGACTGGTGGAGCCATTGAGAACAAGACCGTACAGCTCGGCCAGCCCATCGAACTCGATGTCAGCCAGTGGCCAGCTGCTCCCGACGAATTGCCGATTCCGTAACAGGCAAGGTGCGTGGAACGGCTCTGAAGAGATCGCTTGACTGCTCGCTTGTCCCAGGGCCCCTTCCCGTGAATAGCGAGCAACATCAATTCGTTCGACGACTGTGGCGGTCACCCCTGGCTGGGTGGCTGATCTATGCCGTCGTAATTCTCGTAGCGACTTGGCCGCTGGTTCGCGCTGCGTTGTCGACTGTCCCACTGGGACCGGTCGATTCGTCCGTCGTGCCGATGTTTAATCTGTGGACGATCTGGTGGAACGCCGATCGGGCGACGCACGCCTTTCAAGGGTACTGGAACGCTCCGATCTTCTACCCGCTCGGCAATACGTTCGCCTTCTCCGAGCCACAGCCGACGACGCTCTTGGTGGCCCCCGTGATCTGGCTGACTGGGTCGCGAGTATTGGCCTACAACATCTACTACTGGCTCTCCCTGTGGCTCAACGGCATCATGACCGAGCGGCTGCTGCGGCTGCACAGTGCGGGGCGGTGGCTCGCTCGCAGTGGCGGGGTGGCCATGATCCTGTTGCCGATTCTTCAATGGCAGCGCGATGTCATTCAGCTGGTGCCGGTCTGGGGAATTCTGTGGATCTGGACCGCATTCACGAAATTGTCACGAGAATCGAATGTCCGTCACGGCATCGAACTGGGAGTCGCCGCCGCAACCACAAGCTTGATGTGCATGCACTACGGCCTGTTTGCGGTGATCCTCTCGGCAGGGACCGGCTGGATGATGGTGCGACGCTGGGGGCAGAAGGGGACATGGCTCGCCTGGGCGGCGGGTGGACTGGTCGCTGCGCTACTGGCTGGGCCGATGATTTTTCATGTCCACCGGATCCTTGATGCTCATGATTTTGACCGAGAGCCCTCAGTCATCGCCCAACTCTCATTGCGTCCTGCGGACTACACCGCAGCGTTTGGACGCAGTGTCATTCCCTGGGGACTGAGTGCCGCACGGCAGTCATGGCCCATGTCGCCGGGTTGGATTAAGGTCGGCCTCGCAGGAATCGGGATCGGGCTGGGGCTGATGCGTCGACGAACTCGGCGCTGGACGCTGTTTCTGACCCTGACAGCCGGTCTCGCGTTTTTACTCTCGCTGGGAACCAACCTGAAATGGGGAGAGTTCTCGTTCTGGGATCTGCTCAGCCGGAGCGTCCCCGGGTTCTCTCAGGTCCGCAGCGCGTACCGTTTCGCAGTATTCGTCCAGATGATT
The DNA here is from genome assembly GCA_043777375.1 of Planctomycetota bacterium. Lineage (GTDB taxonomy): Bacteria > Planctomycetota > Planctomycetia > Planctomycetales > Planctomycetaceae > TH-plancto1. The sequence continues at coordinate 14,700 of JAYWHX010000130.1, read as the reverse complement.
TCAGTCCTGCTGGCAGTGCAAGCGTTGCATCTGATCGTCACATGGAGCCAGCTCCGCGCGAGTCGTCTACGAAACACGATCCGTCTCGGAGTCTGGGTCGCAGCTGCGCTGGTTGCTATTGAGACACTGCCACTGAAGACCAAAGTCTGGCCTGTTCCGGACGTTGCGGCGCATCAAGACTGGATCAATTTCGTGCGGCAGGGAACTCCTGCGGGACGAGCGGTCTTGTGCCTCCCTTTTCCAGAGGGCTCGATCGTCTCCGTTTTCGAGTCGACGACCAACTCGATGTATTTTGGAACGTTCCACCAAGTGCCGCTCATGAACGGGTACTCCGGATTCTTTCCACCGGCAGAGACTCAAATGCGTGGCGATCTGCAACGTGATGGAGTCACACCGACATTCTTAGATCAGGTCTTCACGGCGGGCGTCGAGTTCCTGATCGTGGACACACACGCCATACCCCCAATGGCACCGCTTCCCGCTGGCGGAGAGCAGGTCACGCTCGACAAGGTGTGGGCCGACTCCAGCGGCGTCGAGATCTATCGGCTGATACCCAAGGCCCGGGGAACTCCGAGCGGCGCTGAGTGAGATGTTTCGACAAGCGGGCTGCGACCGCCCCTTGGTTCTGACTTGACTCAACCGACGCTTGAGCGAGGGAGAGCGTAAGCGACTTTTTCCGGCGTTTCCCTCGCTCACGCTTCGGGTTGGTGAGCTGATGAAAGTGCCAATGGGCACCTTCCCTATGGTTCTGCGGGGGATCCCAGAAGGACCATCCGGCTCACGCCGAAAGCTCATCAGAATATCTCCTCTTTCCCGCACGCTTCAATTCCCGCTCGCCAGCAGTAAGCCGATGCGGCACGCCTTGAGAAAGCTGGAAAGATGCAGCCGTTCCTTAACCGTGTGGATCGCTTCCTGGCCACATCCGAGCGTGACGGTTGGGAAGCCATGGGCGGTCATCCAGTTCGCATCCAACCCGCCGTTGCTGATCTTCGTGACGGGAGTCAGGCCGACCTGCGTCAGCGCCGCTTTCGCGGAAGCGATGACCGGCGAATCGGCAGGCAGCTGGAACGACTCGTACTTCATTGTTGAGGTGAACTCGACCTCGCCTTTGATGTTGGCTGAATTGGTCGTCGACTTCGCAGCGAGGGCAAACGCTCGCTCGAATTCGCGGACGATCTTGGCTCGAAACACGGGATCGTGGCTGCGGGCTTCGCCTCGTAGAAAAAGATGGTCGAGCACCACGTTGGTCGCATCGCCGCCCTGCACGATGCCGATGTTGCTGGTGCCGGTCTTGCGACCTTTGACCACCAGTCCGTGCCAGCCGTTCTCAGCGAGTGAGGCGATCGCTTTGGCGGCAATCACAGCTGCGCTGATCCCCTGTTCGGGATGGACGCCCGCATGGCTGGCCAGCCCCTTGATCTGAATCTGCAGATCATCAGCTCCCGTGGCTCCGATCGTCATCAAAGAGGCATCACCGCCATCCCAGTTGAAGCAGAGCTTCGGACTGCCGAGTTTGGAGACAGAAACGTTGCGGGCTCCGACGAGTCCGACCTCTTCCTGCACGGGCCAGAACAGCGTCAGGGGAGGATGTGGCAGCTTGTGTTTGAGCAACATCAGAGCGGTATGCAAAACGACAGTCGCTCCCCCGCGATCATCGCCTCCTAATGCAGTATCGGATCGGCGGGAGACGAGATACTCGCCGCGGACCTCGGGTTCGCAACCGACGCACAAGGGCACTGTATCGAGGTGGGCCATCAACATCCGTCGTGGAGCCCGCAGCGTGCCGGGCAGTTTCACAATCAGATTGCCACACTGCCCGCCGTAGGGACTTTTCTTGTGGGCATCATCAAACGTGATCGCCGACTGTGGCACTCCAGCCGCTCGCAGTTCCTTGACGATGCGGTCAGCAATCGCTTGCTCCTGACCGCTCTTCCCGGGAATCGCCACGAGCGAGGTTAACAGCTCAATTGCTTTGGCATCGTGGACGCAGCTGAGAAGGCCGTCAGTGGAGAGGGTCAAGGCGGAGGTCCTGTGGCAACGAGGGTGATTCATGTACTGGGGGGCAGTGTCTCTGAACCGGTCAATCCTCGCCACTCCACGAACTTGGCCTACTGCCTCGCTCTAGATGTCCGCAGTTCCTGGCGCTCGCGAATGCGGGTCTGCAGCGTCTCGATGGACGCATCCGGGATCGAGGCGATCAGCTTGCGGGTATACGCATTTTGCGGAGCGGCGTAGATCCGGTCCGAGGGGCCGAACTCCACGATCTTCCCAGCGTTCATCACGGCCATCATGTCGGACATGAACTTCACGACACTGAGATCGTGGCTGATAAAGATATAGGTCAGCCCACGAGTTTCTTGCAGACTCTTCAAGAGGTTCAACACCTGGGCCTGCACCGAGACATCCAGAGCCGAAACCGACTCGTCGCAAATGATGAATTCCGGCTCAGCCGCCAGCGCGCGGGCGATCGACACGCGTTGCCGTTGCCCTCCCGAAAACTCGTGCGGGTAGCGATCCAAATGCACCGCATCGAGGCCGACCTCCTGCAACAGCGCAGCTGCCTTGTCGCGGCGATCGCGGCGGCCTGCTCCTCGATTGTGAGCCTGCATCACGTCGATCAGCATCGAAGCGATTGTCAACCGTGGATTCAGTGAACTGTACGGGTCTTGAAAGATGTACTGCACCTTGCCTCGAAAGGCATGCAGGGCATCGCCCGACAGCGTGGTGATGTCCTGCCCATCGTACGTGACCCGCCCGCCCGTTGGACGCACCATTTGGACCAAGGCCCGCCCAGTCGTCGTCTTGCCACAGCCCGATTCACCGACCAGTCCGAGGGTCTGCCGGGGATACACCTCGAACGAGATGCCGTCGACCGCCTTGACATGCCCCACCGTGCGTCGGAACAGTCCCCGCTTGATCGGGAAATAGATTTGCAGATCTTCGACGACCAGGATGGGTTTCTGATTCGCCGCGACCAAGCCGAAATCCTTGGGCATTTCCAAGGCTTCGGCAGCTGTGATTCTCACATCGGGGTGATACAGGCGACCTCGTCCCACAGATGTCAGTTCGCGGAATTTGGCGGGATCGACTGTCTTTTCGGTCAGCGTCCAACCGGCTTCAGCGTTCCCCGTTACCTGCATGAAGTCACTGACCGTTGGCAAATGGCGATACGGCGTGTCGAGTCGCGGGCGGCATGCGAGCAGCCCTTTCGTATAGGGATGCTGAGGAGTCAGGAATATTTTCTCGACGGGGCCGTACTCGACAAGCTTTCCGCGATACATGACCGCCACTTCGTCCGCGATTTCGGCGATCACTCCCAGATCGTGCGAGATGAACAGAATCGACATCCCGCGATCCCGCTGCAACTTAACCAGCAGTTCCAGAATCTGCCGCTGAATGGTCACATCCAGCGCCGTCGTGGGCTCGTCGGCGATCAACAGTTCGGGATTACAGGCAAGCGCCATCGCGATCATTACGCGCTGCTTTTGGCCGCCCGACATTTCGTGCGGGTAGCTGTGCAGGCGGGATTCTGGCTCGGGGATGCCGACTTCGTGAAACAGCTCGATCGTGCGTTTTGTGGCTTCGGCTTGCGACACTCGTTTGTGCAGGCGGATGACCTCGATCACTTGCTCGCCGACCGTGAAAACCGGATTGAGCGACGTGCCCGGCTCCTGAAAGATCATGCTGATCTCGCTGCCCCGCAGCTTCCGCATCTCGCGCTCGGACAGCTTGACCAGATCACGACCGAGGTAGGAGATCGAGCCCTCGACAATGCGGGCTGACTCAGGCGGCAATAGACGCAGAATGCTCAGCGAGGTCACGGATTTGCCCGACCCCGACTCGCCGACGATCCCGATCGTGTGCCCCTTCTTCAGGGTCAACGTCAGGTCATCAACGGCTTTCACGGTTCCGGAATCGCCGTGAAAGAAGGTCTTCAGCCCTTGGATCTGCAGCAGCACATCGGATTCCATTCCGGCTTTTCCTTTGAGTAGGTCGCGGGCTTGTGAGGATTGTCGATGCGGCGCAGGCTGTCAATCGCGGAGTTTGACGCCCACGCTTCAGCGGCCTTTTCTCTGCCGACTGGCCACATACGCCCCCAGCGCTTTGTGATACGGCTCGTTGGTGACCAGCTTGATGTAGTCGATCCCCGTGTAGCCGCACACCTGCTTCAGCTCCTTGAGAAACTCCTGATACTGTTGCAGGTAGGTCGATCGCAGGCGGTGCGGGTCAACCAGAATACGGTGCGTGTCGAGTTCGAGGCTGCGAAACAGTGTCGGCTTGCTGAACGGGAAATCCTCTTCCTCGGGGGCAACCACCTGGACCAGGACGACCTCGTGACGGGCATGGCGAAACTGTTTCAGGGCCTGTCCCAGTTGCTCGATGTTATCGAAGAAGTCGCTGACGATTATCAACAAGCTGCGACGTTTGAGAGTGGGGGCGATCTTCTCAAAGACGCTGGCGAGGCTGGTTTCGTTGCCGGTCTGCATCGTCTCCAGCGTTTGGGCAATGCGTTGGAAAGTCATCCGGTTCGTCGAGGGATCGATGCGCTCGCGAATTTCGGTGTCAAAGGTAATGAGCCCCACAGCATCCCGCTGCGAGACCAGCAAGTACCCCAGCGATGCGGCCACCGCGCGGGCGTAGTCGAACTTTTTCAGTGTGCTGTCGCCATACCCCATGCTGCCGGAACCATCGACCAGCAGATACGCCCGCAGATTGGTCTCTTCCTCGAACTCTTTGACGTAGTACTTGCCGGTCTTGCCAAAGGCCCGCCAGTCGATGTGGCGAATTTCGTCGCCGGGGTAATACTGCCGGTGTTCGACGAACTCGACGCTGGAGCCTTTGAACGGGCTTTTATGCTGCCCGATCATATACCCCTCGACCACGAGACGGGCCACGAAGTCGAGGTTCCCGAACTTCGCCAGAGCGGTCGGATCTTCCAATGGAATCGAATTCAGATCAGCACTCATCGCAGCCTGTACTCCCGAGAGGTTACTCTATTGTGACAGCCACACTCTGTGGAGGGAATCCCACAGAGTGACCGTGCGCTGATATCAGGGAGCATTCGCCCGTATGTGCGGTTGACCACACAAAACTTTATGGAGGACGATTCCCTCGGGAGGGCGAGGCTCCTGCCGAGCCGCACATGCAAATCAACGTGTCCTCTGGGACGCGGCTCAGCAGGAGCTTCGCCCTCCCGTCTAGCCCTCTACGCCTGCAAGGGCTGTTCGTAGGGAGTTCTCCTCGGTGCTAAAAAACTGGCCGGACACCAGCGTGAGCGTCCGTTCAGTACGAATTGCGGATCGCGCCCACATTTCGTACAGTCATGACGTACGACTTACGAGAGGTTTCTCGATTCCCGGGTGCGGTTCACGTTCTGTGGGCTCAACCGGAAATGCGGCGGAACTTTTCGGGTTCGATTTGAATCTCAGTGAGTGTTGCGTTCCCGGCTTGATCGAGCGGGCTTCCCGGACGATCCCAGTTCCCCTGCGGGTGTGCCATGACTGAACTCCAACAAGCGGCTTGTCCCCAGTCCGCATCACTGCTCAAGCGTGTTTGCCAGCGGATGTATCTTGTCCGCCTGGGCTGGGCGACGTACGTCAGCTTCTTGGTGTTGGCAGGTGTCTCGCTTCTGTTTGCAGCTGGGGTCCGACTGACCGGATTACTTCCAGCGGGTGAGGCGAACTCTTGGATTCGGGTGGTCCTGTATAGCGTGCCTGCGGTCTCACTACTGGGCGGTTTGTTATTCGCGAGGAAGCCCGCGATGCTGGAATCGGCTCGCAAGGTCGATGCAGTGTGCGACACACATGACTTGTTCTTGACCGTGACTCGCATCGCTCAAACGGCGGGCGAGTATCAACCGCTGGTCACGCGAGATGCCGAGGACCAGGCAGCGAAAATCGCTCCCGAGAAAGTCCTGACACTCGATCCGTCTGCTGACCCCCGTTCCGGACGACGAGCGGGCAGCGCGCTATTGCTCGCCTGCCTGGCGATCGCAGCCTACTTCCTGCCGAACCTCGACCCGTTCGGCAAGCAGCTGATCGCGAACGAGCAGAAGAAGGTGATGGATGCGATCAAAGAGAGCCAGAAGGCGACAGAGATTCGCAAAAAGGCGCTCACGGATCAAAACTCCGATGCCGAGATGTCCGACGACGTGGAGAAGGCGCTCGACAAATTGGCCAAAGACCTCAAGGAAATGAAGAAGGCGCAGCCGGTCGCGAATGAGAAGAAGCTGAACGAAAACCAAAAGGCCATCGGAGAGAAATTCAGCAATACGAACAAGGCCCTCAAAGACCTGAAGAAGAATCTCGACTCCACCCAGCAGTTCGGCAGCGAGAACTCGGAAGAGATGCGCAAGATGCTGGACGGGCTGCAACAGGGCAAGCCGGAAGAGATGCTGAAGAAGATGGATGCGATGAAGGACAAGCTGGAACGGCTGATGAAAGAGTCCGACCCGCTGAAGAAATCCGAGCTGGCACAACAGCTGAAGAAGGACATGGACGACATGTCCAAGCTGGCGGGCAAGAAGGCGGGTTCGAAGGGAATGCAAGCAGCGCTGGAGCGGGCACTGGATCAGATGAGCAAGGCCGGTGAAAAGCCGAACATGTCGACGGAAGCCCTCGATGCGGCCAAGGAATCGATGGAGCTCGCCAAAATGGAGCTGAAGGAGCTGGCCCAATCGGCCCGTGACTTGGAGCAGTTGGAAAAGGCCCTCGAAAATATCGCCAAGGCCAAGAAGCTCAACGGCGAGGAACAGCTCGATGGTGAGATGGCGGCGGATGCCACGACCATGGAAGACTATCAACAGTTGTATGACGAAATCATGGGCCAAATGGGCGGAGAAGGTGAGGGGCAGGAAGGCGAAGGGGAGGGTGAAGGAGAAGGAAGTGGTGAGGGCGAAGGAGATGGTGAGGGGCTCGGAGGTCGCGGAATTGGCGAGGGTGGGAAGGCCCCAGAGGATGATGCCGCCAAGACCAAGTTCCAGACCGAGAAGACCAAGACCGCCATCAAGAAAGGGAAGATCCTGCTGTCGATCAAGACCAAGGACGCCCCCAACGCCGACATGAAAGACATGCAGGCCGAGTACCGCGCGATCATCACCGACATCAAGCAGGCGACCGACGAAGCCATTGAAAAAGAGCAGGCTCCACCCGGATATCATGAGGGGATCAAGAAGTATTTTGATACTCTCGAACGAGTCCAGGGAGACCAGCCAGCCAGCGCGGCTCCGACGCCCGTTCCCGTTCAGCCGTAGTTGAACGTCGTAGCGTCAGCCGGAATGCCAGGCACATGGCCCTTGCTGGCGCCGCGGGCTGAGGCCAGAGTGTTGAAACGCCCAACCCGCCACTGGGCTAGTCGGGGTAGCGGGGAAACGCTTTTGTCCTTCTGCCTAAGGGCTTATCGAGACCCACGACATTCCTATTCCGCGACTAGATGTCCATAATACATTCGTGTGCCTGACTGCACCGATTCTCTGTATCAGGGAGCCTCCAATGCCGCGACGTCAGATGCAGTTGATTGCCCTCTTGCTGATCTGGGCTTGTACCTCAGGAGTGCCCATGTCCGCCGACGAGCCCGCTGTTGTTCAGGCACCTGTCATCCTGACCAGGGAGACTGTTCCGCAAACCGCCGACGAGGCGACTACGGCTGCGGAAAGACTCCAGCTGGAGATTCCGGAGGATCAGCGTTCGGAATCGGTCCGAATGCTACTTTCGATCGCCAGCGGGGCTCAAATGCAGTCCACAGATGGCTGGTTCGGTCCCGCAAAATCGGAGTTTACTTTTGGGTCGCTGGTCGAGCGCTGGGGGGAACCAACGGAAGGTGGATTCTCTATCGAGAAGCTGTCCGATCCGCAGGAATTGCTCGCGCGACTGGATCGCAACAAGGACGGTCGCATCACGGCGGGCGACCTCGACTGGTCGGATGGCAATCCCTGGGTCGAGCAGTCTTACATGGCGAATCGCTTCTTCCGCCGACTCGACAGCCAGGGTGATGGCCAGCTGACCGCAGAGGAGTGGCAGGCCTTCTTCGACAAGGCCCGAGGCGACGAGGAAAGTCTGACGTATGAGGGGTTTCGTGATGCGCTCATCGGCGGTGGCTCTGCAGGGGGCTTTCGTCCGGGTGATGCTCCCTCTGTCGAGACGCTTCTCAAGGGGCTGGCGAGCGGTGAAATCGGAAGCTTGCAAGAAGGCCCGCTTCCGGGGGACATCGCCCCGGAATTCCAACTGCCACTGCTCGATGGCAGCGGTACGGTCTCCCTGTCGAGCTTGGTGGGCGAGAAGCCGACCGTGCTAGTGTTTGGCAACTACACCTGCGGACCCTTCCGCAGCATGTACCCCGGAGTCGAACCCATCGTGGCCCGGTTCAACGACCGCGTGAACTTCCTCTTCGTCTACGTCCGCGAGGCCCACCCCTGTAATGGCTGGTGCATGTCCAGCAACGAAACCGCTGGGGTCCACGTCGAACAGCCGCTCGACAACGCAGCTCGCACAGCAGTTGCAAAGACCTGCATGGCCATCCTCAAGCCCTCGATCCCCGTCGTGGTCGATGGCGTCGACGATACAGTCGGCAACCAATTCAGCGCGATGCCCGCACGTCTGTATGTCTTGGACAAAAACGGCGCGGTGACTTATCAATCTGGTCGCGGCCCGTTCGGTTTCAAAGTCGGCGAGATGGAACAGGCATTGGTAATGACTCTACTCAACGAGATCCCCGCGCCGCACATGCCGGAAACGCCAATGGAACCCGCCGAGCCTGCCAAGCCCGCCGAGTGACTGAGACACTTGCCTCCCTCGGCTGATCCGTAGACACAACTTGTGAACCACTCTGAATGCGCACTCTCATCCGAAACGCTGACCTTGTTCTTCCCACCGGAATCGTACGGGCGGATCTGCTGATTGAGGGCGGGAAGATTCTCGCAATTGATCCGCCGCGAACAGCGGCGGCGGATGAGGTCGTCGATGCGACCGGGCTCCATCTGCTCCCCGGAGTGATCGACGACCAGGTTCACTTTCGCGATCCGGGGTTGACGCACAAGGAGGACTTGCACACCGGCAGTTTGGCATGTGCGAAGGGGGGAGTGACGACGTTTCTGGAGATGCCCAACACGAAGCCGACCACGACCAGCGTAGCGGCTCTGCATGAGAAGCTTGCTCTAGCCGCCACGAAATCGGTGGTCAATTACGGGTTCTACATCGGAGCAACGGAACACAACGTCGCCGAACTCGCAGCTGCGAAACGCACGCCGGGCATCAAGATCTTCATCGGGTCGAGTACGGGCGATTTACTGGTCGATAATCAGTTAGCCCTTGAACAAATCTTTACGGAGACGACTCTGCCGATTTGTGCTCACTGTGAGGACGAGGCCACGATCGCCGCCAACAAGGCGCGGCTCGGAACGCTGAATGATGTTCGCCAGCACTCCCAGCTGCGAGATCACCGGGCGGCATATGTCTCGACGAAACGGGCGATTGATCTCGCTCACCGGCACCATCACCGCTTTCATGTGCTGCACGTCTCGACAGCTGCAGAAGTGGAATTACTTCGGGATCATCGCGGGTTGATTACTGCGGAGGCGTGCCCGCATCATCTGCTGTTTCATGTCGGCGACTACGACCGGCTGGGGACTCTGATTCAGATGAACCCGAGCATCAAGAATGCGGATGACAACGCGGGGTTGTGGCAGGCCCTGCGGGACGGATTGATCCAAGTCATTGCGACCGATCATGCGCCGCACACGCTCGCAGAAAAAGCTCAGCCCTATCCGCAGTCGCCGTCCGGATTGCCAGCGGTCGAGAACTCGCTGGCCCTGATGCTCGACAGCGTGCAGCGCGGGCGCTGCACACTGGAGCAGGTGGTCGCCTGGATGTGTGACGCTCCGGCACGAGTGTGGGACATTGTGGGTAAGGGGCGCATCGCGGAAGGGTATGACGCGGATCTGGTTCTGATTGACCTCCACAAAAAGCAGACCGTTCGCAATGCCGACCAGCTGACCAAGAGCGGATGGAGTCCGTGGGATGGCGACGAGTTGACGGGGTGGCCTGTACGGACTTGGGTGATGGGGCGGACTGTGTTTCAAGATGGCCGAGTGGATGCAGAGCATCGCGGAACCGAAGCGGTGTTTGAACATGCACGCGGTGGGTTCTGGGGGTAAAGGGTCGAGGCTGTGCCTCTACAACCAGGGGGCTGACGCCGCCCCGCTCGCCAGAAGAATCTGTCCGGGGATTCGACTTCGTGGCGGCACAAATCTTGCGTCACACCTTGTTGCCCCGAGGGCTCGATCTCCGTTGATCCGGTGGACTGGTGTCTGCCGCGCGCCCTCGACACAAGGAGTGAATTCCATGTCGCGTTCGATCTTGGCTGCGTCGTTTGTCACTCTCGCACTGATTGTTACGGCAGGTGCTGTTTACCGTTCAGCCCTCGCGAATGACCCGAAACCAGTGGCCGTAGCAGCTGCGAAGGCGAAACCGATCAGTCCCGCGTTACGGGATTTCATGCGGAAGAAGCTGGCAGCCTCCAACACGATCCTCGAAGGTCTGGCGCTGGAAGACACCGATCTCATCAAGGCCGGTGCCACGACTCTGGCCGAGATGAGTGACACGGAAAACTGGCGAGTCTCGCAGGACGTGATGTACAAGCAATTCAGCGACGAGTTCAATCGCTCAGCGAAAAAGTTGGTCGAAGCTGCGAACGACAACAATATTGATCGCGCCGCCTTGCGCTGGATGGATACGACGATGGGCTGCATTGAATGCCATCGGTTTGTTCGCAACGAGCTGGTCGTCGAAGCCGCCAAGTAGTACCACCAGCGATTTTGCCGCTGGGAATCGTGTCCGTTTCAATTTCACTGGGAGCCTGTCATGTCTCATCTGCTCATTGCCTCGGATGGCTCTGATAGTTCACGCGCTGCTCAGGAATTCGTCGTCAGTTTACCGTTTCTCGAGCGGCCCGCCGTGCGGTTGCTGGCGGTCACGTCGCTGCCGGTGACGCTGTCTGAATACTACGTGGAGGATGTTCTGTTTCAGCAGGCTCACCAGATTCAGAACACCGTTGTCGCCCCGCGCACGACAGCCGAAGCGGAACGCCTGCGGTCGGTGTTTGCCTCGGTGACCACTGATCTACGGATCGGCGATCCAGCGAATGAGATCATCGCAGCTGCGAAGGAACATCCGACAGATGTGATCGTTCTGGGCGCGCGGGGCTTATCGGGAGTTTCGCGATTCCTGCTGGGTTCGGTTTCGGATTATGTGTGCCGAAATGCCCCTCAATCTGTTCTGGTCGTCCGCACAGAACCGCACACCAATGTGACAGATGGGCACATGCCGTTATCACAACCCCGGCGGATTCTATTTGCCACGGATGGATCTGCGGCGTCAAATCAAGCCATCGACCGTTTTGCCTCGTGGCAGTGGCCGACCGATGCTGTCGCTCGCGTCATTACCGCGCATCAGATCGAGAGGGCCTTTGGCTTCGAGATCGCCCCAGTGTACGAGCCATACCGAACGGCGGAACGTCTGGAAGCGGAGGCGATTCTACAGTCCGCCTCTCAGCGTCTCTCCAGGGGGTTTTCGCGTGTTGAGACAGCTGACTACGAGTCGACACAGATTGCGAACACCATTGTTCAGGAAGCTGAGAACTGGAAGGCCGAACTGATCGTGATCGGCAATCGAGGACTGGGGCGGTGGGAGCGATTCCTTCTGGGAAGCACTTCGCTGGGGGTGCTGCATCACGCCCCCTGCTCGGTGTGGGTCGAGAAAACTGTGGCGCAGAAATGATTCTCAAGACTGTGGAATTGGTCAAATGGTCGTCTTGGCACATTGAATCTTCGGCACTGTCAATCAGGAGCTTGAACGTGAAATGACAGCTGTGGGGTTGTCACTTGGGCCGACAGCAGGCATGCTGCGAACTGCACTTTTCTTCTCACCCTATTCCTTGGGGGCAGTTCTATGAGTACGCCTGTTGTTTCAAACGCTGTTCCTGTGGCCCCCACATCGTCCAAGCCGCCTCGCAATCCCTGGGAGCGAGTGGCCGTTTGGGGCATCATCGGACTGCTGCTGGTCGTGGTCCTCATTGAGTTTCGGGCGGCGCGAGGGCACTCTGCCACGATTAATGCGCTGAATGACTTCGCGGCGAATGAGAAGAGTGAAACGACTCTGGCGGAAGCCATGCAGCTGTTGGCCATGGCCCCGGCGATCAACGGGCCTGTGGCTTTCGGCCAATACGACCACTATCACTGCTCATGGCTCAGCGTCTTCAAGCCGGGCCAGTACAAAGTGACGCTGGTCGCATCGCGTGAAGAGAAGCCCGAGCTTCTTCTGTTCATTACTCCTCAATCGCCCGGCGAGCCAGAGATTCGGGATCCGCAGACAGAATCGGTTGCCGAAGGAACAAGCAATTCTCTCCGGAGGGAATTCGGGAATGGTCCCGTGAGGCAGGACGCGAATGGCGGCGGCGGGGTGGGCGGACCTCCTGTGGGGGGAGCTTTCGGACGCACACGACGTCCCCCTTCTGAGGGAATGGAGATCTCTTCCCCGGAACCCGCAACTCCTTCGCTGGGGCCTGCCGTGGAAACAACAGCAGTACAGACAGAAACTCTGCCAGCACCAGCAGATCCGGCGACGACTCCCCCAGCTGAGGGCACGCCGTAGACACGTTCGATGTACGGCAAAACGAATCCTCAATGAACTTCCGCCTAATCGGGAGATTCGCACCGCTTTCCTGCCGGGTCGCGGTGCATTTCGATTGGGAGACTCGTTTTAGAGGCGAGAGTGGGATACACTTCTGGACTTGTCGGTTCTCCCGAACCTGACGAGTGATTTGAGGGTCTGTCCTCACGGAAGTGACGATCTGTTCGGAACTTCCTCCCACTTCATCGACTGTTGAGAGGCCGCGTCCGTGGCTGCCACACCGACCACCGAGACCCAAACCGCCCTGAATGGGGCCGACATCGTGATTCAGTGCCTTGTTCGGCACGGCACGAAAACTATCTTCGCGTATCCGGGCGGATGCAGCATGCCGCTGCACCAGGCGCTGCGGAAATTCAGCGATGAGATCCGCACGATCCTGCCTCGTCATGAGCAGGGCGGCGCATTTGCCGCGCAAGGCGTCTCCCGCACGACCAACGAAGTCGGCGTGTGCATGGCGACCAGCGGTCCCGGCGCGACGAACCTCGTCACTGCCATCGCTGACGCCAAGATGGACAGTATTCCCATGCTGTGTATCACGGGTCAGGTGCCGCAAGCGGTCATCGGAACCGATGCGTTTCAGGAAACGCCAATCGTTGAGATCTGTCGCCCGATTACCAAGCATCATTATCTGCTCGGTGCCGAAGACTGGCGCTGTCACGATTCGATTCAGAAGTGCCTGCACTCGATTCCTCGCATCGTTAAAGAAGCCTTCCACGTGGCCAGCACGGGGCGACCTGGTCCAGTGCTGATCGACATCCCCAAGAACATCCAGCTGGCCAAGATCGAGGGCGAGATCGACTGGGATCCAGACATGGACCTCCCCGGCTACCACCCCGAGCCACCGGCGATTCCGCAAGAGACGATTAACCGCGTCATCGCGGCCATCAAGCGCTCCAAGAAGCCAATCTTCTACGTCGGCGGCGGTGTCATCACGGCCAACGCGGCGGAAGAACTGACCAAGTTCGCTCGCGCCACTGGCATTCCTGTCACCACAACGGTCATGGGGATCGGAGCCTTCCCCGGCGATGACCAGCAGTCACTGCACATGCTCGGCATGCATGGGACGGCGTACTCCAACTTCGCTGTCAACGAGGCGGATCTCCTGCTCGCTTTGGGCGTCCGGTTTGATGACCGCGTGACGGGCAAACTCGAAGAGTTCGCCAAGCATGGGAAGATCGTCCACGTCGACATCGACCCATCGGAAATGCACAAGAACAAGGAAGCCCACATCCCGGTGATCGGCGATGTCCTTCAATTCCTGAAAATGCTCAACGCCACGTTCACAGCTGCGGACAAGCCAGTGATCGATGACTGGTGGAAGCAGATCAACGAATGGCGGGACAAGCACCCGCTGACGTTCAAGGATGACCCGACGTACATCCTGCCACAAGCTGCGATCACGGAACTTTGGAAGCAGACGATCGACCATGACCCGATCCTGGCGGTCGGCGTCGGTCAGCACCAGATGTGGTCGGCTCAACACTTCCGCTTCCGCAAGCCAAAACGCTGGCTCTCCAGTTCTGGGCTGGGCACGATGGGCTTCGGACTACCCGCTGCGATGGGGATGCAGGCCGCTCACCCGGGCCGAATTTGTATCGACATCGATGGCGACGGTTGCATGCTGATGAATGTCCAGGAACTGGCGACGCTGGCCTGCGAGAAGCTGCCGGTTAAGGTCGTGATCCTGAACAACCAGCACCTCGGCATGGTGGTGCAGTGGGAAGACCGCTTCATGAACGGCCAGCGGGCCCATACTTACCTCGGTCCGATCGACCATCCCGAATGGCTGGGCGAGGGGGCCGGTGGGCACTACGAAGACACCTACCCGAACTTCGTGCAGATCGCCAAGGGATTTGGCGTGATGGCTAGGCAGGTCCGCCTGAAAAAGGATCTGCCCGCCGCCATCGCCGAAATGCTGGCCCACGACGGCCCGTTCCTGCTCGACGTGATCTGCCCATACCAGGAACACGTCCTCCCGATGATCCCCAGCGGCGGCACCGTCCGGGATATCATTCTG
>JAYWHX010000129.1:0-10616 GCA_043777375.1 Planctomycetota bacterium | reverse complement strand
GGAGGACCGTCTGGAGGCGCTGCTCAACGCGCCCGAAGCCGCCAAACTCTCCGACAAGGAGAGGCAGGTGCGAGCCGCTCTCTCACTCACTCTCTCGCTCTCGCTCTCCCTCTCCCTCTCCCTCTCCCTCTCCCTCTCCCTCTCCCTCTCCCTCTCCCTCTCCCCACAATCGATTGGAGCGGGGTAGCACCGGTTGGCCCGATTTGGGGTCTACCGGTGTGCCAGCGGCACGAGAGGTTATCACAAGGGCAGTTCTCGCAACTGGAACCTCCCGTGGCAAAGCTACCCTGTTTTCTGTCGCCTCTGAGGGGGTTGGGACCTCGCCACACCGCATTTCCCACCGCTAAAGCGGTGGGCTATTGTCGGGTGTCCCTGGCGGGACGAAGAGGACGGCCGGGTTGGCCAAAGGGGAGATCCTGGCGGTCACGCCCCCTGGGCTGTGATGTTTCACCCTTTCACGGTGTAGAGACCGAAGGGGTGTGGCGATGTTGGAAAGGAACTCTTCCCACCGCCTCGACTCGGCGACGGACGAGGATGTTCGTCGTACGGGTCAAATCCCCAACTCCGGCAGCTGGGACTTCGCGTCCGTCCCCTGATCTTGCAGGGTCATTTTGACGTGGATCGTTTGTTTCTGAGCACCATCCCCAATGGTCAGTTCCCAGTGGACGCCGCCCATGCCGAAGGGGGCTGCGGCATGGCGGAAGTTGCGGTGGTGGATTTGGACAGGGAGCGTGCTGTCCAGCTTCGTCACACTATCCCCGGCGGTGACCTGGCACTCCAGGTTCCCCTGTTGCCATTTGACGATCTCGGGAGCGCCCTCCGTCGTGAGGTTCGTCTTGGGCCCTGCAATCAAGGCCCCGAAGATGGCGTCTTTACGCTCGATTGAGTCGACTGACTGAGAGTCCTGGCCCTCGACTTTCTGCCAGACCTTCACTGCCTGACCCAGAGGGTGCTTGCCCTCGCCAAACTCCGCTTCCGGGACGAGGCAGCGCCAAGTCATCTTCGGGAACCCCGGGCTATCGGATTCCTGTTGCAGCTCAATCCAGCGGCAGGGCTGTCCGTTGTGGGTCGTCTGGCCGACCGAGCGAGCGGTCCAGATCGCGCTGATCTCCTGCCCCGCCACTTTGATGCTCACCTGATACTTGGCCCATGTGCCATCCGGAGCCAGCTGTTGCAGGCTGCTGCCCCCGATGGGTTCAGTGGCGAGAAGCGAGAGCATTCCAATCACAGCGACCAGCAGACGACCTGTCATCGAGAGACTCCAGAAGAGGGAGAGATGTGACGTGGATACGTGCTGTGTCGGGCGGGCGTTGGAACGAATGATTTGGCGGCACTTGAATTCGGGACATCCGCCGTAGGGAGGCGAAGCTCCTATCAAGGTGTTCACGCATGTGGACACGACTTGTGGTTCGCGGGTCAACAGGAGCTTCGCCCCAGTGCTATCTATAGGAGAGTGGTGAATCTGTCCGCCGTGGGGCACGTTTTCTCCGTGCCCGTGGCCCGACGAAGAACGGGCGAGACTCATTCACTCTGGCGTGAATTCAGACGGGAGACATGGCCTCAATTCTACAGCCAAGCCGTCAGCTTCAGCTCCAACAAGCAGTCCTTCAGTCTTTCGGATGTCACTCTACTGACGACGGGCACGTAGGAAACGTGCCCCACGAAGATCTCATCATGTTCACAGCGCTCGATTCGCCCCCCTCGGTGGAGCAAACCGCGACTACAAATCTAAATGTTGACGCCACACGACATTCGAACGAGGGACTACCGCAGACGCGGGATCGTCTCGTCGGTCCAGCTGTCGGAGGTCTCAATGCCATCCAGCGTGGCGTGACCGGGCGGCTGTTTGGCCGGTGCTAATGGTGGGGTAGCGGGCGTCGTTGATTTTAATGTCGGAGTAGCAGGACGAACTGGTGGCGATGTCTTCTCGCCCGCTGTTGGTTGGTCAGCTCCGGGAAATGGCCGGGCGGTATTGGGCTCGACATCCTCGTAGAACGGGACGGGGCGCGCCATCGGCTCCTCGGGCACCTGCTGGACAGCTGTCAGAATCTCGCGGTCGATGGCTTTTTCGGTTTCGTGTTTCACGGGCTGGGCCTGCGGAACGGAGATCAGACCGGGAGTGGCGTTCGCGGGAGGAATGACCTTCAGGGGGCTGCTGGTGTCAAATTGCCGACCATCTGATGTCCGCAGCCGCACATGGACCAGCAGCTCTTTGTTTGAGGGAGCCTCCTGCCAGGGGAGTTCAAACTGGAGACCGGCCCCGACGAACCCGCTGTGCCAGGCTTTGGCGGACTGCGTGGGATCGAAGGTCCAGTACCCAACGCGTTTGTTGTCACCCGACCTGGTCATGTCGTAGGCTTCGATCTCGATTTCGCCCGCGATCTTGACGAGGTCGCCTTGTTGGTCATGGGGAGAGATCAGCGCCACCAGCAGGTCGTCGCCGGGTTGCCCGTCGCGGTCTTTGCCGCCGGAGAGCAGGGTGTTGATCTTCACGCCTGACAGTCGAACCAGGTTGCCGGTTTGCTCGGGAAGTGGGACCGGGCTTCCGGATGCCACGACCTGTGACCGGACCAGATCCGTTTCTTGACGTGCCAGCGCGAGTTGGGATTCCAAATCTGCGCTTCGAGATTCTGCGCGGCGAGAAGAATCCTTGTGTTGCCGGATCTCGGCTTCCAGTAATTCGAGCTGTCCGCGCGACGTGCAGCCCGACCAAAACAAAACGACACAGCTGGACAGTGCAAACCACTGCCGGGCGGACGGTCGTTGATAGGGGAGTCGGCTGGTCATCCATGACCTCAGTGTGGGGCAGACATTCCTGTCTGCCAAGTGGGCATCCTGCCCGGTGAATCCGCGCGAACCATTGGGAGACGAGTTGCAGGCATGACTGGTCGGGATCCACCAGCTTACCCCGTTTCACGTGAAACGGTTTTCTCGGTCATCAACCCCCATCAGAAATCAGGAAGCTGAGGTGCAGTTCGCAGTGGCGGAGGTTGGTTCCGATCCACTCCTGGTGCGTCAACTCTCCAAGGAAGGGATTGGGGGCTGTCGGGGCTTCCCGCTGGAGGCGAGAAAACTGCTTTCGAAATTCATCGAGAGCTGATTTCGGTTCCGCGTTTTCGTCTGGTCGAAACGCTGCCATCTGCGGAGTGAATTGGAAACCGGGTGAGATCGTCCCCGAGATGAAGTTCCTCTTCATGAAAGGAGCGATGACTGTTCGCACAAACCAGGGGGCTGGAATGTGTGGCCCCTCGAACATGACTCGGACAGTCCGTGCGAGGTGATCGAGAACCTGCCCGGTCGTCCAGTTCCCCACAGGGTGACACGGTGTGGAGACCACAGACTCGGCGTCGGCGATCGCCTCAGCGATCGAGTTGAATCGCAATGTCCGACGCCCAGTCACTTTCGCGGTGTTCACTGCCATGACACGTCGTCACTCCCGGTGGGGGTTGCAGGCGTTGCGATTAGAGATGTCTTCCCAGCTTGCCCCGTTTCACGTGAAACGGGGCGGACCAGAAGTCATAAGCTTCTGACGAATTTAAGGCACAGGGTAGCAGTCAGAATTCTGACGAATTCTGCTACGAGTTGTCGGAGCGGCTGGACCCCGAGGACGGAGGGTTCGGGATCTTGTCGAGGACATGGTCGATTAGACCATACTTCTGGGCCTCTTCAGCGGACATGAAGTTGTCGCGATCGGTATCGCGCTCGATCTCGTCATAGGTCTTGCCGGTGTGCTTCAGCAGAATCTCGTTGAGCTTCCGCTTCATCCGCAACAGCTCCTTGGCATGGATTTCGAGTTCCGTCGCGGTCCCCTCCATCCCGGCCAGTGGCTGGTGAATCATGATGCGGCTGTTAGGCAGCGAGTTCCGCTTGCCCTTGGTTCCGGCAGTCAGGAGCAACGCCCCCATGCTGCTCGCCTGACCCAGGCAGTACGTCGCCACATCGCAGCTGAGGTACTGCATCGTGTCGTAGATCGCCATGCCCGAGGTGACTGACCCACCGGGTGAGTTGATGTACAGATGGATGTCCGCTTTCGGATCATCGAACTGTAGGAACAGGAACTGGGCGACCAGCGAGTTCGCCAAGGTGTCCGTCACCTGTGTTCCGAGGAACACGATGCGGTCCTTGAGCAGGCGGCTGTAGATGTCCATGACCCGCTCTTCGCGGCCGGACTTTTCGAGAACGTAAGGAACGAGTGTAGACATTGAGGTGGGACTTATGGCTGATGGCTTGTGGCGGATGGCCAGAACATTCTGGCCGACGACTGAAAACTGACGACTGAAAACTACTTGGCGGCTTCGATCTGTTGGGGCTTTTTCTTGTCGCGTTTGATGGCCACGACTTCGTCGACTAGCCCGTATTCTTTGGCCTGTGCAGAGCTCAGATAGCGATCGCGTTCGGTATCTTTGGCCACGCGGGAAATCGGCTGCCCGGTGTGCTCCGACAGAATCTGATTGAGCAGCTCGCGGGTTTCGATGATCTGGTTGGCCTGGATCTCGATGTCCGAGACTTGGCCGCCGACCTGCCCGTGCGGCTGGTGGATCATCATCTTCGCATTCTGAAGAATTTTGCGTTTGCCATGCACGCCCCCGGCAACCAGGATCGCGCCCCCGCTGGCAGCCAGTCCCACGCAGTAGGTCGCGACATCGCACTCGATGAACTGCATCGTGTCGTAAATGGCGAGGGTGGCGGTCACCGACCCCCCTGGCGAATTCACGTAGAGGTGAATGTCTTGATGGCGATTCTCGTTTTGGAGGTACAGCAACTTCATGACGATCGTATTCGCCATGCCGTCGTAGATTTCTCCGTCGACGAAGATGATCCGGTTCTCGAGCAGCAGATCCCCGAGGGTCAGCTGGCGGGTCCGCTGGTAGTCAGCCCCCGCCGACGCGGCGTTCTGGATGGCTTGTTGAGACTGTTTGAAGTTCATGTGGTTCATGTGCAATCTCGGCAAGTCGTGAATTGAAGGGTCCATCCCAAGGCGTCGATCCCTCGCTGGAGGTATGCCGACCAGAAAGGAACTCCGGATTGTTCGCAATCCCCGTGAAGCGGTCAACCCCGGCTCGGGGTCCAGACCGGATTCGGTCGCTCGTTCGGCGAACTGGGATAATAGACCACCGATGGGTTAGACTACCTCTCGCCGTCTACAGTCCAAGGTCGCAGTCCGCGTTCGTGGGCCATGGCTCCATCAACAATACATCAAAAACTCCTTCGAGGATTGAGAACGAATGAGATCGATCGCATCCCTTTTGGTGACAGCTGTTTCTGTTTGCCTGTGCATTCCAGGAGAGAACTTGCGAGCCGAAGACTCGGAAGTGGGTTTCCATTCACTATTCAACGGCACCAGCTTTGAGGGCTGGAAACCATGGGCGGGAGATGAGTCGTTCTGGCGGATCGAGGATGGGGCGATCACCGGCGAGTCGACCACCGAGAAGCCGCTGGGGCACAACACGTTCCTAGCTTGGGACCAGGCCGAGGTTGATGACTTCGAATTGCGGTTACAGTTCCGGCTGACCGGGGACATGGCGCGGGCCAACAGCGGAATTCAGTTCCGAGGCCAGCAGAATCCGGACGGGCACGTCGTTGGCTATCAGGCCGACATCGACCTGGCCGGGAACTGGGCCGGGGCTCTCTACGATGAGGCCGGTCGCGGACTGCTCGCCGGTCGCGGGGCAAAGGTGAAAATCGCCGCCGACGGATCGAAATCAGAGGACGGCAGCGACTTGGCCACAGCTGTGAAGCCCGGCGAGTGGTGCGACTACTCGATCACGGCACACGGCAATCACATCACTCTGAAGATCAACGGAAAAGTCACCGCTGAGTTGTTCGACGACCAGAAGGATGCAGGCAACGACCCCAACAAGCAGGCTGACCGCATCGGGATGCTCGCGCTGCAGATGCATTCCGGTCCGCCGCAAAAGGTCCAGTTCAAGAACATTCGCATTAAGCGATTGAAACTGGCCGAGGGCAAGAAGGTCGTGTTCATCGCCGGACGGCCGAGCCACGGCTGGGGCTCCCATGAACACAACGCGGGCTGTCTACTGCTGGCCAAACGGATCAATGATTCCGGACTGCCGCTGATCGCGACCGTCTACCGCAGCGGTTGGCCGAAAGACCCCACCGCTCTCGACAACGCCGATACTGTCGTGTCGTACTGCGATGGCGGTGGCAATCACTACCTGAATGACCGGCTGGATGACTTCCAGAAGCAGGTCGACTCGCGCGGAGTGGGGCTCGTCTGTCTCCATTACGGAGTCGAGACGACGAAGGGCCCCTGTGGCGACCACTTCTTGAACTGGATTGGTGGCTACTTCGAGCCGCACTGGTCAGTCAACCCGCATTGGGACGCAAACTACACCAAGTTCCCCGAGCATCCGACCACACGCGGTGTGCAGCCATTTAAGATCCGTGACGAGTGGTACTACCACATGCGGTTTACAGAGGGGATGAAGAATGTCACCCCGATCCTGACAGACATGCCGCCGCGCGAGACTTTGGAACGCGGTGACGGACCTCACAGCGGCAACCCGTTCGTGCGGGCCGCTGTCCTCGAGCGCCAAGAGCCGCAGCATATGGGCTGGGCCTATGAGCGTCCCGACAACAAGGGACGTGGGTTCGGCTTTACGGGTGGGCACGATCATAAGAATTGGCAGAACGATCAGTTCCGTAAAGTGGTTCTGAATGCCATCGCCTGGACAGCGGGAATCGATGTCCCGAAAGACGGTGTCGCCTCGGCCACACCGTCTGATGAAGAAATGGACGCCAACCAGGACGAGCCCAAGCCCGGCAACGCAGCTGCGTCTCCGAAGTCGGCGGACCTTCTGACAGGCGATGCCAAGACCAAGCCCGCAGCGAGTAGCCCGGTCCTCAAGACCAGCACTCCAAAACATGCGGTCGAACTCGAAGCCGATATCACCGGCGCGAAGCAGCTCTATCTGGTCGTGACAGACGGCGGGGACAACTTCACCGCTGACTGGGCCGACTGGGCAGAGCCGCGATTGGTCGGACCAAGCGGGGAGCAGAAGCTGACCGAGTTGAAATGGAAGAAGGCTTCCGCCGATTGGGGCCAAGTGTCCGTTGGCAAGAATGCCGGTGGAGGAGAAATGAAGATCGCCGGGCAGCCCGTCGAGTACGGCATCGGCTGCCATGCGAATTCGATCTTGGAATTCGATTTGCCCGAGGGGCACACCTTCACCCAGTTCAAGTCCCGAGTCGGGATCGACAACGGAGGCAGCGATCAGGGCGGAAGTTCGAGCATCCAGTTCCACGTCTTCACCCAGCGTCCCCCGAAGTCGGTCCTCGCCATGGTGGGCAGCGGCGGGTCAGGGGGCGGGGGTGGTAGTCGCGAACTTGTCGACGCTGTCTCCCAACTTGACGTGGGTGAGGGGCTCGAAGCGGGGCTCTTCGCCGGAGAGCCGGACTTGCTCAGTCCCAGCGACATTGATGTCGACCATCTCGGTCGCGTCTGGGTCTGTGAGGTCGTGAACTATCGTGGCCATCAGGGAGAGCGGAAAGAAGGGGACCGGATTCTGATCCTGGAAGACACCAACGGCGACGGAGCCAGCGACAAGACGACCGTCTTCTACCAGGGACACGAAGTCGACTCCGCGCAAGGGATTTGCGTCCTCGGCAACCGTGCCATCGTCTCGGTCGGGGACAAAGTCTGGAACTTCATCGACAAGGACGGCGACCTCAAGGCCGACGACAAGCAGGTCATGTTCAGTGGCATCGCGGGAACCCAGCACGACCACGGAATCCATGCCTTCGTGTTTGGACCGGACGGCAAGCTGTACTTCAACTTTGGAAACGCCGGGAAGCAAATCCGCGACAAGGATGGGAAGCCGATCTTCGACAAGATGGGGAACGTCGTCGATGACTCCCGCAAGCCATACCAGGAAGGGATGATCTTCCGCTGCGACCTCGATGGCTCGAACTTCGAGACGCTGGCTTGGAACTTCCGCAACAACTGGGAAGTGACCATCGACTCCTTCGGCGGGCTGTGGCAGTCGGACAACGACGACGACGGCAACCGGGGAGTGCGGATCAATTACGTGGTCGAATACGGCAACTACGGGTACAAGGACGAGAAGTCCGGAGCGGGGTGGCAAGCCTTCCGCACGAACTGGGAAGAAGAGATCCCGCTGCGGCACTGGCACCTCAACGACCCCGGCGTGATGCCGAATCTGCTCCAGACCGGAGCGGGGGCACCGACCGGAATCTGCTTGTACGAAGGGTCAATGCTGCCAAAGGTGTTCCAAGGCCAGCCGATTCACTGCGACGCCGGTCCGAACGTCGTGCGGGCCTATCCCTCGAAGGCCGTCGGAGCGGGCTACACAGCTGAGATGGTCAACATCCTGCACGGAGCCCGTGACAACTGGTTCCGCCCGAGTGATGTCTGCGTCGCGCCGGATGGTTCGCTGATCGCCAGCGACTGGTACGACCCCGGTGTCGGTGGCCATGCGATGGGTGATGTCAACAAGGGCCGCATTTTCCGCATCGCTGCGGCAGGAGCCAAGTACGCCATTCCGAAGTACGATTTCACGACCGCTGAAGGGGCCGCCAAGGCACTCAAGAGCCCGAACCTGGAAGCCCGCTTTCTCGCGTGGCAGGCTCTGCATGCTATGGGCGACAAGGCTGAGGCGGCGCTGACCGCACTTTATCAAGATCCGAATCCTCGCTTCCGTGCGAGGGCCTTGTGGTTGCTCGGAAAGCAGGGCAGCAAAGACAAACAACTCGCCATCCTCAAGAATGCGCTACACGACAGCGACTCTGACATTCGCTGCACGGCGGTCCGTCTAGCTCGTCAGCTGGCCGGACAATTCAGTGTGGAAGAGATTGGCGACGCTGTAAACCTCCGCGATCCGTCTCCCGCAGTGCGTCGCGAACTGCTGGTGGGTCTTCGAGAGCTGAGCCTCGAAAAAGTGCCCCAGCTGCCACAGGCCTGGGCCGAACTCGCGATGCAGTATGATGGCCAGGATCGATGGTATCTGGAGACTCTCGGCATCGCAGCTGATGGTCGCTGGGACGCGCTACTCGATGCGTGGAAGGACGCGGGCGGGAATCCAGATTCCGCCGCAGGTCGTGACATCCTTTGGCGGTCTCGCGGGAATCAATCTGCAGCGGCTCTACTGAAGATCATCAACGACCCCGCCACAACGGTGGCTCAACTGCCCCGGTACTTTCGGGCGTTTGACTTCCTCAGTGGCGAGTCGGTTCAGACAGCCATCGCCGAACTGGCATTCTCGGAAGTGGCCGGAGATGCCGCTCGCAAGAACTTGATCGCCAGTGAAGCGATCACTCGATTGCAGGGTGATGTCGCCTCCAATCCCAAGTATGCTACAGCTGTCGTTCGCGTCCTCGACGCTCAGAAAGGGACGACGAATTTCGTGCGGCTGATCGAGAGCATGAACCTCAAGGATCGGTATCCGGAACTGCTCGAACTGGCAATCTCGAAGCCAGAGGAGCAACTTGGTGTCGAAGCGGCAACTGCCCTCCTTCGTAAGGAGCAGTGGGATCTCTATTACAAGGCGATCCACGGAGACGCTCCACGAGCGCTGGCCACCGTAATCGTTCTCGGACTGACTGCCGATGGGAAAGCCGTTGGCTTGCTGATGGACCCGGTGAAGGATGGAAAAGTTGCGATTGATGTCCGCCGTGCTGCGGCCAAATCGTTAGGCAACATCCGTTACGGTTCGCAAGAACTCGCCAAGTTGGCTGGAGAAAGCAAGGTCGCTCCTGAGTTGAAAGATGTCGTGGCGGCAACTCTGCATGGAGTCCAGTGGCCAGACATCAAGGAACTGGCGAACAAGCTGTACCCATTGCCGCCTGGCAAGGACAGCGAAGTGATACCGCCGCTGGCTGAACTGGCTAAGCGGCAGGGCGATGTGGCCAATGGCCGGATCGTGTTCAACACGACCGGCACCTGTAACAAGTGTCACATCGTGAACGGCATCGGCCGAGAGGTCGGACCAAACATATCTGAGGTCGGCAAGAAATTGTCGAAGCAGGCGATGTTCGAATCAATCCTCTACCCCAGTGCCGGAATCAGCCACAACTTTGAGCAGTGGTCAATCACGACCGTCGATGGTCAAGTCTTCGCCGGTCTGCTGGTCAGCAGCACCGACACCGAGACTCAGATCAAGGATATCAATGGATTGGTCAAGACCTTCAAGGCTGCGGAGATTGAAGACAAGGTGAAGCAGAGTATTTCACTGATGCCCGCTGACCTGCAGAAGGTGATGAGCGTTAAAGAACTGACGGATGTGGTCGAGTATCTGGCCACGCTTAAGGAGGCTGCCCAGGTGAATAAGTAGCCGGTGGGACTCCATAAGAAACCACAGAGCCCTCGGCGCAATCCTGGGGCTTTGTTCTTCTTACTTGCGAATTGATTTATTAACTGGAGTGGAAGATGCAAACCGTGCCCAAGATGTCTGGACCAACGAAGCGACTGAAAGTTCAATGTTTAAAGTACCCGACAAATGACGGGCAAAGAGATTTATACCTCGGATTCGCTAACGACGGGACGTAACCATTCACACCCCGACCGTGTGACGGGTCACTTGGCGGGCAGCAGTGAGGGGCTTGGTGTGTGTTGGTTTTGGGCTTCGAGGGCGGTGGTC
>JAYWHX010000128.1:0-39625 GCA_043777375.1 Planctomycetota bacterium | reverse complement strand
TGCCGTGCGGCACCGGTTGGCGGCAATCCCCATCAACCACGGCTCGATCGGACGAGTTTGATCCCACGTTGCCAAATGCCTGACAGCTCGCACGATCGCGATGGAGAACCTGCCCGAACCTTCCACGAACGGGCATACCGCCAGTGGGGGGATCAGCGAGGAAGTCCAACGGGCGGTCGAGGGACTTCGAGATGACTACCGGCAGTGTTTCACGCTCTTCCACGTGCAACAACTTTCGGTACAGGAGATCTCGGATCTGATGCGTGTCCCCACCGGGACAGTGAAAACTTGGCTGCATCGGGCGCGAAAGATTCTGGCGGAAGAGTTGCAACGGCGTGGAGTGACAGCGGACTAAATCATGCAGTGTTCTTTGTTTCAATCGTTGCTGAGCCAAGTGGTCGAATCGCATGCCGATTCGGTCTCGATCGAGGTGCGGACTCACGGCACAGACTGTCCCCACGCAGCGTGCCAACAACAGTGGGCGGAGTATTCGCTGCTCTCGAATGCGATTGCCCAGTGGCGATCTGGTCTGCCGTCCGTCGACCTGACCGAGCAGGTATTAGCCGAGTTGTTCCCCGTATCCACCGCCTCCGCGACGCTCTCTCCGCCACCTGCCTTCAAAGCGTACGTCGAGCAAAGCTGGCAGGATTTCCGATCGCCTCAACAGCGTCCGTGGGCTCTGGCTTTGTCAGTGGCTGCGGTCATGCTGCTGATCGGCACGTTAGTTCTTTCTGTCCCGCATTCTCCGAACGTCGAGGTAGCGGTTCGTCCCAGAAATAACCCCGGACTGGCCTCCACATCCCCGGCGTCTAATGTGACGATCCAATCGGTCGAGTGGGCCCAGAAAGCCAGCTCCGTCATGGCCCATGCCATCGTCAGCATTCCCGAACGCGGTGCCGCTTGGGTTCCTAGTGATTCGTGGGATGTCGATTGGCAACACAAGCTGGAGCCTATCCGCCGCGATGCCCACGCCGCGTGGGACGCCCTGCTCGATGAACTTCCGATGGCCGATCAGCCTTCGTCTTGAGCAGGCGATTCCGCGAATGCCCGCTCGTTGGCGGCTCCCGCACGAAACCCCTGTCCAGTAAAGCCCTTGAGTCTAAACACCTCACCGGATTACACTTCGCAGATGACAGGCAAGGCGCATGATGGCGCCCTGACGGCCTGATCGAGCGTGGTGGTCACAGGGAGGTGGCGTGTGCTGTCGACACGAACCATTGGCGGGAAGCTGACGTGCGGACTCGCTTCGCTGTTTGCGTTATTGGTCCTCTTTGGCTTGACCAGCGCGATGAGCCTAATGGCTCACTCTCGCATGATCGCCAAGCTGGAAACCAGCATCAATGACGCTCCCCGTCAGGGAGATTTAATCGCTTCGCTCTCCTCTCTCGTCGGTCCGTTGGTCCTCTCTGAACCCGATGAGTCAGACCGTTCCAAGCTGGAATTCTGGGCCAATTTGCAAAAAGAGGCGTTCGATGTTCGACTGGGGTCCGTGATCAAGAGGGTCAAAGAGATACGCCGGCAACTCGATAAATGCGGTTGTCCCACCACCGGATCAACCGGCCAGGGACGCGAGATGGCGGTTCTTTTTGATGGCTTTGACGAGGGTTTCAATCAGCTGCAAGATGCCGCACGGGATCTCGGAAATTTGGACAAGCGAGCCAAGCAAGCCCAATGGATGTTGGGAATCACATTCGGCCTGATTGACCAAACGACACAGATGCCAGACCCGGCTGCACATTTGCAGACCCTGCTGGAAGATGCCCGGTCGGATCACGATTGGCATGCGTGGCTCGCGTCGGTCATCGGCATCGCAGCGATCTCGTTGGTCGTGTTTCTGGCTGCGGGCGGCTATTACTGGATTCATAAACCGCTCAAGTCGCTGCAAGCCGATTTCGACCGCGTGGCCAATGGGGAATACTCCCATCGAGTGATTGTGTCCACCCGAGACGAGATCCATAGTCTCGCCACGGCTTTCAATTCGATCACCACTAGGTTTCAGGATGTCCTTCGGAACCAAAACGATCAGATTCAGATGCAGGCGCAGAAACTGTTGCAGTCCGAGCGCGTCGCGGGTGTCGGCTTCCTGGCCACGGGGGTCGCTCACGAAATCAATAACCCACTGGGCGTGATTTCGATCTGTGCCGATTCGATTGCGAGGCAATTCACCGTGCCGCCCGAGAAGTGGAAGCCCTCTGATTATGCCGAA
This sequence comes from Planctomycetota bacterium, assembly GCA_043777375.1. Taxonomy (GTDB): domain Bacteria; phylum Planctomycetota; class Planctomycetia; order Planctomycetales; family Planctomycetaceae; genus TH-plancto1. The sequence goes on along the minus strand of JAYWHX010000128.1, from coordinate 37,419 downwards.
GGACGCGAGTACAGCCAGATGATCTGCAACGAGACTCAGCGCTGCCAGAACATCACTCACCGCATGCTCGACTTTGCCCACGGGTCCAGTGGCGAGAAGAACTTCTACGATGTGACCGCCATCGTGCGTGAGGTGGTCGAGATCGTTGGCCACCTCGGAAAATACAACGACCGCAAAATCATGTTTGAGCCACACACCCCCTGCGAAGCCTGGGTCTGCGGTGAAGAAATTCGGCAAGTCATCCTGAATCTGGTGGCGAATGCCTTGCAGGCCATGTCGCCCGGCGGAGTCCTCCGCATCAGCCTCAGCGAGACAGCTGACCAGGTCGATCTGGCCTTTCAGGATGACGGTTGCGGGATGACACCCGAGACCCTGCAACAGCTGTTCGAACCGTTCTTTACGACCAAGGATGCCGGACAGGGAACGGGCCTGGGGCTGTCACTGACTCGCAAGATCATCGAGAGCCACGATGGCTCAATCTCTGCCAATAGCGAAGGCCCCGGACACGGCAGCACCTTCCGCGTGCGGTTGCCGCGAGCTGCAACGCCCAGCGTGCGGGCCGCTTAACGACGATGGATTCGTCGCAGAAGTCGTCAGAGTCCTGCCGTCGCCCGAACTCCCTGCGAAGACTGTCCGCCCCCTTTGCGTCCATCGCTCCCTTCTGTTCCAATCCTTGCATCGTCAGGCGGGAACGGAACAAGAGCCCAATTGACGTTCAATTCACGAGCTCGCCCTCCCGGGCGTCCTGACTGCAACCCAATCGATGTCAGGTACCAGGAATTCAAACGGAAGATCGCAAAGGACGCGAAGGGGGTCACCGAAGAGGTGAACACGCCCTCTCCGCCGCGAAAACATGACGACTCCACCCACCGTTGTTCAATGCCTGATCGATCGGCTATTCGCCTCGCGATCTCGCCATCCGCTGGTCGGGGATCGCTGGCTCGTCGCCGTCTCGGGTGGCCCCGACAGCATGGCCCTGCTTCGCACCGTTCAAATTATCGCACGCGAGAACCACCAAGAAATCACCTGCGGCCACATCGACCATCAGCTGCGCCCCGAGTCCGGTGCTGATGGCGAATGGGTTCAGCAGCAGTGCCAGACAGTCGGCGTTCGCTGCCTGATCGAGACGATCAAACTCCCCGACCAGGACGGCCAGCGCACGGCCATCGAGGAGCAAGCTCGCCACGCACGCTATGCCGCACTCACTCGCATGGCGCTATCGTGCGGAGCCACCGCCATCCTGACCGGCCATACCGCCGATGACAATGCCGAGACGATCCTGCATCACCTGTTTCGCGGGACCGGGCTGCGCGGTCTCTCCGGAATTCCCGAGGTTCGCCCGCTGAGTGAATCTCTCATGGTGTGGCGGCCTTTGCTGACCATCCGCCGTGAACAGATCGTCGCTTGTCTGGAGGAACTCCATCAATCGAGTCTTGTTGACAGCTCCAACTCCAGCGAAGCCTTTACTCGCAATCGCGTGCGTCATGAGCTTTTGCCCTGGCTGGATCGCGAACTCAACCCGCGCGCTGTCGAGGCATTGGAGCGTCTCGCAGCACAAGCCGCTGAGCAGCAATCGTGGATCGAGGCCGAGGCCCAGCGCTGCCTGGTTGCCTCCCTCATCGAGCCATCAGCCGCAGTTGTCCGCCTCCAACGCGAAGTCCTCGCAGCTGCTCACCCGGTCCTCGCTCGCGAGTGCTTTGTTCGTCTGTGGGTCCGCCAGAACTGGCCTCGCCAAGCGATGACAGCTGAGCATTGGCAACGCCTAGTCGAAGTCTGCCAAGACCACGGTCCCCCCGCCGTCCAAATGCCGGGAGGTATCACAGTACGTCGCCGGGGAAAGATGATTGTGATCGAGTGAGACGACAAGACTGGGGAGTGGGGTTGACGCACCCCGCCAGCCAGAACCCTCAACCTCCTCTTTCCCTCCCCACCCGATCTCACTACAGTCCCACGAGTTCGAGCCGCCGGGAGTGATTGGACGATCTCCCGAGTAGACGTGCAGCTGCGAATTGTTGTCAGGACTCCATGGAGGGAGACCGATGATTTCGGAAGAAGTCGAAGCCATTCGTCAGACGTTTCGAGTGACGCTGACTCTCTCTGGTGCGGCGTTTGGCCTCACGTATCTGCTGGCAGAATGGATTGGTTTCGACCGCCCACTGCAAGCGGGACTGGTCGTGATGCTGGTCTGTTTGACCATGCTGGCGATTGGGATTTTGCTGATCGTCCTCACACAACGTTTCTGCGAGGTTCTTGAAGTGGGCGAGCCCGAACGTCCGACTCAACGTCCCCCCGTCCGCCGCGCCATGGGAGTGTTTGCAAACTCGCGCAAGCCTGACAACGCGCTCGACATGTACCTGCACCGCATCTATCGCGAAGTCGCTCCCGGCGATCGCTCTTACGTGCGCCAGGGCGGCCCCAACTCGGCCCGCTCCAAGACGAGCAACTCCCGTCCTCCCGCGATCCCAGCTGCCAATTCCTCAACCGGTGGACTGCAACGCCCCGTGCTCTCGCCCCGTTCCGAACCCTATCGAGCTCCGCTGGGTCAACATCCCAAGCCGCACCGCGAACCTCGGAATTAGAATGCGAGTCCTGCGTCGCAAGGTGGCAGAGGTCACAAGACTTTTGTTGACCCCACGGTCCTTTAACCAAACCTCCCTGCATGAACGATGTGTCCGACCCCACGTACTGGAGTGCCCTCTACCAGGCGAATGATGCGGGCTGGGACAAGGGCCGCTGCGCTCCGCCGATCGCAAGGATGCTGCGTGAAGGTTTCCTTTCTCCAAGGGCGCACGTTGCCGTGATCGGCTGCGGGCCAGGGCATGAGGCTGTCGAGGCCGCTCGACTCGGGTTCCACGTGACCGCCATCGACTTCGCCCCTGAAGCCATTTCTGCTGTGCAGGGGCGGGCGGCTGAATGGGGCCTCTCGCTGGAGGCTGTGGAAGCGGATGTCTTTCATCTTGCGAAACTCTGGCCCCAGGGATTCGACGCGATCATCGAGCACACCTGCCTGTGCGCGATCGACCCCGTCCGACGCCAAGAGTACATGCAAACCGTTTCGGGGGCATTGAAGCCTTGCGGTGTATTGTTCGGCCTGTTCTACGCCCACACCCGCCCAGAGGGGCCGCCGTTCTCAATCCACAATCTCGAAGTGAGGCAACTACTGGTTCCCCACTTCGAGTGCGAACGACTGATCATCGCTCTCGACAGCTTCGAGAATCGCTCCGGCTACGAACTCGAATTCATTGCCCGCCGCCGGGATTGATGCCTGTCGTCGGGTATTTCTGGAGAGGGCTTTGCTCGCCTATGCGAAACGTCTCACGCACATGCGGTTAGGGCTTCGTTTTAAGACGGGATCTGGAGGGGCTGGCAACATCCCGCAATGACCATCCGGCTCACACACACTGGCCCCAAGATACCCTACTGCGCCTGCTCAGCGGCCAGTTTCGCACGATCGGCAGCGAGTTCGGCGTGCGATTTTTTATCGGGCTGGTATTCCCAGAAGGGCTTGCCATCGAATTCGAACTCACGCTGGGTGGGGTCGAATTCGTCTCCTCGGCTGGTGAATTTCTGCACGAGGACTTTTCGCCATGTGCGTTTTTCGTCGCCCTCGCCCCGGACGTCGTAGACGTTGCTGAAGCCCTGCAGGATGACCTTGAAGAAGTCTGACTTGGGATCGACTCCGCTCCAGGTCGCGACACCGTAAATCCACGGCTGCTCTTGCAAATCGGCCGCGACCGGTTCGGGAACAGGGCGAACCACGGAGACTGCATCGAGGAAAGCCTGATCAGGATTGGCGGGGCGCTCAATCACATTCACCCGTTTGACAGCTGCCGGGAGTACGCGGTCAATGTGGATTTCAACGGGGATTTCGGTCTTTCGATCGTCATACGTGACCAAGGTCATTTGTGGGATGAACATCGCTGGACCGGGTGAAGGATCGAGCGTGTTGATGGGGTCGGTGTCGGCTCCGACCTCGCTTTTGAGAATCGGGCGAGGCAGCGCGCGGTAGGCCAGGTAATAAACTTGCTGTGGTGCTGGCTGACCGGGGACCGCGACCGTGATCATCCGCATCAACTTGATTTGGACTTCCATTTCCCAGACGTGCAGCTGTCGTGCGACCTCGACCCCGGTGGTGTAGGGTTTGACGGCGACGACGAAGCCGCGATCGAGAGTGGCCTCTTGCGCCCACAGGCTGGGGGCGAAACCAACTCCGACAGCGGAGCCAACCAGCATGCTCAGGAACGAACGACGATCGAAGTGCGACATCGGCCGGCCTCCACAAAATCCAAGATCCCCGTTGGACTCGAGCCTCGACGGGGGATGATCTGGCACAGGCCAGCACAGAAGAATTTACGCCGAGTCGGGACGGGGGTCAAACCGTTCTTGTCGCGCGCAATCTCTCCGAATCGTAGAGTCGATCCCGGGTGATATTCGACTAGAGTACTTCCGTTGGGCAAGGTCAGGATTTGGCGGTTTACTGTTCAGGCGACCGGTTAGACTGGCAACAAGTCACCCCTGTCGATGTCGAGGGAATTTCCATCCGACTTCGGAATCAGTTCCGCAGCCTCGTCAGATCAGTACAATCCGCAGAATCGGTCCTCTTAGGGAACGATCTCAATCGGTGGAGTTGATCGCGTTGACGAATCTCAGTCCCCCCATCGCCGATCTCGCCCGTTTGTGCGAGCAGGCCTGTTTGATGGAGGCGACAGCTCGCAAACCCGGAAATGTCCATCCGGGGGCGAGATTCGCCGATTTGTGCTATCAAGATTTCGTCGAGTCCGCAGCCTGTGCTGCCCCGCATCTGGCTCAAGCAGGTTTTGTGGGGGTCGGAGCTGCTGTGTGCGCGGCGATTCGGGCAACTCGTGAACGGGTGGGAACGAACACCAATCTGGGCATCGCGCTGCTCATCGCGCCGCTCGCCGCTGTACCGCTTGATCGAGCCTTGGAGGATGGAATCGACGGAGTGCTGCAAGCGTTAACACCTATGGATTCCACCTTGGTTTACGAGGCAATCGGCCACGCCCATCCCGGTGGAATGGGGAAGGTGTCCGATGGTGATGTGGCTGCCGCGCCGCCGCAGAACTTGCTCTGGGCGATGGAGCAAGCAGCTGATCGTGACTGGATTGCCAGGCAGTACAGCACTGGTTTTCGCGATCTCCTCAGGGCAGCTGTCCCGATTTTGGTGGAGTGGCGGCCTGCTAGCAGCTGGGAGGTACGCGTAATCCATCTGCATCTGGAGTTGATGGCCCGGTGGGCGGATACGTTGATTGCTCGTAAATGCGGAGCAGACCTGGCGGCGGAATCATCACTTCGGGCGAGGGCAGTCTTGAACTCCGGTTGGCCCGACAACTCATCGGGCGAAGCAGCCTGCTCAGAATTTGATCGTTGGCTTCGTGCGGATGGGCATCGCAGAAATCCGGGCACAACAGCGGACGCGGTGGCTGCGACAATATTTGCCGCATTGCGAGATCGGCAAGTTTCCTTCCCCGATTGGGTTTGGACCGCCTGACGCATACGATGCAGTAACCCTGTGTTCTCGCAGTATGCAAAGACCAACAAGAACGAAGGCAGCCACGATGTCGAGTGAACAATTCCGTGTCCGTGTGACAAAGGACCATCTCGTCTTCAGCGCCGGTCATTTCATCACGATCGAAACCCCTGGCGGGGAAATCTGCGAGCGTCTGCATGGGCATAATTGGCGAGTTGCAGTTGAAGTCGCTGGTCCACTGGATCAGAACCAGTACGTGTTCGACTTCATCGCCCTGCGCGACAATCTGCAAAAGATCGTTGATCGACTCGACCACCGAATGCTGCTTCCCACCAAGCATCCGAACATTCGCTTAAATTTCGGACTGCATGAGACAGAGGTTCATTACCACGATCGCCGCTGGGTCTTCCCTTCCGATGAGTGTGTTTTACTCCCCATCGAACAGACGACCGCCGAGCTGATCGCCAAGTGGATCGGGACAACCCTCGATCTGGGGCTGGCCGCTCAAGGCTGGCCAAAGCTGCCTTCACTACGCATCGAAGTCGAAGAGAACTTCGGTCAGTGGGCCATCTGGGAACGTACGCTCTGAAGAGAGGCTGGCTTAACCTTCAAGATCATCAAGCGTCACACCTCTCTCTTCCAAGAACTCTCGCAACTTGTCCAGCGCCCGGTGTTGCAGCTGTCGCACACGCTCTTTGCTCAGCCCCATCTCATCAGAGAGAACCTTGAGCGTCTTCTCGCTGGAGTTCTTGGTCCGCAAACCGAAACGCTCCTCAATGATGAACCGCTCCCGCTCATCCAGAAGTTTCGCCATCTGGCGCAGCGTTTCAGGGGTCAGTGCCGGTGATTTGGATTCGGGTTCCGACTGTGGAGCCGCGACGGTATCAAGCAGGACATCCGATGGGCTGTCGATCTCGAAGCGACGCTTACGCTGCATCCGTTGAATCACGCGGAAAAAATGCCGCTGAATTGCATGCGTCGCGTATGTACTAAATCGAAAGCCGCGACCGAAATCGAATTTGTCGATCGCATACAGCAGGATGGCATTCCCCTCGCTCAGCAGATCTTCAAAATCACTCATCGACTTCGCAAACTTGCGAGCAATCGATGCGACGAGCCGCAGATTAGACTCTACAAGCTGCTTGCGGCACGATTCCGATTCAGCAATCAGGTGTTCGACTTCTCGCACCAGCTTGATCAGTGGACGGCTGGGGTCGATCTTGGACCGGCGGCGGTTGGCAATGAACCGCAGATAGTTCATTCGTTTAAACAGATGCTGCTCGCCCTGGGGGGTCAGCAGCGGCTTGCGAAACAGGTACGAAAGATGCGAAGGCACGATGCGGTCGCCCGTCGAACGAAAATCGTTCGATTCATCCACGCAGAGGTCGCCGGTCTGCCACTCAACATCCGACAGTTTCATTTTAAGAAACAACGGCGAATGGATGAAGCTGATTTCTCGATGAAGCAGGTTCTTCGATCGTTCTACAACGTCCCGGCGAGACGTTGTCTTGCGAGTCACTGTCGTAATCATGGGAACTCCTCAGTCGGTTGACGGACGAATCAAAACGTTCAAATCGTCCATATCATCCGTTTCTTGAGAAGAACTTCAACCATCAAATCGGGCAAAATGTTCATTCGCCCGCGATCGGCGGTTCGAATTCACGCCAAATTCACACGCCGAACCTGGGAAACCATGTCCCAATACGAAAAGCCCATCGATCGCAACCGATGGGCTTGAATGGAGTTAGACTGATGGTACGCAACTAGTCGGCCAGTTCGACGGACCCGTCGGCATATTCTCGAATGGCAGGGCCCATCTCCTCGGGAGCGGTCGGATGCAGCTGCAGCCGGACGGTATGCCCCTGCACCTTGCCTTCGATCACCACGAACGACATACCGGCATCCATCAGCGGACTATGCGGCATGGCGTTCCACAAGAACGACTGGATCGAATCGAACCGGTCGAACAGACCCTGCAAGTTGAACCGGAAGTTCTGTGGTTCCTGGCGACCATCGAGCGGCCCCCCCACAATCTCACGGGCTCCCACAAACATCGAGATTTCAAAGCTCTCGTCCGCAAAATTACATTCATATCCGACACGGGCGGCTCCACTAAACGGTTCGAAGAGTTCCGCCACAGCTGTCACAAAATATTCAATCGGTTCAGGGATACGGATCTCCAGTGCGTCCCGTCCACGTGCTTCCAAACCTCTGACAAGATGCCGAATCACTAGGTGCGAATGAGCCAAGATGATACTCCGGTCCGTCCTCGTGCATCGGTTCCCTGCTGGAATCCCCGAAGATCGAGACGGTGCGAACGCTTTGCAGCTGTTGTTAATGAGGCGTAGCGGCAATCCCTCGCACGGCACCCGCGTTGAACGAGCGGGGTACAAAGGAACTTATCGGGGAACCAAGGTCGCCGCTTGCAGCAGAAACTGCCGACATTCGCTGTCCGGGATGTGACTTGGTGGGTCACGCAGAAGAGTTGGATCGTGACGGTCACGGACTCTAAGGAACCTATTCTGAGGACTTCACCTGGATTTTGTGTGAAGGCCATTCAATGACCAGCGTGACTGCCGTTTCCAAAACCACACCGCTGCCGTCGCTCGCCCCACTCCAGAGACAATAAACATCCAGCGAAACACCTCCAGCGGCGGCAAGCCCCCCTGCTGCGAGTAGTGATCTAACACCAACCCACCCAGCATCCCGGACACAGCGGCCACCAATCCTCCGATCTGCCGGAACAACGACAGCTGGACCGAGTTGTCACTCCGGGGGGCCAACTTCAACCCCAAGCTCGGCTGAGCCACGTTCACCATTTCGAACAGCCCCCACACGACATACGCGGCCATCAACCACGCCGGGCCGTACCACGTGGCCATCCACCAGCAGCCCATCGCCAGACTCAAACCGACTAACCCGCCCACCATGATTTTGCGGTCATGCCCACGATCTACCAACCACCCCGACAACCCCGCCAGCGGAATTTGCAGCAAGAGCATCACACTCAGCATGCCGTAATAGTCCAGCTGCGAAACCTTCAAGACGTTCGCGCTGAACTGGAACTGAGCCGTCTGAGTCAGCCCCTGAAAGAACGACAGCTGCCAGCATCCAAACAGGAAGCGGCGAAAGACGGGGTCGGAGAAGGCGAGCTTCAGTTGAGGGCCGATGGACTGCCAGAGCGAAGGAGCGGGACTCCCAGTGCCGAGCCGTAGTCCGACTCCGGTCTGTGTCTGCTCCCTCTCCCCCACAATTAGTGTGGCTGCAAACGAAGACTCATCTGTGGGGGAGAGGGCCGGGGTGAGGGGGCCTACTTCTGCTTCGGGCGAAGATCCTTGTCCATCTTCTGCGAGAGAAGTCTCACCTCTGATCCCCCGCTCCCCTCCCCTCAACTCAATCAGCGGCAGAATCGAAGCCAGACACAGCACCCCCCCCAGCCCAAACAACACCAGATACGCGTTGAGCTTGTCACCCGCTGGCCACAGCTTTGTCCGGTCAAAGATCGCTGCTGCGTTGTACGTCATACACACCGTGACCAGCGAAATTGCCATCGAACGCCGAGCCAGCAACTTCCCCCACTGAACCTCTGGGACGAGGTCCGACAGCCACGACAAGTAAGCTGTGTACGAAACCCCTTGCAGCAAATACCACACTGCCAGTAACCCGATGATCACCGGAATCGCCCCGGCGGTCCCTGGCACCATCCCCGCATACACCAATCCCGGAATCGCGAGCGCTGACAGCCGTGCCAGCATGAGCGAGACCCACCACACCGTCTTGCGCCCGCCCCAGCGAATCACCAGCCAACGTGTGACCACCGCCAGCGATTCCGCCGCCTCGGGAGTGACCTGCATCACCGCCAGCGCGACCGCAAACCCCTTGAAGAATGGGTTCGCGAAGTAGTTCAAAAAACCGCCGGTGGTTAGAGCGTGACCAGCGGAAAACAGTAGCTGGCCAAGCAAAACTCTGCGGATGACGGATCGGCTCTGATCGGAAGGAGACGAGCTATCCACGGACATCAACCCTTTCTGTGAGCGACCGGGCGCTAGCCCTCGGCTCTTCTGAGCGATGTTTCAGTAACCGGATGTTCCCTCGTTATACACGGCGAGAAGAGCCGAGGGCTAGCGCCCGGTCGCTCATGGATCTCTGCCCTTTCGGTCTTGGGCTTCAGTCACGTATTGAATGACGCGTTCGAGATTCGTCTCGCCGTCGACAATTTCGCAGTCCCCTCCGCGCGCCCAGACTTTTTCTTGATCGATCGCGCCTGGCGACTCTCGCAGAACTCGAGTCGCGTTGGCCTTGAATTGATCTCGGACGAGTTCCGGCGGCTTGTCTGCCGTCACCACAATGTGGACATGGTTGGACCTGACACTGACAGCGTGCAATGCCCAGCCGCGAATGGCTGCATGTTTCCGACAGACTGCTTCAACTCGGAGACGCTGGTCGTCATCCAGAAGAATGGGATTCTCTGTCATGCGGCTGCGGCACCACTCCTCGAGTCGAGGTCGTGCGAGCTGTGGTCCAGCGGTCGTCTTTCGCCAACCGCGAGCATCGCCCGGTAACCATGCGCCGTAGGTTGTCCACGTAATAAAGTAAGTGATCGAATCGTTCATGGTCCCCCTCTGTGAGCGACCGGGCGCTAGCCCTCGGCTCTTCTGAGCGATGTTCCAGTGACTAGATGTTTCCTTCTTATACACGGTGAGAAGAGCCGAGGGCTAGCGCCCGGTAGCTCACTGCTAGAACACCGGCGCATCAATCCCCGACAGCGTCGCTGCCAGTCGCAGCTTCTCCATCACGTCTTCCGGCAGCTGGATTCCCTCGACGAGCGCCTTACGGCGTAGCCCCCACTCGCGCTCTCCCGGTAGCAGCACGCGCTCCACTCCTTCAGCGGTCGGAGCCGCGTGGATCTCGTCCGAGATGTGCTTGATCCGGGCGGCGAACTCGGTTGGCTCGGCGACAGCTGCGACATCGATCACAATAAATCCCGCGTTGTGCCGCGAGGGAAGACTCGCCTCGTCAAACATCCATGTCCCCACCTGCCACGTCATCGCTCCGCCGGGAAGAACCGCCGACAGAATCTCTGCCCACAGCCCCAATCCGTACCCCTTATACCCCGCCATCGGTGCCAGCGACGCCCGCTGGGGATACAGAGTGCCATCGGTCGTCGGCTTCCCGTCCTGGTCAATCAACCAGGTCGGTGGAATCGCCTCCCCGCGTTGAATGGCGGCATACACCTTGCCCCCCGCCACAGCTGCGGTCGCCATGTCGAGCAGGATCGGATCTCCGCCCAGCACGGGCACGCCATACGCATACGGATTACTCCCCAGCACCGGCCCCCGCGACCCTGGACCCGAGACGCTAGGAATGTCGTTTCCCACGACGTGACAGATAAACCCCGCCCGTGCGGCATGAGCTGCGAAATACCCCGCAGCTCCGATGTGCCCGGCATTCCGCAAGCCGACGTACGCGACCCCCACACTGCGAGCCTTGGAGATGGCCGTCTCGGTCGCAAACATGCCGCTCACTTGCCCGAGTGTCGAATCTCCGTCAATCACCGCCCAGCCCGGCCCCTGTCGCTCAATCCGTGGAGTTCCGGCCACCCGATACCCACCTCCCTTGAGCCGGTTCATATACCCACTCAGCAGCTTCGTTCCGTGCGTAAAAACACCCATCGAGTCCGTCGTTACCATCGCCTCAGCTGTCGTCCCGGCATCTCTCTCGGACATTCCAATCTGGGTGAGGGCACGAACACAAAACGAATGCAGCGCAGCAACAGAGATCGGCATGCGGGAGTCTCGAACAGAGGAAGTCATCAGGGGTGCAGAGTCGGAGTCGGAATCGGAGACTCCGCCCAGCTGGATTATGGGCCAGAGAGGGACGAACTCTCAATGGGACCATTCGCCCTCAAGTGAATATTGAGAAATGAAACGATCTCGGACTCGTATGTCTGTGGATTGTGCGAGAGCAAATCGACATGGGCTGCTCCCCCAAAAATCACCAGCTGCTTGGGCGATTGAGCCGATTCGTACATGCGGTTCGTCTCTGCGAGTGTCGTATGTTGATCGAGTTCACCGCTAGCGATCAAGATCGGGCATTCGGCCTCATCAATCTTGTTGATCGGACACAGCTCAGCGGGCGAGATCCCCAAACGAGGCCGAAGTTGGCAGAGCAGAAGTGGCGACAATAAGTGACTGAGCGGACCAACTTGCGCGGAAACGCGGTCGTAGACAGCGTCCGTCACAGTGGGAAAAACCGACTCGATCACCATCGCATCAACTCCGAGAGGTGATCCAAGTAAAGCCGCTGCTCCCCCCAACGAGCAGCCGATCACCCCGATCTTGTGATGTGGATTGAGCTTCTTCGCGTAAGCCACTGCGGCCCGCACATCATGGCGTTCCAGATGTCCGAGCGTGATGTGATCTCCGAGGCTTTCGCCATGGGCCTGCAAGTCCAGCATGACGATGGCATACCCGGCACTCCAAAAAAGCCGCGCCCGATCCAACATCGACTCTCGATTCGCACGCAATCCATGCAGCAGAATAATCGTCGCCTCTGCATCTGTTTGAGCTGCGTACCACGTTGCCAGATTTGCCCCGGATTCGCTGTCGATCATCGATTCGACGACGGGAAAGTCCGGTGCCAATGCGACGCGACGATTGGAAGAAGCGATGAGCGCCCCGCCGACCATCCAAGCAGATATGGCCAGCAATATGCCACCCGCCAGAACGAGGGCAGCTGCCATTCGAATGAGCTTGCGACGAGCCATCCAAATCGACCGGATCCCCGCAGTCGGGTGAGAGACAAGTGGTGGCAACTCAGCGCCCCTGATTAATCAAACAACGCATTGATCGCCCGAAACACGAGCATCGACAACACCACGATCGCGATCGTACCGGCAATTCGAAAACCATAAAACAGGTCCACCACTTCCCAGATCATGCCGAGGAACGTGGCCATGGTCAGGAACAATCCCAGCAGTGCAGTGAGGATCGTCAGTCGGTCCATCATCTGGGTGGAGACCAGACCGCGCGGTGGATTGGTAAATGCCCCGCCTTGCAAGCTGATGTCCCGCAGCAAACCACGAATCGGCTTGTCTTTCATTTCTTCACTCATCGGACGTACTCCACTTTCTTGAGATGACATTACAATGTTGGCGAAAGAATTCTTCGCCGAGTTTATCCTACCACATTGTTAGCCCATGAATAGATCGTCTGTCCGTTCTTGCCCGGCAGGGTGTGCGGCCAGATTCTATGGCACCTGGAAAAACGCCCCACGCCTAGCCCGCTGCTCCAGCAAGGGCCGTGTGCCGGACACACATCGCTGGGTGGCACAGGAGGTTCACGGAGAGGAATCTCTCGTGGGAGAACCTCTTCCGGCTGCGCCGCCCCGGTAGGGGCCAAAGCGACCCAACCGGTGCCGCCCCACGGGAATGCGGCCACCGATGCGAAGGATCCCAATCGGTCGGCCTCGATGGTCTGCGGCATGGAGCAGATTGATCTCGGTCTCCAGCTGCTCGTGGTGCATGCGGCCCTCTGGAGAAGAAAGGGGTCAGATCTCATTGATTGGGGATTGGGAGGAAAGATTGAGACCTGCCCCTTTTCTTCCCCTCAAGAGTGAGATCGAGGGAATGTTGGCGGAATGTTCGGAATAGTTCGGAGGCTGGGGTTTGTGATCAGGGGCAGTGTACGGGATGAATTCCGTTTACGGGCACGTAAAAAACGTGCCCCACGGGGGAGGGGGATTAGACAATCTCATCGACGACGGGGTTCGTCAGTTCGCCGATCGTCTCGATATCGATCGTGACTGAGTCGCCGGCCTTCAGGTAGACCGGCGGTTTCCGGGCGGCACCGACGCCGTGCGGGGTGCCGGTCAGGATCACGGTGCCGGGGAGCAGCTTGGTGCTGCCGCTGAGGAACTCGATCAGAGTGGGGACATCGAAGATCATGTCATCGGTACTCCAATCCTGCATCACTTGCCCGTTCAGGATCGTGCGAATGCGCAGGGCGTTCGGGTTAGGGATCTCGTCTGGAGTGACAAGGCACGGGCCGAGCGGGCAGAAGGTGGCGAAGGTTTTGCCACGGCACCACTGGCTGCCACCCCAGGTGATTTGCCAGTCGCGAGCACTAACATCATTAGCACACGTATAGCCAGCGACGAAGGAGAGGGCGTTGGCCTTGGTCGCGTTATAGCACTCGCGCCCGATGATGATCGCCAACTCGCACTCGTAGTCCACCTGCGTGCTGGGCAGCTTCTTCGGCAGCACGATTGGGCCGCCGGGATGTTGCAGCGTGCCCTTGTTCTTCATGAACAGCACGGGATGGTCCGGGTGGGGCTTGCCGCCCTCATCGGCGTGCTTCCGGTAGTTGAGCCCAATGCAGAGGATGTCGACGGGATCGACCGGAGACAACAGCTGGCGGAGATCGGCCTGGGCTCCGGTGTCCTTCCAGGGGCCGAATGGTCCGCCCTCGGCACGGGTCGCACTGCCATCGGCGTGTCGGACGCCGAAGTGAATCTGGCCAGCTGGGTCTTGGTAGCGAATGATCTTCATGAGTGTCGGTCTTTCTGTGGAGGGCTGATGTGGTGATTGTACACAGGTGAGTCGTGAGCGGCATGTTGCTAGCCGCCGGTTCTGCTCACCATTGATTGTCGGGTAACTGGGTTCCGGTGGGACCACGGTCAGGGGAACCGGCGGCTAGCGCCGTGCCGCTCATTCAGTGCATCCACTTCTTGGGGTACCCCTCCAGTGGCGAGGCATCATCCGGTTGCCAACTCACCTGCTCCTCGATCCTCCGGGCCAAAGCGAAGTCCATCGCGGTCAGGCCGCGCACGCTGTGCGTTTGCAACTTAACCACAACTCTCGCGTACCCAAGTTCGAGATCAGGATGGTGCCAGGCGGCCTCCGCGAGGAAGGCAATCTGGCCTGCCAGCAACAGTGTATGGGACCACCCCGGTGTGCTGTAAGCACGACGCAACCAGCCATCTCGAATTTCCCAACCGGGTAGGGCGATCATCTCATGTTCAATCTCGTTCGCTGTCAGAATCGGAAGAGGCACCGAAATCGCTCCCACTGGTGTGACATGCAGTCCAGGCAACCTGCCGCATCGTACGCGGCGTGCCATGCAAACTCACGCATGCCGACAGAGTCAACGTGAATTGACTGATTCGAATCCCACTCGTGACTTCCTCAGCAATGCTTAGAAAAAACCTTGCGACCGAGTAGGCACAGCGCACAGTTCCCATGCGCGGATGACTTCTCAGGGAGATTTCGGCTGAGAGCACGGCAAACACTTCGAATTGAGAGTTTCGCTTCCGATTCGATGAAAGGGTCTTTCGGCCTCAGTCGTATGTCATTGGGCAGAGTTTGGTTCCCACGAGGTGATTCCTTTCTTTTCTTCGGGTTCCATGAGTGGGAACGAAATCTGCCGCTGCTTTTTCCAAGTTCATTCCTTGTTGTGAGGCCACATCACCCATGACCTCGTGTCATGGGGGCGAGGGTCTTGCGATCCAGCTGGGATTCCGCTTCATGCCACTGACACGTCCTTCATTACTGTTGCGACTCCGCTCGTCTGGTGACCCTGGCGGCTGGGGAGAGTTTGCTGCAATCTATTCTCAAGTCTTGCATGAATACGCCCGCAGTTATGGGAGATGCGAGCATGACCAGAGGGACATCGTCCAAAATGTGTGGTTAGTGCTGTGCCGGATCATGCCCAAATTTCAGTATCAGCCTGGTCGCGGCGGATTCCGGCACCTCCTGCGAAAGATTGTCAAGAACACGGCAATTGACTGGTTCCGTCGTCGTGGTCCCGATTGCAATTTACCGGAAAGCGGAACGATGGCCGCACCCTCCGCGGAAGCAGCTGCGGTTTTGGACGAGCAGCGGAGTGTGCTGCATCGGGCCTTGGAACTGGCTCGCCACAGAAGTTCTCCGAAGTCCTGGACATGCTTCGAGCGACATGTGATCGAACGGCAGGCGGCCCGCGATGTCGGACTTGATCTGGGATTGTCAGCCAATGCCGTCTATGTCAGTGCCAGTCGGGTTCTTGACCGCGTTCGCACTCTCTGCATCGAGATGGAGAAGGCGGAAATTCATGAGTAATGCTCCTTGCCCCACTGACTCCGCACTCTGGCCAGTCGTGATGGGAGACTCACTCCCCAGAGAGCTCCAGCAACACTTGGAAAACTGTATCAGTTGCCAGCAGCGCGTGACCGCGATCCGGGGGGATGTCCAAGCGGTCCGCAGCGTAGACTGGGACTCTGTTCCCACAGAAACAGCGGGAAAGGCCGGTGTGCCACTTCCAGAGTCGATTGGAGAGTACACCATTCTCGCTCGATTGGGGGCAGGCGGACAAGCGGATGTGTATCGCGCATGGCATCCTCGCTTGAAGACCGATGTGGTGATCAAGTGGTTTCGACATTCTTCATTTCCGAATGTGGAGCCCGCTCAACTGTCCTCTGAGGCTCGGGTCTTAAGCACCATCCGGCACCCATATTTAGCGCAGGTGTTCGATGTAGGAATCGAGCAAGGTCGTCACTACATCATCATGGAATTTGTGTCTGGTCAAACGTTCTCGGACTGGATTCGTCTCTTGAAGCCCACGATTCCCCGGATTGCGGTTGTGTTATCGAAAGCTGCGAGTGCCGTGGATGCCGTTCACCAACATGGGGCGCTCCATCTCGATCTGAAACCTGACAACATTCTGGTGGATGACGAGGGAAATCCGCGAGTGATCGATTTCGGAATGGCTCGCTACAAGGGCTGCGGCTCACAGCGATCTTTAGTACTCGCTCCGGGAACACCCGAGTACATGTCTCCGGAGCAATACGCGGGGGATACGGGGCGAATCTCCACAGCAACGGATGTCTATGGACTGGGAGCGGTCCTCTTCTCCGCACTCAGCCAGCAGCCGGTCCGTGCCGCAGAGAAAATGGCCCTCGAACCTGATTGGTCTCTGATTCGTCATGCGCCCTGGAGGCTGCGTCGCATCTGTCGTCGGGCTTTAGCCACGCAGCCCCAGGACCGCTATGAGTCTGCAGCAACAATCGCCATGGTTCTGAGGCGATTCGCGACCAAACAAACCATCGCTCGCCGCAGCCTGTCTGTCGCAGCGGTGATTGCCGGAATCTTCAGCCTTTATCTGGGCATTACAGCTGCGCGATCTGAGCCGCTCTTGGCATCTCTTGAAATTCAGTCACATCGCCGCAACATCACAGAGAATCAAAGCGTTTTTGAGACGAAATGTTCAGCTGTGCTGGCTGAACAACGTGCGCCGTGCATCGTGATCGCCTCGGCGACTACGAATGCAGTTCGGGCACGCGGACTGGTCAAATGGGAGGACGCAGACTGGAGGATTGCCTGCATGGCGAGTGATCAAGATTCCATTCAAGTTGCCGACGAGGCGGGACCGCATGTGATCATGGCCTGTGCCGAACACGAGTGGAATGAAGCCCCTTCCGAGGCACTGAACACTTTTCTGAAGGCTCTGCAGGTTCTCCCGTTGAAGCATGGGGTCTCAATTCTGTTTGACAATCAGCAGGTCAGCCTGCTGGCAGTCGGAGCGAGAATTGTCTCCAGTGAGGAATCGAGCCACCGGCAATCGGCCCTGGCGACAGTCCAGCAGATGCAATCTCGACTCGGGAAAAGCTTGCCAGGCTTTAGTGGGATTGTCGTGATTCCTCCTCGCGGTCTGTTGTTGGCAACGACAGACTGAAGCACGGCAATTGGCGGGAGACTCCCTGTCTTGCTGGCCGCAGCACGGCGAGCCGATATGCTACGACAGATGCAATTCGCCTCTCTTTGTTTCCCTCGCCGGGAGTTTCCTTGTGGTTGCCACTCGAATCGCTGTTCTTTGCCTACTGGCGACCGTATTGGGAATCTTCGGAGTCGCAGTCTGCGGTGCTGGCGAGTCAGTCGACTTCGCCCGGCAAATCCGTCCGATCTTGTCGGAGAACTGCTTCGCCTGCCACGGGTTCGATCCCTCGTCTCGTCAAGCCGACTTGCGGCTCGATGAACGCGAGGCGGCACTTGTCCCCCATGAAGGTCACTTTGCGATCATTCCCGGGAACTCCAGCGAGAGCGAGGTCTGGAAGCGAATCCTCTCCACTGACCCCAACGAGCAGATGCCACCCCCCACGAGCGGGAAGGCATTGAGCGCCACTCAGAAGGAGTTGCTGAAACGCTGGATTGACCAGGGCGCTCCCTATGCACCCCATTGGGCGTTTGGCCGTGTTGAGAGGCCGAATGTTCCGCAGGCAGCGGGGGAGGCACACGCGAATCCGATCGATGCATTTGTGGTCGGCACGCTCCACAAGCATCAGCTGAGTCTCTCCCCGGAAGCGGATCGCCTGGCGCAGATTCGCCGCTTGTCTCAGGACATCCTCGGGCTGCAGCCGACTCCCGAGGAAGCGGACGCGTTCTCTGCAGACCAGTCGCCCGATGCCTATGAACAACTCGTCGATCGGCTCCTCCAAAGCCCGCATTATGGCGAACGCTGGGGACGCCACTGGCTCGATCAAGCACGCTACGCGGACTCGAATGGATTTACGATCGATGGTCCCCGCATTATGTGGCCGTACCGTGATTGGGTCATCGATGCGGTCAATCGCGATCTACCGTTCGACCAGTTCACCATTGAGCAGTTGGCCGGAGACCAACTTCCTGAACCGACCAAGTTCCAACAGATTGCCACCGGCTTCCACCGCAATACCTTGATCAATCAAGAAGGTGGCGTCAAACCGGACCAATATCGCCACGAAGCGATCATCGATCGGGTCAATACAACGGGGGCCGTCTGGCTCGGGTTAACAGTGGGATGTGCCCAGTGTCATACCCACAAGTACGACCCACTGAGCCATCAGGAGTACTACCAACTCTATGCGTTCTTTAACCAATGTGACGACGCCAACAACGAAGCCACCACCGTTCCCGTTCTGGAGCACGAGGTTTACGGGTGGAATGCCGAACAGCTGGAGAAGCTGAAAGAATTGAAGTCGCTCCGAGCCCGGATGACTGAACTCAATCGGCAATTGGCGGCCTCCAAGTCGACGAACCTGCTGGCTCACGAATGGAACTGGAAGCCTGCAGAGTTGCTGAATTACATCACCCTCGGGATGGGAGCCTTCTTGCGGCAACCCGATGGATCTCTGCTGAGTGACCTGAAAGCGCAGCCCAATGACACCTATCAGGTCAACATCAAATCTCCTGGAGATCAGATCACGGCGATTCGGCTGCGGGTCTTGCCACATGAGTCGCTTCCCATGAACGGCCCCGGATTAGCAAGCAATGGGAACTTCGTCCTGACGGATGCTCAGGTCAAAGTCGGCGACAAGGTCACACGTTTTGTGGCTGCCGCTGCGGACCATTCCCAGCCGGAACATGATGTGCTGAACGTGATCGATGACAAGCCAGCAACGGGTTGGGCAATTAACGTGAGTGAAGAGCAAAAAAAGGCCCACCCCGAGCTGGCCATGAACGCCCCGCATGAAGCCGTGTTCGTCTTGGCAGCCCCCGTGGCGAAGGTGGAAGCAGTCCTATTTTTGAAACACGATGTGAATCAGGGGTATTTGATTGGTCGCTTCGCAATTGATGTGTCGGATGCGCCGCCACCCGTCAACGAGAGCGCTGAAATCCAAGCTCAGATGTCCGTCGTCAAGAAGCAAGTCGAAGAGTTAGAAGCCCATCTCCCCGGAGCAGGGCGTCTCGTGAATCAAATGGTCATGCGAGACACCGAGGCAAATCGCGACACGTTTCGCCTCGACCGTGGAGACTTCTTGACTCCGGACACTGTTGCTGGGCCACTGGCAACTGCGGTGCCTGCGGCGCTCGTTGTCGGTGTGGTGCCCGAGTTTAAGACGCGGCTGGACCTCGCCCGCTGGCTGGTCAGTCGCGACAATCCGCTAACTGCGCGAGTGATCGTGAATCGAGTGTGGATGAGGTACTTCGGACGTGGATTGGTGGAAACCGAGAACGATTTTGGATCTCAAGGGACTCCGCCGACGCACCCTGAACTTTTGGACTGGCTGGCTGCCGAATTCATGGAGACGGGTTGGTCGATGAAGCAGCTGCACCGGCGGATTGTGACCTCGAAGACCTATCGGCAATCCAGTGCTGAACATCCCGAGGCGGTGGCGATTGATCCTCGTAATCTGTGGCTCGGTCGGCAGTCTCGGGTGCGTGTCGATGCCGAGATCGTGCGGGACATGATCTTGTCGACTTCTGGCGCTCTGGCTCCACGCATCGGCGGCCCAGGTGTCCATCCCCCACAGCCCGCCGGGGTCTACAGCTTTACTCAGAATACCAAGAGCTGGCCTGAGACGACGGGCCCCGACCGCTATCGGCGAACGCTCTACACGATGTTCTATCGCAGCGCCCCATATCCACTGCTCACCACGTTCGATTCGCCGGAGTTCAGCACTGTCTGTACACGTCGGTCGCGCTCGAACACCCCTTTGCAAGCACTCGCTGTCGCCAATGATCCGATGTTCATCGAGTTGTCGCAGAAGCTGGCCGTGCGGATGCTTCAGGAGACCCCTTCAGATGCTGGGACACCGCAGCGAGTTCGCCGCATGTTCCGGTTATGCCTGATCCGTGAGCCATCCCTCGCGGAGCAACAGCTGCTGGTTGATTACTGGAATCGCCAGGTGGGATTGTATTCGAGCGATCCGGATGCGGCCTCGAAGCTGTCGCCTACGGGCCGTCAGGATCTGCCGGTCGCAGAATCGGCAGCCTGGGTCAGCCTGGCACGTCTACTGTTCAATACGGACGAGTTCTTGACACGTAATTGAATGATCCTGTGCTCACCGTATTGGTGGCTCAGAAATTCGGGTCGCAGTGTTCGTCAAAACTTGAGAGACTTTCCGGACCCTCGCGCCAGGGAGCTTGGTCGTTCCAGAACTCCCACCATTCCGCAACAACTCTTGTTGACAACAGGTCCGCAGGCTGTAGCGTTATAGAAACATGGCCCGGTCACTGGCCCCAGGTTCCCCAATGTCCACTGTCCATTTCAAACGATTTCGCATGGAGGTTGACCTCCGACGGGTCTTGCCGCGTGCCGAACTCCCCAGCGGTTATGTCTGGTCGGGGTGGCATATGAGCTTGTGCGAGCAGCATGCCTCTGCGAAGTATCACAGCTTCAATGGGGAACCGGATACAGAGCTTTTTCCTTGCCTAGGCGCCCTGGATGGATGTCGAAATCTGATGCAAGAAATCGCCCAGCACACAGCATTCCTGCCGCAGGCGACGTGGCTGATTCGGTTTGTTGCGAATGAGTTCACAGGTCCGATTCCGATAGGCACGGTGCAGGGGCTGCAATGCGCTCGACAGTCAGGAGCGGTTCAAAATATCGGAGTATGCCGATTGCATCGCGGAGCCGGACTCGGACGGGCCTTGATGCTCAAGTCGCTCGCCGGATTCCAGGCGGCTGGGATACAGAGAGTCTCTTTGGAAGTGACTGCTGACAACGCTCGCGCCGTTCAGCTGTATCAATCGATCGGTTTTCAAACTGTGAAAACCTCGTATCGCAAAGTCGAATCTGCTGATCTGCTGCCAGTCTCACAAGACTAGCGGGGATGGATGAGAGTCCGAATGCGAGTGTTTGCGAGTTCGATGTCTGCGCGAATGTCATCGGGATCTGTGAGTGCTGGCAGCTGTTCAGCCAGCAACCGCAGCCCCTCATCGTCGACATCGATGTTGCCTCCCTTGTTGGTCACGACAAATTGGGCCAGCGCCGATTCCATATCAAGCGTGGGCTTGTCGAGGCTCATCCGTTTATCCTCTGCCGAGAGTAGCTTCCCGGCACCCTCGACACTCAACGCCAGTCGGAAGGCTCCTCGGACCACGGTGTCTCTGACACGAGTATTTCGCATCGCATAGGCTTCTGAGTTCACGTGAAGGGGTGGTGTTTGATCAGAAATGAAGTCATTGTCCTGGCCGACTTCCCGGAGTAAGGCCGGGCTGACTTCGCCCGTGTCGTATCCTTGATTATCTCTGGACAGTAGCGATTTGATTACCAATTGCCGGGATCTTGACTGCCCATTCCAAAGATCCAGTTCGCGTGCAGAAACGATGACGATATCGTCCCGCTGAATCTGAAAGTCGCCTTCGTACTCCCCAAAAGAGTCACTGGGCCGTACTTCACTGAGCCGCAGTGCTCCGATCGGGATCAACTGGCCGTTATGGCGACGCAGCACGCCGACCTCTTGCCCCAACTGGATGCCGTGGGCGTAGCCGAGATTGATGGTACCAGCCTTCCGGGCAGAGGCATTGACCACACCGTACACAAAATGTCGAGCCGTCAGCTGTTTCCCACGGAAGTGGAGCTTTGGCTCCGCAGCGGCTGGAGCGATGCACAGCGCGCAGAACACACAGGCCAGAACGAAGCGGTGCGACATGTGGCAGATCCAGACCAGAACATGCGAAAATGAGACTGGGGAAACCTTCTATCTTGTTCCCTGCGCAGACGTTTCGCAATCAGAAACTCCCGATTCGCGACGGATCGTGGCACGAGTCGTTCCCGGAACTCTCCCATTCGGAACTCCGCTGGAATGTCTGACGTGTTCTGCCTCCCACGTACATCAATGCAACGAAAACACCTGCCGCAGTTGCCCGGGGCAGGTGTCGTGAATGATGGAAGCGGTTTTTGAACTACCGCGAGACTCCCGCCGTCTGTTGCTGAGTGTCCAAATGCAACTTCCGGGCGGCCACGAGCTTCTTATACATGGGAGACGGCTCCATGAATTCGTCGTACCGACCGAGGAGATCCGCATCAGGGCTGAGAACGATCGTACAGGGCAACGATTTCACATCGAGGATCTGGACAATTTTGGGCTCCTCGTCGAAATCAATATGGACTGACACGAATGAGCTGTTGATGTACTTCGCAAGTTGGGGGTTCGAAAGAGTGGTCTTTTCCAGCTTCTTGCACCAACTGCACCAATCAGCTCCAAAGACCAGCAGCATCGGTTTGTTTTGTTCGAGGGCCACTTTGTGAGCCGCCTTCAGGCTCGGTTGCCAGGCGATGGCTTTGGTAATTGGACCACTTGCGAGCGCGACCCGCCCCGCACTGATGCAAAGACCGACGGCTCCCAGCAGGGCACTTCGACGGGTTACGAGGCTCATTTGAAATCCTTCCGAGAGTCCTAGCTCAGACTCCAGCGCGAATCCGAGTCTGTCCACCAACAGGCTTATCTGTTGTAATCGACACAATTGGAAGATCAGCTTTGGGGGAATCAATTTGTCGTCAGAGTATTCCTACATTGCCAAAACATGTTCACTTCATCGCATACCGATTGTTGACAGGGAGTAGGTTGAATACCTCTAGTTGAGCTTGATCGAATCAGTGCATGTCTATGCGGGTGATGTTTTTATGACAATTCGCTGACTTCACGGCTTGTTCATTCGAAGTTTATGCCAACGAGGGTATAACACTCGTCGGCGAGCAAGGTGGACGATCAGGTCAGGAACTTAAGCATGGACGTTTTGATGGGTCGGTTGCAACAATTGCTTGAAATGAGCGTTTTGGGAGCTCTGGCAGAGCCGCCAGAGCCATTTAAGAGTACTGTTGAGTCCACCACGGGAGATCATGCAGGTTTCGGAGCGATTCAGCAGGCTTCGTGGAATTCCAGTGAAATAGAACAATCCTCTCAGCTGTACTCGGCGGTGGGAGTTGCGTCGAACCCATCATCGCAAGTCGTTCGGGACAACGCCCCGTCATCCTACGTGGTTATTGCCTGCTTGGTGGGGTTCGCCACCCTGTCATTGGTCTTGTGTCTCTCTTCGTTGCCCCACTACTGGTTCTTGGGGAACAGTCTGACGTGGCGAGAGCGGGATAAGTGGTAATACATGCAGATGGAATAGCACAGTCGGTAAAGAGATCAGCGGAGCACGGGCTGACACTCTCGTAAGCGGCTCATCGCAGCTGGCTCGCCCGAGAACTGGAGGTGGGACTCAGGAGGCACCAGGCCCTGTGCAGCTGCCAGCTCATGGAATAGCCTCAAACCTTGGCGTTCAGCTAAGCCGAGGCGAAAATGTAGGTTGTGTGTCAAATAATTCTTGGCCACCTGTGCAGTGAGTCCCAGTCGACTGCATTCTCGCTCCGATATTTCAGGAATTCGTTTCAGTCCGAGATCTCGAACGGCAGAAAGAGCCGCTGCCACATCCCTTAAATCGGTATCCCGGCGTGCGACCCACATCGCAAACACGAATGGCAGGCCCGTCCATTCCAGCCACTTCTCGCCCATGTCCCAGACTGTATGAAACTTCTCTGATGGGGCATGCATCGCCCGGTCACCAATCAGCAGAATGGCATCAGCTGTCGTGGCCTCAGTTCCTTGATTGAGTGGTAGCGACTCAATGCGAGGCTGGACGCCATACTGCTCGTTCAGAATGACTTTCGCCAAGCAGGCGCTGGTTCGCGAACCTTCATCGAGAGCGAGCGAGCGAATCATTCCCGGATGGACCCGGCTGTAGAGTTTCACACTCATCACCGGGCCATGCGTGGCCACACAAGCGTCAGAAACGATCACGTAATCTGGGTCGGAAAAGGCTTCTACGGATGGGATTAGAGCGACATCCAGCCTTCCTCGTTGCAATTCGTCCGCCAGGCGGCTCGGAACGTCCAGCAGGAGTGAAGCCTGAGGCAGAGCCTCCGCAAGCCCTTCGATCAGTGGTTTTGAATTCAAATAGCTGACCGCCCCGACGCGCAGCGTTTTCCGACCGCAAATTTCAGCGATAGGGTCAATGGCACTGATCATGGGATCTCCGGCTGGCCGCCAGATTTCGATTGTACGGGGAGCCGGACCTTTGGCAATTTCCGAAAAGGCGAGATTTGTGGTCATCATTTGATTCTTCTCCGGTCTGATAACCGAGGGGGAGCTTTCCGAATAACCGTGTTGTGGACTAGATTTCCGCCTGAGGCGTTGCAGCGCGGGCGGAATGACTCCGCATCGCCGGTTTTCGCCCTTTCGGTCATCAGGGAACTCATGGACGCACTTCGAGTCGGACTTATTGGGCTGGGAAACGTCGGAACCGGCGTCGCTCGGATCATGCTGGAGCAGGCCGCGCGTCTGTCGCTACGGTCTGGTCGGGAGATTCGCCTGACTCGAGTGGCTGTTCGGGACACCTCTCGCCAGCGAGAGGTCGAGATCCCTGCCTCCATCTTGACCACGGATCCGCTGGCCGTCGCGACGGCTCCCGATGTTGACGTTGTCGTCGAATTGATCGGCGGACTGCACCCGGCTCGTGAAATCGTCCTCGCTGCCTTGAAGGCGGGTAAAGATGTCATCACCGCCAATAAAGCCCTGCTGTGCGAACACGGAGAAGAGTTGTTTCAAGCCGCTCGCGAGACCGGCCGCTGCATCGCCTTTGAAGCAGCTGTGGCGGGCGGCGTGCCAATCATCCACACGCTCGGCCAGGCGATGACGGCCAATCAAATCACTGCCATCGAGGCCATTCTCAACGGCACCAGTAACTTTATCTTGACCGAGATGTTCCAAAACGGGGCAGCCTATGACGATGCAGTCGCGCTCGCTCAGCAACTCGGATTTGCCGAGGCCGATCCCTCGATGGATGTGAAGGGCACAGACGCCGCGCAGAAACTTGGTCTGCTCGCACTGCTGGCCTTTGGCACACGGGTCAATCCTGATCAATTTCTGGTCCAGGGGATCGACACGATTGAACTCGCGGATCTCGAGTACGCCGACGAACTCGGGTACGCCGTCAAGCTGGTGGCGACTGCCCGCCTCGTGAACTCCAAGCTGGAAATGCATACCCAGCCGACACTGATCCGGAACGATCGACCCATCGCCCAGACTGATGGGCCGTGCAATATCATCGGGCTGACAGGGGATATTGTCGGAACAACCTGGTACTCCGGTCAGGGAGCTGGGGGTATGCCGACCGCCTCAGCTGTGGTGTCAGATATTGTCGATGTGGCAGCCGGGCGGGCCCGACTCAATTTCGAGCGTCTCGATCTGTGGGGCAGCCACGCTCCGATCCCCCTCCAGCCCGCCGAAGAGATCTTCCGCCGGTATTACCTGCGATTCTTTGTCGAGGACCGCGCCCACGTGATGGCCGAGGTAACGGATGCTCTCGGACGGAACGGCATCAGTCTCGCTTCGGTCATTCAGCACGAAATCCCCGAGCCAGACGAGGATTCACCTGTGACCGCGGGCCCGCGCTTTGTGCCGTTGGTCATCATGACGCACCGCACCCACGAGGGGCGTTTGCGGTCCGCTGGCGAAGCCCTCTCGAAGCTGAGCTGCATTCGGATGCTGTGGGTCTGCATGCCGATCAGCGACTGACATGCACCTGTCGATCTCCACCACCCATCCCACATCAACAATCGCTGCATTCTGCCGAACGGATGGGCTGGCAGTGACGAACATGTCCCATCGCCTTGACACTCGCGGGGTGGGTTTGCTTTACTTCCCCTCCTTACTGTGGGGGAAACTCCACTTTGGCCACCGTAGCTCAGTTGGTAGAGCAATGCTTTCGTAAAGCATAGGTCGTCGGTTCGAGTCCGACTGGTGGCTCTTTTTTCAAGAGCCTTTCCTGACAATGCAGCGGTGTTCTGTCGCTGCCGGGATTCGCAGGTTCTGAGGCGAACCGATGGGACTGGCACGAGCTGCGGTCAACCTGCTCCTGCTGGAGGCGTCGCGTCGCCCGTTTGGCGGCTCAATTGTCACCCTCGGGCGACAGCACGTGTATCTGACCGGAAACGAAGTCCGGGAGATGGCTCGACAACATGGGGTTCCGCTTCAGCCGATCCGTGACGAGCTGCACCGCGAGCCACATCTGGCCGCTCAGGGTTTTCTGTCGGACGACTGCCTGTTGCAGATGATCGGGTTCGGTCAAATTACACGGGTCGATTATTCCGACTACGAAGCCCCCGATGAGATTTTGGACCTCAACGCTCTGGAGACTCCGGAGACGCTGCGTGGGAAATTCGACGTGGTGCTCG
This sequence comes from Planctomycetota bacterium, assembly GCA_043777375.1. Taxonomy (GTDB): domain Bacteria; phylum Planctomycetota; class Planctomycetia; order Planctomycetales; family Planctomycetaceae; genus TH-plancto1. The sequence continues at coordinate 10,977 of JAYWHX010000128.1, read as the reverse complement.
ACACCGGAACGATTGAGCACGTGTTCGACATCGCGGCGGCACTTCGCCACTGTTGCCGGATGGCGAAACCCGGCGGACGAGTCATCCACTTGACCCCGTCCTCGAACTGCGTCGAGCATGGCTTTCATAGCATCTCGCCGACACTCTTCGCCGATTTTTATGCGGCGAGTCGTTTTGAAGTGAACCGAGTTTATCTCTGCCGGATTCCCCTCGACTTGCCGCGCGGCGTCTGGCGAGTTTATGACTATTTCAACTCACCCCGATTCATCCCGCTGGGGCAGCTCGACAATAAAATCTGGTTTACATTCTGTGTCGTGACAGCAGGTGAGAATTCGGCACCGGCGATCCCACAACAGTGGATCTATGTGCAGACTTGGCAGCGGTCTCAAGAGGGAGCAGCGGGCAGCGGGCAAAACTCCCGAAGCAGTGAGCCGCCGGACTCCCGCGCGGGGCGACTGCTGAGTCGATTAGAGGGTCGCCCGATGCTGACCCGTTGGGCGACGGGCCTGATCTCTCGTTGGAGAAGTCTGCTGGACTGGTATCGCAGTCGCTCGAAAGCTCTGCCGTATCCCTTCGTGGGGCGTTTCTAGAACGAAGGGGAACGGACATGCGGCTGGCGATAGTGGCGCTCAATGCCTACCCCGCGATCGTCCCCCAGGCGGGCACGGCGATTGGCGGGCTGGAGACGTTTGCGTGGTCCTTGGCCCGCGCGCTGGCTCGCGATCCGGCCATGCAAATCCAGTTCGTTGTTCGTCACACATCAGCCCCCCAGTCACGCAAGGTCGACGGCGTCGAACTGTTTTGTGAATTAGAAAGACTACGTCCGATTCGCCTGTCGGTCTCACGCGATGTTGAGGTCACCCGCCGGGCCCCCTGGTTACGGATTCAACACTTTCGGCCACGGTTGCTTTGGCAGGTCCCCCTCCTGGCGTTGTCAAAACTCGCGGGGCCTCGTGCTCCTTTGACGAAACGCATCTCAGCACAGCTTCGAGCAGCACAGCCCGATGTCGTCCTCGCACTCGGGGTGGGTGACGGAACCGCCGCAACCGTACGTGCGGCCCGCGAACAGGGAATTCCTGCCTGGCTGTGGGTCCGGTCCAATGCCGATCTCGATGAGAGGTTCCTGACTGACGAAAACTTCGTCGATCAATACGGTGTCTCAGCTGGAGATGCTCGGGCTGCGTATCAAGCGGACGGCATACTGTGTCAGACACAGTGGCAACAAGATCGTGTCAAACAGTGGCTCGGACGGGAGTCTGTCGTCATCCCGAATCCGGTGGATGGTGAACGTTTTCCGGTCGGAGATTCGTCTCCATTGCTGCGCCGGGAAGTTCTCTGGGTCGGGAGATTTGACCGACATCACAAGCGTCCGCTGCTGGCTCTCGACGTGGCGCGCCACTGCCCCGGTATTCCATTCCACTTTGTCATCAATCGTGGTGACTCCGAGGTGGAACATCAGATTCGCAACCACTGCCCGCCGAACGTGTGGTTGACCGACTATCTGCCCCGGGATGCCATGCCCGAGGCGTATTGCTCTGCTCGGCTGTTTCTCAGTACGGGATCGAATGCCTTCGAAGGCTTCCCAAACGCGTTGCTAGAGGCTGCAGCCTCGGGCACGCCGATTATCTCTCTGGAAGAGTTCGACGGATTTCTCGAACGTTCGGGTGCGGGGTCCAGTTCAGGCGGCGACGTCGAACGACTCGCCGCGCGAGTGCGGGAGATGTGGCCCATGTCAGCGGAGTGGCAAGCCTGCTCGCGCTCGGGAGCCGAGTACGTAAGACGCGAGCATACGCTCGACCAATGCGTTAAACAGTTCCGCGAGGTCGTGCGCGCTCCATAGGAAATAGTCCCAAGTCGGGTCCGTGTGCGGGCCAGATCCCTGCTTGACTTGTGTGAGTTGTACAGAAGTCCAATAACGAACAGAAGGGGGCGTGTTATCGCTCCTTCTACCCAAAATCAAATCGTGAAGTGATTGACGACCAAATCACGAGGAACGGAATCGATACCAGCTTCTGGAGCTTACCGCAGAGGACGCGGAGAACCGCAGAGGAAAATATGAGAGATCGCTCTTCCCTCTGCGAACCTCTGCGTCCTCTGCGGTAGATCCTCTTCAGAACTTTTGAGAAGTGGACTCGGACAAGTCCGTGATTTGAAATCCGAAGAATTCCGCCGTCTCTCCTCACCCTCGTCAAACAGAGCTCTCTAGACTTCTGCGACTCGGCAGGGCTTGCCTGTCCTTTTCATGACTTGTCGAACACAATGGTCAATGAGGGTGAGCCATCGTGGCTCGCCGCTCTCATCTGCTGTGCCTTGCTGGGGGTTGTCGATGCTTCACCGCTTGCTGTGCCTGTTCGCGATTCTCGTTCCCGGTGTTCTGTGTGCCGAGGAGGCAATCACTCCGCCGCCCGCTGAACCGGCCGGGATGAAGGTCCTTTTCAATGGCCAGAATTTGACCGGGTGGGATGGCGACCCGCGTCTGTGGAGCGTGAAAGACGGCGTGATCCACGGCGAGACGACCGATGAGAACGTCGCCCAGGGTAACACCTTCCTCATTTGGAAGGATGGAACGACGAAGGACTTCGATCTCCGTCTCTCGTTCCGATGCAACGCGACCAACAACTCGGGTATCCAGTACCGCTCGAAGCACATTGTCGACGACAAGGTGAGGAACAAGTGGGTCGTTCGCGGATACCAGCACGAGCTTCGTAACGAGAACAAATTCCCGAACACCTCGAGTTTCATTTACGACGAAGGCGGCAAGCGCGGTCGGATCTGCCTTGTCGGTGAGAAGGCCATCTGGGAACCCGGCGGGAAGAAAGTCCTCGGCAAGCTGATCGACGAAGCTGGTTTTCAAAAGCTGATGAAAGTCGATGACTGGAATGATGTCGTCATCACTGGAAAGGGGAACCACATCCAGCACTACCTGAACGGCCAGCTGATCCTCGACTTCACTGACGAAGCTCCGGAACTGACGCTGCTCGACGGCGTCCTCGCACTCCAGCTACACGCAGGCAAGCCGATGTGGGCCGAGTTCAAGAATATTCGGATTGCAGCGGAGTAGGGCACGCGGGCTGTGTTTTCGAAGGGTGTGGCGAGCGCTGCCCAGTCACGCCCTTCCGCAATTCCGACTCTGCCGTTCAACAGGGCCCGCAGATTGCTTCAATTTGATGCTTTCTGCTGTGGGTCTTGATGCGTCCCAGCGGTGAATCCGATCAGGAGTGCCCTCTCATGAAAAAAGTCTCTCTCTCGGTTTTGATGAGCCTAGTTCTGGTGGCCTCTCTGGTCTCCGCAGCTGAGACTCCAAACATTATTGTCATCATGGCGGATGATCTAGGGTACGGCGATATCGCCTGCAACGGCGGGTCAGTGGCAACTCCCCATATCGATCAGCTAGCCGCGGAGGGACGACGGTTTACGAGCGGCTATTGCTCGGCCTCGACCTGTACTCCGTCTCGGTTTTCATTGCTTACGGGGACGTATGCCTTCCGCGTGAAGGGGACTGGTATCGCGGCCCCCAATGCCGCGGCTGTCATCCAGCCCGGCACCGTAACGATCGCTTCGTTGCTCAAGCAGGCCGGTTACTCCACAGCTGTGATTGGGAAGTGGCACCTCGGGTTGGGAGAAGGGAAGCCGGATTGGAACGGTGAGTTGAAGCCGGGCCCGCTGGAGATCGGCTTTGACGACTGTTTAATTTTGCCGACGACGAATGACCGAGTGCCGCAGGTCTTCGTGCAGGGGCACCGCGTGCGCAATCTCGATCCAAACGATCCGTTGTGGGTTGGTGAAACGCTGCCTGCTGATCACCATGTCACCGGGCAATCCCATCGACGGACATTGAAGATGGACTGGAGTCACGGTCACGATGGGACCATTCACAACGGGATCAGCCGCATTGGATTCTACACCGGTGGAACCAGGGCTCGCTTCCGCGATGAAGACCTGGCCGACGAATGGGTCCGTGAATCAAACACCTGGATCGAAGCACATCGCCAGTCGCCGTTCTTTCTATTCTTTGCAGCGCATGACATCCATGTGCCACGGGTGGCCCATGAGCGATTTCAAGGGAAGAGCGGACTGGGGCCCCGGGGCGATTGCATCGTTGAGTTCGACTGGTGTGTGGGTGAATTGACGCGGACGCTGGACCGACTGGGGCTGGCCGAGAACACACTGATCGTGATTTGCTCTGACAACGGACTGGTTCTGGATGACGGCTACAAAGACGATGCGGTCGAGAAGCTTGGCTCACATGTCCCTGCGGGACCGTACCGAGGAGGCAAGTACAGCGTCTTCGAAGGGGGCACTCGAACGCCGTTCATCACTCGCTGGAAAGGCCGCATCGTGCCCGCTGTCTCCGACCAGATCGTCTGCACAATCGACTTGCCCGCCAGCTTCGCCGCATTAACAGGACAACCGCTGGCCGATAATGCCTGTCTCGACAGCATAAACGTTCTCGGAGCATTGCTGGGAGAGTCGGATGCGAAAGGCCGTGACCATCTGCTCCAGCAGGACAACACGGGAAACAAACTCGGACTGCGCGAGGGGAACTGGAAGTTGATCAGGAATCCAGCGGGGCCCGATCTCAAGAAGCAGGCACGCGAGAGCGGACAGAAGCCGCCCGTCAATCAGGAGCAGCTGTTCGATCTGGCACAGGATGCGGGCGAGGTGACAAACGTCGCTGCCCAGAATCCAGAAGTTCTGAGCCGCATGCAGAGCCGTATGGATTCAGTCCTGAAAGACGGGCGAAGCCGTCCAACCGTGGCACGTTGATCGTCTCGACTTCCCTGAAGTCGAACGTCACAGCGGGCTTGGGGTGCAGAGATGCCTGCGACATTGACGGATCGATCACAGCTCGAATGGAAATGGCGATTCGACGGGCAGGGGAGTAGCCACAGTGACGGTTGAAGACGACACGTCGACTCAGACCTCGTCTGGAGTGACTGGAGTTGTTCGTGATCGCTGAGACAGAGACACAACCAGCTTCTCATCGCTCCGCTTACTGGAAATGGTGCGGCGCGGCGATTGCATTCGTCCTGTTAGGTTGGTTGGTCTCGACGACAATCACAGCTGTAATCGTCGCTCGCGACGCCCCACAAGCGGGTGGTCGGTTTGCGGGTGGTTCCGATCGACTCTCCACCCCAACGCACCCGATGGGCTATCAGTATCTGGCGATCTGGCAGGAAGTCGATCATGCCCCAAAGCTATTGCAGGCCCTGTTTTTTCCGCGACCATATACAGTTGAAGAAATGGATGTCTCGCACCCCAAGATGTTGAGTACGATTCCCGGCAAGCCACGTGGGCGAGAGACACAGAACCCGTCCCAAATTGAGATTGAGATGCTGCCATCGGGTTTGTACTTGGACGGTATTCGAGTCACTACCACACCTCTGAACCGTGTGTTTGTCCTGGGATTTGATCGAAAGCTGGTTTCGATCCCAATGAGTTCTCAGGAACTCGAGATGCTGACCCCGGAGTTTGTGAAGCGCTCTCTCGTGACTTCGCCGTTGTGGCAGTCGAAATTCGCACCGCTCATCGACCCCCATCCCCCTGCCGAAGTGCCAGCTTCTCAGGAACATTTATTGACGCTCGACATGAAGAGTGACGCTGGATTTGGATGGATGTCCTGTGCACAATATGGAGGGGGAGATTTCCTCAGTGGACGATCAAGCGATCCCGAGCATCTACGTTCGCTAGTCAGAGGCGTCATCATATCGAAACAAAGAAGACCGCAGGGGGGAAGGATCGAAGAGGACGAGATTCCAGGTCAGCTCAAAACCTACAAGGAACTAGAAGAACTGTGGAAGCAAAACAACATCGATAACATATGGATTACTCCGAACGGACTTTGGGTGAATGGAGTCTCGCTGGAACAAAGACAATTCGCAGTAATACTGGATGACGGAACGGTCGAGATTTTGAATTTGACCGCTGCCGAGCAGCGGACCCTGACGCCCAAAGTCGTTATGGAATCACTGAAAACCACGAATTTCTACAAAAGCCGGATCTTGCCATTGATGCAGAAGCGGGTCGAGTCCCCTGCGAAGTGACTCACAGTGATCGGAGCAAAGCGTGGAGTGACTGGTTGGTCGGTTTGCTGCTTCAAGCGTCTGTGTGAAATTGGATGAGTTGTGCCGCTTGTCACAGCATACCGAAAATCCTCCTCGCCCCCGCGTCGTTCTGCATCCCGGCACACAGAGCAGTGGAGTCAAGTGTCGCAAGAATTTGTCTTAAGAGTCGAACCGTGGGGAGTCCCATCCGAGGGATCGACTGATTCGACGCAGCTTGTGCGGCCCCCAAATGTCCTGTCACCACAGAGAGCCGGGTGCAACTCTGCCGGGTACATTCTAGGACTCCAATTGAGAAGCGGACCGACTCCGGGATAGAATGGAACAGTCCCGTTTCGTCCATCTCGCAGTCGCGCATGTCCAACCTCTCTCACGATCTGCAAACACTCCGTCGCCGCGCGCGATGGTTGGTCGGGGTGCGAGGTGTGGCAGCGGTCGTGGTTGTCGTCATCGGGCTGGGGCTGGTGTTAGGAGTCCTGGATTCGCTGGTTCGTTGGTCGCATGTGTCGGGGCGATTGGCCCATACCGCCCTCTGGATCGCGGCGATTTTCGGTGTCGTACGAAGTTTTCTCGTCAGACCGCTCCGGGCGAAGCTGACCGATTCCGAATTGGCTCAGGTCATCCATCGGCGCTGGCCGACGCAAACACCCGACCTCGTTTCGGCTGTCGAATTCGAGGGATCTCAACTCTCGAATACAGTCGGTGCTCCACTTCTGCAACAAGTCACCATCAGCCGTGCTCAACTCCAGCTGGCCACGATCCCGTGGCAAGCGGTCCTGGTCCCCGGGCGCGCGTATTGGGTCGGCATTGCGGCCATCGCGGTCGTGGGATTGCTGGGGTTGTGTGCGACTCGTTCGGGGGAAATGACCCGTGTCGGAGCACTGCGTTTGGTTTCTCCGCTGACCGAATTGGACTGGCCACGCCGGACGACGCTTGTTTACCTGAACAGTGATCTCGTGCCCATCGACGGGACGCGCTCTCCCGCGTTGCGAGCGGGGCAGGGGGAACCGCTGACCATTTATGTCGAGAACCGTATTGGCACGTTGCCTTCCAAGGTCCAGTTCGAAAGAGTAGCCCAGACAGGTGAACCCGATCGAGGTGAGCTGCGACAGACGACGCTCCGCGATCCGCAGGGGCGTCCGCATCAGGTCGCGGTGGCCAGCCTTCCGACTACCGAACCATTCCGGTTCCGGGCTTCGGGTGGCGATGACGATCGCGCTCCTTGGATTGAGGTCGATGTCGTCCCCGCCCCGCGCGTGCAGTCATTCGAAATCACGATCACGCCGCCCTCTTACACGGGGCGATCCGTCGAGACATCGACCAGTGGAGTCGGCCATCTTCAGGGGCTCGTCGGCAGCTTGGTTCATATTCGCTGCCGAGCTGTGGCCCCGCTGCGATCTGTTGTACTGAACAAGGGGAACGAGCCGCGCCAGACGATCCCACTGAGTTCCGATGGGCTGGAGTTCTCGCTCGATTGGACTCTCACGACTGCGGAGCGCTCGACGTATTGGCTCGATCTGGTTGACCCGTTCGATCTGCGGTCGGCCAATCCGCCGCGGTATGAAATCCGGGGTGTCGCAGACTTGGAGCCGGTGGTCTCACTGCTGACTCCAGCGTCCGATCTGCGAGTCACTTCGCTGGCGGAGATTTCGATCGCAGGCGAGGCTCGTGACGATCTGGGACTGCAGCGGGTCGAATTGGTCTACGAGGTGCCTTCACTCTCGGCCAGCGGCCAATCCATGCCTGAACAACGCTCCGTGACCCTCGGCCCCGATCAAGTGGGATCTACTGAGCAAACAATTGGGACAAGCTGGAATCTGACCGAACTCGCACTGCCAGCTGGCTCACAGCTCCGCTTCTGGTTACAGGCCACCGATGCTTGCAACCTGAATGGATCACAGGGGCAAGTCGGGCACAGCGCCACGCGAGTGGTATCGATCCTGTCGCCCGAAGAGAAGCAACTGGAACTCAGCGGGCGCCAGCTGCAGATTGCGGAGCGGATCTCTCAATTGAAGACTCGACAGGCAGCTGTTGAGCAGTCGACGCGCGAGATTCGTGATCAGTGGAAATCGGTCGGATCACTGCGTCCTTCGGATGAGTTGGATTTGGATCGCGTTCAAGCAGAACAGGCGGAGATTTCGCAGGAACTCGGCCAAGCTCCCCGTGGTGTGTTGAACGAATTGAACGCACTGCAACGGGAGTTGGAACAGAATCGTTTGCCTGCATCTCCCGCCACGGACTCGCTCGCCCAATGGGAGTCCACACTCACCCCGCTGGCGAGCGAAGTGCTTCCCGACATCGAGAAGCAGCTGGAAGCCACCCGCCAAGGTGTTGCCCCGTCCCCCGGATCAAAGCTCCCGTCAAAAGAGCAGACCACAGCTGCGATCGACAAGGCGAACGCCGGACAGCTGCGGACTCTCGATGATCTATCACAGCTGGCGACAGATCTGGCCAATTGGCAACGTGAACAGGATTTGGAGAAGCGCTTCGCGGAGATCACCAGTCGGCAGTCGGCACTTCGCGAGCAGTCACTCAGCGTGGGCAAGCAGACCTCGTCGAAGACGTTGCCAGAACTCTCGACTCAACAGCAGGCCGACCTGACACGGGCTGCGGACCGCCAATCAGCTCTCGCTCGTGATGTCGAACAACTGACGACTCAAATCGAAGCAGCCACGAACACTCCCGAGACTCGTCGTGAGTCATCTACCTTTACGGAGATGGCACAGCGGCTGGGTGAGCAGTCCGTGTCCGCCACGATGCGAGGTATCTCGGATGAACTGCGACAGAATCACGTTCAAGCGGCGACAGACGCCCAGAAGAAACTCCTCGAATCGTTGGAGACTCTGCGAAAGGAACTCCATCACGATCGAGAGCAGACCGCGCAGGCTGAAGTGGATGAGTTGCGGAAATCCGTTGCTGAAACTGCTGAGTTGAGCCAGCGACAAGCGGAACTGCGTCGGCGAACAGAGGACCTGTCCAGTCCCTCTGCGGATACCCAGCGGGTCCAGGAATCCGAGGAAGTGCAGACACTCCAGAAAGAGATCGAGCAGCAGGCGTCGGAGCTGGCACAGCGACTCCGGCGCGAGCAGCGACAGGATTCCTCCACTGCAGCCCAGCGTGCGAGTGAGCGCATGCGCGAGGCTGTGGAGACGCTCGAACAGGATCAAGTGACCCAGTCTCTGGAACGCCAGACGGAAGCTCTCGACGAGTTGGAACAGACACAGGAGTCGCTCGATGAAGAGCTGAAGGATGCCAGTCAACAGGCGGATCAGGAACGACTCAGCGCGGTCGGTCAGCTCGTAGCTGCACTGCTGGAACGAGCGAAGGCCACTCGCGATGAAACCATCCGTGTTGAGGAACTACGTGTCTCGCAGGGGAAGTGGACCCGCAGCCAACTGAAGTCGGTCCAACTGGTGGCCGATGGTCAACGTGATGTCGCCCAGAGCTGTCAACAGGCGAGCGAGGAACTCGGGTCAGTCGGGGTGATGGGGCTCTGCCTCAACCTGGCCACAGAGCACTTCACCGTTGCCGCCAAACGTCTAGACGAGAGAGACGCCGGTCCGCTGACGCAGAGCGAACAGCGAGCGGGAGAGACGTTACTCGATCAGTTCATGGCGAGCTTGCCATCTGCCAATTCACCAGCTCAACCTCCAGGGGCGGAAGGCGAGAAGCCCGAGGGAGCTGAGCCCGAAAGCGAAGAGGAGTCAGCGTCCTCGCCATTGCTGGCGGTTGAGGTTCGTCTTCTGTTGAGGATGCAACAGGAACTCCTCATCCGCACGCGCACACTGGCCGATCTCAAATCGAATGGACATGATCTCTCTGCTGACCAGTTGGCAGAGCTGGGGCAATTCCGGGACCGGCAGAAGAAACTCGTGGAGACGGCCCGCTCGATGCTGGGGAAGAGTACGACTGACACCACACCACAGGGACGACCATGATGCCTGCCAGAGATACTGGGTTTGTCGATCTGTGTTCAGCCGTTTTGCAGCGAATGCGAGCGACCGTTTCTCAGCCTGTGCTGTGGATGCTATGCCTTGTCATCGGTTGCGTAATAGGGAGTGGGGTCATCGCCGCTGACCCCACTCCCTCGACTGTGCCCGAGGTCGCTCCCCTAGTCGCTGCGGAAGCGATTCCGAGTCTTGAAGGGACAACACCGGCTGCTGAGCCAGAGGCTCCGGTCGATGAACCCGAGATGCCTGCCGATCAGCCCACCGAGCTTCCTCTGGTGCCGGTGGCCGACGAGGTTTCTGAGACTGTCTCTGAAGCAGAGAAGTTACTCGACTCCGCACTGGCTGCCATGGACCAAGCCGTCCTCGAACTCGATGGGGGTCATCCGACACCCGCAGCTGTTGAGAGCCAGCAGTTGGCCGTGGATCGATTGCAGGAGTTGCTGGAAGCGGCCTCTCAACCCCAGGGCGGCAAGTCCTCCTCTTCCAAGAAGCCAAAGCCTCAGCCATCTGACTCATCCGATCCGTCGAGTGAGAAGTCCTCTCAGGCGGGGGCCTCGGATTCGAACAGCGGCGGGAGCCGTCGGGCCGACGATGAGAACTCAGCCGAATCGACGGAGAACGTCGCCGGCCCCACCATGCCTGGCTCGGGTGTTCTCACTCCTGGGGGACGTGCAAACAGCGTCTGGGGGCATTTGCCCGCTCGCGAGCAAGAGGCCCTGTTCCGCTCCCTGAGCGATCGCTTCCTCCCAGAGTACGAAGTCCAGATCCGGCGCTATTACGAGGCCCTGGCCGAGAAGAAGTGAGCGGTCAGCGGTCAGCCAGACGTTGGTCGTTCTCCATCCGTCGTCTCAATGAATCTGCTTTTCGCTAGGCCGTGTTGACAATCACCTTTCCGAAAACGGCCCCACCGAGTAGACTACCGCCTTGGAATTGGACCTCAAGGACGGGGATTGTGATGCGGCGGT
>JAYWHX010000127.1:0-10690 GCA_043777375.1 Planctomycetota bacterium | reverse complement strand
GCCTTCGCCCCTTGTGAAACACCAGTCCAGCCCCAACAAACCGTGGAATAATCGATCCTCGATAATCGCACAACGGCTTTTCAAACACGCTCTAAGAGCCTGCTCTCAGCGATTGGCACCATGCGAGTCACAGTTCGCGAACTCATCACGCCCGGAGAGCGGTCCTGACACCGCTTGGCCCGCTTGGCGGGCGAGCTTTCCCTGCTTCTACGGGTTCGGAAGCCGAGAACTCGCGAATCAGATCCGCGTGATGGAGTTCGGCGATCGACTCCACGATCTTGTCGGGCCGATAACCAAAACGAGTCAGATCCTCTCGCTGAGTGCCACCACTCAGAACGAGGATCGTCTTAAACTCCAATTGCACGCCGCCGAGGATGTCGGTCTCCATCGTGTCGCCGATGACAATCGTCTGATCCGTTCCCAGTCCGAGTTCCTTGCGGGCATCACGCAGCATCACGGGGCTCGGCTTGCCGACGCTAAACGCTTTCACTCCAGCTGCAGCTTCCAGCATGGCGACAATCGCGCCGCAGCCCGGTCGCATGCCATGTTGCGTCGGGCAGTTCGGGTCCATGTTGGTGGCGATCAGCTTGGCACCGCCCAGAATCATCCCAAGGGCAGCTTCGGCCATCTCGAAGTTCAGGGTCCGCCCTTCGCCGACGACCACATAGTCGGGGTCCTTGTCGACGATCGAGTAGCCATTGCTGTGCAGCGCATTGAGCAGTCCGCCTTCGCCGATGACGAAGGCTGTGCCGTTCGGCTTTTGGCGAGCCAGGAATCGAGCCGTGGCCATCGCACAGGTGAAGACATGCTCCTCCTCAACATCGATCCCCAGTCGCTGCAAACGAGTCGCCACGTCCAGCCGTGTGCGCTGACTGTTGTTTGTCAGGAACATGAAGGGGATATCAGCGGCTCGCAACTCGCGAATGAACCGTTCCGCACCCGGAATCAGTTGGCTGCCTCGATAGATGACTCCGTCCATATCGATCAGATAGCCGTACATGTGGTCTCCAGTAGATGCTCACAGCGTGGCCCCTGTGAACAGACTCTCATCGCGGAATGTGCGCTGAGAGAACTGGAGAATTAGGCAAATGATGTGCCAATGCGATGTGACAGGGTTTTTCCCAGCCCAATCCCTGCGCTCGACGGAACCGGATCAGGTTCCCGCGTGTAGATTCAGTTCGCATGCTAAAGAAATGGGCACTCAAAGGCTCTAAGCCTCAAACAACAACCTTGCCTATCGAGAGTCACTCTCAATTTACGGGGAAACAGAATTGATTTTTAACTCATTCACCACTGACCGCACACCGGGCTCGAGCCGTGTCAGAGCCTCAGCAAGTTTGCGTGAGTCATCGGAAGCAACCATCCCGGTCAAAGTCGCGACCCCTTCATCGGAGATTGCTGTGTCGACCCCGGCCACTTGACTGATCTTTTTGAACCGCTGGCCCAGTTCGACTTGGGCGGCAGCCAGATTGGCCTTCGGAAAAGTGAAGGCAATCCGTTGCTGGGGGCGAGCCCGCTTCTTATTGGCTCTACCGGTGGTGCCTTGATTCCTTGGGGCGGAGCCGTCATCAACCTGATTGAACTGGGGAGTCAAGCTTTGCCCGGTATTCTGCCCGGCATTGCGGTTGCCTGCGAATCCAGTGGTGCTGCGTCCCGCAAATCCGCTTTGGCCAATCTGGGCACCGACAGACCCATCGCCCGCATTAAATTGTGATTGTGTGTCGGCCCCCATCTGTGTTTGGCCGCCGGCTCCGCCTGCCCGACCGGCTGCACCACCCGCACTCGAAGCTCCACCTGCTCCGCCCGAGGTACCGGTCGCCAAGTTGGTCGCCTGAGTCGGCGTCAATTGGTTCACCCCCGCACTCGTCGCACCGCTTGAGGTCGAACGGGCTTGTGCCATCGCCAATGATGTCCACAAGCCTAAACAGGCCCAGGCAGCCGCAATTGAAATTCGTAGGGTCATGGTCACACCTCGGATCGCGAGGCCCCTGCCCCGCTTGTCTCATTCTCCGCGTCAATCACTCTATCAGATTTTTCGGGCCGTGGGGATTATTCCGACTCCGTGTTCGACAAGGGATGTCGACGTTTCGGGACAGCTGGGACGGTGGAATCGTGAGATTCGTTGGCCCTCCCCTGATTTTTGGGACGGGAGCTATGGATTTCATGAGCATCCGCGTCGTCCTGCGACGGCTGCATCGGCTTCAGCTTCAAGCCAGCCGTGGCCGTCGAAATCGGGCGAGGTGGCACCTTGGTCGGACTGGCGTGGTTCGCCTCGTGGGCTGCCTGGCGCAGCTGATCCAAAGTGTGGGCTTCGCGAGTCGACTGCTGGTGAGTCGCCATCGAGATTCCGGGAGTCGACAAGCGGGTCGTGGCTGGGTTCGCCTCGGGATGGTTGATGATCTCCGACCAATCGGCGGTCACGATGCCCGATTCATCTCCGTCGGGAGTGGAACCCGAAACGGCCAGGATGGGAGATTTTTTGTCGGTCGGTGAATCCTTACGCGGGGTGCCTCGCAAGGAAACTGTGGCCAGTCGAGAGTAGACGGGCAAGCCTCCTTCGGGCGTGTAGCGGACACGCATCGTGCAGGCGGCCTCGTGCATTCCCTTGCGGGTGTACGGGACGAACAGCTGGTACGAGGCCCCGAGGTTTGAGGGACGCAAAAAGGTATTCCAGGCGGCTGCGGGGAAGTCAAACTGGTGAACAGGGAGCGAGGGATCTCCGTTGACTCCCTCATCGTCGAACACGTAAACCCGGACTTCGCCTTCGACTTTGACGGGCTCGATGTGACCGCTGGAAAAGAACAAGACCTGCCCGCCGAATCCACGGCAGGGCATGTTGTCCATGCCGCGTCCTTCAGCAGGTTCCCATAAACAGAGCACTTCCATGACCGGATGCTCGGCGTCGGCCTCGATGAACTTCGTGCGAGAGAACAGTGGGATGGAATGGCATCCAACTGTCGTCAGCAGAAGCAATCCCAGCCATGCGAAAAGAGTGGTGCGAAGCATGTCGAGGGTCCAGCGAGAAGAGAACTGCACGAACGGGAGAGGGGCCGGTCATTCCACGACTCAACGAGTCGGCTTGGAGTTCTTCTTAAACAGGGATCGCGGCTTGACGGAATGCCCACCAGCGGGAACTTCGCCCTTCATCTGCTGAATCGGTTGCGGTGCGGTTTCGTCAAAGATCACAGCGGGGGGAGGAGCGAATCCCTCGGGATTGTCCATCACGGGCGAGGTCTCGACGGGCAGCGTTTGCATTGTGGCATCCCACATCGGCTGATCCCCTGGCGGGCAGGCTCCGGTCTCTGCGGGAATACCGAACAGTGGTCCGTGGATGAGTTCGGCTTCGTCCTCGAAGAAGTGCAGCCGCTGAGCTTCAATCCGCTTGATCTCCTCCGCGTCGGCATCACAACGAATGACACGCGGAGTCAAGAAGATCAGCAGTTCAGTTCGCCGATGGGCGTGCGAGTCGAACCGAAACGCCTGCCCGATCACCGGGATGTCACCGAGCCAGGGGACCTTGCGTTCGGTGGAGTCTTCCGAGTTCGTAATCATCCCGCCGACGACGATCGTCTGGCCATCGGGCACCTTGACAGTTGTCGTGGCGGTGGTGATGTCCTTGATTGGCGATGTCACTTCATTCCCCGTGGTGGCATCGGCGAAGATCGTCACACCGGCACCCGAGTACAAGCTCTTTTCGGCGGCGACCTCCATGACGACCTGGCCGCCCTGACTGATACGCGGGGTCACGGTCAGGATGATCCCCGCATTGTCACGAGTGACGATCGGAACCACCGCGTTGTTGACGATCTGCACTCCATCCGTCACCGGGACGACCTGTCCGACCTGGATCTGAGCCAGCTGGCTATCCAGCACGGTCACTGACGGGCGACTGAGAACGCGGACGTTTCGTCGTGCCGACAACGCACGAATCAGGACGTTGACCGAGTCTGAACTGGCCGACAGAACCATGCCGCCGTAACCCAGATCGTTGTTTGTGCGGCCGACAGCGAAAGAGCTGAGCCCCTGGCCGCCGACCTGTCCTGGAGACACCGAAGTATTGTTTCCGAGTGGCAAGTTGTTGAACGGAAAGCCGGGGGTTCCGGACTGCGAAATGATTCTGTTGGTCGTTGTTTGCACGCCGTTGGGAGCAGTGCTCGTCGTGGCGACCGTCAGGATGTTATTGATCACACTGCGATCAAATAACACGGGACTTTGCAGCCCCAGTTCCACACCAAACTCATCATTGTCCTGCAAGGTCACTTCGACCAGCAAGGCCTGAATCGCGACCTGTTGCTGCTCGCGGTCGAGCTGATTCGTCAGATCCATGATCGAATCAAAATAGCGCGGCGTCGCGCTGATAATCAGACTGTTGCTCAATGGCTCGGGGGTCACGATCACTTCCTGATCGAGCAGCTGTGAACTGCTCGTCCGTGTCGGGTCGATCTGAGCCAGGTCTCGTTGCGATTGCAGGAATTGATTGAGAGCGGCTGCGACATCAGCGGCCGGATTATTTCTCAGCTTGATCACCGAGGTCTTGCGATTCCGGGCGTCATTGTCATCCAACCGCAGCAGGACGGCTTCGACGATTCGCAAGGCGTCACCGCCCCCGATCGCGATCACACTGTTGGTCCGTCCATCCGTCGAGAACTTCAACGGAACCAGATTGCTGCCCGAATCGGAGACGCCGGCCAGCTGGACGCCCACAGTTCCCTGTTGAGCATTCGCGGTCTCTGCGAAGAGTGTGGTCAACAAGGTGACGGCGTCAGCTGCGTCGGCATTCTTGAGTTGGAAGACTTTGATTTCCGCCACAGCGGTGCTGGGCTGATCGAGAATGCGGACCAGTTCCTCCATGAGGATCATGCTCTGCTTGGGAGCAGTGAGCATCAAACTATTGGTCCGCGGATCGGCATTGAATCGCACGTCAGTGAGCAGTCCGGAACGGACGAGTTCCTGGGCACTCTTGTCATTGGCCAAAAACTCCAGCACAACGGATTTCGTCTCGCGCAGCTGCTGACTGTTCTGCCCGCCGCCTCCGGTATTTCCTCCGCCCTGCCCCGTGGCGGATTGGCCGGTGAGGATGCTTTGGACTGCACCTTGCAGGAACGTCGCCAGCTCCTCAGCATTCGCACTTTTCAGCTTAATGATCTTGGCCTGAGCCACCGATCCGGCCTCATCGCGATCAATCTTCTTGATGAGACTGCGAACCTCTTGCATATCGCGAGGTTGAGCTTGGACGATGACGGAGTTGGTCCGGGTGTCGACGGAAACACGGATGCGTGTCGAGAGACCGGGACGCAGCGCTGCGTCGTTCGGGTAGAACCCTTCGAGGGTGGTGACCACTTGCGAAGCGATCGCGTATTCGAGCGGGAACACCTCGACCTGATGTTGTGGGTCAACTTGCTGGTCGAGTTCCTTGGTCAATTCGAGAACCGATTCGAGAGCATTTGCCGGTGCCAGAATCAGCACGGCGTTCGGCGTGACGACCGGGATCACCGCGATCTGCGCTTCGCTCTTCTGCGCGGTCGCGCTGCGGAGCGTGGTCATTTTCTCGTAAACCTGTGTCAGCAGGATGGCCAGCGACTGCGAGTCGACATGCTCGAGCCGCCGGAGATGAATCTCTGGCGTGCTGCCTTCGGCCATTTGCTCGATCGTGCGAATGACCCGCATGACCGCTTCGACGTCCTTCTCGTTGCCCCGCAGGATCAATAAATCCAGATCGGGCATCGATTCGAGAGAGACATCCCCCTTGAGAGTATCGAGGAGGGCCGGCAACGTATCCTGTGGGGATGTGTTGCTCGGCTCCTCCTCGCTCATCGCCCCCGGTTGAGGCCCCTCGGCCTCCGTCGTGGACTTGCTTCCTCGATTGAACAGTTCTTCGGCGGTTCCGACTTCCGGTTCCGCAGTGGTCGGCTCGGATTCAGCCTGAGCCAGTTCGGGGCCGCGACGCTTCGCTGCAGGGGCTGGCAACTCTCGGCGATCGGCCACGAGTTGGGACAGCTGAGGTTGCAGTCGCTCGGCAACAGATGCAGCGTGCCCAGCGACCAGTTCTTGTTTCTGTCCACGCGCTGTCGGAGCCTTGTCCAGCATACGGATCAGGCTCTCCAGATTGGCCACCCGGTCTTCGCTGGCAGTCAGGATCAGCTCGTTGCGATCCGCGTCAATCTCGACCGTGAAATGGGGCTGGAGTGATTCGGCGCTGTCTGGGGCATCCGGAGCCTGAGCGTGCGAAACGACGAACGCGGGGAGATTATTTGGTCCGGCATCTGCCAACCGGGACCGATCGCCGAAGGCCGCGTGGATCTGCTTAGCGATCTCGGAGGCTCGGCGTTTCGTCGGCTTGATGGTGACGGATGTCACAGAGTCGGAGGCCTCAGGAGATACGACAGAGGGTTGAGCAGTCGTTGACTCATCGTTCGCGGCGTCGAGATGCTGGATCTGGACGACCCGCTGGTCCTGACGATCACGAATCGGGTGGACCGCTGCGGAACGAGGCTGGGCGTCGCGAGGCGCTGTCGGCCGCTCGTGCTTGACGACTCGGACTTCGTTGGTCTCTTCGTCTGAAGCGACCTCGACTGGCGGTTCGTCCTTGGCGATCAAGGGGGCCCGACGCTCTCCAACCACGGGACGAACGTAGTCGACATGCACAGATTTAATTTCCACCACGATCAGGGAGGGCCCCTTTTCGATGATGCGATAGCCCAGCTTGTCCAGATCGCGATTCAGAATCCGGACCGCTTCGGTCCGTGTGTGCTTGTGCCAGTCGTGTCGGCTGAATTTTCCTGGGGGGGCAGCTTGCATCTCCAGCGTGGAATGCGTGCCTTCGGCCAAATCCTTGAAGACCTTGGCCCAGGGGGCAGACAAGTGGTTCAGATGAACCATGCTGTCCGGTTGGCTTTGCCGGGAGCCCGGAAGCCCCGCGCCAGTGGACTCCACTTCACCGTCTTCTGGTGGAGCGGCAAAGACACCCCATTCGAATGCGGGGGCCAGCAAGGCAGCTGCAAGAGCGCCAGCCAACGACCACGAATGGCGACGAGCGAAACCGGGGCGACCAGTCATGGGTGGGATACTTTCCGCGATGAGGTTGGGAGGATTCCGCGCCTCGGGAGATGTGCCGACACTCTTGAATTGATCCGACCGGTTGCCCCCCGGAGCCGGATCATTCGCGCAGTGTGGCACGCACATTCAGACTTATCGGCAAAGTCGTCCCAGCTTATGTAGCCTATTTGAGGTGAGATCTGAAAAGCTTGAAAATGGGTTAAAGTCCATTGCAGTAGTATCTTGCAATTATGACATGGGGCAAGCCATCTCATTCGAATGCCCCTCGACGAGGAGCCCTGCGATCTGCCGCAACTCATCCAGCATGGCTGATTCGTGGGCTGACGGGGTGAGAGGCAGCACCTCCACACCTCGATTCCAACGCCTCTGATGGACAGGCTGATCTCCTTCCTGGATCGAGGGAAACTCCGAGGATTCTCCCAACACCTCTCCCGAGACTTGCGTATCCTCTCTATAACTGAAGAGTTGGAACCGGCTGAGAACTCGAGGGGAGTGCCGGACATGCGAACTGATCAACGGCGAATGATGGTTCCAGACGAAACGATCGTCGACGAGGACGACCGGGCGGGCGATGCTCGACTGGTTGAAGAGACTCGGCGCGGCCGTCGAGATTCGTTTGGGGCGCTGGTCCGGCGTTATGAGCGGCGTCTGCTGCGGGTCATTGGTCGCTTCATCCGCGATCCGGATATCGCCGAAGACCTGGCGCAGGAGACTTTCCTGCGCGTCTACGAGCGGATCGACCAGTTCGACCCCTCTCGGCGTTTTGCCCCGTGGCTATTCCAGATTGGAGTCAACCTCTCGCTGGACTACCACCGCCGCCAGAAGCGTCGCCGGCGAATCTGGTCGTTCTTCTTCACCGATTACGCGGGAGACCGCTCACCCGATCCAGCCTCAGCTGACCCCAAAATCCAGCAAGAACTGCATGAGGAAATCCGGACCGTGGTCGATCAGATCCCGGAACAGTTTCGCACGGTTCTGATTTTGAGAGATCTGGAAGGATTCTCATCGAGCGAGATTGCAGCGATTCTCGACCGGAAAGAAGCGACCATCCGCTGGCGTCTGGCTGAAGCACGCAACCGATTTCAGGAAGCCTGGTCGAGACGACAACCGAAAAATCGTTGAGCGATGAGCGAAAGAATCAACCCTCAACCCTCAACCCTCAACGGTATCCCGAATGAACTGCGACGAAGTGAGACTCGAATTGGCGCTGTGGGTCGGGAATGATCTCGACGATCCCGCGCGCATCGAGGAGCTACGTCGCCACACGTCGACCTGCCCTGAATGCCGATTGCGGGCCAAGTCGCTCCAGTCCTCAATGGTCCTCCTCGGAGCCACTGACCCGAATCTGACCTACGATCGTCCCGAGAGCCTGTGGCCGGAGTTGAACGCGCGGATCGACTACTTGGAAAGGCACCCCAAGAGTCCCCCACCCTATGGCAAATGGGCTCTCGCTCTCGTCTGTGGAGCCGCTGTCAGCGTGGGGGGCTGGAGCTGGCTCAATCGCCCTGCTCCATTCAGTCAACCTCCCGAGACTCCCGCTCAGATGACTCCTCCCGTGATCGCCCCCAGCTCGGGGTATTCGTCGAGCAGCGGATCCACTCCGGTCGCACCGTAATCGCCAGGCAATCCGAGGACGAGGGAAGACTTCAGCTCGTCGCTGGAGAGAGGTCACGCAGAGGCGAGGAGTACGCAGAGGTCAGCAGCCGGTTTGAATCTCTCCCTGCATACAGATACTTGAAGCCTCCAGAGGCAGGGAGAATATCTCCTCAAGGCTAGGAACAGTCGGGGTGGCGGGGTCAGGAGGCTTTGCGGATGGCCCCGTCATAGACGACGGCTGGCACGCAACATCCCTAATAGAGGCTTTCACAGGCTTACCCGTGACGAATCAGCCCTCAATGCCCGTTCGCAGAATCGAGAGCCTTGAGTGATACGCTGACGGAGTTCAAGCTCTGTGTTGAATTTGGTCTCAACCATTTCAAAGAAATGTGTCACGCAGAGGCGCAGGGGACGCAGAGAAATCATACAAGCCAGCCTCTCCTCTCTGCGCCCCCTGCGTCTCTGCGTGACACTCTCTGATGGATTGACATCAGCCTGTCGACCTATGGCGAATGACTCTGGTTTCGCTGCCGAATCCCCCCCGCTTTTGCCTCAGCAGGCCTGAGTTTAAATTCCTTCAAGACGAATACTGCGTGACCTGGGCTGGGGCTATCCGCAAAGCTTCCTGACTCCTGCCCCGCCTCGCCTTCGAGTGAGGCACTCTGGATGCTGCAATCGAATGACGCTGCCGGTTTGACGTCAACTGGTTGTCCTCTGGGCCCGCTTTCATGCTGCACACCCGGTGATGACGGATTCAAGGCGCAGGCTTCAGTCTCGCCCGTTGGTTTTGGTATCCTTGCAGGACAGACAGTTCCTCAGCAAGTTCCATGATCGAGGTGACCCATGGCGGGATATTTCTTCGGCTGTCCCCATTGTCGGGCCAAGCTCGAGGCCCGCGATGCGAGCCGCGCGGGCCGCACGGTGACGTGCCCCCAGTGTGAGCAGTCACTGATTATTCCGCCTCCACCTTTGATGGGGGTCTCGCTCTCGCAGTCCACGGGCCAGCCGCCAGCTCCAACGGCTGAGGCATCGTCGCAAGTCGTGGTCTCGAGCGATCCGGGCTTCAAACGCGGCATGTCTCCGGCCAAGGCGTATACCGAAAGTGATGCCTTACCCGCTCCCAGCAGCTTCGGATCTGACCGGCTTCCGCCCATGGAATCCCTCCAGGTCGCCGAGCCATTGACCGTCGAATCCCCAGATGACATCGAAGGCTATAGCTTCACTCTGCCGGAGAACGGGGCCGAGGGCGATCCACCTCCCGTCTTGAAACTCAAGAAGAAGCGCCCCAAGTCTGATGAGGTTGAGCCGCCGCATCCGTTCGAGGACCCAAAGAACCAGCTCGGCGCGCTCGTTGCACTGGTGGCTCTCATCGTCGCGATCACGGGCATCTGGTCGTGGCTCAGTGGCTCGGGGGATGAGAAGGACAAGGAGCAACCCGCGGAGGCAACTGCTCCCCCGGCCCCCAGTTCCCCACCCGGCACACTCGGCCCCCCGCCCGCCACACAGGGGCTGCCTGGAGCTGCTCCGGTCGCAACTCCCCCAGCAGAGCCAGCTGTCACTACTGAGCCAGCAGAAGAGCCAGCAGCAGTCCCCAACGCCTTACCGGGATCAGTCGGTGGCCTGCCCGGTGCCGCTCCGAGTTCGTCGCTCGAATCCCCGCCGAGTAAGTTGCCAGAAGCCACCGAACCAAATCCCAGCCCTCAGCCCGCTCCTTAGAGCATGTACAGAGTTTTTTTTGCAGAATGGGCAGACAGGAATGTCTGCCCCACTGATCAGTGGCAGAGACATTCCTGTCTGTGGGGACTGAAGAGAGATCGTGAAACCGCTCCTGAATTGATGACGAGTCCGACACTATGAATTACAGTCTGCGATGGATGTGTTTGTGGACGATGCTCGTTCACGGGGCCTGCGTGTTCACCAAAACCGCTGCCGCTGCGGAGTCACCACAGCCAGGTGGTACGCATCAAAAACGGCGGCCTGCACTGTCCGGGATTGGGGTTGTCAGGTAAATGAGGGTGGTCCGCGTGAAGGATTGCGT
>JAYWHX010000126.1:0-112045 GCA_043777375.1 Planctomycetota bacterium | reverse complement strand
GATCTGATCCAGTGACATGCACCAGATGTCGCCGATTTCGAGATT
The DNA here is from genome assembly GCA_043777375.1 of Planctomycetota bacterium. Taxonomy (GTDB): domain Bacteria; phylum Planctomycetota; class Planctomycetia; order Planctomycetales; family Planctomycetaceae; genus TH-plancto1. The sequence goes on along the minus strand of JAYWHX010000126.1, from coordinate 112,000 downwards.
CTCGGAAAGACCAGTTTCAAACGGTCATGCAGCCGGGGTGTGAATGGTTACGTCAAAATCTTCTCGGAGCCAATCGGCAGGCCGACTTTCTCAAGACTCTTCTGCGTGGTTTCGTTAGTGCTGAGATAGTCGATCAACGTATCTGTCGCGAATGTCAGTATAATCTCAGCGTTTTCAAGCTCACTAAGGATGTGGCGGAGCTGTGGCATAGGGGCGTTGATCCATCCGAACTGGTCAAGGACGAAGATCACTCTCTTCTTGTCGCTCTGCTCCTTCACGTGCCTGACGATCCGCTCGACTTGATTCGTGAAAGTGTCGTTCAGCAGTGTTGCCTTTTCTGCGACGACGGACTGATAAGCAGAACTATTGAGGGTTGCCTTCAAGTGTTCGAAGGCATCACGATCCTTCTCAATGAAGAAATACTCGACATCGAGCCTGAACTCCTTCGTTCGCCCTTCGACGGCCACATCCTCTGCATCTCGCATTGCTTTAAGCATGAGCAACGGTGATCCAAACCGATCATCTTTCATGAGCTCGTCGCGATACATTCCACCCCCGGCAAATCCGTCCACAAGTGTGAGACGCAACTTGTCCATGCGAGGGTTGCTAGTGAGGGTTTTGACGTACCTTAACAGGTACTGTTCGATCACTCGATGCTTGGCAAGGCTATGTGGTCGAATCAGCGGAAGCGGGGCGCCAATTCTCCAACTGTGATTCTTGTCTGACATCAGTGGCCCCTGATTTTATCGAATTGTGGAAATGGGAATCGCTGTTTGCCGGAATGCGACGGTTATCTATACTGGTGTACACAGTGAATGTCAATTACCAATTCGGATGGAGTCAATCGAGTCGCAAACCTAGACTTCTCTGCCGATTGAACACTGGGGATGTCGAGAGCAGTGGAGGGATCGTCATGGCTGAGCACACCGGTATCGGTTGGACCGATCACACTCAAAACTTCTGGTGGGGCTGCCACAAGGTTAGTGAAGAGTGTCGGTTCTGTTACATCGACACGATCATGCGGCGGGGTGGCCACGAGCCGTTCAAGGGTCCGATGCGGACCAAGAATTGGGACAATCCGGCTCGCTGGAATCGTCGAGCGGAAGAGGAAGGGCGGCGGGCGAGGGTGTTTACGTGCTCGATGTCCGACTTTTTTCATCCGGGGGCGGATGGGTGGCGCGATGAGGCCTGGAAAGTGATCGCAGATTGCCCGCACCTCGACTGGCTGGTCCTGACAAAGCGAGCCGATCGGATCGTCGATTGCCTGCCTGACGATTGGGGGACGGGATATCCCAACGTGTGGCTCGGAGTGACAGCGGGCTGTAATAGTTCTCTACACCGCGTCGAGACACTGCTGAAGATTCCAGCTGCGGTTCGATTCATCTCGGCTGAGCCATTGATTGAGGCGATGGACTTTTGCCAGTATCTGTGGGGGATCGACTGGGTGATCACGGGATGTGAACGCGCCAAGAAGGGCAGTCGTCGACTAATGGACCTGGACTGGGTGCGGGATATCGACTCGCAGTGCCGCTCTGCTGGAGTGGCCCACTTTTTCAAGCAGTACTACCGAGACGATTCGGGTGTACCACAAGATGACGGGATCCTAGATGGGAGAGTCTGTCAAGGTTTTCCTGAGAGTCGCTTGGCTTTACTCGTGTGATGAGAAGACTGGGATACGCAAAAGCATTATCGCCTTTTGGCGGTCAACTTGATCGCCAGTGCTGTTTCGCAATTCCTCACCACTTCAACGGGTTCTGCCAACTTGCTTTTAGCTCGGCCAGACCCGCGTCGATTAGGATCACTCCCGTCGACCCGCTGATCTTCAGTCGAGGGGCAGTTGTCACCTGACCAATATCCAAGGCGGGAGTGCTGGCGGCCTTCAACGTGGCGAGAACTCTCTCGACGTTCTGGGCCTCGACTTCCAGTACGAATCGGGTCTGGCTCTCGGAGAACAAAGCGTCGACAGCATCACGCGATTCCGGACAGACGCCCGCGATCGAGGCCTCAACGCCCAGCCCGCCGGCAAACGCCATCTCGGCGAGAGCCACGGCCAAGCCCCCTTCGCTGAGGTCATGACAGCTACGAACGAGGCCCGCTGCCAACACCGAATGGACCGCAGTGAGCGTCTGCGGAGCTTGGACGAAGTCAACGCGCGGCACGGTACCGCCGTCGAGGTCTTGCACGAAGGCAAAGTGACTGCCGCCCATTTCTGACTTCGTACGGCCCACCAGAATCAAATGATTCCCCGCCGACTTCAGGTCCATCGTCACGGCGTTCTCGACGTTCTCGATCTGCCCGATGGCCGAAATCAACAGCGACGAAGGGATGGTGATGACCTTCTTCTTCCCGTCGGTGTCGTCGTACTTGAACTCGTTATTGAGCGAGTCCTTGCCACTGATAAACGGGGTGCCGTACACCAGCGCCGCATCGTGGCAGCCCAGTGCGGCCCGCACGAGCGAGCCAAGCGTCTCGGGCCGTTCGGTGTTGCCCCAGCAGAAGTTATCAAGGATCGCGATCCGCGCGGGATCGGCCCCGACCGCCACACAGTTTCGCAGCGCCTCATCAATCGCAGCTGCGGCCATCCAGTAGGGGTCACAGTCGCCGTAGCGGGGGTTCATACCGTTCGAGATCACAATTCCGCGCATCGATCCGAGATCCGGCCGGACCACAGCTGCGTCGGAGGGACCATCGTTGGCGATGCCGACGAGCGGTTTGACGACGCTGCCCGCTTGGACCTCGTGATCGTACTGGCGGATGATCCACTCTTTCGAGCAGACATTGAGCGAGCCGAGGATGCGCTGGAGCGCGGCATTGAAGTCGTCGGGACCCGAAGTCGAGCGGGATGGCGTCAGCCCCCTGGTCTGCGATTCGGTGACGCTGCGTGCAACCAGCCGCGCTGACTCGGGCGGAGGCAAATACACCGCTTCGCGATTGACCGGTGGGCGCCCATCGTGCAGGAACGACATCGCGACATTTCCGACCTGTTCATCGTGGTAGAACAGTCGCAGCCGCTTATCGGTGGTGAACCGCCCAAACGCGACAGCTTCGACCCCTTCTGAGGCGCAAAGACGCTCGAAGGCTTCCCAGTTCTCGGGAGGCACCGCGAGAACCATGCGCTCCTGCGCCTCGCTGATCCAGATCTCGGTATACGACAATCCGCTGTACTTCAGCGGGCACTTGTCGAGCCAGACTTCGGCGCCGGACTCCTCGCCCATCTCACCGACAGCACTGCTGAATCCCCCCGCTCCGCAGTCGGTAATCGAGTGATACAGCCCGCGATCGCGCGCTTCCAAGATCACATCGAGGACCATCTTCTCCTGCACCGCGTTGCCGATCTGTACAGCGCCGCCGGAGATGGTCTCGCTCTCGTGCGTCAGCTCTGCGGAGGAGAACGTCGCTCCGTGGATTCCGTCGCGACCTGTGCGGCCCCCGACGGCGACGATCAGATCGCCAGGATGCACATGCTTCTCGCTCATCCCGACGGGCAGCAGTGCGACGTTGCCGCAGTAGACCAGCGGGTTGCCGATATACCGCTCGTCAAAGAACACAGCTCCGTTGACGGTCGGAATGCCCATGCGGTTGCCGTAGTCGCGAACTCCGGAAACCACGCCGCGCATCACGGTGCGCGGGTGCAACACACCAGGAGGCAACTCGCTGTCGGGCGTCTCCGGAGGGGCAAAACAGAACACATCGGTGTTGCACACCGGCTTGGCTCCCATCCCGGTTCCGATCGGGTCGCGGATCACGCCGCCCAAACCGGTATTCGCGCCGCCGTAGGGCTCGATGGCCGACGGATGGTTGTGCGTTTCGACCTTGAAGCAGATGTCGAATGTGTCGTTGAACTTCACGACCCCGGCATTGTCCTTAAAGACACTAATGCACCAGTCGTCTGCGCCGAATCGCTTGCGAAGCGTCTGTGTGGCACCGAAGACGGTTTCCTTCAGCATGTTCTCAAACTGCCGCGTACCGTTCTCATCGCGGTAGGCAATCCGCCCCTTCAGCGTCTTGTGCGAGCAGTGCTCGCTCCATGTCTGCGCCACGGTCTCCAGCTCGATATCGGTCGGATCGCGGTGCTGCTCGACGAAGTGCTGCTGGATCGTCTGCATCTCCACCAACGAGAGATACAACTGCCCATGCTTGCTCAGATGAGTGAGTGCCGCATCGTCCATCTCCCTCATCGGGATCGTCGTCAGCTTGAACTTGTATTCGGAGCCGACCGCGATTGTGGCCAGCCTCAGTGGGCCATGAATCAGCTGCTCGATGGCGTCGTTGGCGAGCACTCTGCGGCTCAACTTCTGCAAGTCGGCAACCCCTGCATCGGCGTTGATCCAATACTTCCGACAGGTCGCCACACGGACGACGGCCAGTCCCTGGGATTTCAACGCACTCGCAGCTGTCTCGGCGACGTTGTCTGTCACGCCCGGCTTATACAGGACGTTGATCTGCTTCAGCCCCTGCGAGTCGGCGGGATGAGCAGCCGAGGCGGCATCGGCAGGCAACGCCCGGACACGGCAGGTCTCAACGACACCGTCGGCCAGCAAACGCACAACGCGCGACCGCACGGTGGCCTCGTCGAGCGTCCCCTCGACGAGGAATGAGCGGGCCGCCCGAATTGTGCGGATGCTGGCGGCCCCTTGAGCACGAGCCTCGGTCAGAACACGCTGTCCCTCGCGGTCGACTTCGCCCACGATCGGATGAATTTCCACTTCCCAGAGCATCGGCTCCGCCCCTGTCCACTTCGGCGCCACAAAAAGTCAAAGCGACATCATAGTCGGTCAGACGCTGCCGATTCGAGCGTGTCGCCCCGGAGGAGAAAACCGGTGGTTTGCAGCCGGTATTTCGGTTCTTCTCGGCATTGACCACTGGGGGAGGGGAAATTGGAACCTCGAAAGGCACGAAACACACGAAAAGTGGGGAGACTTGTTTGGGGGAACCCATGAAAGCCGGTGCCACAGACTCGGAAAAGTGAGTGTCGACTTTTGTCTCCGGCCCCTCTGTTTTCGTGTGTCTCGTGCCTTTCGTGTTTCTTCCTGAGAGCGAGTGACCCCGTGGTGGCCTGATTGTCAGCGAGACGCACAGGCACGCGGAAAACCTGCCCCCTCGGGGAAGTCACCGCATTCTTGTTCAGGTCGACTCCGAACTCTCAATCCCATAGAGAATCTCATCGGTGATCCTCTGCACTTTCCCTTCGCGGTCGACGCAGGCCAGCACACTGTGTCCTTTTGCGACCGGGAGACCCGCACGAAACACCTCGTACTCATGCTCCAGCTTGGCGGGTGTCAGCCGCGAGATCCGAGTGCGAATCAGCAGCTCGTCATCGAAGCGAGATGGAACCTTGTAGTGGCACTCAATCTTGACCACGACAAGGAAATATCCACGCTCTTCCATCACCCGATAATTCCCGCCTTGAGCCCGGAACAGCTCGGTCCGCCCCATCTCAAAGAAATTGAAATAGTTGGCGTGATGCAAATAACCCATCGCATCGGTCTCGCAGTACCGCACGCGAACATGAATGTCGTGAGAGTCGATCGGCATCAACAGGTCCACCAAATGTGAGAGGGATTGTGGCACAGTCCAACGGATCATCGCGAGCGAGAGCCTGACCGGCAACCGGAATGCGTCAGACCTTTGGGGGAAAGCTGAGACCGCGAATAGGGATGCTGCGAATGTGTCCCGCCAGATTTTTTGGCACCGGGATAAACGCTCGACGCCCTGGCGAGTTTCCCGCCAAGCCCCGAGCGTGGCGGGAAACTCTGTCTAGCCCGCCGCGCCAGCCAGGGCCGCGTGCCAGAAACCTCGGTTTGCACAGTAATCGGGGATCTTTTGTCGCGTTTCTCCACGAAAAAAAAATCGTATCACTGATCGAATCTCGAACCGGACGAATGCGTCGAGTCTCGGCCCAAGCGATGGGTGTCCGGCACGCGGCCTTGGCGGGCGCTGCGGGCTGGACGTGGGGCGTTTTCACAGGTGCCGTAAAATCTGGCCGCACACGGGCGAATGACCTGTAGAACTCCTCCTCGACATCTGATGACCGAGAGCTAGACTGCACAACGAAACGAGGACCGAGGGGTTCGCGACGAGCGGAGCTGTGGAAGCTGTTTCAACATTCAAGCAATCTTCAACAACCCGGGAGATGCCTCGTGAGTGCGTCTTTATCGCAACAGCATTCACTGGCTCGTCGGTTGGTCAGGGTGTTTTGTGCATTCCTCGTCGTCGCCTACGGGATTCAGATTGCCTCGCCGCTCCGATTGAATTTTGACGCAGGCCGACTACTGACTATGGCAGTCTCCCAACACCACGGGCATGGTTATTTGGTGGAAGGAAAGGTCGACCAGTTTCCAGTTGGCTATCCCTTCGTAGTTCGAGCCTTGTTGAAGACTGGCTTCGCCTCTTCGTCGACGTTGTGTTTGTTGAATCTTGTGTTTTTGGCGATCGGACTCTGGGTGCTGCGAGCATGGTGTCACTGGACTGCCAATTCGACGGAACTTGCAGTGACACTGGTCCTGTCCTCATGGTTAACCGTGAAGTCAGCTGCGATTCCACTGTCAGAGCTCCTTTACTTTGCTGTCTCTTCCTTGGCAGTCTATTTTGCATGTCTGTTTAGCAGTCAGTCGGGAACGACAAAATGGTGGAGTTTTCTGTGTTGTTTCATCCTGTCAATTGCCGCATTACAGTGCCGGTCAGTGGGTCTGGCACTGTTTCCAGCTGTCTTTTTGACAGTGATTCTACATGCTGACCACCTGTTCGCCCGCGTGTACATTCGCAGCCGTGCCAAGCGAGTGGCAGTGATGACCCTCTGTGGTGTCGTCCCTGCGTTAGTCGCCTTGTTTCTGTTGGTTCAAAGGATGGACTGGTATGCCACACAGTTTTCAATGAAGCAGAGTTACTTTCAGTCTTTACTGACTGAGATGGGTCAGTTTGGTATTATCGGTTTCATCTACAAGAATGTATGTTTTCGGTTGTCTGAGTTTGGACAGTTGTTCCTGAATGCGCCGCAATCGAAACTCTTGTGGTTGAGTCCTGCGTTTTATGTCTCCGGTGGTTTACTTTGGATTATTGCTCTGCGGGGTGCGAAATCCCTGGTGAATAACCGGAACATGCTGCCAGTCGCATTGTATTTCATTTCCTATTCCGCACTGATGATTGCGTGGCCCTATTATGACACCAGATTCTGGCTGCCCATGCTGTCTGTTCTCGTGATACTGTGTTTTTCGTCCATTCGGGAGATCACTCCGGATTCTCGAATCCGCAAGTATATGATTCCGGCATGGATATTGTGCTATTTCGCGCTGGGTATTGTGGCAGTCGGGTACACAACTCGAATTACACTTTCCGGGAAAAACTTTTCTGAGGTGTACGCCGACGGAAATCTCAAGATGACATATCGATTCGCGTTTGAGAACGGACTGCCCGTCGAGATGTCGAAAGTTCAGTGTCGTCATTTGAGGTTGTTGAGAGTGTTCGAACCGTTGGCGGGTGGTGGTGACCGTTTGAATACATCTGATGCTGCTGGCGAGATCGGCGGCCATTTGCAAGGCGATCCGTGTGACTGATGCGACAGCCAGCGACCTCCTCTCTCGTATTCGCTTTTGCGTGTTTTTTCAGGTCAATCAATTGATGTGGCGTTGATCCGATTTGTAGGCTGGCATCGTAACTCAACCAGAGACGAACGTTTTGGGGACTCAGGGCACGGAAAGTCCCCGGCACGTCGGGCCTCGGTTCAATCCGAGACCGATCGATCCCCGCTGATGTCTCTCTCCCCAGCCTTGATCCCAACGCCTGTCCCGGTCAGAGTGACAGTATTCATGCCGAGTGTGTTCTTCAGAAAGCCTCCCAATGCGGTTTGCGAGTGCCGGAAATCAAGTCCACGAGACGCGCCAAGCGGTTCGCGAGGCTGTCGCTTCCATTGATCAACAGCTCGCGGGGCAACCCGCAGATCTGGCCTTTGTCTTTGTGTCACCCCACCACACCACTGATCCCGGCTTCGGGCGGCATCTGTTCGAGTCCTTGAAATCCCGTGTCCTGGTCGGTTGTACAGCGGAATCCGTGGCAGCCAACGGGCATGAGTACGAGAACGGGCCGTCCATCGCGGTCTGGGTGGCATCATTGCCGGGCTGTGGAGTGGATGCGTTTCATATCGCATTCGAGCGGACGCTCGATGGCTTGCTGGCGACGGGGGCCCCATCGGCCGATATCGTGGCTGCCTCTCCTCGGGCTGCGTTCCTGCTCGGCGATCCCTTCTCCTGCTCTGTTGACTCCATGCTCGCACATTTCGCAGCTGAGTTCCCAGGCCTGCCAGTCCTGGGCGGTATGGCGAGTGGGGCCAGCGCACCCGGCGAGAATCGTTTGTTCCTGAACGATGGCGAGTATGATCACGGCAGCGTTGGCGTGGTTGTCGGCGGGCCGGTCTCCATCCGCTCGGTCGTCTCGCAAGGGTGCCGTCCCATCGGGCAGCACTTTGTGGTGACTCGCGCCAATCGAAACATGCTCGTCGAACTCGGCGGTCGCCCCGCCCTCGAACAGCTCAACACTCTGTACCGCGATTCAAGCCCCGCTGATCAGCTCTTAATTCAGCGCGGGGTACATGTCGGCTTGGCGATGAGTGAATACAAGGATCGATTCGAGCGCGGAGATTTCCTGATCGCGAACGTCATCGGAGCCGATCGCGAGAGCGGCGCCCTCGCCCTCGGCAACCTGATCCGCACCGGCCAGACGATGCAGTTCCATGTCCGCGACGCCAGCACCGCAGACGAGGATTTGCGATCGCTCCTCTCCCGCTCCCTCGAAGCCGGACCCGCAGCTGGCGGATTGCTGTTCAGCTGTAACGGGCGCGGGACAAAGATGTTCACCGCCCCGCATCACGACGCCCACGCCATCCAGGATGTCGCCGGCTCCATCCCCCTCGCCGGGTTCTTCGCCCAAGGCGAACTCGGACCGGTCGCTGGGCAGAACTACATTCATGGCTTCACGGCCAGCGTGGCGCTGTTTGGGGCGGGGGGATAGCGAGCGTCCGGCGTGAGCCGGATGGTGACTGTCGTCGTCGGCTGACGGCGACGACCGCTGTGCTCACAGCGACCCGTCGAGAGCATTTGTCTCGTTCTCATGCTCCGGCTTGGGAACGATGGGAATCTACAAATCTTCAGGTCGAATCCCTGTGTGTTTGGCCAATCGTGACAGCATACGGGGGCCGACTTCTTCGCCATCGTGAAACGCAAAGGTCACATCGGTCCACCCCTCGCGCCGCAGTGTGCGATGAGAGCCTGGCTGCCGCTTAATCGACCACCCCAGTCGCAGCAGCGCGGCCAGCAGTCGATTCGCTTTGATGGCTGGCCACTGGCTCATGGTGTGGGAACCAGAAAATGCACCGGTTGCGGTCGCGTCTCGCACTGTTCGATCTGCTCGGCCAGCACACGCAAGGCCAGCACCTCAGCCTTGGTCATAGCCTCATCCGCCGTACTCCCATAGGCTAACACGCCGGGCAACTCCGGTACCTCGGCCAGCCACCGCCCGTCAGCTTCGCATTCGTATTCCAGTGTCAGTTCCATGATCGTTCTCGGTTCGAGTTTCCTGATAACCAGCTCCGCCGCCGCACCCTATGCTATGTATCTTGACACATCGCTCTTAGCCGCGAAAGCGGCAGCTTCAGATAGCCGTGGGCGCAGCGGCCCCAGCCGCCGCCAGCCCACGGCGATTCGTCGAGAGCATTGGTCTCGACACCACTTGAATACCAACTCCTCCGACGCCCCGCAGGGGCAGCCACAAACCAGCCCAAGGCAGAGCGAAATGGCGTCAGCCACGCAGCGCCGCCCTGGGTCAAAAGTCGACGCGGTGTTCGAAGCCCTGAAAGGGTGACACAATCTCACGCGATGGTGTTTCGCCCTTTCAGGGCTGAGATCCTCTTCCTCGGATCGTGTCCTGGGGCGGCGCTGCGCTGTGCCCCAGGCTGATCTGTGGCTGCCCCTCCGGGGCGAAGAAGCGCTGTGCCGAGAGCAATACGTCGAGAGAGTGGAATGACACGCTGCAACCGGCATTGATTGAGGTCGTGACTGACAGGCAGTAGAGTGGGACCTGTGTGACTCGGCGAAGCAGAGCTTCGAGGATCGGCGACGCCACCAATCTCGATCAGATGGCCCTTCATCCCACGAATCGTGCCCCCGACATATTCGTACAACCGGTCTTGAAACTCGCGGCGGATGAGGGGCTGGCGGTACTTGGTGCCGAAGACGAAGTGATAAACGAGTTTGGTGAACGCTCCCGCGACGGGCTCCTGCCGCCGCTCTCGCGGCTGGTTCAGTGTTGATGATCGGAGTCCGTGGGCAGGCGGCTGCCGCCGCTGCGCCCACGGCTACATGCTGCGGCAGCTTTCGCTGCCCAGAGGAGGTTACGGGGGACAGACTACTCACGCAGCCTCTCTGCTTCATATGCCAAACCGACATCGCTCGGGATGCCACGGTGACAGTGGCATCCAAGAGATTCTATGCTGAGTCTGTGCGTTCCCACCCCTGCTCTGCAACCCAAGCGCTCGCGGCAGAGTCTGAGCCAACTCGCGATCATTCCGAATCAAGGAACAACAACGATGCCTCGTTACTGGGTGATTGCCCCTGTGCAGTCCAATCCTCCTGAACTCTTTGACAGGGTGTGGGAATTCGACCAAACGAATAACGTCATCTCCATCGGCTGGGACCAACTGGGTGACATTTCAGAACTCTCGAAAGAAGCGTTAGCGGCCAAGATCGCAAAGGCATTTCCTGCGAAACCTGCACAAACCAAGTCACTCCTCACGAACATGAACTGGTCGTTCTTTCACGAGATTGAGCCGGGTGACATCATCATTGCCCGGAGAGGAAGAAAGACTCTAGCAGCAGTCGGAAAAGTGACGAGTCACGCGACATATTCACCGGGAAAGTGTCCCGTCCACACGGACTGTCATTTCATGCAGGTCGAATGGCAGGACAGCCCACGAAACAAAGCCTTTCCCACTGTCGTCTTTCCGATGCACACACTGGCCGAGTTTACGCAAGACCAATACCGGGCTGTCGTGAGCGAGAACCTCTCGGAACTCGCCATTTCGGAGGAGCCCGCTGCCGTCACGGATCGCACGGAGTTCGTACTGGAAAAGTACCTGGAGGAGTTCATCGTCAGCAACTTCGACGTGATCTTCAAACGACAGCTCGAACTCTACACAGACTCGGAAGGGAACATCGGCCAGCAGTACACGACGGAAATCGGCCCCATCGACATTCTGGCCTATGAACCGAAGACGAAGACATTTGTGGTGCTGGAACTCAAAAAGGGACGACCGTCCGATCAGGTAGTCGGGCAAGTTCTGCGTTACATGGGATGGGTCAAGCAGAACCTCTGCACGAAAGGACAATCGGTCCGTGGCATCGTCATCTGTCGCGACACGGATCAGAAACTCTTGTACGCCCTGGGAATGGTCAACAATGTTGAGGTCAAATACTTCCGGGTTTCGTTTGAACTGCGAGAAACTCCCTGATCTGCAATACCATTTCAGTGGGGCTGATTGTATTTACTGCCCGTTGCTTGGAGCCGAGGGATGAGAGACATCAACCAATTCACGCATCATCAACTCCTCTCCCGGCGCGAACTACTCCACACTGTCGCCGGCGGATTCGCCGGCGTGGCCCTCGCCAGTCTCCTCAACCAGGACGGCCTCTTCGCGGACGACGCTCCGAAGCCACTCCGGCCCGGCCAACCGCACCACAAACCCCGCGCCAAGGCTGTCATCCAGCTCTTCATGGGTGGGGCGGCGAGTGCGGTGGACCTGTTCGACTTCAAGCCGGACCTCATCAAGTTCGACGGAAAGCCTTCTGACTTCGGCGAGGCGGTCGAGGCCTTTCAAGATGGACTCGGCCCGTGGATGCGGCCGCAGTGGGAGTTCCAGCCGTATGGCGAATGCGGCAAGCCGCTCAGCGAGGTTGTCGCTTCGCTCGGCAGCTGCGTCGATGACATGGCGTTCGTCCATAACATGGTCGGCAAGACTGGAGTGCATAGTCAGGCGACGTACCTGCAAGCCACCGGTTTTCAGAACCCCGGATTCCCCGGCATGGGGTGCTGGGTCAGCTATGGGTTGGGGAGCGAGAACGAGAACCTCCCGGCGTTTGTCGTGCTGCCCGATCATCGCGGGTTCGCGTCGAACGGGACCAAGAACTGGGACGCAGCCTTCCTGCCGGGGCAGCACGCGGGCGTGACGGTCTTCCCCGGGCGCAACCCGCCGATTCACGATCTGTTCCCGGATTCGCGCGTCCCCGCGATCTCGAAGGACCGCGATGAGGCCGCGCGCCGCGTCCTCGCCCGACTGAACGCCGAGTCACTCACCCAGGCTCCTGGCGACTCCCGACTCGAGGCCCGCATTCGCAGCTACGAACTCGCCGCCCGCATGCAGCTGGCCGCACCCGAGGCGCTCGACATCGGCGGCGAGCCGGAACATATCCTCAAGATGTACGGCCTTGATGCGGTCCCAGCTGCATTCCCGACGGAGATCAATGATCAGGAGGAGACGGTCCACTTCGGGCGGAAGTGTTTGGTGGCTCGTCGGCTGATCGAGCGCGGGGTGCGGTTCGTGCAGATCTGGTCGGGCAACGACAACGGGTTTCCGCGACGGAACTGGGACTCACACGAGGACATTAAAAGAGACCACGGCCCGCTGGCGACAGGCATGGCCCGCGGAGCCAGCGCTCTGATCCGCGACCTGAAGCAGCGCGGGTTGCTCGATGACACGATCGTCTTCTGGACCACCGAGTTCGGTCGCATGCCGTCCTCGCAAGGCGGCAAAGGCCGCGACCACAACCCCTACTGCTTCACCAACTGGCTCTGCGGCGGCGGTATCAAAGGCGGCACCACCCACGGCGAAAGCGACCAATGGGGCTACAAACCCCTCGACCGCCTGCACCCCACCCAAGTCTACGACATCCACGCCACCATCCTGCACCAACTGGGGCTCGACCACACGCGGCTAACGATGAAGAGCCACGGGATTGATCGAAGGCTGACCGATGTGCATGGGGAGGTGATTGGGGGGCTGGTGGGGTGAGGGAACAGGATTGTGGAATCGCGGCTCAAATCCGCTCCACTCAAGTATTTTCATTCTAACCGTCGATATCTATACTGGCGTTCACACTCATCTTCGACAACCACTGCACCGATGAAAGGGACTTCTCGTGTCGTCGCTCAAGATCGTCGATTTCGTTGACTCGAAAGGCCGGCATCTTGACGGATTGGTAGCGGTTGCTTCACCCAAGGATGCCACATCGTCCCACGAGCGAGCGATTCTGGAGGATGCGACACGTTTTGAGCATATCAGCTATGTCTACTTCCGGCGTTTCAGTGGCCACGAGGGTAGAGGAAAGCGATCATCGCAGATTGCAGCGTATGTGGTTGACAATTCCAAACAGCACCTCACCCCAGAGGTTTTGGCTGAACTTCATCATAAACTCTGGCTGCATGGGGCCGCTCCGCTAGTTTACGTTGCTTGGCCGACCAAGGTCGACATTCTGAGCTGTGCGCGGAAACCAGATTTTTGGAAGAAGAACACAGCGACGCGGCGCTATGCCCCTGCAGAGACATTGCAAACGGCAGCCAACATCTCCGACGAGTTGGGGAAGAGGCGGCGGCTTTCCGCCTTTCGTCTGGCAGAAGGAACCTTTTGGGATGAACCGGATAATCAGAAGCTGGCGAAAGATGATGCGGCGGCACACCGCAGCTTGATTCAGGCGATCGTCGATGTTGACAAGGAGCTGGATGGGGCGAAGAAGCCCATGCGCCGTCGGTTGCTTGTACTCACCATTCTCATCAAGTATCTGGAAGACCGTCAGGTATTTCCCGCAGGTCTGTTCGGCAGGTTCCACAAAGGGGCGAGATCGTTTCTGGAGATCCTTCGCGATGGGACTGTCGAGAGCGTAACGAGGCTGCTCAAGTACCTCGAAACTGAGAAGTTCAACGGCGACGTTTTCGCTCTTGGTGACTACAAAGCAGAACTTACGACAGGCGAACTTCAGCAATTTGCCAAGCTGGTTGAGGCGAGGACTCTCGGTCGCCAAAAGCACTTCTGGGAGTTGTTCTCCTTTGAACATATTCCGGTCGAAGTCATCAGCCGACTCTACCAGCGATTCGTGACGGGTCACGGTGCTGTCTACACGCCGCCGTTCTTGGCCGCCCTGCTCCTCGATCAAGTCATGCCGTACGACTCGATGACAGGCAAGGAGAAGATCCTTGATCCGGCATGCGGCTCGGGGATTTTCCTTGTTGGAGCGTTCAAGCGGCTTGTGACTCACTGGCGAAGTCGCCACCGCTGGCAGCGCCCGACAGCCGAACAACTGAAAGCGCTTCTCTTACAGTCGATCTACGGCGTGGAGATGGAATCCGCAGCTGTCGATCTCACGGCGTTTAGCCTGTCGCTGGCGATTTGCGATGCATTGCATCCGGACGCGATCTGGAAGGATCTTCGGTTTGAGAAGTTGCGAGAGAGAAACGTGCGAGAAGGGGATTTCTTCGACACGGAAACAACGATCTCATCCAATCATTCTTGGCCTGACAAGTTCGATGTCATCGTTGGTAACCCACCGTTTGATAAAAAGCTAACCCATGCAGCGTTCAAGGTAGACTCCGCTCGTCCGAAGACAGAGCCAAAGTTGCCGTTCAAGCAGATCGCCTACTTGTTTCTTGAAAAAAGCCTAATGTCGTTAGTACCGGGTGGGTGTCTTTGCATGATTCAGCCGCACGGGGTGCTTTACAACGGCAAATCTACAGATTTTCGTCGTCATTTGATGACACTCGCTCGGCTAGACTCGATTCTGGACTTCGTATCAATGCGAGGAATGTACGAAGGGGCAGACCCGAAAACCGTGGCATGGCATGCATTCAATGAGCCAGCTTCAGGGCAGCCGATCAATCACATCACGTTTCGGCGGACGTATTCGGCATCAGAGCGGATTGCATTTGAGATCGACCATTATGATTGGCATATGATTTCGCAACTACAAGCCAACGACAACTCTTTTGTCTGGCGAGTTGGGTTATTGGGCGGAGGACGGTTGCTAGATCTGTCAACACGATTGACGACAAGCACGTTGAGAGACTACGTAAAGAAGAGGCAATGGGTGTACTCCGAGGGGTTCAAGCTGGGGGAAAAGAAGAATGTTGAGGCATCCCTGACGGGTAAGCTCCATTTGCCTACAACCGCTTTGACCGTAGATGGTATTGATGAGTCCCAACTCTCTATCTTGAAACAGCAGTGGTTTGAAGCACCTCGTGATATCAATCTGTACGAACCTCCTCTCGTTGTTATCAAAGAACACGAGTCGCTTCCAGTGGCATACTGGGACCGATGTCATCTTAACTTCATGCGATCCATTGTCGGGGTTCATGGTAAAGCGTCTGACCGTAAGGCGTTGCAGGCTTTTGCACATGAACTCACGACTCGGCGCAGGCTGTTTCAATTCTGCCTTCTTCTAAATGGAAGCCGTGCCCTTACGGGCAGGTCTACTGCCGTAAATAAGCTGGACATCGATCGACTTCCGATGCCGGATGATCCAACAGAACTAGATCTTGCGTTCTGGGAAGACTCATTGAAAGAAGACGTGCTGGAGTATATGGCAGACTATGTCCGCCTTGGTCAGGACTCGGTATTGCTGAAAAAAGCGGCCAGCACAGCAAATGTAAAAGAGTTCTCGTCGTTGTACGTTCGCATGCTGGGCAGCCTCTATCGGAATCTGAAATCCGCAGAGTCAATTCGCATGAACGGACTGATCGCCCAGCCGTTTTACTTTGGCGACAAGCCGGATGTCTCATGGCTCGATGACGGTTGCAAGGATGCCCTCCATCGACTCGTTTACGATCAGAGTCGCGAGTCTCTTCGAACCGTCCGCGTCGTCAGGTACTACGAGGGCAATGTCATCCTGATCGTGAAGCCGGACCGGTTGAGATATTGGATTCGCTCGACGGCGATTCGGGATGCGGATGACACTTTGATCGATCTACGCGAGCAAGGCTGGTGATGATGGGCCGCCCGAATCGCTTGCGTTCAGGGGCAGTTGGACGCCTTTCAATTTCGCCATCCGATGGTGATGGGCTTGTATTCAAGACATTGGAGTTTGTCCGCCTTCAACTTCCGCTATGGAGAGATGACCCCAAGCGTCCGCGAGGTGAGGCGGAGAAGACGCTCAATTCGTATCTCGTTGATTTTCTGGACAGCCGCTCACGGTCGTTGCTGCCTATGGCGAGATTTAAACACGAGTCACCTCAATCTACCAGGAGGACAGTAGATATCGGTGTTCATGTTGGCGAGGAGTCGCTGATCGGTGTTCGAAGCTATTCGATATATGAGCCGTTTCTCGTCATCGAGTGCAAGCGACTTCCTTCTCCGAACGGAAGGGGCCGAGAGACCGAGTACGTCTCGGGCTTTGATCCGCGAAGCCAGGCCTCGACCGGAGGCATCCAGAGATTCAAACTGGGGGAGCATGGAAATCGAGTGGCTGTCGCGGCCATTGTCGGGTTTATCCAGAAAGATACTCCCGACGTTTGGCATGTGAGAATCAATGAATGGATCTCGAAACTGACGACTGGTGAAGTTGGAGATATGTGTCGTTGGTCGAAAGATGAGATGCTTCAGAAACTTCGACTTGTCGATGACGATGACTTGGCTGTATATGATTCAACTCACGAACGCACAGGTGATGTGGTCAGTTCGAAAATTTCTCTTCGGCATCTTTGGGTAGTCATGAACCGATCACGGTAGGTCAGGCGACAATCAGAGGGCGTACCTTCGGTAGAGGAATTCGCTGGGGCGGAAATTTGCTTTCTGGGGGTTGTCGGCGATGTATTTTCGCAGGTAGTCGTACTGCTCCGGGCTGCGGACGAGGTGGTCGAACGGTTCCTGTTGCCAGAACTTGCCGGATTGCTCGGTGGCCAGATTGATTTGACGAGCTGTGTAGCGCAGCCAGGAGGCACACTGGTCTTTCAGGCCGCTCTCTGAGCCGAAGGCGACCAGCAGATGGACATGGTTTGGCATGACGACAAAGTCGCCTAGGCGGTATCGATCTCTGTCAAACCGCAACAGCGAGTCACTCACGATCTGGGCCAGCGCGGGCTGTCGCAAGAGACACGCACCTTGGCAGGTATCCAGGAACTCCTCGCGGCAGCGCTGGAACTGCCGTTGGAATTCCGCTCGCTCCTTGTCTGGGAGAATGGGGACGACATCGGACCAGTGCCCCGCATTGGGAGACCCGTGAGCTCGAAGCCACCCCTGCTTCTCGCCTTCCCAGCGTAGGATGCCCTCGCGGGGAATCGAGTCCTCTGTCCGAAACGTGATGAAGACCACCGCCCCTGCCTGCGATTAATGAGGCCGACAATGCTCGTGGATTTGGAACTCCGCCTTCGGGTCGAATATCTCGCCAAGCAGGGGGGATCCTCTGTCGCCTTTTTCTCCGAAAAGGACGTTCTTTCACGCAGTGAAAGACGACCGATCGGGGCAGTAAACGTTTGGCACAAGTTTATCTCTTCGCCTTTGGCTTCGCCAAAGGGGCGTCCTTTTTCGGAGAAAAAGGCGACAATCAATCAGCGCCTCTTCGAGAGAGGAACTCGCCGGGGCGGAGGTTGGCTTTGTGTACACTGTTGGCGAGCACGAGAGGCATTCAGCAGAATTGTGACGAATTGTGCGACTAGAGGGCTGAAGCAACTCTCTTCGCCGTAGCGTCTCTGCTTCACCGGCTTGCGGGTTTATTGCAGCTGGTTGTTCGCATCTTCGGCCGCAGCTTGGGACTCGACACGTTTATTCATACGGTAGAAGCTGACGCCGAAGATGGTCAAGATTGTGGGGGGCATCGAGAGCATGAACAGGATGCTGTACATGAAGGCTTTGGGACGGCGGTTGGCGGCCTCGTCGTGTTGATCGGCTTCGTTGGCGTACTTGCACATTGGGCAGGCAGTGGCGACCGAAGCTGTGGATGACACCACAGCCAAGCCGAGAATCGTCGCTGTCAGGAATCGCTTCATGGAAAATGTCTCCTGCACCACTATAGACCGGACTCAGACGATCGGACCACTGACATGGTACAACATCCAGTAAATGATAACGCCGGTCACGGACACGTATAGCCAAATCGGGAAGGTGACCTTGGCCCACCGGCGGTGGCTGTCCCAGTTTCCCTTCAGACCCTTCCAGATGGTAATCGACGCCAGGAATGGCACAGCTGTGGCGAGAATCACGTGAGTAATGAGGATTGTGAAGTAAACCTTGGTGAGGGCGGGAGTTCCGACAAACTTCTTCCCATGCTCGCCGGTGTACTTGTTCAGGGCAAAGTGATAGGTCAAGTAGCAGGTGAGGAAGACGGTCGAGACCACGAACGTGGAGAGCATGAGCCGTTTATGCAGAGTGATGTTCTTAGCTTTGATAGCGACGAACCCTGTGAGCAGCAGCAGAGTGGCCAAAGCGTTGAGTGAGGCGTTGGTTGCCGGGAGCCGTTTCGCCCACGTGGGCAGATTGGCGAGGGGGTCCACCGGGAGCGGTGCCTCAGCCAGAGCGGGTTTGTGCCGCTGGGGCGTCTCGATCTTGCCTTCGAGAACCCGCTGAAGAGTGCTCATGTCTTGGAGATTCAAGCTCTCGTAACGACCGAGGATTTTTCCAGCCTCGTCCACGTGGATCAGGTGCATGCTGTGGGCGAACTCCATCCCCGGCAGGCGATCGGTCCCAAAGTTTTCCCACGCAGCCACTTTGAAACCGTGGCGAACCAGTTCGGTAATCTGCTTCTCATTCCCTGTGAGGAAGAGCCACTCGTTCCGCTCCGCACCGAAGATCTTGGCAAACTCCTTGATCTTGTCGAGCGAATCGTGACGGGGATCGATGGTGATCGTGACAAACCGCACCGGGTTCGGTTTCGCCGAGTCGGTGTTAAGAGCCGTCAGCAACTTGCGAATCTCGCCGCACATCGTGGGACACTGTGTCACGCAGCGGGTGAAGACAAAATTCGCGACCCACGGGCGGCCTTTCAAGTCGTCGAGTGTCACCGTCTGGCCGGTCTGGTCGGTCAGTGAGAAATCATCGACGTGTTCGGGGTCCCAGGTCTGCCGATCGTCCGGACTTTGCAAGTAGGTCGGCTTGATGTCCGGCATTTCGCCCGCGTAAGCACCGCCAGCTGGGGGCGAGGCCACTTCTGACGCTGGCTCGGTCGGAGCCTGAGCCCAGACAGGCCTTGTCAGCCCGCAAACCACTCCGCAGACAAAAATGATCCAGAACTGCATAGAAACCATCCCGCGAGAACTCATCAAGACACTCTCTATTGTGCGGGTTCGAGCAGGTTTCGGCACCCGATGTTCTGGCACTTCTCGGAGGCGGGAAGTCCTTCGCTTCGAGATCTCTCCCAAGCGTGCGGACCAGTCGACCGGGAGTCGCGAGTCCACATCCTTCTCCAGCGTGAGCAGTCGCTCTCGCATCAACTCCACTCTATTCTGG
The DNA here is from genome assembly GCA_043777375.1 of Planctomycetota bacterium. Classification (GTDB taxonomy): domain Bacteria; phylum Planctomycetota; class Planctomycetia; order Planctomycetales; family Planctomycetaceae; genus TH-plancto1. The sequence goes on along the minus strand of JAYWHX010000126.1, from coordinate 92,532 downwards.
GTTGACAGCCGTTCTGGCACGTGTGAAGATCGTGCCAGCTATTTAGCTGGGCAGGAGATCAGTCGTCTCCCCCAGATTCCTCATTCGACGGCGAAAGAATCACTGTTCTTTCGTCAGTCATGTTTCGGGATTCCCACCATGGCGGCCCCAGCCGGTCAGCGTCGCTTGGACATCGAAGAAGTTGGCGATGTCACTGTCGCGCGCTTCGTCGACAAGAAGATTTTGGATGAAAACAACATCCAGATGATCGGGAATCAGCTGTTTGGACTGGTGGATCAGGACAAGCGGAAGAAGATTGTCCTCGACTTCACGAATGTCGAATACCTGTCGAGTGCAGCACTCGGCAAATTGATCACCATGAATAAGAAGGTGAAGGATTCGGGAGGCAAGCTGCGGCTCTGCTCGATCCGCAAGGATATCTTAACCGTGTTCGAGATCACGAAGCTCAACAAGCTGTTTGACATCAAGGATGATCAAGCGGCTGCACTCGCTGGGATCTAGTAGACGAGTCGTCAATGACTGACGCGGTTCGGCTAGATGTCCGATTTGCGACTGATCCAGCAGAGGCGTTGCTGGTGCAGGCTCAGATTGTGGACTGGCTGAAGGAGCGAAAGTACCCAGCACGGGATCTATTTGGCGTTCGTCTCTCCCTGGAAGAAGGCTTGATGAACGCGATCAAGCATGGGAATCAGCGGGACGTCTCGAAATCCGTCCGTGTCCTTTGCCTCATCGACGACACTCGCGCGTATATCGAAATAGAGGATCAAGGGCAGGGCTTCGACCCGCGAGATGTTCCCGATCCGTTGGCGGATGAGAACCTGGAAAAGGCCAGCGGACGTGGACTGTTCCTCATGCGGCAGTACATGTCCTTCGTGGAGTATCGGGCGGGCGGGCGGTTACTGGTGATGGAGAAGGTGAGGACACTGGAAGAGTAAGACGGAATGAATTCCGTCTTACGCGGCACCAACCAACTCTTCCGGTGGCAGCACTTCACCCATTGCTTGGAAGATTTCATCCACGCCCGGCTTGAAGACCGCACCGATCAGAATGTCAGTCATATTTGATCGGTACTGAGGATACTGGCGGAAGAAGTCGCCGAAGCTGAATGACGGGGTATAGAACGCATAGATCAGCTTGCGGAAGTTTTCGACGCCTTGACGATAGGTAGGGTACCAAGCTCCCAGCGACTCTGGTGACAAGTCGTTCTTGCTCAGTGAATCATGGATCGCATCGGCCACAAACTCGCCGGACTTCAACGCCAGATAGACCCCTGATGAATACACCGGGTCAATGAACCCACATGCATCACCGACCAGCGCCCAGCCAGGTCCAGAGGGCTGTTTGGAGAAGTATGAGTAGTCCTTCGTGGCGAAGTAGTCTGTGTGCCGAGTCGCATCTTTGAGCCGCTCCTGCAGCGCTGGACAGCGGCCCAGCTCACGGTCGAAGATGGCTTCTGGAGTCATGCCTTTCGAGAACATATACGACATCGTTCCCGTGCAGCCGATGCTGACGATGTTATTGCTCAACGGGATGTACCAGAACCAACTCTGCTTGCCTTCGGTTTGCAGGATGAGTGTCGCGCCCTCATCGCGACCTGGGTCGCGAAATGCTCCCTGAAAGTAGGTCCAGACGGTCCCCTTTCGCAGGCGAGTGTCTGGTGTTTTGAGACCCAGGCGATTGACGATAAAGCTCGATTGACCACTGGCATCCGCCACCACACGACAGCTGATCTCACGCACCTCACCCGAAGCGAATTTCACTTTGACACCGACCGCTTGATCCCCTTCAAACAGGACTTCCGTCACATGGGCCTCGGTCCGTACCGTCGCTCCCTTTTCAGCTGCATTGTCGAGGAGCATCTTGTCGAAGTCCCCACGTTCGACCTGCCAGGTCTGCGAACTTTCATGTGAGTTGAAGTCGTCAAAGTAAAACGGCTTTGAGGGCTTGGCTCCCTCGGAATAAAACTGGACACTGAATTTTTTGGGGAAGGCAGACTGCTTCAGTTTCTCAATCAACCCGAGCCGCTTCAGCGACCAGTAGGTCTCGGGAATCAGTGATTCGCCGACATGAAAACGCGGTGCCGTCGACCGTTCCAGAATCAGGACCGAATGCCCCTGCTCAGCGAGCAGCGTTCCCGTCGTCGCCCCGGCGGGGCCTCCGCCAATCACGATCACGTCATATTGGTCGGCAACTGGGCCGGAAAATTCTTGACTGGGGGGATAGCTGACCTGAATCACGAGAGTCTCCTTCCACGACTTGGTGGCAGTCACAACGATAGTTGTTCGAACAACTATAGGGTCTGGCTGCAATTGATCCAAATCGATTTGCTGATTCTTTCCCATGAGAAGTGATTTGTCAGCTTGATTCTCAGCGGATTGAACTCTGTCTCGAAGTATTGGCGGACGTCGATGGATGCCGGTAACATAGATCAGTCAGGGCTTTACAACGTGGACTCAGTGCGAGGTCGTCTCATGCGAATCCGACAACTTTTCAGTGCAACGCTGCTCTTGAGCGGTGTCAGCTTCAGCGTTCAGGCGGAAGAGCCGCTCTCGTACAACCGCGATGTTCGTCCAATTCTGGCGGCAAACTGCTTCGCTTGTCATGGTCCGGACAGTGCTTCGCGGCAAGCGGATCTGCGGCTGGATAAGAAGGAAGTTGCCGAGACGATGAAGGCCATCGTTTCCGGAAAGCCGGACGAGAGCGAGCTCCTGAAGCGGATCGTTTCGCACGATCCCGAGAAGGTCATGCCACCTCCCGCCTCAAAGAAGACAATCACTCCCGAGCAGATCGACATCCTCAAACGCTGGATTGCCAGCGGGGCCGAGTATCAGCCGCACTGGTCCTTCATCGCCCCCGTGAAGCCCGCTGAGCCTCCCGTTAAGAACCCGGGCTGGGTGCAGAGCCCCATCGACAGTTTTATCCTCGCGAAGCTCGACGCTGCGGGTCTCGAACCAGCTCCCGCAGCGGATCGCCGAACTTGGGCACGGCGGGTCAGTTTCGACCTCACCGGATTACCGCCTTCCGCCGAGCGGCTCGAAACGTATCTCGCCGACGGTGCAGACAACGCAGACGAAAAGTTCGTCGACCAGTTGATGCAGACTCCGCAGTGGGGAGAGCATCGCGGTCGTTACTGGCTCGATTACGCCCGCTACGCCGACACACACGGAGCGCACTTCGACAACTTCCGCGAGATGTGGTCGTATCGCGACTGGGTCATTGCGGCCTACAACAAGAACATGCCGTTCGACGAATTCACGATCGAGAGTCTGGCAGGCGACCTGCTGCCCAATCGCTCGCTCGAGCAGCAGATCGGCTCGGGCTTTAACCGCTGCAACATGACGACGAATGAAGGCGGAATCATTGATGAAGAGTACCTCGTGCTCTACGCCCGCGATCGCACCGATACCGTCTCCCAAGTCTGGTTGGGGATGTCGGCGGGATGTGCCGTGTGCCATGACCACAAGTTCGATCCGCTCTCGCAGAAAGAGTTCTACGAGATGGCGGCGTTCTTCAATAACACCACGCAGGGGGCCCGTGATGGGAACATCAAAGACACTCCCCCGATCGTGATGGTCCCGCTCGAAGCGGACCGCCCACGCATCGCGATCCTCGATCGAGAGATCCCCGCTGCACAGGCCCGAGTCGAAGCTCGCAGGACTGCCGCCCGGGCCGACTTCGACACTTGGCTCGCAGCTGTGAAGCCCGAAGAATTCGGCCAGCAGGTATCGGCTGAAGGGCTGCATCTCCAAGCTTCATTGAACGAAGGCCAGGGCACGTCTTCCAAGTTCATCGTCAATGGAGAAGCCCGTGATGTGGCTCTGACGGACAAGGCGACTTGGAAGCCCGGCAATGTCGGCTCGCAGTCGATCGAAGTCACCGGCGGCGCCGCTGTCGAGGTCGCGGATGTTGGCGACTTCGAATCCGACCAATCGTTTTCCTACGCCGCGTGGATCAAATTGCAGCCCAACGATAGCCAGGGAGCCATCGCCTCGCGGATGGACCGCGCCAATGGATTTCGTGGTTGGGACTTCTGGGTGCAGGGGCGTCGCGTGGGGACGCACATCATTAACTCTTGGAGTGGAGACGCTCTCAAGGTCGTCTCGAAGGCTCAGGTTACCGGCAATGAATGGACACATGTGGCCGTGACCTACAACGGTTCGAAAACCGCAGCTGGGGTGAAGGTGTACATCAACGGAACGGTCCAAGAGACGAACGTTGAATCTGACACGCTCAAGAGCACGATTAAGACCACCGTCCCTTTCAAAATCGGCCAGCGGAACGATTCCGATCCGCTGTCCGGGCTGGGCCTGCAAGACCTGCGACTCTATCAGCGGGAGCTGAAGCTGGAGGAAGTGGCCTCGCTCGGCAAGTCAGCTCTGTTTGCAGCCATCGTTGCGAAGCCAGCTGAGCAGCGGACCGATGCAGAAAAGAACGAGCTGTTTGCGTGGTGGATCAACGCGAAGGACAACGAGTTCCGCACGGCCACTGCTGAAGCAGCCAAGCTCGAACAGGAACGGACCGACATCAAAGCCCGCGGCACGATCGCCCATGTGATGCAAGAGAAGACCGAGCCCGCGATGGCGTTCATCCTGCAGCGCGGCGACTACGACAAGCGCAAGGATCAGGTCGCTCCCGGCACACCTGCCGTCCTACCCGCGTTCCCCGCTGAGGCCCCGCGTAATCGTCTCGGCTTTGCGAAGTGGCTACTTACAGCTGAGCACCCGCTGACGGCCCGCGTGACGGTGAATCGTTACTGGCAGGAAGTCTTCGGGACTGGCCTCGTGAAGACAGCTGGGGATTTTGGAGTTGTGGGCGACTTGCCAGTGAATCAGGAACTCCTCGACTGGCTGGCAGTCGACTTCCGCGAGAACGGGTGGAATGTGCAGAGGCTGTTCAAGCAGATTGTGCTGAGCAATGCCTATCGCCAAGCTGCGGTCACGACTCGGCAGAAACAAGAGAAGGACCCCGACAATCGGCTCATATCGCGCGGACCACGCTTCCGCATGGATGCCGAAATGGTGCGCGATGCGGCACTGGCATCGAGCGGCATGCTGGTCTCCAAGATCGGCGGGCCCAGCGTAAAACCCTACCAGCCGCCGGGCGTCTGGGAAGCGATTGCCATGGATGTCAGCAACACGCGCAGCTACCAGCCCGACACGGGAGAAGGGTTGTATCGCCGGAGCATGTACACGTTCTGGAAACGCATGGCTCCGCCCGCGTCGATGGACATCTTTAATGCCACGAATCGCGAGCAGTGCGCTGTCCGCCGAGAGCGAACCAACACCCCGCTCCAAGCCCTGGTGACACTCAATGATGAGCAGTTCATTGAGGCGGCTCGGCACCTCGCCCAGCGGGCACTTCTCGACAAGACCGACACGAATCAGCGGATTGAGTTCATCGCACAGCGACTGATCGCTCGGTCGTTCCGCCCTCAGGAGCTGGCCATCATCCAGGGGTCTCTCGCCGATCTGACACAGCAGTATCAAAGCCAACCCGAGGCGGCGAAACTACTGATCGCCGAAGGTGAGGCGAAAGCCGACGCGAGCCTCGATCCCGTCACACTGGCTGCGTGGACAATGCTGGTGAATGAGTTGATGAATCTGGACGAGGTGCTGAATAAGTAGGGAGCGAGTCAAGATGACGAACGGCTCACGAGAGTCAACATTCGTTTTCTCCCTTCCTCGCCTTGACGTTCAGTCACAAGCGATTTGCCAAAGGACCTGAAATGCTCACTCGACGACAAGCCCTAGGAGTTCTCGGTATGACCGCTCTCGCGTCGACGACCTCAGCTGTGGATGCGAAGCCAAAGGGATGGATTGATGCCCACTCGCACATCTGGACGCGGGATTTGACGAACTACCCGCTGGAAGGAAAGCAGACGGTCGATGACCTGAAGCCGGGCAGCTTCACGGCGGAAGAGCTGCTCGAACTGGCGGGGAAAAACGGAGTCGATCGGGTCGTCCTGATCCAGCACAAGCCGTATCACGGTCTCGACAATAGCTACATCACCGACAGCATCGCGAAGTACCCCGGGCGATTCTCCGGCGTGGCTTGCATCGAAGTGAGTCAGCCGTGCCTTGAGCAGGACATGGACCAGCTCTTTCATAGCGGCATGCGGGGGTTCCGCATTCGTCCGGGAGAAGGCGGGAAAGACCTGTGGAAGGACTCCCCCGGAATGTGCAGGATGTGGGCGATTGCCGCGAAGCAAGGCAGTGCCATGTGTCCGCTGATCGGCCCGGCGGACCTGCCGCAAGTCGAATCGATGTGTACCAAGTATCCCGATACCCGCGTCGTGATCGACCACTTCGCCCGCATTGGCATGGCCGGTCCGATCGACGAGAAGGAACTGCAATCGCTGACCGATCTGGCCAAGCACAAGCATGTGCATGTGAAGATCTCGGCCTACTACGCCCTGGGAGCCAAGCAGCCGCCGCACACCGAGCTGATCCCCATGATCAAGCAGCTGATCACTGCTTATGGCGTCGAACGTCTCATGTGGGGGAGCGACAGCCCGTATCAGATCGTCGAGCCGAATACGTATGCAGACTCGGTGAAACTGATCACGGAGAAGTGCGACTTTTTGAGTGAGTCGGACCGGGAACAACTCCTTAGAGGGACCGCCGAGAAGATTTTCTTTGCATGATTGAAGTCCGCTCTGTTCTCAGACCTTGGCATTTTTTCTAAAAGGTCTGGCCGTCGGCGAGAGCGGCAGGTGTCAGCCTGTCGAGGCCCCCGCTTGCGAATCGGCGCATGGTGTTGCTCAACGCCTCGGCAGGCTGACGCTGTGCCGCTCTCACAAACAGGAGAGCCCGCTTTTTTCCACGAGGGAGCCCCGGCAGATTGCCCCAGTTCCCAAGCCTTCAGTTCTTCATGAGACGCTGCCTTTGCGCGTACCGCATCTCTCAGGTACATTGCCCTCATAAGGTTCCCGGGCTGTGAGCGGGGCCTTGTCCCCTCTTCGAGTCACCACAGGAGCCTCCCATGGACAATATGGTTTGCATCGTACTTGGCGGAGGTAAGGGAACGCGGCTGCTGCCGCTGACGGGCGAGCGGTCGAAACCCGCAGTGCCGCTAGCCGGTAAGTACCGGCTGATCGACATCCCGATCTCGAATTGTATCAACAGCGGTATTCGACGGATTTATCTGCTGACACAGTTCAACTCGGTCAGTCTGCATCGCCATATCCGTCAGACGTATACCTTCGATTCGTTTAACGGCGGGTTCGTTGAGATCCTGGCCGCTCAGCAAACGAACGAAGGCACCGACTGGTATCAAGGCACCGCCGACGCCGTCCGCAAGCAGCTGCGACATCTGAAGCAACCGGGGGTCGACTACGTTTTGATCCTGTCGGGCGACCAGCTGTACCGGATGGATTTCGAGAAGATGCTCAAGGAGCATCAGGACACGAAGGCCGATGTGACAATTGCGGGACTCCCCGTCTCGAAAGAGCAGACCGCTGGGTTTGGCATCATGCGGGTGAATGACACGGGCCGGGTCGAGGGATTCCTGGAGAAGCCCAAGACCGAGCAAGAACTGGCGATGGTCCATACCGATGGCAAGTGGATCGATGCTCGCGGGATCGCCAGCCAGGGGCGCGAGTACATCGCCAGCATGGGGATCTATCTGTTTAACCGAGATACGCTCGTAGACCTGCTGGAGAAGACCGACTACGAAGACTTTGGTAAAGAGGTCTTTCCGATGTCGATTCGAGCCCGCAAGGTTCAATTGCATCTGTTCGATGGTTACTGGGAAGACATCGGCACGATTCAGGCGTTCTACGAGGCGAGCCTGGCGCTGGCCAGTCCGAACCCTCCGTTCGCCCTAGAAATGGCGAACGCCCCGATTTACACACGGCCTCGGTTTCTCCCACCGACGAGAATCGACGGAGCGACAATCCTCCGCAGCATGATTGCCGACGGCTGCACGATTGGATCAGCTGCGGTGATCAAGAACAGCTCAATCGGGCTGCGGTCCAATATCGGGGCGAATGCGCAGATCAAGGACTCGGTCCTGATGGGGGCGGACTATTTCCGTCATGATGTCCGGGCGAATCACATCGAAGGTCAGCCACAACTGGGGATCGGAGCAGGCACGGTCATCGAAAAAGCGATCGTCGATAAGAACTGTTCGATCGGTGCGAACTGCATTATCAAATTGCCGCCCGGTTTTCCCGAGAACGGGGAACACGGTCCCTTGGTCGTGCGCGACGGGATTATTGTCGTGCCACGGCGTACGGTTCTACCTGACGGGTGGAAGTTCTAGGGGGATTTTTTTCAGTCATCAGTGTGCAGTTGTCTGATGGGGAGGCCGCTCGCCTTGTCTACAATGACCACGATGGCCAGCACAGCTCGCTCCCTCGTCTTCCGACTGAACACTGACGACTGACAACTTCCTCATGACACTCGACGACATCAAGCAAGCGATTCCGCATCGTGACCCGTTCCTCTGGCTCGATGAGGTCACCGAGATCTCGGACACTCGGATTGTGGCCCGCAAGCACTTGCCAGCGGACCTCGATCTGTTCCGGGGCCACTATCCGCACTTCCCGCTACTGCCGGGCGTGATCCAATGCGAGGCGGCGTTTCAGGCATCCGCGGTACTGATCTCGAAAATCCTGCCCACAGGGACCGACATGGCTCCCGTGGTCACGCGGCTGAACAACGTGCAGTTCCGTTCGATGGTCAGACCCAACCAGACCATCGTCATGGAAGTCGAGATCACTGAGCGGTTGCAGAATACCTTCTATCTCAAGGGCAAAGTCACCTGCGATGGGAAGGTCAGCTGCCGCTTGGAGTTCGCCTGTTCTGCGACCGAGATTCAGGAAGGTTGAGAGATCATCGAAGGAAACAGAGTGACCTCATTGGCCGGGCATTATCGAGCGGTCGTTCTCTCCCTTCCCCTCTCACCGCCGTCTGTATCGATCAACCCTCAATCACAAATCGCCCCTCCCGATGTCAAACTCTCCCCCCGCTGACGACAACGCTCCCGACTCCTTGTATCAGGATCGCTGGACAGTCCAGTCTGATGCTGTCGAGGGCGATTCCCCGAACGGGCCTTCCGAACCGACGCTCCCCAACGTTGAACCACCATCTGCTGGATTCATTGTCCAGCTGTTCGTCGTTCCAGCGGTGATCGTGATGGTCATCATTGGTGTCTATTTGCTGTTTGGGCAGCTGGCCTCGGGTGAAGCGGACTGGCGGCAGCTGGTGACGAATGTACGTAGCGAGAATTCGCATGTCCGCTGGAGCTCCGCACTGGAGCTCGCTCAGGTGTTGCAGAATGACGCGCTGCGTAAGGAGCAGGGGCAACACCTGGCCTCGACTCCCGAGGTCGCGACCGCGCTGACCGAAGTCTTGACGGACCTCTTAAAGAAATCAACCCTCTCTAAAGACGAGTCATCGCAGACTGAGTACATGCTCAAGGCTGTCGGGTTGCTGGATGTTCCAGAAACGGCAGTCCCCGCATTGCTGTCTGCGGCGGAAGACAACCGAGATCGTGAGATCCGCAAGCAGGCCCTCAACTCTTTGGCGGTTATTTGCGGTCGGGCCTTCGTGGATCGGAAACAACCGATCGAGATGCCTCAGCTGACGACTCGGATCGTGGAAATCTCCCAGGAGTCGGAACTGCTGTTTCGCCACCAGGCGGCGTTCATTCTAGGGACTCTGACCACACCAGAAGCTCAGAACCGCCTAACAGCCTTGTTGGAAGACAGCGATCAGATGACGAGGATTAACGCAGCGGTCGGTTTTGCCCGACAGGACTCGACGCGGGGGCTCGCGGTGATTGAGCGGTTGTTTGCTGAAGCATCAGGTTGGAAGCTCGTTCCTTCGTCCGTAAAGAACGACGAGCAGGCCACACAGCATTTTGAGCGGGTCATGCTCGTGTCTAATGGGATGCTGGCCGTTCAGAATCTGGCTCCGCAACTCGATGCGGCCACCCGCTCACGACTTTTGAGCCTGATCGCAAAAAGTGCCGATGGTGCCACGGATATCTCTGTACAAAAACAATGGGCGTCGACGCGAGCCGCTTTGGGGCAGTGATACCTCAGTCACGATTCAAGCCAGTCCAGCAGCGACGGACGCAGTGCCCGTCGCTACTCCGCACGTAGCCAATCCCCTCGCAGAGAGATGTTGTCTCCCAGCTGTGTGATCTGGACAGAAGTGAGTGACCGGGCCTCCTTCATCCACTGGATTCCGGCTCCTCCGACGGGCGACAATGCCTCTTGGCCGCCGACGATACGCGGAGCCACGAAGACGTGGCACTCGTTGACGATTCCGCCATCGAAGGCAGCTCCCAAGACTCCGGCCCCCCCCTCAACCAACACATGGGTCATGCGTCGTCGCCCGAGTTCCTCCATCAACCGGATCAACGACGGTCGGTGGGGACTGCTCGGCTCTCCCGGCATCGCCAGCACCTCGACACCGGCATCCTGCAGCGCCGACACTCGATCGGCTGGAGCGTGCGGGGATGTCACAATCATCACCGGCACTTTTCTCGCGGTCCGCACCAGTTGAGAAGACAGCGGCGTACGGGCCAGTGAATCAAGAACCACTCGTGTCGCGATGCGCGGGCCCGTGGGGCGAGCTGTCAGGAGTGGATCATCGTCGATCACGGTCCCGACTCCGACCAGAATTGCGTCGCATTGCCCTCTCAGGGAATGAGCACTGGCTCGGGCCTGTTCATTAGTGATCCATTGAGAATCTCCGGTGCGAGTCGCAATTCGACCATCCAAAGACATGGCCCACTTGGCATGGACCCAGGGCCTGCCGTCCAGCATCAATTGGCGAAACGGGGCAATCAACCGCTGGCTGTCGATCTCGCAGAGTCCGACCTCGACCTCGATGTCCGCGTCTCTCAGCTGCGCGATCCCGCGTCCATTAACGTGCGGAGCTGGATCTTTCGTCCCGATCACGACTCGGCGAATTCCAGCTGCAATCACCGCGAGGGCGCAAGGCGGTGTCTGGCCATGATGTGAGCAGGGTTCAAGTGTGCAATAGAGCGTCGATCCACGAGCCCGGTCTCTAGCGGCAGCCAGGGCATGAACTTCGGCGTGCGGGCCACCGAACTGCTGATGCCAACCCGCGCTGATAAGGTTGAAATGCTCATCCACGATCACGGCACCCACTGGAGGATTGGGCTCGACAGCTCCGAGTCCCCGCTGTGCGAGTTGGATTGCGTGCCGCATCACAGACTCAGGGGAGTCGAAGTGCATTCGATTCATTCTCTGTTCGAGCAATGCCAGGGGGCTCTGGCGAGAGTTGCCGGTCAATGTGTCTTCCTAGATGCCGCATCTTACCTTACCCGGATTCCAATTACTTCCGTTTCAATTCGTGCTGAGTGATGTGAAACCACGCTTTTGTTAGATGTCTGGGATATTCGATAACTCACATGGCGGATCTGAGAGTTTGTCGATCTGTCGGGTGATGCGTGCATGACCCGGATGAATCAGGATGGTTCTAGCAATGTGAGGGTCCGATGTTGCGGTCCTTCGGAAAAAGTCTTGTTGTGGCTTTGGCGTGTGCAGCATCGGGCTGCTCGGCGAGTTGCTGCTACGACTGCATCGATAACACCATGACCGGTTGTCATGACCATCTTGAAGCCAAGATGGCGTGGCATCGCAATAAGGGGTGTTTCTGTGAAGTCGAGAACATCAGCGACTTTCGAGATGGGTTCATTGCTGGATACATCCACGTAATGAACGGTGGGGGATGCTGTCGTCCCACACTTCCACCTCGTAAGTATTGGAGCCTCTGCACCCGTGGTGCGGACAACAACTGTCGCGTCGTTGCCTGGTACAACGGCTGGGACAGCGGAGTGGCTCAGGCTTTGCGTGATGGAATGGGTACGGGGCCGGTGGTCACCGCTGCCGACATCTATCACACGAACAGCCCGTATCCCGTGGAGCTCCCGGAAGATCTTCGTCGCAGTGTCGATGGCGAGGAAGTGAACTACTCCGACGGCATGCAAACGCTGCCCGCTGGGGAGGAATTCTTTCCATCGGACGAGGGCGGTGAATTCGCTCCTCCCGAAATTCCGCCCGCAGCTGCACCCTACAACCCACCTGCCAATCCGACATCGGGCGCGGAGCGTCCGATTCGTAAAGTGGAAGGTCGGGTCGTATTTGAAGATTCGTTGACACCACCTGCACCGCCTCGTGCGGACGGCTCGGGGAACTAAGTCCCCGATTTTTCTCACACATCCTTCGCTTGTTACGGATGATTGCGGAGCGATTTTCATGCGATCTTTTCAGTACCTCGGTTTGGTTCTCTTGGGAGTGGCAGTGCCTGCACTCTCGGGATGCTCCTCCTTAGCTCTCTCCCTGCACGGGCCGGACGCTGTCCCCGCAAACAAAGTGCCGGGACTTGTCATGACTCGCCCACGGTCAGACATGCAGGAGATCTCGTTGTCCCGGCTGCGTCAAACGCCGCCCGAGCACTATCAGCTCGGAGCCAATGACGTGCTCGGGATCTACATCGAGAATGTTCTGGGCAAGTCGGATGAAGCTCCGCCTACCCACTTCCCAGAGGATGGGGAACGCGATCCTTCGATCGGGTTTCCAATCCCAATCCGTGAAGACGGCTCGATTGCTCTCCCACTCATCCCGCCCATCAAGGTGGACGGGTTGACCATTGAGCAAGCAACGAGCTTGGTCCGCAGGGCCTACACCCAAGATCAAAAACTCTTGCCGCAAGGCAAAGACCGGATCATTGTGACATTGATTAAACGTCGCACTTACCGCGTTCTTGTGGTGCGTGAGGAGGCCGGGTCAAAGGATGGAGTCACCAAGCGTGGTGATGGCCAGACGATCGATCTGCCCGCCTACGAGAATGATCTGCTGCACGCCCTGAACAAGACCGGTGGTCTTCCAGGGACAGATGCCAAGAATGAAATTCTGATCATTCGTGACGATGGAAATAAGGGGGCCCGCTACGACGAGTTCGTCGGCCAGATCAAGATGTCAAAAATGGCTTGCCAGGCACCTCCGATCGTCCCTGACGCTCCCAACGTCACTCGAATCCCCCTGCGATTCCATCCGGATCAATCACCCTCGTTCACGGAAAGTGATGTCATCCTGCAGTCGGGCGACATCGTCATGATCCAGTCTCGTGAACGAGAGAAGTTCTACACCGGCGGTGTCTTGGGCGGTGGAGAACACCCGGTTCCACGTGACTATGATCTCGACATCCTCGGTGCGATTGCACTCGCCGGGGGACCAGTTGGTTCATCCGGAAATGCTTTGTCATCATCACAACGTGGCGGCGGAGGCGGCGGAGGTGGTGCGACTCGAACTGGTCCGATTCCTCCATCCCAAGCCATCATTGTCCGCAAGTTGGCGGACGGTGGACAAATTCCGATTCGCGTCGACCTGAACCGCGCTTTGACCGACTCAAGCGAACGAATTCTGATTCAGCCTGAAGACATCGTGATCGTGCGTTACACGATAGGTGAAGAAATTCTCAACACAGCCCTGAGCCTGATGCAATTCAACTTCCTGACCTCACTGAGGTAACAGACAGGTTGATCAGCGTTCCACTCCAAGGGTCGGCATCACTGCCGACCCTTTTTGTATTGGCTATGATGGGTCTCACCCTCTTGGAAGGGGGCATCCACACTTCGGAAATACTGCCTCGAGGAAGTTATGTCCGGTCTCGGCGAGTTCCAGCTGATTGACTGGATTCGGAAACAATCATGGCAGCATTCCCAGGTGCCAATTGGGATTGGCGACGATGCCGCGCTGCTGGCGCCGACTCCTGGGGAAGAGGTCATTGTGACCACTGATATGTTGATGGATGGACGGCACTTCGTAGTGGGACAGTCCTCCCCCGAATTGATCGGACGCAAGGCTCTGGCAGTCAATCTCAGTGACATTGCTGCAATGGCGGGGAGACCGCTGGCCGCTTTCATCAGCTGGGCGTTGCCTCGCCACGGAGGCCGCGATCTGGCTCAGTCGCTCTACTCGGGAATCGCTGATCTCGCGCTGACGTTCGATGTGGCCATCGCGGGGGGAGACACGAACAGCTGGGATGGCCCACTGGTCATCAACATCACATTGGTCGGCGAGACAGTCGGGCAGCGGCGGATTCTCCGCAGCGGGGCTCGACCCGGCGACTGGATCTTTGTGACTGGCCCCGTGGGGGGAAGCCTCCTCAGCGGGAGGCATTTCGCGTTGACTCCGCGAGTTCGCGAGGCTCAGGAACTTGTGCAGCGAGTACGGGTCTCGGCGATGCTCGATCTCAGTGACGGAATCGCTTCTGATCTACGGCACATCTTGTGTCAAAGCGGCGTCGGAGCCACTCTCGATGCGAACTCAATCCCGATTCACTCGGATGTCGATCCCGCGCTTCCGAACTCCGAACGACTGCGGAGAGCACTCACCGATGGCGAGGATTTTGAGTTGCTGTTGACCACTTCTCCCACGGACGGAGAAGTACTGCTGGCTGACTCATCACTCGATTGGAAACCCATTCGAATCGGAGTGATTGATCACCAGCTTGGATGTCGCTGGCGGATCGACGGAAAGACCGAAAGCCTGCCGCGCGGCGGATGGGAGCACTCCATCGAGTAACGCTCAGCTTGCGGTTCCGCCCGCCTCAGCTGGCATCCCAGGACGCGCCGTCCCAGCGGATGACAGTCTCTAGGAAACCGCACACACCCGCTGTGAACGTCTCGAACAGGGCTTCTCCCTTTTCGGCGGTCGCTTGAGCGGGGGAACCAATATGGCCAGGGACGGTCCGGTCCTTCGTGGTCCATCCACGGTACGCCTTGCCGAACCCAAAGCCAAACGGCACATCAGGCACCTGGGTATGAGGGGCGACAAGATGGGGAGCCATCCGCAGGATCATCGAGGTCTCCCACTCGCAGGCATGCCCCATTTCCTTTTGAACGAGATCGTCACGGCAGGACTTCGGGTTGCCGTGGTCCCAGTACGTCGAGAACAACAGCAACAGATCCATCTGCTCGCGGTGCTGCTGCCGCAACTCGAACACAGCTTGTCGGCCCGGCACATCATTGCCTCCGTGTCCATTCAGAAACACGATCCGCTTGAAACCATGTCGCAGGAAGTTTTCCGCCAAGCCACGCAGCATGTCGAGGTACATCCGCGGCGGGCTGGAGAGTGTCCCCGGAAAGTCGATGTGATGATCAGAGTTCCCGAGCCATTGAACCGGCGCGAACAGCACACGATCGCTTAGGCGTGCATCGACTCGCCGGACGACTTCACCGAGCAGCATGCTGTCGGTGAACAGCGGCATATGATGACCATGCTGTTCGAGGGCCGCCACCGGAAAGACAATCGGGACATCACGCGACAGTTGGTCCACAGCTGTCCAAGAGAGATTAGTCAGTTGCATCGAGAGCTCGTTACGGATGGATGGAATGGAAGCCAGAATGGTAGGCCGTCGGGCGGGCCCGACACGCTGGCATCGTCATCCGTCCTCGCTCGGTGTCAGACCGACCGTCGCGGCTGGGACTGAGGTACCCCGAGGGTCACCAATGTCCGAGCCAGCTCGCCCGATGCCAGCAGCCCAACCGAGTTCATCGCGAATTCTGGAGAAATATGCCAGCGTGACAGCATTTCAAACATGACATCACAATCGACCAGAGACATCCCAAACTTCTGCTTGAGCGGGTTCGCCTCGTCCGGAGACATATCCTGGAACTGGCTGATGAGTAGGAAATCGCCCTCGTTCGGCAAATTCAAATGGAAAGCCTGCAACGTATCAGCCAGCTGAGGATCAAAATCGTGATGCACCTCACGAGGCCCGTTCCGCATGTACCGGCGAGCGGTTTTCGCATCGACGGACACGATCCGTGCAGCTGTCTCACAGACGGCGTAGATCACGCTTTCGTCAGCTAGACTCGCCTGATGCCGATCTTGATCGATGGATCGTCTCCATGTTTCTAGCAGGTAGTCCAATTGGACATGCGGTGGGACCAACCGGAGAAATGGCACTTCAGTCAGAAATCCAAAGCAGCGATCTCCCGTCAGCCCGACCTGATCGGCCAGGATGATTCGCTCCAGTGTCTCAAAGAACGCGACACGAAACGCGATATACGCGACGTCGGTGTTCGGGACAGGGGTATCGCAAACCGTAAGCATGAGAGCCAGATTCGCAAAGACTGTACCCAGACACAACCTGACCGGCGACAGTCGTGGTTCGTATTTCTAAGTCTCCCACTGGTCGAGAGTTATCTCTTCGCTGGGCCACCCAGAGTGCCAGACATCTGGTCAGGATGTTGTCTTCACGCAACATTTATGAAGGCTGGTGTGTTGCATAAATGGAACATCGATCCGCATGGACTACGATTGAAGCGAGTGCTCCGTCGAGGCCGCAGTCCTGGGGTGGAGCGAGGTCTGCCCGTGAGGGCGAGGCCAGAGTTGTGAACATCATGGTGGTGAATCCGTCCGCCGTGGGGCACGTTTTCTACGTGCCCGTGGCCTCGGCGCAGGACGAGGCGAGACGCCTGCACTCTCGTGTGAAGCCAGAAGGAGGGAATGGCCAAGCAGTCCTGCGCTCCTTTGCCTGTCGCTCAGCAGAGGACGGGCACGTAAGAAACGTGCCCCAGGAAGCAGCGAACCTTCACTGATGGCAGCGACGCAGTGCGAGCTCTCGGCGCAGACACGCTACCAGTGTTCGATTGGCCCGTTGGGCACTTTGATCAACGCTGTCGGGACAGTGGATTCTCGCTCCCCATGACGCTCCGCAATCTGCGCGACGATGGCCTCGAACTCATCCACGGTTTCAAACCGCCGCAGTCGATCTTCCAAATCATCCGGCACGCCCAGCCGGGCTCCGTACCATGCAGCAAACTTGCGGAATAGCAGGCAGCTGTATTCGGCATGCTGCGCGAACATCAAGTGGAAGTGTCGGCGGAGAAACTGGATCTGCTCGTCGAGGCTGGGGATGAACTCGGGATCTTCGCCTCGAATGGCCCGTTCGATACGTTGAAAAATCCACGGGTCGAGGAGGGCCCCGCGACCAATCGCCACAGCGTGACACCCCGTGACCTGTCGCATGTGCAAAGCCTCGGACGCTGTCCGCACATCCCCGTTCCCGATGATCGGGATGCGCTCGACCGCCTCGACCACGGCTCGAATCCCATCATGGCTGACTGTGCCGTGGAATCCTTGTGCGCGTGTCCGTCCATGAATCGTGATTGCCGCCACACCGAGTTGCTCGAACTCGCGGGCGAGGGCAGGGGCTGTCAGCTGGTTGGAGTCCCAGCCGAGACGCATCTTGACGGTGACAGGGATCGAGACGGCATTCACGACCTGCTCGACCAGCCCACAGGCTCCGTCCGGGTCGCACATCAACTTGGCCCCGCCACCCTGGCCGTTGATGTGAGCCATCGGGCAACCCATGTTGAGATCAATCCCCTGATAGCCACGCTGCTCGAGCCAGCGAGCGGCCTTGGCGAGTTCACTGGCTTTCCCGCCGAATATCTGAATCGAGAGGGGCAGGTCTTGGTCATCCGTTTCAATCAGTTCAAGCGACCGAGGCCGCTGGCTCAGCAGCATTGTGGCTTGCACCAGATCCGTGGTCGCCAATCCAAGACCGCCCTGATCCCGAATGACTCGGCGAAAGGCGAGATGCGTGTATCCCGCCAGTGGCGCCAGAAAATACCGCGACGGCATCACACGCGGGCCAATCGCCAGCGGGGATTCATCAACGGGCCACAGAGAGGAATGATGTGTCATCACCACATTCTACGGACCGGGCCGCTGCGGGTCACTGAGGGTTGACTGTGACTCGGCGTCCATCAAGCAGAGTTAGCTCCACAGCATCGGCCTTCCCCTCGATTGCAGCTGCAAACTCGGCAGGAGTTTGCACGGCCTGGCCCGCGACGTGGGTGACGAAGTCGCCGACTTTTAGGCCCGCTTTCGCAGCAGGCTCACCATCGTCGATACGTGTCATCACAACGGCAACGGGGTAGCGATCCAGCATATTGCCCGGCATAAAGCGGCGGCGCGAGGTCGCGTGATCCAGGCTGAGACCACGCCAAGCGGGGTAGCGCGGGATGGGGGCGATGATGGACGAGTCATCGTAGACCGGCCATTTCCCGAGCCGGACCTCTTTCTCGAATCGCTCTCCCCGTTGAGGTCTCCAGACCTCGAGCCGCGCGATCACATCCGGGCCAAGCATGCCGACGCGGAGCATCAAGTCGGCACTCCCTGTAATCGGCTGACCATTCAACGCCAGCACGCAATCGCCTCGCTTCAGCCCCGCCTGATCCGCCGGCGAATCATGCCCGATACTCATCAAGCGAGCTGAGGAGACCGGCAACCATTTCCCTTCGCCGTCACGTTGCCCGCTCAGCGTGGCATCTCCAGGGTGGACTCCCAGAAATCCGTATTCGACTTCATGGCCAGCGAGAAGCGAGTTCACAATCCGCCGCACCTCGGCATCGAATGGAATCGCGAACCCCACCGACGACTCATATCCACGCAGAGCCGCCATCGAGGTGGCCAGGCCGACCAGCTTGCCCTCGGGGTTCACAATCGCCGCGCCGCTGGTCCCCAACTGGAGTCGCAAATCGACATGCAGCAAGGCTCCATACTCGAAGATGGTCCCCGACTCTTCCCCTCCGCGTAGGCGATTGTCTCCCTCGGAAGAACGTCGAGAGATGTTGCTGATCAGTCCCAGACTGGCACTGGCGGAACCATCGCGCGCGATCGCGTACGGGTTGCCCAGCCCCACCACCAAGTTTCCCTTGCGGAGTTTTTCACCCTCGCCCAACGCGAATGTCGGCACTTGCTCAGCTGTCAGACCCACGGAGTCCAACTCGAGCTTTAACACCGCGAGGTCACTCCGCTCGTCCTGATTAAAGAGAGTCCCCAGCACGACATGCCGCGAGGCCAGTTTCACGATGTACCGGGCATCATCAGGGCGGGACGTTCCCCTTCGACGACTTCCGGTGATCACGTGCCGAGGAGTCAGGACATATCTCGCCCCGTCATCTGGCTCGCGAGCCAGAATCACTCCACTGGCGAACTCGCGCGGGATGAAACCCGTCTCTCCGGGGGTGGGGGCTTGGCGAAATCCAAAGGGGTCGCCGGGATTCTCGTCGCGGACTTCATCTTCAGGCAGCACCCGAGCAATCGCCACGACCGCCCCTTCGCATTTCGCGATCAGGTCGATCAGGTTCTGCTCAATGCCTTGCAAACCTGTCGGCGCGAGGGGCGGAGTATCTTGCGCGGAGGCTATGGAAACACCCAACAGGATGACGCCCGCTGCCAGTGCACTGGTCAGTGGTTTCCCACAACGCAACTTCGACATGGCGATCTCCCCGGGATTCCAACTGACCACGATTCGACTTGTCGAGGAGTATAACTCGCGCAGCTTCAGGCTGTCACAGCGTCGAGAGAATCAGCCGTTAAAGGATCGGGGAACTGCTCGAGTGTTCGAACGACTCAGCCTCTGCTTCTGAAGACCCGGTTCCAAACAACACCTCGATTTGAACAGAAGGACGCAAAGGTCGCCAAAAAACTTCGAATGGTCCCCTTTGCTATCTTTGCGACCTTCTGTTCATAATCAAATCGGGAAATTGTTTTGGACCAACTCCTCCAGACCAAGACCCTGCTGAGGATTTCCATCTCTCCCCGCTGATGTGCCTCCCCCAGCGATTGGGTATGCTTAATTTTCTGCACACCGAAGGACCCACCGCATGAATTACGAACCCTTGATTGCCGATTACCTCGCTGGCCCAGCCGCACTGCGACGGGCGATTGCCGGAATGTCGCCCGCCCAGCTGAACGCAGCCCCGATTCCCGGGAAATGGTCCACGCGGCAAGTGATCTGCCACATCGCCGATTTCGAGCCCGTGTACGCCGACCGCATCAAGCGCGTGATCGCCGAGGACGAGCCGCGACTCATGAGCGGTGACCCGGACCAGTTCGCCGCAACACTCGCCTACGACCAACGCGACCTCGAAACCGAACTCAATCTGATCACGATCGTGCGGCAACATCTGGCCAGCATCCTCAGAACCTTGCCGCCTGAGGCCTTTCAGCGGACAGGTCAGCACTCGCGTGACGGGCAGCTGACTCTCGAAACCCTGTTGACCCGGATCACCGGTCATATCCCGCATCACTTGAAGACAATCGCAGAGAAGCGGGCAATTGTGGGATGAGCGGAATTGAAGTTGGATCAAGCTGATCTTCGCAAACGGACACCCCACGATTCGTAGGGATGTGCAGTCACGCTTCAATTTCGCACGGGAGAGATGCTGAATAGAAATCACGCTTGGGTTGAGGTGGTAGCCGGAGACGATGAGGCCATACAATCACTATGGATTGAGTCTGAATCCGAACCCCGTGATCTGCTCACCGCATCCCACAGTCTTGCCGAGGAATACACCACATGCGACGTCTCGGAACTCTGCCGGATCGTGACTCGGCGGTTCTGCTGCATGACCATCTCTATGCGCTGGGCGTCAACACGAACTTCGAGCAAGCTGGATCGGAATGGGCACTGTGGGTGCATGACGAGGACAAGGTCGCTTTCGCGAGGGAAGAACTCTCCAAGTTTCGCGAGAACCCCAAGGCCACACATTACGTGGCAGCGAGAGATGCGGCAGAGGCTTTGCGCAATCAGCGTCTGAGCGAGGACATTGCCGCCCGCAAGCAGCAGATTCAGTTATCGAAAAAGTGGCAGGGGTTGCAGACACAGATTCCGGTGACTGTGCTGTTGATTGCAATGTCGATCGGGGTCGCGATTGTCACTCAGCTGGGGATGGATCAGAACGCCAACACTCGCTTCTTTTTCGCGGAGTGGCAAGTCGATGAGCAAGCCCAGCGAATCTCCCACGACAGCATCTGGGGTGTCCTGGAGAAGCGGCAGTATTACCGCTGGATCGCGCCGATCTTTTTGCACTTTGGCCCGATGCATTTGCTGTTCAATATGTCGGCCACGCTGGCCTTTGGCCGGGGGATCGAGCAGCGCAGCGGTTCGTGGCGATTTCTGGGGATCGTGCTGGTCACCGCGCTCGTCTCGAACTTCTCCCAATTTCTGGTTTCGGGGCCGTCATTTGGCGGGATGTCGGGGGTCGATTTCGGCCTGTTTGGATTCTTGTGGATGAAGTCCAAGTTTGCCGCCGACTATGGGGTGGCGCTCAGCAGAGACTACGTGATGCAGTTTTTGTTTTTCGCCGTGCTGTGTCTGTTCGGCCTGTTTGGGAGAGTGGCCAACACAGCTCACTTCACGGGCCTGTTCACCGGGATGGCTCTGGCCATTTTTCCGCTGATCCCCCGGATCTGGCGGCGTTACGTGAGCGAACGCTGATTGTTCTTCGTAGGGCACGTTTTCTGCGTGCCGGCCAGAGACTTGGCATGACTTCAGACGTCGAAAGAGACGCGTTCGGCACGGGCACGTTGCCAGCGTGATCCACGGACGAAATGGCCCTCGGGCATTCCCGGAAACTGGAAATCCCAGCTGTGGTGCGGTGAACCTCGAACCGATTGAGTCCTCAGCTGTCCGGATACTCGACCGAATCCCTGATTTCTCTATGCTATACATACTCTGACCAGAGATTCATTGGATCGCTGGGTGCTGGAATCACTTGCCACAGGCGGTCGAGCCTATCGACCCTATCCGGAAATCGACCATGCCACGCGTTCTGATCACTGACAATCTTTCCAAGGCCGGAATTCAGATTCTGGAGCAGACTCCCGGGATCGAAGTGGTCAACAAGTCGGTCGCCTCGCTGGAGGAGTTGCGGGCGGAACTCGCCAATGCCGATGGAATTATTGTCCGCAGTGCGACGAAGCTGCCCGCAGCGGCGCTGGAAGGCCAGAACCGACTGAAGGTCATCGTCCGCGCTGGAGTGGGCGTCGACACGATTGATCTGACAGCTGCGACCCGGCAGGGTATCGTGGTCATGAACACCCCGGCAGGGAACACGACCAGCACTGCCGAGTTGACGATCGCAATGCTGATGGCGATGGCCCGCCATATCGGACCAGCCTCGCAATCGGTCCGCGAAGGAAAATGGGATCGCAAGAGCTACACCGGAGTTCAGCTGTCGGGCAAAGTCCTGGCGATCATCGGCCTCGGACGAATCGGATTGTCAGTCGCGAAGCGAGCCCAAGGGTTGGAGATGAAGGTCATGGGCTACGACCCATTCCTCTCTGCCGAGAAGGCCGCTGAACTTGGTATTGAACTCTATCGCGACATCGACGCGATGATTCCCCAAGGCGACTTCTTCACGGTTCACACCCCGGCCACTCCCGAGACGATGGGAATGATCAATGCCACCCGTTTGGCGGCGATGAAGAAGGGGGCTCGACTGGTCAATTGCGCTCGCGGAGGGATCATCGACGAGAACGCTCTGGCCGACGCCATTGAATCCGGCCACATCGCAGCTGCTGCGATCGATGTCTTCACCAGCGAGCCTCCGAAGCCGGATGACCGCTTGCCGAAACTCAAGAACGTGCTGTGTACTCCGCACCTGGGAGCCTCGACCGACGAAGCTCAAGAGCAAGTCGCGATCGAAGCCGCCGAGTTGATCTCGGCGTTCCTGGTCAAGAACGAAATCCGCAGTGCGGTGAACATGACCAGCATCTCCGCCAGCGAGATGCAGACGGTCAAGCCATATCTCGATCTCTCTTACCGGCTCGGACTGCTGCTCGCCCAACTCAGCCAGGGCAAGGCGATCAAGGGTGCGAAAATCCAGCTCAAAGGCGATGCCGCCTCGAAGCCCGCCAAGCTGTTAGCGAACGCCTTCACGACGGGCCTGATGGACATGGCCCTCGATAGCGGGGTCAACATCGTCAACGCCGAAGTGGTCGCCAAGGACCGCGGGCTGAACATCAGCACCAGCACCGAAGCCAAGGCTGGAGCGTTTTCGACGCTGGTCTCTGCGACGATCGAGACAGCTGATGGAGAACTGACCGCAGCCGGGACAATGTTCGGCAACGAGTTTCTGCGACTCGTGAAGCTCGACAACTACCAGATGGACGCGTATCTCGATGGCCTGATGCTGATCTATCGCCATAAGGACGTACCCGGTCTGATCGGGGCCATCGGCACGACGTTCGGCAAGCACAACGTCAACATCTCGTGCATGGCCCTGGGCCGCGAGCAAAGCGCCCCCGGCGGCAACGCCATCGCCATCTTGAACCTCGACAACGAACCCTCCGCCCAAGCCATGGGCGAAGTCCAAGGCCACAAAGACGTCACCGGCGTCCTGCTGGTGAAGCTGCCCAAGGCCGGGGCCTCGCTGCCAAGGTTGGGGATTTAACTCGTGGGGCACGTTTCCTACGTGCCTGGCTCACGCCACCCGCAGCTGGCGTGACTCGTTCGACCAGTTGATCCAGTCCTGGACCTCAGCCAGGTCCGGCGCATTCGCCGAGCGGAGCATGCGTTGACCTTCGCGGCTTTCGGCCAGGGGGCCAACGACCGCCAGCAGTCGAGCAGGTGAGTAACCTCGCAGTTGCTCGGGCGTCGTGATGTCGCAGGCGACGAGCAGCTGGGCGTCGTGGCCGCGAAGACCGGGGACTTGGCACATCAGTGAAGATTGAGCTTGCCACGTTTGCAGCGTTTCGGCGCTCAGCTTCGAGTCGCCCAGTTTTTCGGCGATCGACTCAGCTGGACGGTTGAGGAAATCGCTGACCGTGATGATGCCAATCTTGGCAAGCTTCTCGGCCATCTTGGGGCCGATCGACGGGGCATCAACTACGGGGCTGTCGGTCTCCAGGTAGAAGCGAGTACTTCCGGACGAGGCGTCGCTGTCGTCGCTCTTCGAGACGAGTGAGAGCGTCTCGCCGGATCGTTCAGTCCGAGGTCGACGTCGCGAGGTGCGGTCGCCACGATCGGCCAACTCGCGTACTTCTCGGTCGCGCTCGGCAAATTCACGTGGCTCGTGATCGCGTGACCACTGGTCCCAGTCTCCGGCTTCGAGGTCTTGCAACCGACGCGGTCTCCAGCCCGCCCACTGGCTCGCCGCGCGGAACGTCATCGCCCGCCGGCCATTCCGAATCCAGGAGCGGACTTTGTCGAGATCTGGTGAGTCCGTTCTGTCCGCCATCCACGGTTGCCACATGTCCGAACTCCGCCGTTGAGCGCGCTCGATTCGCCGACTCAGCGTCTCCGCATCTTCTGCTCCCAGCTCAACGGGGTTATGGATGCCGATCGCAGCCAGCAGTTGAGCTTCCAGTCCAGTCAGGTCGGGAACGCTCGACAACAGTCGTGCCTCCGCCTGCCACAGCCGCAGCTGAGCGGGCGAGATTTGCAGAGCTTCCAGTTCCGACCCGAGCGTGTTCACATCCAGCAGAATCAGCTCGCCAAGAATGCTGACTCCGAGCGTCCCCAGTCTCCCGATCATTTGCGTTCCGAGAGAAGGCAGCAACCCGATCGAGCTGTCGATCCGCAGCCAGTACGGCCCTTCGGGTTGGACGCGAACGCGGAGCGCGGCATCGGTGTCGACCGTATTCTCGATCACTCGTGGCAGCGGCGAGACGATCGTCTCGGTCGAGTGGACCGTGTTCTGAATCAGTGGTCGCGAGTATTCGACTCTCACGGGAATCGCAGAGGGGATTGCCTCGACCCAGGTGTCGTCGAGTGTCGCCTTGCGCTCCGCGAAAGGGCGTTCTTTCGTCGATCGATAGACAACACTGTCCGTGCCAGACTCGATGGCCACCACTTCAACCGTGGACCGCGATGGGGAAGACACTCGCTGAGGACGAGCGGCTTTCCGAACACCTCCGCTCAAAGTGCGAACCGTCAGCCCATTCTCATCGAACAGATCCGACAGATGCTCCTGGCAGGTTAGAAACACCACCTGCTGTCCCGCAGTTGCGACTTCGCGCAGGACATCGACAGCCGCCCACAGGCGATGTTCATCGCTATCGACCAGTACATCGTCGAGTACTAATGGCAGGCGAACACCACGGCGCGCATACTCGGCGACCAGTGCTAGGCGAAAACTGAGAGCAGTCTGATCGAGCGTCCCTCTGCTCAGCGCACTGGGCGGCAACATCTGACCTTCCGCATTGCGGATGAAGAGCTCCTTGATCGACGGATCAAAGTGGAAGCCCGTGTAACGCCCCTGCGTGAGTCGGTTCAAGTAGACCGAAGCTTCTGCGATTACGCGAGAATGATCTTCGCGATGCAGTCTCCGCTGAGCTTCAGTCAGCACCGTCTGCTGAAGAGTCAGTGAGGTCCACTGGGCCCGCGTCCCCGCGAGACGCTCCTCCGCCTGACGGTGTGCAAACCGCTGCTCCATCGCGGAGTGATCATCCGCGAATCGCAACTGCTCTGCGAGCAGTTCATCGATACGTAAGCGCGCATCGCGAATTCGCCGTTGCAGCTCACTCAGACGCTGGCGCAGCTCGCGATGGCGGGCCAGCAGTGTTCGCTCCCAGGCCGCATCGCCGGGGCGAGCTTCGCTCTCGTCGACGAATCGCTCGGTGACAATTTCTCGGACGGGCCGCTCGATGAGGATGGCCTCAGCGGGCAGCTTCGCCGCAAACGCCGAGTGCTGTTCACAGCGACAGTGCAACAACTCGTGGTTGACCGCATGCCGGACGCGACTCGCGAGCGGATCGCGGCTGGCAGTCAGCAGCTCTTCACGTCTGCCACGCAGGCGGCGAATCCGCTCTAGGACTTCCGTCTCGCACTGCTCGATACGCGACTGTTCTTGAGTCCATTGCTGACGACCCAGGACAGTCTGACGGCGACTGATCTGTTGACACAACACGTAGACAGTCTGTTGCAACTCGGAAAGATGCAGGTCAAACGTCGCCAGAACTGAATCGCAGACGCAAGCCCCACGCGTATGGGCGACGCGGTGCGACTCGCCTTCGGTCTGCAAGCGGAGCACTTGGTGTTCCAACTGCGACAGCAGGTTTCTCTGCAGCTGCAATGTCGCCGCTTCATCGGGTGTCTCGGAGCACGCGTGATTCGCTGACTCCAAGGTCAGTCGCAACCGCGCCGCTGCGAGATCGCGCAGCACCTGTTTCGCGTGTTCAATCTGCCGGTCGAGCTCGTGCAACTCCCGCACCCAGCCTGCTTCTACAGACTCGGCGGGCTGCGCGATCTGTTGCACATCACGCACGGTACGAGTGCGACGCGACCAGAGCCGGGTCTGACATTCGGTGAGATCCGCCTCGACAGGTTGAATCTCAGCGCCCAGCCAGGTGTACTCCCCTTCCAGCCGTTGCAGGTGCATGCGGGTTCGCTGCAACTCCTCGACGACGGCTTCTTGTCGGGCCTGCTGCTGGAGTTCCGACTGGTTGGCTTGGAAGGCCGCGTGATCCGCTGAGATTTGATGTTGCCCGATCAATCGGGATTCTGCTGGTCCATCCCACAATGTGCGGCGTCTGGCCTCTACTGATCGGGTCAGCGGAGTCACCCACGTCGCGTCGCTGCGGGTCGTGCTCAGATCTATTCCATCTCTCAGTGCCAGATGGACGAGCCCACTGATCGAGTGCGCTTCGTAGCTCCCCACGAAGTACAGCAAGTGAACCAAGTCGCGGTCCAGCTGCTCGATGCGAGAGCGAAGCGTCTCTGCCAGTTCGGCGCTGCCATGGCGCACTTGAATGGCGAGGGCGTCGGCGTGGTCGTTTCGTCCACGACGGACGACCGTGAATTGAGCCGACTCATCCGCCAGAGTCAGGCTTCCACCGGGGGTGCCACCTTTGATCGGGGGCAACAGGTTCAAGCGACGCGCTTCATCGAACCCGCAGAACACACCTCGCAAGAAGTGCAGGATCGTGGTCTTTCCCGAGCCGTTGGCTCCGTAGTAGACGTTGAGCCCGGACGAGAGATCATCGATCTGCATATCGGCCAAGGTGCCGAAGCCATCGATCTGGATGTTTTGAAACTGCATGTTCGAGTTCCGCGATGAATGGGAATGCGGGTATGAGAGGGGTGCTTGCCCAGCTGGGGTGTTTCAGGAGGCTGATCGCAATTGGTGCAGGCAGGCGTGACGCACCTCGGAGGCGAGAGCATGGTTCACTGGGATTCCTTGGTCCTTGTCCCAGTCACTCATCGCAATTGAGGTCGGAGCGAGGTCGGCGAGTGATCGCACGGCATGAGCGGGTCTCTCCGTCGCTTCTGCCCAAATCGAATTCACCACGGGGGCGAACGCACAGACTCGCGACGCTTCGGTTCCATCCGCCAGCGGAGTGATCGTACGGACGCGGCAGCCAGGATGGCGCGACAGACGAGTCAACTCCGACTGGAGCCACTGTCGCTGTTCCGAATTCCAGAGTGAACCCCACACGGTCCCATGCCCGGATACAGCGAGATCCGTCACGAGCAGCTGGGTCTGAGGATGGTCGGCAAAGTAACGCCCGGCTGCGGCGTCCACTTCTTCCGTGAGGTGCTCGGCGAGATGAGCCTCGTCGAGATTCGCGCTGAGGCTGCACGAGACCTTTACGAACCCGAGAGAGGAGACCGCGAGAACTTCGCGAGTGTTCGAGCGGTCGGGGCGCAGGGTATGCAGTTGGGCCATTGGTTGCGAGGCGTTCTCGCGGGCAGCTGCCACAAAGTCTTCGATCGCGTCACGAGTCTCCGTGCGTTCATGGAGTACGAGATCACAATCCTCCAGCCCGAGTCGCGAGCCAGCTCGCATGTCGATTCCGATCTTCACGCAGGCGTCGTCGCGCAGGAGGGGAGAGGCGGACGCGAGGGTTGAACCTACACGGAGTAACACAAATCCGTGATCAGTCGAGACGTTGCGTACCTCGCCGGGGACCATGCGTATTAATGTGGAGGGTGAGGAGACAAACCGCCCCATCCAGGCGTTGTGCTGCCGTTCCGCCCAGACGACGGAGGTGCCTCGCTGATCACAGGTTTCAATCAGGCGATTCAAAAACCACGGGGCTCGCCCGCCCGCTGAGCGTTCGCTCAAAATCTCGGAATGAAGGACGACCAGATCGACATGCCGATCGATGGCCGATTGGAATGCACTCTGAACCGCATGAAAGCGGGCTTCGGATGCCAAACGAACGTCACTCGGGCTCAGCTCGCCGCAGTGAATGAGCGGCTGATCGAGCCGTAGCCCACTGAGTTCCAAGACTTCAAGATTGCGTGAGAACGCCATGGATGCCTCCTTGCATCATTGATCCGGGACTCCTGGCAATCGACACGGTCTTGCCCACCGACTGCGGATCAGTTCGGGAAGCTACCTGATCCCGTTGAAACGAGACAAGGCGTGTTTTACAAAATGCCCCAGTCCCCCGGATCGAGGCCCCATACCGGTCTTGACACTCTCAGATT
The DNA here is from genome assembly GCA_043777375.1 of Planctomycetota bacterium. Taxonomy (GTDB): domain Bacteria; phylum Planctomycetota; class Planctomycetia; order Planctomycetales; family Planctomycetaceae; genus TH-plancto1. Next base: position 64,312 of record JAYWHX010000126.1, on the reverse strand, counting down.
GTCGCTGATGACGAGCCTGCCCAAGCGATGGCTTTTCACGCACCCGCTCTGGTCTACACTCTGATTATGAGCAACTCATCAAACTATTCTTGCCCCGCGATTGTCTGGTTCCGCCAAGACCTGCGTCTGGCTGACAATCCCGCGCTCGCACACGCCCTGGCTCATCACTCGTCGGTGATTCCGGTTTACATTCACGGCCCCGAGGAAGAAGGGAACTGGACTCCCGGTGGAGCCACTCGCTGGTGGTTGCACCATTCCCTCGAATCACTCGCTCGCGATTTGCTTCGCAAGGGGTCACAGCTGGTGTTGCGGTCTGGTCCTGCGATGAAATCTCTCAAGACTCTGATTGCCGAAACGGGTGCCACAGCTGTCTATTGGAATCGCAGGTACGAGCCGACCAGCATCGCGCGGGACCAGATCGTGAAGACGGAACTGCGCAGCACGGGGCTGTCGGCGGAGAGCTTTAAGGGGTCGCTACTCTTTGAACCGTGGGAGGTCGCGACCAAGACGGGCGGGCCATATCAGGTGTTTACACCGTTCTGGAAGTCGTGCCTCGCGAAGCCCGTGGAGTCGGCAGAGATCCCTAGTCCCGAGGAGATTCCCAGCCCGGCGCAGTGGCCGACCTCGGAGTCTCTGCTGGACTGGGCTTTACTGCCACGCCTGAAGTGGGACGCGGGGTTCAGTCAGGACTGGGCACCCGGTGAGGCGGGAGCCGCGGCCAACCTTGCCCGGTTTCTCAAGCAGGCTGTCTCGACCTATCGCGAGGGACGCAACAATCCCGGGCAGCCGGGGACATCGCGGTTGTCTCCGCATTTACACTTCGGCGAGATCGGACCGCGTCAGGTCTGGCACGCTGTGCATGCGGCGTTTCGCGGGCAGCCGCACGACGACGCTCGCACTTTTCTATCAGAGATCGGCTGGCGCGAGTTCGCTTATCACATCCTGTTTCATTTTCCGCAGACACCGGTCTCCCCACTGCGGGCGGACTTCGCGCGGTTTCCCTGGGAGGCTAATCCCGCTCAGCTGCGAGCCTGGCAGCGGGGGATGACCGGCTACCCGATCGTCGACGCGGGGATGCGCGAGTTGTGGACCACTGGTTGGATGCACAATCGCGTGCGCATGATCGTGGGGTCATTCCTGACCAAGGATCTACGCATCTCGTGGACCGAGGGGGCCCGCTGGTTCTGGGACACGCTGCTGGATGCCGACCTGGCCAGCAACACGATGGGCTGGCAGTGGATCGGCGGCTGCGGAGCCGATGCCGCCCCGTATTTCCGCGTCTTCAATCCCATGACGCAAGGGGAAAAATTCGACCCCGAGGGGACATATGTTCGGCGCTGGATTCCCGAGATCTCGAAGCTGAGCAACCGCACCATCCATCAGCCGTGGATGGCTTCGAGTGAGGAGCTGCGTCGTGCGGGGGTTCAGCTGGGTGCGACCTATCCCGAGCCGATCGTCGATCATGCCGAGGCCCGCTTGGAAGCCTTGGAAGCATTCGGGAAGTTGAAGCAGCCGTAGGGGAAACGAGGCAGAATCACAGGCCCGCCACTCTGACGAGTAGGATGGCGGGGAGACGATTCTCGGCCGTTCGCCAAGTATGTGATCGACAGGCTTTCGGGGTAGCCTCACACATCAATCAAGGGGTCGCGGGCGGGACAGCAGTACCCTCGGCTGCCGGAGCAGCTTCAGCTGGCGGCACTTCCACAGCGGGCGCTTCCGCTGGGGCAGCCGGTGTTTCAGCTTCTACAGCGGGCTTCTCTGGAGCTGCTGGTTCCCCCTCAACGGGCGTCGCGGGCTCGGTCGCGGGTGGCTCACCTTCCACGGGAGCTGCGGGCTGAGGAGTGCTGGGCAATGGTGGAATCGTGGGCAAGCCCTCTTCACCACCGGGAGCGGCAGCGACCAGCGGCTCGACGAGATCCTCCGGCTTCACACGCAGTTCGGTGAACAGGTCTTCCGAAATGACGTAGTACCAGTCAGCAAAACGAGCGTTGAGATCCTTGGCCTTCTTCTCGCCCGAAACCTTCTTCTCGTCGAATTCTTTCTTCTTGATGCGGAAGACATCCGACTGAGTCTGGTAGTCCTGCATGGCCTTTTCATGGGCGGCCTTGGCTTCAGCGTTCGCGTCAACGGCTGGGGCAGCGGGCTCGACGGGCTTGTCGCCGGCTGCGGCTGGTTTGGCCGGATCAGCAGCGGGAGCTTCGTCCTTCGGGGCTTCCGGCTTTTTCGGGGCGACAGGAGCAGGGCCGAGAGCCGCGGCATCAAACTGAGCTGTGATGAAAACAAAGCGGCTCTTCTTAGCAGCTGCGTCGGCCTCGACTGGCTTGGCGGGATCAGCTGGCTTGTCGCCCACTGTCTTCGGTTCTTCGGCGACCTTCTTTTCCGTCTCCTTCGAACTGCCCACTTCGATGTCGACATCGGTGCCCGTGAAGACCTCACCAAAACGCAGCACGTAGCTCACACCGTCGAAGGTACTGACCAGCAGATCGCCTTCATTAGAGACGAGTCCCTTGCCGGTGAAAAAGAATCCCCGGCTCTGGAGGTCGGCGATGGTGGAGTTCGTGACCTTCATCGTGCCTCCACTTTGAAGGCTGGCACTCAAGCCTTCGGGCTTGGGGCGGACTCCGACGATTTGCAGATCATCGAACGATTTCAGCATCGCGCTGATCACGCTGGTCTTTGGCTTCACTTGGGTTGCATCGATACCGTCGACCTTCCAATCAGCTGTGGCATTCTCTCGATTCAGGAGCGACTGCTCACCCTGATCGATTTTACTTTCCGCCTCATTCACCGCGTAACGGTCGATCAGAATGCTCTTCACGTCGTCTTGTTTGAGTGCCAGCAGATCGGGCTCGATCCAGTCCGAGAACTTGGTCGAGAGTTGGATTTTGACTTCCGACAGAAAGAACCGATCCTCGTCGGCTTTGCGGATGTAGTAGGTGCTGTTGGAGCCTTCCTTCTTTTTTCCGATAATGAAATCGACTAGCGTCGTGTCGCCACCCTTCAGTGTGATGCGATCACCACGGCCATCGGTCTCGGTGATTTTCGTATCGAGAGGGTCAAGCAGATTGTGCTGCTTGTGGGCCTCTTTCGTCTTACCGGCCAGGGTCCCACGTGTGATCCCGATGACGCTGGCCGCTGTCTGCTTCAGGCGGTCCTTGCCGTCAGCGGGGTAGTCGTTATGGGAGGGGATGCGCCACTTGCCGTCCTTGAACGCCACACTAAAGGAGGTGGTCTTCGAGGCGGCCTTGTCAAACGTGGCGACCTGCAGCGAGGTCGCCTTGTTCGGGTCCGTGAAGGTTGGGAAAAACCATTCGCCAATATCGGCTTCCCAGTCCACTTGAGCCGGACGGTGGGACCAGAAGGTCAACCCAGCTGCGCCTAACGAAAGGATGGCAGCTACCACGAAAGTCAGCGTGCGGAGGATCGGATTCATGGTTCAATTCCCGATAAGTGTTTCCGTGTCGAGTGTGTCGTCTTTCGCAGAGCGAAAGGCGACCAGCATGTTCACGCTGCGGACTAGCGACTGACCAGACGGTCCGTCGCGGCACCGCTGTCTTCGTTCAGCAACCGCATGCCGAGTACCACCAGCCCCAGCAGCAGGGCGGGCAGTACACACAGCAGGAACGATTCGATCCACGTGCGATTTTCGATCGACTTGACCAGTTCTTGTGACTCGATGCGGGCCAGGCGAATTGAACTGGCCTTTTTCTGGTCGATCGTCTTCTGCTCCAACTCCAACTTGCGGTTCTCCGCAGCTGTGGCGTTCTCCAGGATTTGGAGTTTTTCGCCCTCGTCCATCTGCTTGTTTTCGCGGATGTCGGCCAACACCTTCTCGATACGAGTTTTGGCATCCGCCAGACTCTTGTCGGCGTCCTTGGTCGCTTCCTGTTCTCGTTTTTGGCGGGCTGCATCGAACTTGTTCTTCTCGGTTTCGATCCGTTCGAGCGTCCGCTGAGCGGGTCGGCGGTTTCGCAGCTTGACGTAGTCGTCAGAGCCAGCGAGTGTGTCGACGCAGTTCATCACAAACAGCGTATTGTCGATCACCAAGTCTTCGATCTGAGTATCGAAGATGTTGAACATCACGTCATGGACCAGATCGACGTCGGCGATGAAGATCGCATTGACCTTGTCGTCGCCCGTACCCTTGATACGAGCCCCGATGATGTGCGTGCTCTCATCGCTCACACGCTTCGCCTCAAAGTTTGGCCCGCGTTGACCGCCGAAGCCAAAACTCTGCGTTGCATCGTCCCAGTCGATTGAACCGGAGGTGCCCAAGTGGGTTTGCAACAGCGGAGTAAAATCAATCTTGCTGCCGGACGCCTTGCGAATCTCGCCCGAGAACCACGCCAGAATTTCTTGCAGCCCCGAAGTAATCGGACTGGCAGAACTGATCCCCGATTTGTTGTCTGAGCTGTTGGCTGTCACAAACACCAGCTGTTTGGGGAAGCGTTCTTCGTGCTTCGGGTGAGGATTGAGGTTATCGAATAGGATGCTGCGAGTGTCCCAATCGACACCGATGGCATCCATCAGCGAAGTGGCTTTCCCGCCGTCAGCCTTCGGCGCACCGGGTTGCCCACCCATTCCGAACATGCCTCCGCCCTGGCTGGGCTTGTTGGGGATGTTCGGCGAGTTCGGCAGTCCCGCAAAGACGGGAGCCGGGTCATCGAAGATGAGCGACGGGCCACCGGCCTTGACGTAGTCGACCAGGTTCTTCATCTGCTCTTGTGTCAGAGTCGATGGCAGAATGGAAACTAGGACATCCACTGGTTCCTCGTCCGTTTTCGGAGCATTGTCCCCCAAAGCGTCTAGCTCTGCGGCTGTGGGCTTTGAAGCCCCCTTCAATGGGATCGGCTTGTCGGGGCTGATCTCGCGGACGTTGTATTGCCGCTTTAATTCTGTGACCAGCCGCCATTCAGGATCGGGCTGGAAGGTCTGCATATTCATCCCACCGAAGACCTTGGCGTCGGTCGTCAGGATGCCGATGGTCATTCGCTTTTCACGCGAGACAGTCCCGATGGCCCGAGTCAACTCGAACTCCACCGGCGTGCCTTTTTCGAAGTAAGGGATCACCACTTGATCGAAGCCGCTGCTGGCGACCACGCCCAGAAAGACTTCCTCGACCGAGAACCGGCCATCGCGCTCGGTCTGAGCCGGGCGGGCCTGAATCCCCCACTGAGAGGCTTCTTCGGCTTGCTTGCTCAATGGGTCGACAGTGACGATGCGGACATCGACCGAGCTGCCGCCCAGCTTGTCGAACTGCCGCAGCAGCCCTTGCAGCTTTTTCTGAATCGGCAGGTATTCCTTAGGGACATCCTGCGAGAGATAGGCTGTGATCGACACCGGGCGTTTCGGATCGATGTTTTTAATCACGTCTCGCGAGGTCGGGGAGAGCGAGAAGAGCCCGCCCTTGGTCAGGTCGATTCGGCTGCCAATCACCGACACGGCGTAGGACAAGCTGACGACCACGACCGCTAGCGACAGAGCCCGCACGAAGTACTGCACTCCCAGGCTCGTACCGCCGGGGGCTCCCTTCCAATGACGTCGGGCAATCATGACCGCGTTCAAATAGAGGAATAGCACCGTGATCGATGCGAAGTAAATCACGCCGCCCCAAGGAATTACTCCAGTCGCGAACTGATGCAGATAACCGGACACGCCCAGCGGCTCGCGAATCCCTGCTGTCTCCAGCACAGAACGCAAGGCGACGAGTTGGTCAATGAACACGAAAAACGAGGTCATCACCGCTGCGAGAACAAACGCGACGGTCGACGAGTTCGTCAGCGAACTGGCGAACATCCCCACAGCCAGCATCGCCGCACCTGCGAGCCAGTACCCGGTGTAGGTCGAGAACAGGGCCCCGTAGTCCGGACTTCCCAGACGCTCCAAGGCAATCACAAGCGGGCAAGTGAAGAACAGCGCTACGGTGTAGACCGCGAGCACAGCTCCGTACTTTCCAATCAGGATCTCGAAGTCGCGGGCGGGCAGGGTGAACAGCAACTCGTCTGTTCCTTGTCGTCGCTCTTCTGCCCAAGCAGCCATCGTGATTGCGGGCACGATGAACAGCAGCAGCCAGTGGTAATTCTCGCTCAAGCGATCGAGCGAGCAATCGTTGTTCGTAAAGAATCGTCCGTCAAAGGCCAGCGCGACCGCCAATGCGACGAATGCCGTAATGAACAAGTAGCCCAACACGCCGGTGAAGTAGCTGGCGACGTTCCGCTTGAGAACTGCAAGGATGACGTAAAGCCGCATAGTGATCGTCCGCTTGATGCCAGGAGGTCAGGCTGCCCTGCACCTCGTCTTGAGTGATTGTTCTCGACCGAAAATACCCAGCTGTCAAGCTGTGCCACCGGTCAGCACACGGAATCGCTCTTCCAGATCGCTGCTCTTGGCTTCCATCTCCTCGACAGTGCCGTCGAGAATCAGCCGACCGCCGTTGATCAGGAGGACGCGGCTGCATACCGCCTTAACCTCCGTCAAAATGTGGGTCGAGAGCAGGATCGTTTTGGTCTTCGCCAGGCTCAGGATCAGATCGCGAACCTGAAATGTCTGGTTCGGATCGAGTCCGCTGGTCGGTTCGTCGAGAATTAAAATCTTCGGGTCGTGGAGGAGAGCCTGAGCCATGCCGACTCGTTGCTTGTACCCTCGCGACAGCTTGCTGATCGGCTTGCCCCAGACATCAGACAGGGAGCATTTTTCCGCCACATAATCGAGCCGTTCGGCCATGTGTCCCGAGGACATGCCACGAGCAGCTCCACAGTACTTGAGCAGTCCCTTAGGGGTCATCTCTGGGTACAGCGGGCCGTTTTCAGGGAGGTAGCCCACCAGTTCCGCCGCAGCCAGCCGATCAGTGGCGACATGAAAGCCGCCAATAATGGCTTCTCCCTCGCTCGGGGCGAGAAACCCCGTCAGAAGTTTCATCGTGGTCGATTTTCCGGCCCCGTTGGGCCCCAGAAAAGCAGCCACCTGCCCCTGTGGAATGGAAAATGTAACATCTCGCGTGGCTGCAAAGTTGCCATAAAACTTGCTGAGGCCGCGAGCCTCAATCATAGCAGTCTTGTCGGAACTCACCGTTTTCACAGAACTCATCGGGCGCATCTCCAACACAGCCAAATTGGCAGTTGCACAAGGTGGACAATCAACTGACAGGCAACATGCGTGCCGAATCGACACGGACAAGTATTGGAGTTGATGTCGTGCAGTGTCACATCGTTGCGAATCTTTTACTCGGTATTGAACTTAGGAACAAACGTAGGGAGTGGATTCAGCCATCAGCGGTCAGCAGGTAGGCCGCTGCAACTTGACGAACCGCTTGCCCTTCTGGCTGATCGCTGATTGCCACCCTTGTCGCTTTCGATTCTGCAAAACCGGTGGTACAGTGTTTCCCTCACGGGCCTCGATTCGAGACCCTCTCATTCGTGACACGTATGACTCGCCCACTGCGAATCGTCCCGACTCACTTCGATCAACGCAGGTCAAACTTCTCTCTGTGAACTCCCGCGATGATGTGGGGGTCGATCAGACTCGGATTTTCCGAGTCTCGAAGAGATTGCCAGACGGCCTGTGCTCAGGCAGGAAGCCGATTTTTCTTCAAGGATGTCCCCATGGCGCTCGACCTTTATCACCCCGGTTTGCGGGGCGTAATTGCCGGTGAGACGAATATCTCCTCATTGGAACATGGGCTAATTTACCGCGGTTACTGCATCCACGATCTCGCTGAGGAATCGAACTACCTCGAAGTCTGTTATCTCCTGTTGCATGAGGAGTTGCCCACCGAAGAAGAATTGGCCGACTTCCGCAGCATCATGATCGAGGAGATGGAACTGCCCGAGATGGTGACCTCCGTGCTGGAGAGTCTGCCACTGCATGTCACCCCACTGGAGGCCTTGCGGACCGGCGTCAGCTTGCTGTCCCATTTCGATCCGCAGACGAATGATGGTCCACTCAATGGCGGTGTCGGCCAAGCGGTGCGGCTGCTCGCGCGGGTTCCGATGTTGATTGCCGCCTGGCATCGCATGCGGACTGGCACTCCATTACCAGCTCCGGCAACACATCTGGGCTATGCAGGGAATTTGTTTTACCTCATCACCGGAAAAGAGCCGCCGGTCCTCTTTGAAAAAGCCCTCGACTCCGCCCTCATCGCAGCTGCGGAGCATGAATTCAACCCATCGACCTATGCGGCGCGGATGGTCGGTTCGACGGGCGGGGATCTCTACGCAGCTGTGACGGCTGGGCTGGGTGTTCTGGCCGGATCGCGACACGGAGGCGGCGACGACCGCGTGCTCGACGCGATCCGATCGGTTGAATCTCCCGATCAGGCGACCGAGTGGGTTCGCTCCGAGTTCGAGGCGGGCCGCTCGATCCCCGGCTTCGGCCATCCGGTCTACAAAGACTGCGATCCTCGGGCCGCCCTGCTGGAAACGCACTGCGCCGAACTGGCGAACGCCTGCGGCTGTCACTCGATGGAAGAGATCGCCGATTCGATCGAGCGAGCTGTATGGGAAGAAAAGAAGCTCCCTGCCAACATCGATTGGTCACTCTCGCGTTTGTTCCATTACCTCGGACTCCCCCGAGAACTCTACCTTCCATTATTCGCAGCTGCCCGGGTCGTCGGCTGGTGCGCCCATGTGATTGAACAGGCTGACTGCGACCACGTGATCCGGCCGCGTGCTCGATACCGTGGAGTAGAAGAGCGCCCGTTCGTACGGCTCTGGGACCGGTAGTGACCAGCGAGGGAAAGCTGTCTCTCCGCCACCCCGATTGTCGGGGTGTTTTCCGCGCTAGTGCGCTGCAGTAGCGCATCAGCGCGGGAACCAATGGGACAAGCCCCAGTGGCGGAGCAGTGGGTTTCGACCCGACCGCATCTCAATTCGTTCATTCACTTCAGGGTGCCGGAGCAGTCACTCGGCCGCGCAGCAGGGCGATCGAGAGCTTGCGACCGAACATCGCTTCGACATCGGCCACAGCCAGCTCTTCGGTTTCACTCACAGAGGTCCCGTCGATCAGGACCAGCACCGCGCGCAGACCCTTCAGCGTCCCAGAGTCTTCCATCACGACAGCGCGCGTCGCAGGATCGCTGAGTTTCTCAAGCAAGATCGTAGCCAGCATCCGGGCCTGATCCATCTCATCCGAACTATTCAGCTGAGCATCGGTCGATTGCAGCCCCTGCACTCGTTGCACGACATTCACGACCTCGGTGATGGCTTGCACTTCGCGTTCGCGTACGGCGCGCAATTCATTCTGCCGCTGATCAATAGAACGATTCCAGTCCGAGAAGGACTGCTCGGACACCGATGCCACACCCAGCCCCGACGCTATTTCGGTCGCCAGCTGTGCGCGACGCTCACTCCAGTCGACGTATTGCCGCGCCCAATTGGCCGGGAGTGGAGTCCCTTGCTCTCGGAACGGGGGAATCGCGAGCGAAAACTCGTCCGAGAGCGAGACGGTTTTTGACCGGAACTCCTCCAGATTGCGGGCGATCTCTTCCCAGCGAAGCTCATCGGGACCGGGCTGATCGAGTGGTGCAATGAATGACATGTTCAGATGAATCCTCAGAGGTGTCCCCGTGTCTTAAGGGGGCGTAGAGATCGTTGTCAAGTACCCACCCACAGCAGGAGCCCATAGAGCGCGATCCCACCCAGCGCGGCAACTCCCCAGCGGGGACGCCAGGCCATCAACATTTCGACAAACAGGAGTGCAACCACTCCCCAGATCAACGGACGTGAGAAGGTCGCCTGTCCCGTCGCGACAGACGCAGCTTCTCGCGTGATGGCACCGGTGTCGGTCACCCACTCGAACGCAGTTCCGGCCAGCAACCCGCGACGCAGAGTTTCGAGTGTCATGCTGCGCGGGTCGCTTTCGTGCGGATCCGGATTCACGGCAAAAGACCGCCGGCGATTGACGGGCGGACCCGCAGAAAGTTGGTAAGTGCCCGCGATCCCGGTCTCGGGCCAAAACAAAGCCGTCTGCTGGTCGGTCGTCTCGACCAGTGCATCGACACTCTTGGCGGTGGGAAGCAAGACCGTGCCCTCCACGGGTTGTGAGAACTCCTCTCGAATTGGGGTGCCGACGAGAACCGGGTCCGATCGCAAACGCCCCTCTAACGCATGCTGCAACAAGCGATTGACCAGCGGCACATAACTCGGCCACAACACCCAGTGACCCCAGCTGTCGTTGAGCGAGGTTGTCACGAGGACTGCTCGTCCGCGTCCGATGGACCTCTCCAGAATCGCCGGGTCTCCCGTCGAGAACGCCAGGATGACTTGCCAGTTCCCCTCAGCTCGCGGTTTGACACGGGCGTACCGCGAGATCGGGGCCGTCGCCAGCCCCGCATCGATCCGACCACGGAACGGGGCGAGGACGGGATGGTCGAGATCACGAGTCTCGAATGTGACTGGCTCACTGGCGTGATCTGCGAATTCGAGGAGATCGACCGGCAGCAGTGCCGCCCCGAATGAGCGCTGAAAGATCTCTCGGTCGGTCTGCTCCCCCAGCCCGAAAACCAGTCCGCCGCCAGCGTTCGCAAACGCGGTCAGCCGAGTAATCTCGGCTTCGCCTAGCCCCGACACGTCGCACAACACGACGCAGTCATATCGGCCCAAGTCGATCTCTGCGAGTTCAGCCGATGTGCAAACAGTCGGCTGGAACACACTGCCCGAGTGGGAAGAATCGGAACTGGCCGAGGGGGGAGAGATCGCCAGCTTCACGAAACCGGACGCTGACGCGGCCAGTGTTTCTGAGGGATGACCATCGACGAGCAAGACATCCAGGCTCTGGCGCGAGGCGACGACTCGGCGAAGCGAATTGTCTGTGGCGATCGCATCGGGACCAATTCGAGCTTCAATCACCACCGATGTCCCCGCGTCAGGAATCCGCAATGTGGTGGCGACCTTCTGTTCGCTCCAGGCAGGCAGAGTGACAGGCTGGCTCGCCCGCACGACATTGTCGACGAGGATTTCGACCGACCGAGTCTCCTCGTCTGCTGAATAACTGGCGACCTCGACTTCCACGCGAAACGGACGCCCGAAGATCGCCACAGAGTCGGGTGCATTCAAGGCCCGAATCGCCACATTGGCCGGGACTCTGCCGCCTGCATCCACCAGGAACAGCTGGGATCGCGTCGCCAGGTCCTTCAGCGATTGGCGGAGTTGTGATTCATCGGCAGGCGTCTCGCCCGACCAGTTCGTCGATTGGAAATCACTGAGGATGTAAAGCTCAGTGGACTGGTCCACCGAGATCTCGTTCAGCAATTCGCCGACCTGCCGCAGCGCCCCTGCCACATCACCGACATCATCGAGCAGCGGCACGCGGTCGATCTCGCGCAGCACGTCGGCGGGGTCATGCGCGGGACGGCGGATGATGACGGGGGATGTGGCGTTCCCGATTCGGCAGAGATTAAAAGCGTCGCCCGCTGAACTCTGCTGCACAATCTCCCGAGCCATTTTCCGGGCCAAATCGAACCGAGACTCCGATCCGATCTTGGCCGACATGCTCAGCGATCCATCGAGCAAGAGGATCTTGTTCGTCCGGCGCGTTCCAGTGGCTGCGACGGAATCCAGGTGTCGGAACGGTTCCGCGACAGCCAGGGCCAGCAGAGCCAGCAGCAGGCAGCGTACGAGCAACAGCAGCAGGGATTCAATCCGCAATCGCCGGGCATGGCGATCAATCGCCGCCCGCAAAAACTGCATCGCCGCCCAACGCTCAATCCGCGGCGTCTGTCGTCGCCACAAATGAATCGCTACCGGAATCGCCACGCCCCCCAGCGCCCACAGCCACAGGGGACTGACAAACCCAAAGGCCAGCAGTCGCGGGAATTCGTTCATGCCAGAGAGCATAACAGCAGCGTGGAAGAACGGAATTCATTCCGTTCCCGCCCGGTCACTCTCCCGTTTAGCTGCGATGCGAAGTCTTCGAAGCGGAGCATGTCCGTACCACCGCCCCCGGTCGTCGCGGCAGGCTGGCCCAGACATCCAAAGCCGTGCCTGAAGGCCTATTCGGTCGTGCCACCCGCCCCGATGCCACCGTGCTGTTTATTCGACTGATGACGAGCACGACTCCGTCGGGTCCAGACAGTGAGACCTCGCTCGTTGCTCTCCTGTGGCCTCAGCAGTAGTTGCTCGCAAATTGCCTCAGCAAAGACTTTTGTTGGCGTACCGTACTCGAACGGCAGCCGATACTCCGTTCCGGCATGATCCCAGACAGACCAGCTGATGTATTCACCGTCGTAAAACTCTTCGAGTCTGACGAGATCTTCAAGCGCGACCGAAAAACACTTCCCAAATTCGGGGATCGGGAAGTGGCAAGTCAGCAGTGAATCGTCGAGTCGCAATTCGAAGAAGCCGACAGAGCGAAAGTGTTTCACAGCCCGGAAGATGTACCAGAGAAATGCAAAGCCACTGAATCCAAACCAGACAGACCAGAACAGTTCGTCCACCTCCCAAACGGAGTCAAAGGAGTACCAAGGAAGAAGAAAGAAAAAGGCGATAATTGCCAACAAGAGCCCGGCCTCCGACCAACCCTCAGCTCGGGCGGTCTTTCGGTGAACAAGTGGTTGCCTTTGCCGAGTCATGAAATTGGTCACTAGCGATCTGGCAGAGACCTCGCTTTGGATGTCTCGGTCGCACAGGAACACTAGGGACTGAAAAGCGAGCTTGCCTTCCGTCACCTCATGTTGCTCTGCAACCCAGACACTCAACGCATCGTCTGGACCACTTCCCCAGAACGGAATTCATTCCGTTCTACTTCCCGATCACCTTGTCGATCGTCTCGCGTAGCACAGCGGCCGATTTTTGCAGAGCGGCTTTCTCTTTCGGCCACATCTCGCACTCGATGTGTTGGATCGCCCCCTTGCGGCCTACGATCGTGGGGACCGAAATCGCGACGTCGAACAGGCCGTAAGCTCCGTTCTGCACTGTCGACACCGGCTGGATGCGGTGGCTGTCGAGGGCGATGTCGTGGATCACGTCGGCGATCGACACGCCCACAGCGAAGCCCGCTCCGCCCTTCTTCTTGATGACTTCGGCTCCCGAACCGCGCGTCCGCTTTTCGACTTCGGCCAGCAGGGCGGTCGTGACGCCGGGCCACTTCTCGATTGGTACTCCTGCAATCTGCGCAGCTGACCAGATGGGGACCATGCTATCGCCGTGCTCACCCAAGATCGTGACGGCGACCTGCGTGGGCGGGACGTTGAATTGCAGAGCCAGAAGGCTTCGCAATCGGGTCGTGTCGAGCACGGTTCCCAGGCCAATCACCTGCTGGGCGGGCAGACCCAATTCCTGTGCGGCGAGGTAAGTCAGCACGTCGACGGGATTCGACACCACGAAGATGATCGCGTCTTTGCGGATGCCGACCTTCTTCAGATCGGCGAGGATCGACCGGAATAGCGACACATTGCGGTTGATCAGATCGAGACGACTCTCGTCGGGTTTGCGGCGAAGACCAGCTGTGATGCAGATGACATCCGCGTCGGAACATTTTTCCGTACCGCCCGAGGTGATTCGCTGGTCATGCAGCAAGGCGGTCCCATGCAGCAGGTCGAGAGCCTGGCCTTCGGCGAGTTCCGGGTTCACATCGACCAGACAGATTTCGCGAACGATGCCGCCTGCCTGGAGGGCGAACCCCGCGCTGGAACCCACGAGACCGCCGCCGCCGATAATCGAGACCTTCATTCTGGCTGTTCCCTGCTACGCTGTGGTTGATAGGCCGCTCGGGGCCTGCACGAATGATTGAGTCGGAAGAATAGCGAATCGTTTGAGAAAGAAAGAGGGCATTTTGGCGAGTGAGAATCAAAGTGCGAAACGTCGATCGGATTTGTTAGGGAGCCTTCCGCTGCACTCTCCCCGAATTGAGCAGAGGGAGTGTGTCCATAGATTCCGCAGATTTCACAGATTTGGATGACGGCTCAACGACGCCTGAAACTCATTCAGGACGCAGAGGAGACGTTGAGTGTACATCAACCGAGTTCTCTTCTCCTCCTCCCTCTGCGTGCTCCGCGCTCCCTGCGGTTCAACCTGCTTGAGATCCCGAGCTGATTTGCATTCCAAGGCAGTGCGTGAGAGTGTCTCACCATCTGGCTCTGTGCATTCCCCACGCAATTGGTCTTGTCCGAATCGATGTCGTGTCGAATAATCGTTTGTCGGCGATGCTCCTTCGAAATTCGACGTTTGCACGGACCTGATACTCGCTTGTCGGGGTGCCCCGCGTCCGTTGTTCTGCATGCAGAGCGGGCTCTCCAATTGTGTTCGCCTCCAGCGTCCTCAATCCGTTCCGTGCGAACGTCGATCCACTCCAATCCGCTGACGGTGAATGGAGGTTGTGATGGCGACCAGTGAACTACTCCTTAAACAGCTGTCCGAACGCCCCGATATCCTGCAGTACCGTCTGGAGCACTGGCAGGGATCGTTTGCCGAATACCTCGACATGGTCAGAGCGAATCCCAAGATTTCGCGGACGGCCTATCAGCGTTTGTACGACATGATGATGGAAGACGGCATGACCCCGGTCGAGGGGAGCCGCGACCTCTTTCGCTATCACTTCTTCGATAGCCCTCACAACGGCGGAGAGGATGCGGTCTTCGGCTTGACCCGACCACTGATGGAGTTGGTCAACGTCTTCAAATCAGCCTCGATGAAGTACGGGACTGAGCGTCGCGTATTGCTGCTGCATGGCCCGGTCGGCAGCTCGAAATCGACAATCGCCCGTCTGCTCAAACGCGGCGTCGAACGGTACAGCCGCACGCCCGATGGAGCGATCTATACCTTTGGGTGGAAGGAAGAGGACGGCTCCATCGCCTGGGACCCCATGATCGGTGAGCCGCTCCAACTGATCCCGGTCGGGCATCGCCAGGATGTCTGCGCGTTTCTGAACGAGAGGCGAGGAGAGAGTGACTTTCCGGTCGAGATCACCGGCGATGTGTGCCCGCTGGCGCGATTCTATTTCAAGGAGCGGCTGGAGAAATGCGACGGCGATTGGACCAAAGTCCTCGACTCGATCGTCTGCAAGCGTGTGTTCCTTTCTGAGCAGGACCGCATCGGGATCGGCACCTTTCAACCGAAGGACGAGAAGAACCAGGACTCGACCGAGCTGACCGGCGATATCAACTATCGCAAGATCGCGACCTATGGGTCCGAATCCGACCCGCGGGCCTTCAACTTCGACGGCGAGTTCAATGTCGCGAATCGCGGGCTAATCGAGTTCATCGAAGTGTTGAAACTCGATGTCGCGTTCCTCTATGACCTGCTGGGAGCCTCGCAGGAACACAAGATCAAGCCGAAGAAGTTCCCCCAGACCGACATCGACACGGTCATCATCGGCCACACCAACGAGCCCGAGTATCGCAAGCTCCAGTCGAATGAGTTCATGGAGGCCCTTCGCGACCGCACGATCAAGATCGATGTGCCGTACGTCACCGAACTCAACGATGAAATCCGCATCTACCAGAAGGACTACAACCCCCAACGGGTTCGCAAACACATCGCCCCGCACACCCTCGAAGTGGCCGCCATGTGGGCCATCCTCACTCGATTGGAAGAGCCAAAACATCACGGGCTGACCCTGATGCAGAAGCTCAAACTTTACAACGGAAAATCCCTCGCGGGCTTCACAGCTGAGAACGTAAAACAGCTGAAGCGAGAGGCCAAGCATGAGGGGATGCAGGGGATCTCGCCGCGCTATGTGCAGGACAAGATATCGAACGCCCTAGTGGTCAATCCGACGGCGACCTGCCTGAATCCGTTCATGGTCCTGAATGAGCTAGAGGGGGGCTTGCAGCACCACTCGTTGATCCCGAATGAGGAGCTGCGAGCAAGCTATCGGCAATTGATTTCGGTCGTCAAAGACGAGTACACCGATGTGGTCAAGAACGAGGTGCAGCGGGCGATTGCGTCAGACGAAGACGCGCTGACGCGGCTCTGCTCGAACTACATCGACAACGTCAAAGCCTACACCCAGCGGGAGCGAGTCAAGAACCGCTTCACCGGCCAGGATGAAGACCCCGATGAACGCCTGATGCGCTCGATCGAAGAGCGGATCGACATCCCCGAATCTCGCAAGGACGACTTCCGCCGCGAGATCATGAACTACATCGGGGCCTTGTCGCTGGATGGCAAGTCGTTCAACTTCAAAACGAACGAACGCCTGCAAAAGGCACTGGAAATGAAGCTGTTCGAGGACCAGAAAGACACGATCAAACTGACGAGCCTGGTGTCGAACGTGATCGACAAAGAGACGCAGGAGAAAATCGACATCGTGAAGTCCCGCCTGATCCGAAACTTCGGATACAACGAAGAATCCGCGACGGATGTGCTGCAATACGTGGCGAGTATCTTCGCGCGAGGGGATGCGAAGGCGGAGCCGGTGCGGAAGTAGTAGCAATGAGTTGTCAATCAGTTGTACAATCCTTCAGTTCAAGCAGAAGGGGCTCGCCGTGTTAGTGAATGATCGAACAACTGGACAACAAATCGTCTTCAACTCTCAGGTTGAGGTCAAAAAAGTGCCTATTGGCGGAACAGTCCAGACGTATGTCGATGGGACTCCCAACTACGACCTACTTCGTGACACATTCATCGCGAGTCGAAAACATTCTCAATTGTTAAATGGGCTGGATATTGATGACGACGAATTGCTGGATGATTGGTACTGTTCGGAAGATTTCACCCAGCTCTTGATTCACCATTTCCACCAAGCCACGAGGGCAGCCATCCAGGATGTACGTGGTTACCGGGTCAAACCACTTTTACCTCGCGTGATACCGTGGGAATCCAAAACCGTGACAATCAGGAGGAGTAATTTGACCAGAGCAGATGCGAGAATCCAATCCAGGCAAAGCGTTTTCCGCAAGGTTTCAGAGCGGTCTTAGGTGGCAATCAGGAACTCTAGGATTCATTGGGTAGCAACGCGATGGCGAAAGCTCGACTTGTCATGCTTGCAGGCCCGAATGGATCTGGCAAAACGACATGTGCACAACGTCGCGAGATCGAAACGCTCATTCGGAATGTGATGTTCTTGAATCCCGACAACGAGACGCTCAAGCGGCTCAAATCTCGAGGGTATCAAGGATTCCATGATTCGCCACCAGAGATTCAGCGCACGCTGTTTATCGAATCCGCCAACGCTGTCAGCGATCAATTGTCAAATGCGATCGCGAATCAGGAGAGTGTCGGTATCGAAACCGTACTGAGCACCGACAAGTACCTGTCCCTCGTCGAAGAGGTGCGGGCTCTCGGGGGGCGCTTCATATTGATTTTCATCGTCGTGAACACCCCCGAACTGGCCTGCCAGCGAGTCGCCATCCGGGCGGCCAAAAAGGGCCACTCGGTCCCGCCGGACAAGATCCACGACCGTTGGTACAAGTCGATCCAGAACCTTCCGAAGTTCGCTGCCCTGGCCAAGACGTTCTGGGTCTTCGATAACTCGAACTCCAACCCGGAGTTGCCACCAGTACTGGTCGCCAAAGGCGTCGATGGCGTTCTAGTCCGGCCTCCATTACCCAGCTTTGAATTGCTGGATGAACAACTTGCACGGCTTCCGGTTCTCAAATAGAGCCGCAAAGCCTTGGAGCCCGCAGCCTCATCGAACTCCAGCCGCTCCCGGCGTCACGGTGACACCTTCCAGCTTCTCCAACATCCACGCGAACCGGCGGGGAATCCGGCAGGTGGTGCGGTGTCGTTCGTCGACGTACTCTTCGCTCAGTATCTCCGCCCGGTCCTTTAGAAACATCAGCAACTTGCCGTTCCCAGGATGGGCATCAATGTCGACGGTGTCGTACCCACCGGCCAGTCGCTCCGCAATTGCCCTCGACAGCACATCAAACCCAGTTCGCTCAACAGCGCTGACTGCGATCGCATTGGGATAGCGGGCCAGCAACACGTCGAGCATCGAGCGATCCTCGACAGCGTCAATCTTATTCAACACCAGCAGCGGGCTCTCGCAGTCGACGCCGATCTCGCTGAGGACCTCAATGACGGTGGTCAGCTGTTGCTGAGCTTCGGGGTGGCTGGCGTCGACGACATGCAGCAGCAGGTCAGCATGCCGAGCCTCTTCCAACGTCGACCGGAACGACGCGACCAGATGATGCGGCAAGTTCCGAATGAACCCGACTGTGTCGCTCAGCAGCACCTCGCCGAAATGCGGCAAGTTCCACTTTCGTGTTCGCGTATCGAGCGTCGCGAACAGCTTGTCGGCCACGTAGACATCCGCCCCGGTCAAGGCACGCATCAGCGTACTCTTTCCCGCGTTTGTGTAACCGACCAGCGAGACGGTCAGCACATCCTTACGCCCCGCGACCTCGCGCTCGCGACGTTTCTCCACATCGCCCAGCTTGCGTTTCAGTTCCGAGATTCGCGTGTCAATCAACCGGCGGTCGGTTTCCAGCTGCTTCTCGCCGGGGCCTTTACCGCTACCGATGCCCCCCTCGATGCGTTCGAGGTGGGTCCACATACGGGTCAGCCGAGGCCGCATGTAGAGCAGCTGGGCCAGTTCGATTTGCAGCTTGGATTCAAAGGTGCGGGCATGCGTGGCAAAGATGTCGAGGATGACTTCGCTACGATCGACGACTTGGGTGCCCGTTTCCTGCTCGACCGTTTTCCCTTGTGAGGGAGACAGATGGTTATCGAACACAATCAGATCCGCACCGCAATCGGCAATCGCCTGCGAGAGTTCCGCGAGCTTACCGCTGCCCAGACAGGTCGCCGGATCGGGATGGTCGCGCAGCTGAACCATTTCGCCGACGACTTCTGCTCCGGCGGTATGGATCAGCCCCTTCATCTCATCGAGCGCGCGTTCCTTGCCGCGTTGATCCCGCGTGTCGAGGACCGAGACGAGAAATGCCCGCTGGGACCCGACCTTCAGTTTTTCGCGTTTGAGATCCGACAAGAGTGGGGGTGACCTGCTAGAGGAGACTGTGGGTTTACGATCAATGAGAGTCCGACACCGGAGAAACATGAGTGGTTCACTCGACTGCCGGACATTGAGCGATTCTAGCCAGTGCGGGCTGGGGGTCTATATCGATTCCGGTGCTTGAAGCCCGTTTGCAGAGAGTGTTCTGGCGGGCCTGACAGATTTCTCCAGCAACTTCGGGCTGTGATACGTATTTGAGACCAGCCCGCTGAGGACATGGTGCAATACGACCTCCCGATTTGAACAGAGGAATTTGAACAGAAGCAAGCAAAGCAAGCGAAGGGTTCCCTCTGAAGTCCCTTTGTTAGCTTTAAGACATTCTGTTCAAAATCAAATCGAAAAGTTGTTTCGGACCAGTTCCCTAGGCTGGCATTCCGTTCCGCCGGTTCTCGGACTGCGGTACACTCTCTCCTGCCCGATTCGCACAGACCACCAAGGCGATTTCATGAACTGGTTGCCCGGATTCACAGCGCCGCTGAATGCGTTACTGCTACTGCTGTTGATTCCGGTGGTCGTGATGTATTTCCTCAAGCTCAAACGATCGCGGCAGGAGATTCCGTCGCTGCTGTTGTGGCAACAGGTGATCGCTGACCAGCGGGTGAACGCCCCGTTTCAGAAGTTCCGTCGCAACCTGCTGCTCTGGCTCCAGCTGTTGTTGCTGACGCTGCTGGCCCTCGCAGCTGCGCAGCCATTTATTCGGGGTCGCGACAGCTTGGCGAAAAACTTGCCGATCTTGATCGATTGTTCAGCCAGCATGGGAGCCATCGACGCGAAGACCAAGAAGACCCGGTTGGAGCTGGCCAAGGATCAGATTCGCCCCATCATCGACAACATGTTGCCGGATCAGCGGCTGATGTTGATCGAGGTTCATAACTCGGCCCAGCGGTTGACCCAGCTGACCAACAACAAGACGGAGCTGAAGCAGGCCCTCGACCAGATCGAAGTGATCGATGTCCCTTCACGACTGGAGGACGCGCTGGCACTCGCCCGTGGTCAATCGAAGCTCGTCGAGATCCCCAGCATTCGACTGTACTCCGATGGCAATGTCCCGACTCGGCCCAATCCGGTGACTGGTGAGCTGCAGGCGATTGTCGATTTCGAATTGCCGTTCACGGTCGACTACTACCGCGTGAAGACGAGTGGCGGGAACGCTGGCATTACCTCTCTCAACGCGACCCGCTCTGGATCGGATGCGTGGGAAGTCTTTGTCCGCGTGGAATGCAGCCCCGAAGCGGCGGGCAACGGACAGCTCCGACTCTCCAAAATGGTGGATAGCAAGCCGGTCGTTGTGGGTGAGGAACGGGTGATCCTCAATCCCGGCGAGTCTCAGCGATTGGTCTTCAAACTGGAATCGAATGTCGAACTCCAGCTCAAAGCTGAGCTGTTGCCCTCAGACTTTGACTCGCTGGCAGTCGACAATACCGCCTGGATCGAGCTGCCGATCGGTCGCGACTTGCAGGTCTTCTGCCCGGAGACACTGGCCGCGTTCCGCCATGCCTTGAGGGGCCAGCCGGGGATCAAACTCGACCCTCCGGATGGCAAGACTTCGGAACTGGCCACGTATGACCTCGTCATCACCGACAGCTTGGAAGACCTGGCACGAGAGTCGACGACGTATCTGACAATCGGGCAAATCCCGAAAGAGTTGGTGGGCAAGCTCACCATCGAACCGGGAAATGTCACCGTGGTCGATTGGAAGCGAGACACTCCGCTCATGCAGCATGTCCAGCTGCGCGAGGTGTTGATGGCCGACCAGCCGACGCTCGCGAAGGGCGTGACGGATTCGATCCTGGAAGAGATGGGTTTCGAGACGCTGTGCCACGGCTCTCAGGGGCCGTTGATTCTGGAGCGTCAGGCCGGACCGCGTCTGTACCTGCACTGGATGTTTCAGCTGGACCGGACGACGTTGCCGTACCGATTGGCGTTTCCGATCCTGACGACCAACTTGGTGAATCTCGCGATGCGGCAAGCGGAGCTGGCGGATGTGAAGGCGGCCTCGACCGGTATGCTGCCGCCCGTGAAGTTGTCGCGAGATGCGGAGTACCGGGTCACGAATCCCAAGGGGGAGCATGTGGCAGCCCGGTCTGATGCCGATGGTTGGGTCACGGGCGTTTCGGCGAGATCCGTAGGGCCCTACGAAGTTCGTTCGAGCGGCAAGTTGGTCCGAGAGTTGGGAGTGAGCCTGCTCAATCCCACGGAGTCCTCCCTCGTGGGGATTGAGAAGCTGGTCACCAAGGAGGCCAGCGTGACCGCCACGGAAGAAAAGCTCGATCAAGACAAGCCGATTTGGGCCTCAATGGCGGCGATCGCACTGTTCGTCTTGTTGGCAGAATGGTGGTACTTTCAGCGGAAGCCTGGCTGAGGGCATCGCGAGCGAGCCCGCTCATCGGAACATTCGTTGCAATCCACCGAACGAAGGTTCGCATTTCCAGCGGAAGGCTCCGATCCGCGCTGCGGCATGACATAGGGTTGGAATGGACTTTCGCGCGCAGCGGAAGTCCGCTCCCCCTCAAGGCGTGCTGCCATGCGACTGTTGACTCTCATCGCCTTCGCTCTCCAGTTCGCCTGTGTCGATGTCCAGGCTGTGGACAAAATCGACCTCCGCCTTCTCGAGCTGACCGTCGGGGAGACAAAGCATCAGGGCCGACAGCTGATCAGCGACAAAGAAATCTGTTGGCTGCTGGAGCGGAGTGGCCGTCTGCGTAGCATTGAGTTGAGTCAGGTTACGGAATTCAAAAAAATCAGCAATGTGTATCGCCCCTTCACTGCGAATGAGATGCGGTCCCAGTTGCTGACAGAGTTTGGAAAAACGTTTGAGGCCGATGTCCGAGGCAGCCATGTGGTGTTGGCTCCGACCGGAAAGGCTAAGGCGTGTGCAGACATCGTCGAGCTGACCGCGAAGTCGTTCACCTCGTATTTCAACCGCCGGAACTTCAAGCTCGACAAGATCGAAGCCCCGATCATCACGATCGTCTTTCCCAATCAGGCCACGTTTGTCGCCTATTGTGAAGAAGAAAAGCTGAGTCGCACACAGGGACTTCGGGGGTATTACAGCCCGACGACAAATCGTGTGGCGCTGTATCTGGATCAACCGGTCGCGACGGCGCGTAAGACTCTGGGAGATTTTGGCCAGCCAATCGCCGACGTGACATTGAGCCCCTTTCTCCGTGAGACCCACTTCGGAGCCCCGCAGTCGGCGAGCAATTTCCGGGACACGTTGTCGCACGAGACGACACATCAAATGGGCTTCAATTGCGGGCTGCATTCCCGGCTGGGCGATGATCCGACATGGGTGGTGGAGGGGATGGCCATGCTGTTCGAGGGCGACGCCAACCGGGATGATGCCAAGACAAAAACGACGGTGATCCAGCGGATCAACCGCGAGCGTTTCGTTTGGTTCCAAGAGTACAGTCAAGCTCGCCGCCAGCCGAAATCGCTGGAAGAGTTCCTGACAACGGACGAGATGTTTACGTCGGCCACGCTCGATGCTTACAGCGAGGCGTGGGCCTTGACGTTTTTCCTCGCCGAGACACGCCCCTCGAATTTGTCGGGCTATCTCAAAAAGCTCGCGAACCGCACCGACCTGGGCGAGTACACGCCGATGAAGCGACTCAATGATTTCAAGGCCAGCTTTGGCCGGGACATCCCGCATCTGGAAATGCAGTATCTCCGGTTCATTCGCGAGATCGAACTTCCCGCAGAGGTGGAAGCCAGCACCGATCCGTTGCAGTCGTTCAAGGCTCCGCCGGTGAATCTGAAGTAAAGTCACTCTCCGAGTTTGCGGATGCAGGCGAAGCACGCATCGCATACGATCGGGCTCCCTCACGGAGCCTCTCGCATGTCTGAATCCGAAGACCGCCCTTCCTTTGCGCTGCGGGCTTATCCCGGCGTCACCTCGACCAGTCGTGCCGACAAACCGAGGGGGGACTGGGAGATTGTGCTGTCGGGCGACCTGACCGAGAAGCAAGCGGAGCTCGCCGACAAGCTGGTCGAGGTTCCGCGTCGTTCGCGAGGGACTCTCTTTATCGACTCCAGCGGGGGCAGCGTCTTCAGCGGTCTGGCCCTCGCGTCTCTCATCCGACTGCGAGGTCTCGACCCCGTCGCGATCGTCGCCGGGGAATGCTCTTCGGCAGCTCTCATCCCATTTGCCGCTTGCCAGCGAAGGTACGTGACGCCGTTTTCGACGCTGCTGTTTCATCCGATGCGCTGGCAGAGCGAAGAGGATGTGCGGATGGAGGAAGCTGCGGAGTGGGCGCGCTACTTCAAGATACTGGAAGGGGACATGGATGGTTTACTGGCCCGGATGTTCCCGTGCGACTTGAGCCTCATCCAGAGCTGGACCCGTCCGGGCCGATTCGTGAAGGGACCAGAATTGGTCGAGGCTGGACTGGCTCAGCTCATCGATCTGTTTGAGGGGGATCTCTGGTCGCAGATCTCGCAGAAAGCGGCGCGTCCCTGACCGCGTACAGATTGCGACCGTCAATCCAGATGCCCGAACTGGGCTCCGTCGACTTTGCTATCTTTCGAGATGATGTCTGGTCCTTTCCCGCACCGCTTTTCGTAGATGCCATCGCCCGCTTTGACGTATTTGGTAAAGCCCTGCTGTCCCAGCTTTTTATCGTCCTTCATCCGTTTCCCCATCGAGCCTTCGGTCCAGGCTCCGCCGATAAACGGTGCTTGGATCACGCGGCGGATCGCTTCACCGGTCTCGGGATGCACCGTCAAGGGCTTTTCAGAAATTCGCTGCACCAGTTCAAACGTCGGACCGGCAGAATCGTCGGGCTGAATGATCTCGTAGACATAGACAGGCATGGGTTCACCAGACTCAGGGGCACCGACTGACCTCGACTCAGATGAGGTGGCCGAAACAGTGGTACTCTCAGGATTCTACCTGTTCCTCGGCACTCGTGTAGACCACAACGCCAATTGGGACCGATTCGGCGGGACCAGCTGCCCTCCTCGTGATGCTTAAACGGGCTCCATGCCGGTAGGCGGCCTCGGTTTTAATGGTGACTTCGCACCCCGAGCCCAGGGGTTCACACTCGATCTGCGGGACAGCAGGCAGCGGCGGCATGAACGGCAGATGGACGACCGCCAGCTTGGCCCCCTCCTCGAATCGAGCCAAGATGACCGCTTCGATCGACACTTCGCCGTCGGACTCTCGGCGAGACCAACTTTCGGCTGCGGGGGTTTCCTCTTCGAAGCTGCCTTCAGCCGATGTACTCTCGAACTCGACCGTTGGCTTGAGTGTGGGACTCTCGTCAGACTCAGCGGTCAGATCTGGATTCGTGAGCGGCCCGGCGCTCGCCGCCAGTTCCCCGAACCGCTCGCTGGCGAACGAACCCACGGAGAGCGCCGTGGCACTCACGGAGTGTGGTCGTGAAGCCTCCTCGCAAGATTTGAGTTGGTCATCGAAGTTCCGCTTTCGCCAGACAGCTGCTGACACGACTCCGAGGATCCCGATCATGATCAACCCAATCGCGACTCCGAGTTGGGTGGAACTTCCCCGTCCGCCTACGATGAGAATGATGAGAGCAGGAGCCAGACAATCACGCCAACAATCGATCGGTCCCGCCGCCGCTTGCCTGGCCCAGCGGACAGCGATCGCAGCCAGACTCCACACGAGGAGGCCGACAATCAGTTCCATCCAGACAGTTGGATTTCTTGTCATCGCTCCCACATTGGCACGAGCGAGTAACACGATGGCCATGATCGCCAACCCGGCGCGCATCGCCTCGGCCGCTGTTTCGGTTGTTGTGGGGAGTTGTCGTCCGGGCACTGGCGATTTCTCGGGTGGTAGGGTTATGCGTGGATTGCCATAGCGCGGGATTAGAGCAACTCGCCTCGTCGCGGTAAACTGCGACTCGCTCGCTCCGCGGGTTGCAGTGGTTCTCTGATGGAACTCCGGATGTCTCGCTCGTTCGATGTTGTGATTCTCGGATCTGGATTTGCTGGCAGCCTCCTCGGTCTGCTGTTGAGACAGCGCGGACTTTCTGTGCTCGTGATCGACCGACAGAAGCATCCTCGCTTTGCGATTGGGGAGTCTTCGACACCCTCAGCTGACTTCATTCTGGAATCCCTCTGCGACGAATACGACCTGCCCCAACTCAAACCGCTTTGCCGATACGGCAGCTGGTGCCGATCCGAGCCAGATGTGTCGCGTGGACTTAAACGCGGGTTCAGCTATTTCCACCATCAGGAAGGGCTACCCTTCACGAACGGCTCGAATCACGAACGAGAACTTCTCGTCGCGGCCAGTGCCCACGACGAGGTCGGAGACACGCATTGGTATCGCGCAGATGTTGACGAATACATCGCCCGATTGTTCGTCGAAGCCGGTGGGCAACTGTGGGAAGAGACCACGGTGCAATCGATGGAACAGGGGCCCATCTGGGGGCTGAGTTGCGAACATCTTGGAGGGGGGACGACGCGCATCCAAGCAAACTTTCTGGTGGATGGGACCGGCGGAGATTCCGCGCTCGTGCGATCGCTGGGGCTGACGTCGGATGTCGAGAGCCTGTCGACACACACTCGATCTCTGTTTGCTCACTTCCACGAAGTCCGCGAGTGGTGCGACCTGCTCGATGCAGCGGGGATCGAGCAAGCCGCCTACCCATATCCCTGCGATCAGGCGGCGCTACATCACATCATCGACGGTGGCTGGATGTGGGTTTTGCGCTTCGACAACGGCATCACCAGCGTCGGGTGGTCGCTCGATGGCCGTCGCCATCCTGTCCCTGCGAACACCACTCCCGCCGAAGAATGGCGGCTGAGGCTGTCTCGGTATCCCTCGGTTGCAGACCAGTTGCGAACGGGACATCCGGCTCTGCCGTTTACTGCTGAGAACCCCATCGCCAGGACAGGGCGTTTACAACGCCTCGTGTCGCAGGCGGCTGGGTCGAACTGGGCGCTACTGCCTCACACGGCGGGATTCATCGACCCGCTGTACAGCACAGGAATCGCTCAATCATTACTGGGGGTGGAACGACTGGCTGCTATCTTGAGCGACCGCGCTTCACCAGCAAACCGGCTGGCGGGCCTCACGAGATACGTGCAAGCTGTGAGACAAGAGACCACGCTCATCGACCAACTCGTCTCGCTCGCGTTTCTCACAATGGGCCGCGATCCTCGCCTCTTGCACGCAGCCAGCATGCTCTACTTCGCCGCTGCAACGACGTTCGAATCCCGTCGACGAAACGGTCAACGCGAGTCGTTTCTCTTGGCGGATGACGAGGGGTTTCGCAAGGTCGTGGTCGAGTTGGCCCGGACGTTCCCGAACTCGGACGAACCGAGTGCTATTACTGTATACGAGTGGACTGACCGTGTTGAGTCCCTGATCGCTCCGTGGAATTCAGTCGGCCTGTTCCGCCCCTCTCAGCCAAACATGTACTGGTACACGGCGGCTGACAAAGGGGAATGAGTCCAGTCCTCGCGACGTCTGACGATCAGCTGCGAATGATCGAGTCAGTTCCGCCGCCGCCAATGATCTCGTCGACCCCGCCGCCACCACGAATGATGTTCGAACCGCTGTTCCCGATCAGCTTGTCATTGAAGATCGAACCGGTCAGGTTCTCGAAGCCGGTGAGTGAATCCGTTCCCGCACCACCCACAGCTCGGCCTTGGGCGAGGTTGACCTCGACGCGCGAGGTCGCTGTTGCATAGCTCACCGTGTCGATTCCGGCCCCACCATCCAGTGTGTCGTTTCCGCCGTTGCCGATGATTGAGTCGCTCCCAGCTCCCCCAAAGAGTTTGTCATTGAGGTTGCCACCCCACAGGGTGTCGGCTCCGCTGCCACCCGTGACGGTGACGATCCAGTTCGCTCCGGTCGCATCGAATTTGTTGGCATAGATCGAACTGGCCGCGTTGACTGTCTCCAGAGTCGAAGTCACCAGATTCAGTGTGATGGCCCCGGTGGTTCCAGCGGCATTCGCAGTGTCAGTCCCAGCCCCTCCCTTGACGGAGGTGTCAAGATTGTCGAACGACAGGGTGTCGTTGCCCCCCCCTCCGTCTAGCGAGTCTGCCCCGGCTCCTCCCTCGATCGTGTCATTTCCCAGTCCACCGGAGATCGTGTCAGACCCAGCTCCACCGAACAAAACGTCGACCGACTTGCCACCGATGATCGTGTCGTGGCCACTGCCACCGTAGATCGAGACATTCCACACGGCATCCGCTGCGTTGAGAATGTTATTGAACGTCGACAACTTGGCGTCGACGATCTCGATCTGTCCTACTGCGAGGTTCAGATTCACAGCCCCTGTGGCATTGGTGACGACAGCTGTGTCTTTGCCCGGCCCGCCAATGACACTGGTGTCCAGGTTGTCGAACTTCAACGTATCGTCGCCGTGTCCCCCATCGAGTTTGTCAGCGCCTGGCCCGCCAGCGACAGTGTCATTCCCGCCGCCACCTTCCAGGATATCGTTCAGGTTTCCACCGGTGATCTTGTCGTTTCCGGAACCACCACGAATGGTGACGTTCCAGGTGGCCCCGGTGGCATCCAGCGTATTGTGGTATGCCGAAGCTGTTGCATCCACGATCTCGATCTGCCCTGGCAGGAGGCTCAGGTTCACAGCTGCGGTCGGATTGACGAGCTTCGCGGTGTCAATTCCACCAGCCCCACTCACGGTGGTATCAGCGGTATCGAAGATGAGCAGGTCGCTGCCCTCTCCGCCGAGGAGAGTATCCGCTCCCTGGCCGCCCTCCAGTTTGTCGTCTCCCAGGCCCCCATTGAGGGTGTCATTGCCGAGCCCCCCGGAGAGAGCGTTGTTCCCTGCATTGCCGGTTAACATGTCTCCGAAGTTCGATCCAGCGAGATTCTCGATCGCGACGAGGGAATCAGGCCCCGCACCTCCAGTGTTCTGTGAGCCAGCAATGAGAAGACTCACGTTGACGGCCGAGACAGCCTGAACATAGGACGCTTCGTCCAGACCCGCTCCCCCGTCGAGAGTGTCCTGTCCCAAACTGCTGATCAGGCTGTCGTCTCCCAGACCTCCGGAGATGGTGCTGACGTAGGCCGTTCCCAGGGTGCTGTCGAGCCGCAGAGAGTCATTTCCAGCCAACCCGATCAGATAGACCTGCGTGACACTGGCTGCGGAAATCGCCGTGTTGATCTGGCTCAATCCATCGTTGATTTTGATGGTTCCGCCAGAGCTCAAAACGTTGATCTGGTCGTTGAGATGCGTCCCCTTCACGGTGAGAATGCTGCCACTCAAGGTGAACGTCGTCACGTCGAGGACTTCGATTCGAACCACTCCGGTATCCGTCCGCACGGGTGTTCCATTGTCGGTCACTTGGACCGTCAGATTGAAGACCTGGCTCACTTCCCAGTCGAGCGCCGCAGTATTGGCAACCGTGATCCTCCCCGTCGTGGGGTTGATGGCGAACGCTCCCCCGGTGTTGCCAGCAATGATCGAGTAGGTCAACAGCTGGGCCTCATCGGGATCCTGCGCCAAGACGGTTCCGACGATCGTTCCAACCGGGCTCCCTTCGCGGACTGCGGGCAGGTTCTGATCGTTGAGAATCGGCGGGCTATTGTCCGGATTGGTGTAGTCTCCGGTAATGCGATACTGCCCCAAGCTGCCGTAGTCGGTATAGCCAATGCCCAGCGGGTCTCCCATGCCGACGCCATCGATCTTGATGTAGTAGGCCCCGATTGTCGCTGTGAAGCTGACCGTTGCCGAGATGAGGTCAGTCGGATTGGATGTCGCGACCAGATTCCCCGAGCTGTCATAGACCTCGGCCAGAATGTCGAGATTGCTACCCACTTCTGCCCCATTGATGTTCAAGGAGACCAAGCCCGTTCCGACATTCAGGCGGAAGAAGTCGGCATCCGTTCGCTGCTCAATGAGTCCCTTCTGGTCCACGCCGACGCGATTTCCAACGGCAGGCAGCTTGTTGATGTTCGTTGCCGCCCCAATGTTGTTTGCGGCATCGTCCACTCGGTAGCCGAACCCGTTTCGGGTCGTGATGATGTTCAAATCATCTTCGGAATTGCTGGCCGAGGCGTACTCGCCCTTGCTCCACTGAGAGAGGCTGGGGCCGAAGGGTGCCCCCTGGATGGGGCCCCAAGCGGTGGCTCCGGTCCCGTGACCGGAGTAGTACTCTTCGGCAGGATTTGTACGACCATCGTGCCCCAGAAAGAGTGAGTGGCCGACTTCGTGACTGACGGTCTCGGCCGCAGCCTTTTCGCCTCCGTTAAACACCAAGGCGGGCGTGTCGGTGTCCCAGTTGAAAGATCCGATATAAGCCACGCCCCCCGCTCCCGTGTTGAGCGGATCGTTGTTGGAGATCAGCGCTCGAATGCCCCAGCGAGTGTCACCTCCGCCTGTGTTTCGCAAATCATCGAGGGGGGGTTCTTCCGTGGTCACGTTCACATTGAACGGCGCGAAGTCCTCGGCGACCCGGGCCCAGATTCGCTGGAGCTGCTCCAATTCATTATTGGTGAAGCTGGCGTCGCCCTCGAAGCTGTACGCCTCGAAATTCAGGGTGTTGCCATTCGAATTCCATGCCGTTCCGGTCACCTGCTGGCCGTTAAAATCTAGGTAAATTACCTTGGTCGCGCCGGGGAGACTGTGGAGCTTGAATGTCTCAGTGAGAGGAAACAGTGGACCGTTCTGCGAGGCAGTCGCAGGAGCCCGGGCAGGCGACAATACGGCGGGGCTGTACCCTATTTGAGCTGCGAGCAATACCCGGTGTTCCATGAGGCAGATCTGCCCGACAGATCGACTTACCCGTCGACCATGAACTGAAACAGACTTCTTGACCTGACGCAGAACCCAATTTGCAAACATCTCAATCCCCAGATTGAATGGGACGCCCCCGAAATGACAATCAGGGGCATTAGAACAGACAGGTAGGCTAAACCGGTCGTACACCAAATACAATACTCGGCAGTCCCGGGGCACCGGCCACAGCCTCTTCAAAATCAATTTTTCTGTGGACTATTCAATGAAAACACTTGTGACGCGCACGTCCAGCTGTCGTCAGATTTCTTTGGCATTAGAGACAAAACGCTCGGAAATGAGTGAATTCTCAACCCAGATTTTGTGACAAAAACCGTTACTCCGCGTTGAAGTCGACAAAGTCGCCGGACACTCCGAGTCCGGCGGGTCAACGCCCGCTTGGCAGAACATCCCCTCGACCGGACAGAATCAGTGCGTGATCAACGCTGGGCTTCGAGGTTGGAGTCCAGCCTTTCGGCTGCTCCGGAGCAGCCGAATTCCGGAACTCCAACTTCGACCCGAGTCTTGACGTCGCACCGTCTCCTTGAGACGCCCACCGGGGAGTTTCAAAAACGAGAGGCTCGATCCACCACTAACCGGTGAACTACTTCCCATCGCGGAATGGGAAAGTCGCCACCGGAACCATTTCGGTGGCGGAGGCTTGATTGCGATTATTCATCAGGAATCCGTACAGGGCCACCTTGCCGCTGGTCAACTCGGCGACGTAGATGCCGCTCGTGGCTGGTGTGCCGTTCTGTGAGCCTTGAGTTCTCAGAAATCCAGAGGTCATCAAGTACTGTGCATTCTCGACGACCCCAAAGTCAGCGGCCACGCTCCGTGTCCAGACTTGGTTAAATGTTCCTGTTTGCATGTTGTGAGCTGCACCCACGAGCCGGCCCGTGACCGAGTCCAGGACAAAGATGGCATCGCTCTGGTTGAGCTGGGTCGGAGCAGTACAGAGCGAGAATTTTTCCAAGCTCGTTGCATCGGCCTTGAGCGGCTCATGCGGCCAATAAAACGAAACCCCCAAGCCCATCACCAAACCGCAAATCAGCAAGGCAAAACGATTGTTTAACGGGTGAGTCTGCATGTTGCACTCCTTCGATGGGGCCTCGATCCGGGGAAACGCGAGGAGCGTTCTCAGCGACATCCTACTCGGGAGCCACGACCACGAAAAGCGGTGAATCTCGAAGATTCGAATCGCACGCGACTCGTAGTCTAGCTCGGCCTTACCCGCGTCCCCCAGCTTCACGCCGCTTTGGTGTCATCGCGGTCGCCGCGAAGGCTCGATTTCTGCTCTAGAATCGAGGTCGCATCAAACCGAGTCCCGAAATACAGCTCTTGCGCTCGCTTGTGGTTCAGCACCGTCTCCGCATCTCCTCCGACGACAACCTCGCCGTCGCAGATGACATACGTGCGATCCACGATCGTCAATGTCTCGCGCTCGCGATGGTCGGTCAACAGGATCGAAATTCCGCTGTCGCGCAGCTGGATGATGATATCTTGAATGTCGTTAATCGTTTTGGGGTCAATGCCGGTGAACGGTTCGTCGAGCAGAACGATTGCCGGATCAGTGGCCAGGCAACGGGCGATTTCCAGGCGACGTTTTTGCCCCCCCGACATCGTCGACGAGATCTGGTGTCTCTGTTCTTCGAGACCGAACTGGTCAATCAGTTGGTTGATCCGCTTGACCCGTTGCTCATAGCTAAACGGAAGAAACTCCAGAATCGCCTGCAAGTTCTGCTCGACGGTCAACTTGATGAAGATGCTGTGGTACTGGGGCAGGTAGCCCATTCCGGCACGTGCGCGGCGATACATGGCCCAGTGCGTGACGTCTTTCCCTTCAAGGAGGACGTGGCCTTCCGTGGGGGCAATCAGCCCGACCGACATGCTAAATGTGGTCGACTTTCCCGCACCGTTCGGGCCGAGCAGGGCGACGATCTCGCCTTTTTCGACGTGAAACGAAACGTCTTTGACCGCCCGCTTGCCGCCCGGATAGACCTTCACCAGATGCTTGCATTCCAACAGTGCCATCCGTGGCCTCCGGGGTCGAGTTCGTGCCGCTGGTTGCTCAATCACACCAGCGCAAGCGGCATCATGCCACTCCGGCGGAAATCCAACAAGAGGAAAGCGGAAGGGTCAAACGAATCGCAGCAGACGTCTGCAAGCCTTGACGCCTGTACCTCGTTCTTTCACGATGACGCCTCACCACAAATCATCACCTCGGAGGGAACAGCATGGCGATTCGGGCGAGCTGTTCGGCCTGCGGGGCGAAATTCAAAGCCGACGACCGGCACGCGGGACGAACAGTTGCGTGCCCGGGATGTCGACAGCCGCTGACGATTCCGCCAGCCGAGTCGGCAGCAACTGTCGAGCCAGATCGGTTCATCGACCCCTTCGCGGAAGACGCCGCAGCCCTCGACTCCCCGCCGGTGCCAGCTCCCCCGCCTCCCCCGCGAGCTTCAAAGGCTCCGACCTCGAAGCCCGCGGCGTCGAGGCCTGTGGTGAAGAAACCCGCCACGAAATCACCGGAGCGGAAACCGCCACTCCCCCCACCTCCCGCCGAACCGACTTTTGATAAGGAGATCGTGGCAGGTGAGGCCGACACCGAGTTGGGTGACTCGCAGTTTCCGGACCTGTCGGAAGAAGACCTGGCGGGCGAGGCTCTCTCACCACCCAAGAAAAGAAAACAAACTCTGTCCGCTGAGGTCACTGACGTTCCCACTGCCAGTCCCCGAAAACGCCGCGCCGCAGTCGAGCGACCTGTAACGATTTGGCGGCAGCATCTGCACTGGGTCTTGATCCTCGCGCTCGCCCCCTTGGTCATGTCCACGGTGTGGGGGGGCAGTTCTGACATCATGGAGCAAATCCAACTGTCACTGGACAATCACCCCGAGGTGAACGCCTCCGCTGTGATGGAGTCGACCTCGCTGCATGATGCGGCGATGCAGTTTCCGGCACATCAGCTCGACGGGGCGTTCTTGCCTGCGGACACGTATTGGCACTGGGGATTCGCACTGGCCAGCTCCGGGCTATTCCTGAGTCTATTTCTGGTGATGTGGCCGGGAAAGGAGTCACGGGTTCCGGCATTGGTGACGACGGGCGTCGTGACCGGAACGATTGGTATCCTGCTGCTGCTCGGGTTTCAATGGGTGGCGTTCTCGACCGATGGCGTGATGGTCCGGGGTCGCGGGATTGGGGTCTTACTGTTCTACATCGTCAAGTTCATCGGGTTTTCGTATCGCTGCGCACTGGATGGAAACAGCGGATTCCTGCCCAGCTTCTTCGGGTTTACTTTTGGTGTGGGGCTGTGCGAAGAGTTGTGTAAAGCCTTACCAGTTGCGTTCTATCTCACACGTCCCGGAAATCGGACGTTTCGCGAGGTGTGCCTGGTGGGATTGGCCAGCGGAGTGGGTTTTGGCGTCTCCGAAGGGATCACGTATTCGAGCGAATATTACAACGGCATCCACGACCCGTGGATCTACGTCATTCGGTTCTTGTCCTGTGTCAGCCTCCATGCGATCTGGGCCGGAGGAGTCGCTCTGCTGATGTACCGCAATCAGGACTATCTGGAATGGGCCTGGGAAAGCGTCTTCTTCTTCGTTGTGTTTTATCTGCTGGCAGCGATGATCCTGCACGGCGTGTACGACACACTGCTGAAGCAGGACCATGAGTTGCTGGCCGTCATGTCCGCTCTCGTCAGCTTCGTCTGGTTCCAGTGGATCTTGTCCCGCGCCTCGCAGGAGGCCGGGGAAAGCTGACCGGCTTACTGTGGGGCACGTTTTTTACGTGCCTGTGAGCGACCCAACTGTCTCGAAAAGCACCCCATGTCCCTTCCACACGCCGACATCGCCGCCCGTCTCGACTTCGCCCTCGGGCTCTATCCCGCAGCTGCGAAGTTTGTGATGGGGCACTACGAATCGGGATCACTGGCTGTCGAGTGGAAGGCGGACCAGACCCCGGTCACGCTCGCGGATCGAGGAGCTGAGGAGTTGCTGCGAAAGCATCTTGCGGCGCGCTTCCCGCTGGATACGATTCTGGGTGAGGAGTTTGGAGAAACGCCCGGCACATCCGGGTTTCGCTGGATTCTCGATCCGGTCGACGGCACCAAGTCGTTCGTCTCGGGCGTCCCGCTGTTCGGGATGCTGATCGGGTTGCAGTTCGGGTCGGAATGCGTGGCTGGGATCTGTGGATTTCCGGCTCTGAACGAGGTCGTCTACGCTCGCCTGGGGCATGGCACCTGGCGTAAATGCGGCGCTGCCGCTCCCATTCGCTGCCAAGTCCGCAATACGCCCGAGTTGTCGCAGGCCGTCTTCTGCTTTACCTCGTCCGGCGGCTGGGACAGTGCGGGGCAGTGGGACACGTTTGCCCGCCTGACCCGTGCCACGCGGCTTTCTCGCGGGTGGGGCGACTGTTACGGGCATGTCCTCGTCGCCACTGGTCGCGCTGATGTCATGGTCGATCCGGCCCTCGCCATCTGGGACGCTGCCGCTCTGATTCCGATCGTCACCGAAGCGGGAGGTCACTTTGTCGACTGGACCGGCCAGCAGACCGTCGACGGCGGCAACGGGATCTCCGTGATCCCCGAGTTACGGTCCGAGGTGCTGCGAGTTATTCAAGATCCCACGTCTCGATTCGAGGCCAAACAAGGTTTGGACTAACCGGCGAGCGTCTGGCATCAGTTCTACAGTTGGAGGCAAACCCATGTCCAAAGGCCGCCCCATGGTCCGCCATCCAGCATCCAAGCTGCCCAATTTGCAGAAAAAGCACCTCAAACAGCTCGCCCAGAAATCCCAACTGCAACAGAAACAGCTGCGCGGAAAGTAGTTCCCGCCACGGGCCAGGCATCCGGCCAGCCGCTCACCTCGCGTAAGACGTTGACCCTCTGGCGGGGTCGACCTATACTCGCCCGCTTGTGGATCGCCTGAGCCTCTGATGACATGAGCAGTTGTGTCGAGTGGGCGGCGAGCATTCCGCTGCGGCCGGATGGCGATTGAACGCGGCATTTGATCGAACTCGAAGCGACTCTCTTCCGACCATGAGCACTCCCCTTCCGCAACCTGCGGACACCCAACAAAACGAACTCGCCCACTGGTTTTATCGATTCCAGAGGAAGATTGAGCCGCATACGAACATGATACTGCTGGCAATCATCCTGGGCACGATCGCGATCGTGGCCTATCAGGTGATGGCCAAATCCGCAGCTGCGAAAACTTCCGCAGCCTGGAGCGAGTACGCGGCCTGCACCTCAGCGGATGACTACAAAAAGGTCGCGGAAGACCACGCCGGTTCCCCCGTTGAATCCTGGTCCCGGCTGGAAGCCGCTCGCGAATACATCCAAAATGGCGTCCGGCTGTCGATGACCAATCGCACTGCCAGTGACGAGAGTCTGGAAAACGGCAAGAAGCAGCTCGAAGCTCTGCTGAACTCCAAAACGACTCCTGCCGAAGTCACCGAACAGGCCCTCTCTCAGTTGGCTGTCTGCCTGGAAGCCCTGTGCGATGGCGATGTGAAACCTGCTACCGAAGCATACGAGCAGCTGTTGAAGAAGTTTCCGGAAACGCACTACGGCCCGTGGGCCAAGCACCGGCTGGAAGAGTTGAAGAAGCCGGAATCGGGCGAGTTCTATGCCTGGTTCCGCAAGGCCAAACCCGCTCCCCCTGAGCGACCAAAACCCCAAGACGTGAAGCCCGGCGAGCTGCCCAACGTCCAGCTGCTGCCCAGTGGAACCGACCCTCTCCCACCAAGCACATC
Source organism: Planctomycetota bacterium (assembly GCA_043777375.1). Taxonomy (GTDB): domain Bacteria; phylum Planctomycetota; class Planctomycetia; order Planctomycetales; family Planctomycetaceae; genus TH-plancto1. Next base: position 28,949 of record JAYWHX010000126.1, on the reverse strand, counting down.
CGGGACCGCCCCGATCGTCCCCGAGACCAAGCCCGCTGAAGGAACACCAGTCACTCCGGAGGTTCCGGCGACGCCGGTGGAAGTGCCAGCTGCGGAAACACCTGCGGCCCCGGCGGAAACCCCAGCGGAAGCCCCAGCGGCCGAAGTCCCAACTGCTCCCGCAGAAGCGACTCCCGAGAAGCCCGCAGAACCGGCTGTGGAAGCTCCCAAGCCGTAGGCTGGAATCGACTCATCAGCAGCTAGGACACAGGGGCAGGCGTACACGCCTGCCCCGTTTTGTTACCATCCTTTGATTCCTGCCCAACCGTCATAAAGTTGAGGGGCTGAAAGGTGGAAGCGGGCCGCCGACTCGATCCGGGGAAGAAGTTGCAATGAACATCTTCGAGAGCATCCACGTTCAAGGCTTCCGTCGTCTGCACGATGTCCAGTTGAAACTGCGTCCTCTCAATGTTCTGATCGGGGCGAATGGAAGCGGGAAGACTTCTCTGTTGGATGTGTTCACGCTGTTGTCGGCGTCGGCTGCTGGTGATCTGAAAAAGACGCTAAACGACATCGGCGGGATCGATTCAAACTTGTCTGTCTTGACAGAGCCTAGAGGAGAGAAATCCGAGTTCATAAAGTTTGAACTCGATCGGCAGGTGACTAATGATGCACTATCTCGCTACGCATTTTCACTCCAACCCCGGGGAAACGGCTACACGATTCCAGAAGAGAGTTTCTGGCATCACTATGAGGATGGTCGAATCCCAGACTATCCAATAGTGATAAACGGAATCTCAACAGGACAAGCGGGTCCAAGGTACGCTGGAGAGTCAGACCTCAGTCGATCTACAGGCGAAGATATTGAGTTGGAGAGTTTCCGTAAGGCAATCGCTTTTTCCACACACTATCACGTTCTGGATGTCAGCCAGCGTTCTCCGGTGCGGCTACCCCAGCAGGTGAGAGAAGCTCAGCTTCCCGGAGCCAATGGAGAAGATTTGGTGTCGTGTCTGTATTGGATAAAAGAAGCCGATCCAGACCGTTTCGAAACAATCCTAGACACTCTCCGCATCGCATTTCCCTCATTCGAACGCCTCAATTTCCCACCCGTGGCAGCTGGTTTGCTAGCGATCACTTGGAAAGAGCGGGACATCAAACACCCGTTCTTCATGCACCAGCTGTCCGAGGGTACACTCCGCTTTCTCTGGCTGGTGACTCTGCTGTACAGCCCCGGTCTGACGGAGGTCACGCTGCTCGATGAGCCGGAAGTCAGCCTACATCCGGAACTCCTGTCGGTGCTGGCGGTCTGTTTACGCGAAGCGTCGACACGGACGCAATTGATCGTGGCGACACATGCCGACCGACTCGTGCGATTTTTGCAGCCCAGCGAAGTCGTCACGCTTGATATGGATGACGGAGTCACAACAGCGACACGCGCCGAAGACCTAGATCTCGAAGAGTGGTTGAAAGAATACACTCTCGATGAAGTGTGGCAGAACGGTCGCATGGGGGGCCGATCGTGAGGATTGTCATCATTTGTGAGGGAAAGACAGAGCAGGCCTTTAAGGTGTGTTTGCATGAGTTCTTGAAGTCGAGACTGGGCTCGATCCAAAAAATGCCAAAGCTGGTCTTTGATGTTCACAATGGCGCAATTCCGACTGAAGATAAGTTGAAACGAGTCGTCACCAATTTACTGACCGCGAAGAAGAACCCAGCGAATGCTGTCATCGCTCTGACCGATGCCTACCCAGCCTTCGTGGACGCCGAAGATGCCAAGTCGAAGATACGGCAATGGGTAGGAGCCCAACCTCACTTTTACCCTCATGTCGCACTTCATGATTTTGAAGCGTGGTTATTGCCATACTGGGGAGAGATTCAAAAACTGTCCGGTAGAAAGGCGGCTGCATGGGGAACGCAGCCAGAGAGAGTGAATCATGGGAATCCACCCGCTCATCGACTCGGTCGAATGTTTGAAGAGGGGACATGCCGGGATAGCTACCAGAAACCGCGTGATGCAGGACGTATACTTCGGGGTGTTGACCTGCTGGTCTCGATACAGAACTGCCCTGAGCTGAAGGCGTTCGTGAATACTATTCTCAAGCTTTGCGATCCTTCGGCAGTCATCCCATAACGCCGAGCGATCCTCGCAAAATGCCAATCAGTTTTGATGCTGGTGATCTCAATTCCTTTCAAGAACTGCACCCTGTGGACCCTGAACTCGACCTACCTGACGAAACGCCTCTCGAAGAGTTCGAGCGGCCGCCGCTTTCCATGAGCGAGCCGGTCTCTGTCACCGTCGAGGCCCGCGCGCACGGTTGGCGGGTCGATCACTACCTCGCCCGCTTGTATCCCAACTACAGCCGCGAACTGTTTCGCAAGGCGATCGAGCAATCGGCCGTCCAGCTCAATGGTCTGGCGGTCAAGGCGTCGAAGCGACTGCGAGTCAACGACCGGCTGTCGATTCGGCTTCCCGAACTGCCAGACAACACGCTGCAACCCGAAGACCTGCCCATTCAGGTCGTCTTCGAAGACGAGTCGTTGGCCATCATTAACAAACCCTCCGACATGGTCACCCACCCCGGTCGAGGGAACTTCAAGGGGACGCTCGCAGCTGCGGTTCAGTTTCACTTTGACAAACTGAGCAGTGTCGCGGGCCAGCTGCGACCGGGAATTGTCCATCGTCTGGACCGCGACACAACCGGTGTGATCATCATCGCCAAGGACAACACCGTTCACAGCCGCTTGAGTTCACAGTTCGAACAGCGCGAAGTGAAGAAGGAATATCGAGCCATCGTCCGGGGCGCGCTGGCTCGCGATTCCGACTACATCCGAACTTGGATCAAGGTCCACCCCAAGAATCACGAGAAGATGATTACGTGCGACGAGGGCGAACAGGGGGCTCGTGAAGCGGTCACCTTCTACAAGGTGCTGGAGCGATTTCGTGGCTTCACGTATGTCCAATTGCTGCCGGAAACCGGACGCACGCATCAGCTGCGGGTGCATATGCTGCACCTCAAATGTGCGATCATTGCGGACAAGCTGTATTCCGGGCAGGGGCCAGTGACACGAGCCGACTTGGCGGGTCCGGAGACAATCGCGAACGGAGATGATACGCTCATCGATCGACAAGCGTTGCATGCGTTCCGGATCGAGATCAAGCATCCGGTCACAGACCGCCCGATGCAGTTCGAGGCCGAACTTCCCACCGACATGCAGCTGACCCTGGAAGCCCTGCGGACCTATCGAAAGCTGAGCGGATGAAACTGGCGAAAGTGCGATTGGCGGATGGAAAAGTCCGTGTGGCGATGGTGGAAGACACCGGCGTCCTGTTGCTCGATATGGAGCAGGTCAGCGGGATTCGAATCCTGTCGGACATCCTGCATGCTCCGGACCCCGTTGGCTTGGCCAAGTTCCTCGTCGACCCCAAGGCCGGTCCGATCAAGACGGGTGAAGTGACATTCCTGGCTCCCATCGATCGCCAGGAAGTCTGGGCAGCGGGTGTCACCTACAAACGCAGCCAGATCGCCCGCATGGAAGAGTCTGAAGCCGGAGCGAGCCACTACGACAAGGTCTACACGGCTCCCCGCCCGGAGATCTTTTTGAAGGCCACTCCGCACCGCGTTTCGGGACCGGGCGAACCTGTTCGCGTGCGTGCGGATAGCAACTGGTCGGTGCCCGAACCCGAGTTCACGCTGGTCCTGAATCCGGCGATGCAGATTGCCGGATACACCATCGGCAACGACATGTCGGCTCGGGATATCGAGGGGGAAAACCCGCTCTATCTGCCCCAGGCCAAGGTCTACAACCAGTGCTGTTCGCTTGGCCCCTGCATCCTGCTGGCGGATGGCCCGCTGCATAAGGACGCGGTCGCGATCGACATCCTGATTCACCGAAACAAGGCCGAGGTTTTCCGCGGCTCGACTTCGTTGGGACAGATGAAACGCGAGCTGCCGGAACTCGCTGAGTGGTTGGGGAAAGAGAACGACTTCCCAGCTGGGGCCTTCCTGCTGACCGGGACAGGAGTGGTCCCTCCAGACACGTTCACTCTCGAAAACGGCGATAGCGTGTCGATCACGATCACCGGGATCGGGACGCTGACGAACCCGGTCGCGAAGGCTTGAGGCGGCGACGGAGTTCCGATTACAACGATTTGGACGAATCTCATGGAGTGATTCCGTCAGGCAACCCGCCCGTCCGGACACAACTTGTCAGACATAACGTAGGTTTGGGGACTTAACCCCGAGTCGAGTTACTGGATGGCAGGTCTCTGATGGCTGAAGACAATCGTCGCAAAGATTTCCGCGCGGATCTCCGCGCGGTCGTGAATGTCTACACAGCGGAATCGCGTAAGGCCACCCCGCCCCAATTTCTGCGGGCGTGGTCGCAAGACGTTTCGGCCACGGGAGCCCGGCTCTCGACTATCGAGCCCCTCGACGGGGATCGGGTCTGGCTGAAATTCTTGGCGCAGGGGCAGAACGACTGCATCGTGGAAGCCGATGTCGTCCGCACCGAAGTCATCCCCCCCAGCCCGTTTCGAACGAACCCGATCTTGAATTCGTACGGTGTTCGTTTCCGGCGAATCCTCAGCGATGCAGAGTTTCTTGAGCTATCTCTGGATGAGATCGAACGTGTGACCGCTGGAGTGAACTCCTCACCCAGCCTGCTGGCACGTTCGGTCGGGTAAGGCTGAAGTGAATTGCTTGCTCGCCACCCGCGCTTGTCGGGGTGGTGCCCGCACTTGTGCGCTACGGGGTGTGTATGGTTGAGTGGAATTGTTGTTTGATAAATCCGATAGTTGTACGAGGGAAATGTGTTGACAGTCTCGCAATCCCGCTTAGGTGAGTTTATGAAGACGATGAATTCTCCCAATCTCGACCCGAGATTACCTCTGTTTTAGAAAAGACTCACCATGGTTTCTACATCCCTGCTGTCTCGCTTTTTAGGCACATTAGGGGGGGGCGTAAGGTGGGTCGCCGCCGCCAATCAGGAACTTGGCGCGTCGAGGGGCATGTGCCAGCAGCCCTTGAAACGCGAATGATGCTCGATGGGATTGTGGCCCCTCCCTCGGGAATGAACACTGTTGTCGGGATTACGACTCCATCAGGCAGTGGCACAGTCACTTCTCCCACTGGGGGATCAGCAACGACAGGGGGTACGTTGACCCCGACGAGTGGGGGGAACACCACACCCACTGGCGGAACAGCATTGAGTTCGATTGGCCAGTCATTTCTTGATTTCGCAGCCGCTCACCCAAATGCAACGGCTGAAGAGGACTTTGCATTCTTGATGGCTGGCTCTGGGCTATCACCGACTCAAATTCATAGCATTTATCTCGCAGGCCATCCTGTCGAGAATACCGGCATAGTAGGGTCTCCACCCCCAGCAATTCAAGCTGCGGTGGCTTTCGGTCAAGGGGCGAGGCCACTAGACACAACGAGTGTGGTCCGAATCAGCACAGTAGTCCAAGTGTCAACCTATGCTGTCTTTGATACGGCGGAGCAAACATACGAAGAGATCATTAAATTCCAGAAAATAACAACCAAAGAGGTCAAACACCGTTTTGTTGACCCGGTGGAATATCTTGCCACTCAGCATTTGTTCGATGTGTCCGGCGTCAATTTGGCTCTGCTTACCAAAGAGGTGAATAAGTTAGAGAGGGCTATTGCTGACTTCAAAGATCCATGGTTCTACATGCAGTTTATGTTTCAAGGTCCTTTCGCAACGGCCACGGTCATGGGAAATGATATACTTGACAGCATGAAGGACGTTTTAGCCAGCAAAGAAAACACTCAATCGCTCGAGGCTGGAAATTGGGCTCGATTGAAACGGCAGCTAGAAACAGGGGAAGGATTGACTTGGCGCGAAGTTCATGAAATCGAGTATGTTGCCAATGGCACGCAGCGGTGGCATGTCTCCAATGGATATATTCCAGCCTCCGTATGGGGGCCGTGGTGTCAGGCCCATGGCCTGGGAAACAACCCACCGGACGAATTTGCGATCACAAACGTAGCCACCTACAATCTTGCCGGCGAAATGCCTCAATGGATTAGAGGTCTTTATGATCAATCGAATCCGGGAGGTGGTCTGTGGTAGTAGCATTCGGCAACCTTTCCACCTTCAGTTGGAAACAAGTGATTCGCGTCCTCGGAATCTCGTTCGTAGCGATTATGTGCGCTACCCTGGGGTGGTTCGTTTATCAATCATGGCGATTTGTCTGGACCATGGAATCAGTGGTGGCCGGGACGCTCATTCCTGAAGAACAAGCGACGATTATCAACCAAGCTGAAGCGATTCGACAACAGCTTGAATTGGATATAAAGCCATCTCTCGACAATTCGTATCCTCTCGCTTCCACCGAGACACTTGATTTGGTGACCGGACGATGGCAGATCATCGAGGATTGGGATAACGGTCTGTGCTGGTACTCGTGGGGGCGCACTCAGAGGGAGGGGAGACATGAGCTGAGAGTCATGGAGATTTCGGATCATTTCATAGTGACTTCGATCCAACACCCCTGGGACCATGAGCCGCAGATTGAAAGATCTATCAAATCAAATGCCGATCGAATCGGAGTGATTGATAAAACAGAAAGTCAACTAGCAGTTCATAAGACTCTCGTCGTATTTGACGCTGACGGGCCAATGACATTTCTGAGTCAGTCAGCGTCTGACATCCAAAACGGCCAGTTTGAAGGCTCGGTTCGCGGTTTTCCTGCGAACGTAACCAATGGTTTTGTAAGCCGTGGAATCATCGCGCCAGACAGTGATCGACTTTACCTCTTCGGCACCAGTGAAGATGAGGTGGGTCAGAATCTTCCAAATCCCGAATGGGTTCCACTCCGTCCGCATGTTGCAGGGACTCACCTGACCGTCCTGCGCAGATTTTCTGCCGATTGGAAGTATCTACCCGATGGAATCGATATCGAAGCTGTTGAGAAAAAGTTTCGATCAACAACTCCTCGATACATAGGTGATAATGGCCCCTTGTGGGATGAAGTGACGAATGCAACGACTGATAATCAAGATCACCAGAAGATGATCCCCCTCGGTGATGTTCAAAAGTACCACAAATTAAACGAGATGCCGACAAGAATACGCGAGATATATGAGAACTCATTGAAGCAGTATGAGAATCCATGACCCGCTCGGTCTTGGAGTGGGATGGCATAGAGTGTGAATCGCGTCTCATTGAGGCTCAGCGGAGTCAGGGTTTGGAGTTGCGTTGGTCTTCTCCTGCGCGGCCACAGCGGCCTTCAGTAACACGACCGCCAGTACCGACAAAATGATGACGCCACCGAGGACCATGACCCAGACGAGCGTACGGTGGTCCTCGGCCCAGGGGCGTGATGGAGTCACTTCGTGATAGCTCGGGTTTCGCTCGCCAGTCAGCACCGAAAGAGTCGTCAGCTTCTCGATATCCGGCACAGTGCTGATGCGTGACAGGTCATAGCTGGGCGCGGCGACTTTGCCGCCGACATACAGAGCCACCGGGTTCGCGGCGGCACTGAGCGACTTCACCGGCACGGCCAGTGAACGCTCGAAGCCGTACGCACTCGCGGTCGTCACAGTCAGCGGCTGATCGTCACCGTTCTGAATCTCCAGTCGCAGCCGCTTGGATTGCTGCGGCGTGAACGAGATTGTTGCTGTTTGCCCCTGCGAGACTTGGGCCAGATGAAAGAGTTGGACGCTGGTGATGGGGGTCGTGCTGGTGTCATGAATAGAAAGCAGCTGGGCACTCCGGTGGTATTCGTCGGCTCCGCTGACATCCAACTCAAGGCGGTCGATGGGAACCGGTCCGGCGAGGGTCATGTCCACGCGGGTCAACTTCCGATCGGTACGGACTTCGTTGGTGACTTGTACCGGGTAGCTCATGCGAGGAGCTGCACGTCGGCGAACCATGTGGGCGGTGCAGCCGGTAATGGTGAGTGCAGCTTGACCTTCGTTTTCGATCACGATGCGGTAGTAGCGAAACTGGCTCCGGGGGCAGGGGATGGTGGACTCCGTCAGTCGCAGGTTGCCCCGCGTGCGGTCGACCAGATACCCATCGTTCACGAGCAGTTTCCAGTCTCCATCATCGGTCTGTCCGGCTCCATACAGGCGAAGTGAGCGAACGTAATCTCGTTCGGGTGAGGTGACCGAGAGTCGCAGGCTTTCGACGGGTTCGGTGATCTCTTTGGCACTGACGACGAACTCAGTGGTGTCCGCGATGTCTTGTCGACGGACGATAGGCAGGTTCTGGTCTGCCTGGCCGTAATCGTCGACGGGTGAGATCAGCAGGTAGGGGATCTGAATTGAGACTCCCTGTTCGTCGACGCTGAGCAAACGGAGATCATCCAGATTTCGCTGACTGGCATCGTAGATCTCGGGCGTGAGCGGGATGCGGACGAAGTTCGGATCGGTGTCGACTCCTGGCAACGCGGTGGAGTAGTGCCCCAGCTCGAAGCGATGTGTGAACTGCGTCGAGAGATCAGGCTCGGCGTCCGCCGCGTGACCTGCGCTCCCAGACCCTAGAGCAAGCGTCGCGGCCAGTAGCAGGCACATCGGCTTGATCCAATCCTTGAGTTGGTCGCGGAACCGTCTGTACAAGAACGAGGTCGCAAACAGCGTCACACCCAGCCCGATAAAGGCTGCCCAGCGAATGGTCTTATCGAGATACCACACGTCGTACAGAAACACTTTGGCGGTCGTCAGCGCGAAGAGTCCAATCGCCAGCATGCGGATTGGAGAAGATCGTTTGATCAGTCCTGCCCCGGTGGTGGCGATGGCCATCAACGCCCAAGTACCGGTGATGGCCAAAGCGGTTCCGGTGTTCCAGTGGCTTTGCTTGCCGAGGGCAAACACCTCAATCGTGAACATCAGAAATGCCGCAGCGTAGGCGAACAGTCCCAGCGAGAGACCGCCGTGTGTAGGGATCAGGTACTCTCGGTTTTCCACTTCAGCGTCCTTCACGACCAGCAAACGTCCAAGCCAGGCGGAGCCGATCGCCAGCAGGAAACACACTCCTCGCGGGTTGAAGATCGGGAGCAGCCAGCCCCCGTCAATCGTCCCGCGAACGCGCGCCCCCCAGTCTGCCAAGGTACCGAGAAACAGTACCACCAAGACCGCGCCGAGGCTCACATAAAACACCTGCGACAATCCGGTCAGCGGACTTCGCTGAATATCAATCGTGTGCCCCGACTGTCGTGTCAGATAGGCAAAGATCGCCAGACAAATACCCGTGGCACTGACATAGCTGGCCCAGATCCAAACATGCCCGCGTCCAAAGGCGTACGACTCGAGTAGGCACAGTGCCAGCAGCACGATCGGCACCGCCATCTTCATCGCTGTGACGAAATTGTGGTCGCGATTCGCCGAAGTGGCTTGCCCCCAGACTCCGAACAACAGCGAGCCCGCTCCGATCAGCAAGCACAGCCCGCGTGGATTGAGCAGCACGCGCGAGTACGCCTCTGCCCCCATCGTCTGCCCATACCACACGATATCCCCGAATGTGGTCGCGATCAGCAACACCAGCAAGCCCATCGTGCCGACAGAGAATAGCTTCGACAACAGCGTGAGCGAGCCCGAATTCCCCAGCCATCGGGCGACGATCAACGTCCCCACGGAGAAAGCTGCGAACCAGACCGTCACCTGACTTAGCTGGGTGGCCCAAATCCAGTCGTGCCGCTGACCAAAGGCGAACGTTTCGGTCAGGCACATGCCCAGCAGAACGAGCGGGACAGCGATCGTCAGCGAGCTGCCGATTGAACGTCTTTCGGTGTCATCGGCATCGCTGCGAGTGAACTGGATCGCCCCGACCAGCGCAGCCCCGAGCGCAGTCAGGAACCCGATCCCGCGCGGGTTGAAGATCATGTGACCCCACAAGCCATCGCCTCCCATCCCCCAATCCGGAAAGGGGAGCAGGAAGAAGACCAGAAACAGACACCCCGTGACTCCATACAAGAATTTCGCCAGTGCTCCCAGCGTCCCGACATCTGCCATCCGACGAAACGCCAGCAACGTTGCGACCGCGAATAGCGAGAGCCAGATCGGCAGCATCGAGAGATGCGTCGCCACCGACCAGTTCGCTTGAATTCCAAAGACAAAGGTCTCCAACAGCCCCATGGAGAGGACCATCACCGGCACCAGCGGAATCAGGATTGTGGAGATCAGTCCCGCATCGGGAATTCGACCGCCAATGCCGAGTTTCTTCCAGGTCTCATCGCCCCCTTCGATGCGAGCGGATTTCTCTCGCCTCCGGTACTCCCACGCGAGAATCGCCAGCACGATCGCATTGGCCAGGAAACTCATTGACCGTCCATTGATGATTCCGCCCAGTGCCGATTTCCCGCTCGCGATGGTCGCTGGTTCTTCCCATAACTTTCGGACGAACCCGGTCGTGAATTCTTGAGGGCCCGACAGAGTGCCTCCGGCATACAACACCATGTGCAGCTGGACAACCGCCAGCAGGCCAAACCCAGTGAGCCGGAAACCGGGCTTCTCATATCGAAGACCGATCTCGATCAACAACAAGCTCTCGACTGCCCACGCAATCACAATCCAGTGACCTGTCAGTTGCAACGGCACAGCCAGCGTCACAAACGACAACCCGACTCCCACCAGCGTGACCACGATCTGGTTATTGCCAGGGTTGCGAACAAACGCAAACACTCCCAATCCTAGGTAATACGCGGCCACCAGCAGCGCCATGATCCCATGCCAGTCGGAGTAGCCCGCTTTGGTCAGCCCATACAACGCTCCGAAATACGCGATCGGTGTCAACAGCATCAGTGCCATATCGGGCGTACTGCTACTCTCCTGACGAATTACATGTCTCCATAGACCCATCAGTGAGAACACGACCGCGAATAGCGTGATCCACGCCACCGTCAGCCACAGCTCCTCCGGTCGATATCCGTTCGCTAGCCATCCCATCCAGATGATCAGCGTGCCGCCAAAGTTGAGCAGGTGCAACCGGCCCCAGCTGCGGAATGTGGCGAGAGCAAGGACTCCCAGATCGAGAATCAGGATGTACGAGAACAGTGCCGAGATATTGCCGCCCCCCTTGGACAACATATACGGCGTGAGAAACCCGCCGATCATCGCGAGGACTGCTGAGGGGAGCGAGTTGAACACTCCCGCGAACGACAACCCGACGGCCGTGACGATGATCATGCCCACGAACGCCACCAGCTGGGGCATCAGGCTGTACCACTGGAATCCCGCAAAGAGCGAGAAGTACAGAATCCCCATGGCGGCCCCGGCCAGCCCTTCGGCCAGTACGCGGTAATCCTTCTTCATCGCATACGCAGCCCCGACGAAGGTCGCCACGCCGCCGAGGATGCCGAGAGCGACCCGCCCGGTTGGCCCGAGGTACTGTTCCTCGATGGCGTACTTCAGCCCGAACCCCGCACCGATCATCACCAGCACCGCCCCCACCCAACTCATCCACTGCATCGCGTCCATCTCGTTGAGCCAGTTCGGCTCAGCGGCTGTCGGGGGATTGGGTCTGCGGCGTGAGGAGGATTTGCTGGAGTGCTCCTGTCCGATCGAATCACCCTCTGATGGCGAAGTTGCTGTCGCAGTCGGGCCGGAGTGTGCTGCAGTCTCCGCCGCCGCACGTTGCCGACTCGCAAGGCGTTCGAGGAGCCATTCCGGGGAACTATGGGCTGGCTCGAGACTTTCTGTCTCCGGAACTGGCTCGATCACCTCCGACGCGGCCTGATCGGCGACAGGCTGCATCGTGGGAAGAGGTGGCAGTCGCGTTGGTCGGGTCCGAGTCCGGGCGTGAGGGGGCGATGGTTCATTTTCGGGCCCAGCTTCCGGTGGCATGACAGAGTGAGCGGCATCGTCAGTATGAGCCTTTTGAATTCGGTCCTGCTCGTTGAACCGACGCAGGTCAGCGGCCAGCCCGTCCACACGCGAAAGCTGCGCCGCCGCTCGTTTGTCCGACTCCTTGCGGAATCGCTGGACTTCTTCAGTCAGGCTCGTGATCCGAGACGATTGCACAAAAAACAGAATCGGGCCCAAACAGATCCAGCCCAGAGCCGCCAAACCCAGCAAAATCAAAAAACCATCCATCTCCGACTCCCGCCAGTCGTGTCGCAACAATATCTGCTGTGGGATGTTGTATCGTGAACAGCCATTCCGCCGCGAGTGCTGCTGCCAGACGCGACTCGTGAGTCGATTTTCCCAGTTCATCTCCCGGATCTGGCCAGAAGCGGCAACAATCCCTTGATCCTGCGAATGATGACTCTGTTGTTGTCCGCATGTGTCTGACCTCGTCACACCTGACTGTCCCTGCATGCAACCCCGGCCTGACAGCTCGACCGGCCTGGCTGAGTCTCCAACCGAGATTCAGTGGGGGGCGGCATTGGCGGAGCATGCTCCGTGGTTACGGACCGTGATCCGGTCCCGGCTGAATGAGCCACAGGCTGTCGATGACGTGATGCAAGAGGTCGCTTTGGGAGTGTTGAAGTCGGGCCACCGCCCGACCGATCCCACCAAGATCGCCCCCTGGCTCTATCGAGTTTCCATCAAGCTGTGCTTGATGTACCGGCGATCGGCGGGCCGCAGACGCAAGCTGGTCAATCGCGTGGCGGAGCAGCGACCGATCTCAACCTCCATGGAAGGAGGCGACCCCCTGAAGTGGCTGCTGGGGAAGGAGCGTCAGCAGTCGATTCGACTCGCCTTTGAAAGTCTGCCGGAACTCGACCGTCAGATTTTGATCCTGAAGCACACAGAAAACTGGAGCTATCAGCAGCTGGCCGATCGATTGGGGGTCAGCCTCAACACGGTCGAGTATCGGCTGTTGCAAGCTCGTAAACGTCTGCGTGCGGAACTGTCGCGAACCGTGGATCGCGACACATCCCTGCCTGAAAAACCACCATCATCCCCACATGGGGAGGTCTCGCAATGACTCACATTCTGGATGAACTGACCCTGCAACGTTGCGTTGACGGCGAACTCAGTGAAGCCGAACAGCAGGCTCTGCTGCGGCATTTGGAATCTAGCCCCTCGGGCTGGCGCGAAGTGGCACTGGGCTTTTTGGAGCACCAGCAGTGGTCGAAGGCGGGGCATGACTTTGTTCACGAACCAGCACCGCCGTTGATAGCTGGGCCAGCTCAACCGAGTGAGGCACCCCTTCGCCCATGGAGCAGCGGGGTCCGCTCGGTGGCCTTGGCAGCGAGCACATTGCTGGCCGTCGGGCTCGGGTATGTTGGGGGCCAGGGACGATTTGGCTCGAACTCCGCTGCGACACCCTCCGGTCCCGGCGTTGTCCAGTCTGCGTCGAACACCAACCGCCCATCGGGGGCTCCCACAGCCATGGTCTCGATGCGAAATGGTCCGTCCACTGCGTCTCAGCGCCCTAGTCCGATCCCCCCAGTGACCAATTCACAGCCATCCTCCACTCCGGTCTTCGACGCGGAACTTCTGCAACAGTACGGTGACCGGCTGATGCCCCGGTTGTCGGTTGAGGACCGGCAACGACTCGAAGACCAGGGCTACCAGATTCGCGAAGAGCCCAGCTACTACACCGTTCCAATCGACAATAACCGCCACCTGATCGTCCCCGTCAACACCGTGCGTTTCCGTCAACAGCTGCAGTGATCGTTAGCGGCAAACAACTTTCACTCACCAGTCACTTTCGCCCATCACTCCGGAGCCTCTCATGGAATTCAAACGCTGGCAGACGCTGGCTGCGGTCGCATGCAGCTTGTCCTTTCAAGTAGTCGCGCTGGCCCAGGAGGCTGGTTCAGATAAAGTGAGCGGAATACGCGTTTTCAAGGAAGCTGCGGAACCACCGGCCCTCAATCCACCGAAGCCCGAGGACTCCAAGTCCGAGGACCAGCAATCACGGGTACGACTGTCTCAGGGCGGCACCTCCGTTGAAGCAAATGAGTTCACATTCCAGCTCCCGACCGGAGAACTCAGAATCATCGGATTGCCGAACGCGGAGATCGTGTCTTCGAAGGATCTGATTGGTGATCCGAACTCAGTTCAGGAAGACGTTCCTCTCCCCAAGTTCGTGATCGGCGTTTCACTCAGCGAAGTGCCCGAGTCACTTCGCGCTCACATCGCACTGCCGGAAGGCACGGGTGTCATGGTCGGCTCGATCATGTCTGACAGCCCGGCGGCCAAGTCGGAACTTCAGCAGTACGACATCCTGCTGAAATCCGGTGACAAGGAACTCAAGCACCCGAAAGACCTCCAAGAAATCGTCGATGCCTCCGAGGGAAAGCCGGTCTCCATCACCGTCCAGCGCAAGGAGGAGCAGAAGACAGTCGAAGTCACTCCCATCAAACGTGAGGAGTTGAAGTTCACGCCGAATGCAGCTGTCAACTGGCCCGTTATGCCAGGGACTTTTTTTATGCAGAACGGCCGACTGGTCTCGAACGGACAATTGCCGCCGGGGATGATTCTCCCCTCAGCCATTCCGGATCAGATGGCCTTCCCATTCCCAGCGAACAACCCGCAACAAATGGAAGCCCTGACCGAGTCGATCCATAACCTGACAGAACAGGTCAAACGGCTCCAGCAAGCTGTCGATCGGATGGAGAAAAATCCGGATGCCAACGACGATCAGCCGCCAGAAAACAACCGTGCCAAAGACGAGGGGGACTGCTTCCAAGTGCCGCGTCGCAATCGCCTGACCACCTTGATCAGCATCTCCTGAGTTCCCTCGTCGATCGATCCGCCCTACGAAACCCTTCGGAGGCCACACATCTGTGGCCTCTGCTTTTATTGCGGTCGGGTGGCACACCCTGAGCCTCGAGGGGTGTGGCGAGCGCTGCGAGACCACGCCCTTCCGCAAAGCCGTCAGGGTCGTGCCACTCGCTCCGGGGATACTTGCGATCACTTCTCTGTCTCGGCACCCTCCTCATCCGGCTCAGCTTCTTTCTTCGGGGCGGCTTGTCGGTCGAAGATCAGGACGCTTTGGCCGATGGGGCCGCCGATGGCGACGACGTACCGGCCATCCGGCGAGATCGCCACTGTTTGCACATAACCCGAGATCGATGCCCCCGTACTGAGCACAGCTGTGCGGGTCTCTTTTTTCCAGTCGATGACGTGAATCTTGCCCGATCCTCCGGCGATGACTTCGTTCGTCTTCGGGCAATACGCCAAGGCCCAGGGGATCTCGCCGAGATCAATTACGGCGGGGGACTTTTTACTCTTCAGGGTGTGGCACGTCACCTTGTAGGAATCCGGGATGAACAACGTCTTCCCATCCGGGGAGATCAGGGCGACCTTGCCAAAGTGCGATTTAAAAACCGAGCTGGATGAGGTCACCTTTCCATCGGACAGATCGAACGTCGAGACTTCGCTGTTCGTGGCGACCAGCATGCCGTTCTTGCCATCCGGAGCGACGCCGATCTCAACGATCTCGTCCTTCAATTCAGCAATTGAGTAGTTCTCTTTCTGATTGTCGAGATTCCACGATCGCACTCGTTTCTTATTGTCGCTGGAGATCACTGTCTTATTGTCAGCTAACAACTCGATCGACTGGATTTCATCGGCGTGCCCGGCGAAATCGCCGAGGCTGTCGAGTTCCCCTTCCTCGTCGACGGACCAGATGCGGATGATGCCAGCATACCCGCCGACGAGCAGGTGTTTACCGTCAGGCGTATAGGTCGATGCACTGGGCGCTCCCAGTTCGTCGAGACCGAGTTTTGAGTCAATCTCTTTCCCGGTCGCCAAATCGTGAACAAAGATCGCCTTGTCCTGATTCGTGAAGGCCACCGTCTTGCCGTTGGGAGAAATCGCCAGAGTCTTATAGCCCCATGATTTCGAGGTAATCACGTGGGCTGCGTCGCTACCCATGGGGGGCTCCCCCTTCTTGATCTTTTCCTGATCGATGGCCGTTTTTGCGCGAGCCGTGGCCATCTTCTCCTGCATGCCATCGATCTCAGCTTGGGTCCAGCGAGTAACCGTTACGGTGTAGGGGATCGTGACTGTCACACCGGAGACAGTGACCTTGAACGTTCCCTTGAGATCGGAAGCCACGGGCATTCCCTCGGCATGGTCAAAAGTCCAAGTGCCAGTTCCGGTGAGCACGATGCCGGGCTCGCTGCCGTCTGTGGTTTTGAGTTCATAGTTCCGGGTCAGGACCACTTGCTGAGCGGTGCTGGTGGTGACATGGAATTGATCCCGTTCGACGGCTTTTTGGATGGCAACCACTTTGGGTTTCTCACCGGGGAACAGATCCCCATAAGGACCACGACGAGATCGGAAGTGCGGCATCGAGCGATCACTCTGCTCTTCTCGCACGATCGAGATTTCCCGCTGATTGGTCCAGTCAGTCTGGCCTGACTTGGAGAGTTCGACGAAGGGCAGCAACGGCAGCCGCGTCATAATGATCGGGGTATAGTTCCCGTCGGAGACTTCCACAGGCTGACCATGTTCCGTCAGGGAGAGATTTCCCGATTCGTGGGCTGGCAGGCTGATCCCGCCGATGAAGACTCGCCCGGCTTTTCCCTCGCGGCGAGAGTGCATTGTGGCCGTGTACCGAAATCCGAGTTGGGCCTGGCTGTCCTCGCCCATCTTGACCTTGATGTAGGCAACCGCTGGTGACACCTTCTGTACCATGGCGGGGGCATCCAGCTCCTGGCCAGCGATCGAGGGAGCCAGCACAATTCCCTTCTGCTGAAGCATGCCGGACAAGACGCTCGATGGAACGCAAAACCCCACTTGAGAGACAGCTGCACCGGAAAGTTTGGCGCTCGCCACCCCGATGACTTCACCGCGTGTGTTGAATACTGGACCGCCGCTGTTCCCCGGATTGATGGTCGCATCGGTTTGTATCTGCCGCTGTCCATCCTTCTCGACGATTCCCGACACCGCCCCCTGTGTGATCTTGATCCCCGTTCCCAGGACATCTGAGAGCGGGAATCCAATGACTCGCAGGGTTTGCCCGAGCTGGATCTGATCCGAGTTCGCCAGAGGCAAGACCGGGAGTCCATTGGCCTCAATTTTAATGACCGCCAGATCGAGCGTGCTGTCGGAGTGCAAAACCGTTGCTGGGTAGGTCTGTCCGCCGATGACAACCTGAATCGTCTCGGTTCCATCGACCACATGGGCACACGTGACAATCACTCCATTGGAACCGACCACGAAACCGGTGCCGCTGCCCTCCTGGCTTTCACGTTTTATCGAGAAGCCCGAGGTCTCGACTTTTTGAGCGGTCAGCATGCAGCTGCCACTCGTCTTTTCCAGATACTCGTCGAGATCGCTGACGACTTCGAAGTGGTAGTAGTGCAGTGAGTCTGGCTTGGGCTGGTACTTGGCGAGAGGGCCATCCCCGATGCGGGGTGCAGCGGCGATGACAGCCGGAGCTGCGATCGCGGGGGGAGTGGCGGGCGGAGGACTCGTTACGGGGCCCGCTGACTGGCCAGTCTGAACCATCGCGGCTGAAGGGAGAGGCGGTGTGCTGGCGGCTCCGTTGGTTGGCAAACTCGCGACTCCGCTGGCAGGAGACGCGACTTCTGGGCTCGCTGCGACAGGAGTTGTGGATTGCTGCGCAACGAGAGTGGTCTCGCCACGCGGCAGCAATAGAACGACACCGACCACGACAGCCACGGCAAGCAGTGTGATCACGGCACCAATGGCCCACCCGGGGATGCCTCCTGATGAGCGGCTCTTGCTCCGAGAACGCTTTCGAGGCCGGGCCTCTGCATACTCTTCTTCAACCACATCATCGAATTCATCCACCTCGTCTTGGACAGGCCGTCGCTTCGCAGTACGAGCTGGAGGAGCGGCGGGGGTCGATCGAGCTGAGCTGGTCGAGGTGGGCCCCGTCGAGGGTTTCACTCGTTGAAAGAGTGGAGCTTGGCACTTGGGACAGGCTGCATCTGCGGGCAATACTCGATCGTCTTTCAGTTTGAGTTTGACGCCACAACTTGGACACTGAACGATTTGTTCGCTCATGATGAATCACACCCCGAATGGGAGAAAAAGAAGATCGTTCAAGCGTACGCGATCAATCCCCGAGTGTGCAACTGAAATCAGTCAGAATTGTTGCGATGCCTGAACGCAGTGGAAATTGCAGCTGTATGCGTGGAATGAGTTCCGTTTGACGGGCACGTCGGAAACGTACACCACAAGGGAAGGTTGCGGACGATGGGGCTTTCGGCGCGGCAGTGGCTGGGGGGGCGGGCGGGCGATATGCTGCGGGTCGCAATTTTGCTCACTTGATTCGCTGGCGTGTTGGGAACTCATGAGTCTTCTGAAATTTGGCATCTTGGGATGCGGTCGCATTGTGCAGCGGGGTTTGATTCCGGGTTTGAAGGGATCAAAGCTGGCCGTGTTGTATGCGCTGGCCAGTGAGCGGCCGGGTGTCGCCAAAGAGTGGGCGGCCACGCATGGGGCGGCGAAGGCGTATGACTCGTATCAAGCGATTCTCGACGATCCTGAGATCGACGCCGTCTACATCCCCTGCACAGGAGAGCATCACCACCGCTGGACGATTGCAGCTGCGAAGGCGGGGAAGCACGTGCTATGCGAGAAGCCGCTGGCCCTGAATACGGACGAGTCGCGGGAGATGGTCGAGGCGTGTCGCAAAGCAGGGGTGATCCTGCAAGAGGCGTTCATGTGGCGGCATCATCCGCGGGCGAAGATGGCCCGCGAGCTGGTGCGCTCGGGAGCGATTGGTCCGCTGCGGCAGATCGTGGCGAGCTTCTCGTTCGACATTGATCGCAGCGACTGGCGAATGAATCCCGAGCGGGGCGGCGGGGCGATGTGGGACGTGGGTTGTTACGGGGTGAACTGCGCCCGGTTCTTTGCGGAGTCGGAGCCCACTCGCATTGATTCGAGTGCCCACTGGGGACCGACCGGCGTTGACATGTCGATGCGCATCGGGTTGACCTTTCCCGGTGAGATCCTGGCGAACATCGATTGCAGCTTCGAATTGCCTTATCGATGCCAGGCGGAGATCGTCGGAGAGAAGGGGCGCATTCTGTTAGAGGATGCATTTGTGCCTCCCGATCTCAGTGTCATCAAGATCAAACGGAACTGCGATGGGGCGACTCCCTGGGAAGAAATTGCGGTCCCCGTTGCGAATCAATACGGCGAGCAGGTCGATGACTTCTGCCGATCGATCGCAGCTGGTCAATTGGTCGACCCAGGCGAGGATGGTCTTGCCAATATGAAGGTGCTGGAGCTGGCGCATCAGTTGGCAGCGGGCCAAAGCTGATCTGGGTCAAGTACGGGCAGGTGGAAGACAGACTCACACAAAAAAACACCCCCGGCGTATCGTGCCGAGGGTGTTTTTGTGTTTCAATGTCAGACGAATCATGCGATCCGCGAAGACTATTGCAGCCTTACTCCGGGAGCGAAGGTCGCGTTCTGGTCTTGTGGGACCATTGACTCCCGATCGCGGTACATGGGACCTTGCGGAGCGTTGGATCCATCGTTGACACGGAACCCACCATCCAAAGGGACCAGACGGTTCAGCTGGCCACCGCGAGGTTGTGAGTTGAAGTTCGGGTTCACGGGAGTCAGAGGACGCAGACCGAACGACGTGTTCGGCTGGCTTTGGAATGATCCCCCATTGTTGCCCCACAGGTTGAGGCCAGTCCCACGATTCCGGCATTGTCCATTCGGGCAATTCCCGGTGGCAGGATTGCTGTTCGTGTAGACATCGGGTTGATAGTTGCTGGACGAGGGGGCTGCGCATTGGCCGTTGGCACACCGGTTCGAGGTCGTACTTAGACCATTCGGGCCGGACTGTCGGCATTGCCCATTGGCGCACTGGGGAACGCCCGGATTGATTGGCGTACTCGGGTACTGACTGAATCTGGGCTGTGAGTAGTTCGATGAGTAGGAGCGAGGAGTGAAGAACTCCTGGACGGGGGAGTAGAACGTCGGCTGGTATGTCGAAGGCCAGGGGCCTTGTGCTTGGGCAGCCCCGGTGAGGCCAGCCAAAGTCGACATGATGAAGAAGCTGAGGCGTTGTGCGTACATGGGAATCTCCAAAACTGAGAGGCTCCGCGAGGGGCCTATCTCGTTCGATCACGACCTACATGTCGGAGAATTCGCGGGCGAGACGGTCGCCGTCACTCGGACGGCTGCGGGATACATGAGAAGTGATGCACGCCGAGTGCCAAACCTTGAACAGAACCTCGAACGGCAAGAGCTGCCGATTGGGGAAACCCTCCCATTCATGATGGGGGTGCTGGCGAGACTTTAACGGCAAGGTCCGAATCGAATCCGCGACAATCGGTCATCAGAGTGACTCCAGACCACTTGCAACAGATGCAGACAGTTGTGAATTGATTGCAGGAGTGGCGGAACCATCCTTACGCCAGACGCTCGCCAAGGATGTCTATTTCCGAGGCGCTCCCCCTCGTAGACGAAGTGAATTCATCACCGAGCGTATCCCGCTGAAGCGAACTCGTCATCCGCCGGGTTTCGCGTTCACCACCCGGAAGCCTATTATGATGAGGACCATCGCGGACCGGTTCCCCCTACCCAACGCCCACCCCGCAGCTGATGTCGACTTCCTCTATGTTTGACGAGACGCACAACCAATTCACTCCCGAGTCGTTACCGACTTTTGACTATGACCCGCGCACGCGCGTCGTTTTCGGAGCGGGCACATTGTCACAACTCGGCGTCCTCGCCCGTGAGTTGCAGGGCCGGGAAGTTCTCCTCGTGGCAGACCCTGGAATTCGGCAGGT
Source organism: Planctomycetota bacterium (assembly GCA_043777375.1). GTDB lineage: Bacteria > Planctomycetota > Planctomycetia > Planctomycetales > Planctomycetaceae > TH-plancto1. The sequence goes on along the minus strand of JAYWHX010000126.1, from coordinate 8,320 downwards.
CGGACATGAAGCCCGCGCCCGCTCGGTTCTCGAATCGGTGGGCCTGCGAGTTCACGTCTTCGACGACCTGCAACCGAACCCGACCACTGAGGATGTCGATCGGGGAGTCGCCTTTGCTCAAGGCAAATCAATCAACCTGCTGATTGGCCTGGGCGGCGGCAGCAGTATGGATGTGGCCAAGGGGATCAACTTCCTGCTGACCAACGGCGGGAAGATGGAAGACTACAAAGGAACAGGCCGCGCCACTCAGCCCATGCTTCCCTTGATCGCCATCCCGACCACTGCGGGAACAGGCAGCGAGGCTCAGTCCTACTGCGTGATTGGCGATGCCCGCACTCACATGAAGATGGCCTGCGGTGACAAGAAAGCAGCTGCCCGTGTCGCCCTCCTCGATCCCGAACTCAGCGTGACGATGCCCGCATCCGTCACAGCTGTGACTGGCATCGATGCGATCAGTCATGCGATTGAGAGTTACGTCACGAAGACGCGGAATCCGGTCTCAATGTTGTTTGCGAGGCGCGCATGGAATCTGCTGTGCCGGTCCTTTCCAGTGGTGCTGAAGGAGCCGCAGAACTTGGCAGCTCGGGGAGCCATGCTGCTTGGTTCGCATCTGGCGGGAGCAGCGATTGAGAACTCGATGTTGGGGGCCACGCATGCACTCGCGAATCCGCTGTCGGCTCATTTCGGAATGATCCACGGGAACGCGATTGCTGTGCTGCTGCCTCATGTGGTGCGGTACAATTCATCGGTGGTTGGGCCGCTGTACGGTTCGCTGGCCGAGGATGCGAAGCTGTGCGACCGACAAGACCCGGAGGCGGGCGACCTGCTGGTGATGTTCCTGAGAAACCTCGCCACGCGTGCGGGCTGTCCGTCGACGCTCGCCGGATGCGAGGGGATCGCCGAGATGTTGCCGACCTTGGCGGACGAGGCAGCCCAGCAATGGACCGGGAAGTTCAATCCGCGCGCGGTGGATTCGTCGTCTCTGTTGGAGTTGTACCGATGCGCACTGCCGTGATGAAATCTCGCTCTGTAGCGTGGGCATTAGCCCACGCCTGCGTTTCGCCATCGGGGATGCGTGGGCTAAAGCCCACGCTACGGGGACTTCTCGCGGCCTGCTTCGTGGTGTTTGTCTCTCAAACCCCGGCAGGCGATTGGACTCAATTCCGCAGTGACTCGGCCCTGCAAGGCGTCGCAGCTGACGCGCAGATCCCGGACCAACCCAAGCTGCTCTGGGAGATCGAGACAGGCGATGGCATGTCCTCGACTCCGGTGATCGTGGGCGAACACGTCTACGTCGGCTTAGTGTCGGGAGATCTGCTCTGTCTCAACCTGTCTGACGGCAAAGAAGTCTGGAAGTATCAGACGCTGCCGAATGCCAAGCCCAACGAGCTGCCCCCCGCATTCATGGCACCAATCGCTGCGACTAACTCCTTGATTCTGGCGGGTGATCAGGAAGGCATCTTCCACGCCATTGATCGAGCCACCGGAAAAAAATCCTGGACATACGAAGACGGCGGCGAATTCGTCGGCGGCCCGAATATCTACAAAGACCGCGTGATCGTCGGCTCTCACAAAGGGCAGCTAACCTGCCTCGATCAGGCCACCGGAACACTGTTGTGGAAGTACGACACTGGTGGGCCGATCAACGGCACGCCGACGATCGCGGGCCAGTTCACGTTTGCGACGAACTGCCAGGCTCCCTTCTTGAAGGTTGTGGACATCGAGACGGGCAAGGAAGCCCGTGAGATCAAGATCGAAGGGCGCTTGATCGCCAGTGCTGCCTTCCGCGATGGACTGCTCTACTTCGGGAACGAGATCGGCGAAGTCGCTGCCCTCGATGCCGAGAAGGGGACGCTCGCCTGGACCTACTCGAACCCTGACCGCGAGCAGCAGATCGACTCTTCACCCGCCGTCACAGCTGACCTCGTCGTGATCGGTCACGGAGACAAGCACTTGCACGCCATCGATCGCAAAACCGGCAAGGGAAAATGGACCACCCCGACACGGGCAAAAATCGACTGCTCCCCCGTCATCGCCGGAGACAAAGTCATCGTCGGCTCCAATGACAAGCAGCTCTATCTCGTCCGCCTCAGCGACGGTGAAGTCCTGTGGAAGCACAACGCCGGTCAACCCATTCGCGGCTCAGCTGCGGTGTCGGGTGACCGGTTTGTGATCGGGACGGACAATGTGGGTGGGAAGGTGTTGTGTTTCGGGAAATGAGGCGAGAGGCGAACAAAGGCTGCTGCATTCTGCTCGTTACTCCAAATACAACTTGTGCTGCCTCAAATACATCTCCACCGGACGTGGGGTCAGAAACCGGATGCTCTTCCCGGATGCGACTCGCGTGCGGATCTCGCTGGCTGAGACACCCATCGCAGGCATCTCGATGGTCCGTACGGTCCGTCCCGTCCGCTCCAACAGTGACTGCAAGCTTGATAGATCCGGGCTCTCGCCCGCCCGATTCACTGCCACCACTTGCGACAGTTCCAAGATCCGCGCCGGGTCCTTCCACGTCACCAACTCCGCGATCGAGTCGGCTCCCATCAGCAGAAACACCTCGCGTTCCGGAGCAGCTGTTCGCAGCTGTTCCAGCGTCTGCACTGTGTAGCTCGGCCCGGTACGTTCCATCTCGATGCGGGAGACCTTGAACTCGGGGAATCCTGAGACCGCGAACTCGACCATCGCCGCGCGGGCCTTGGCGGGGGTTGTGACTCGCCCCTGCTTGTGCGGCGGAGTCCCGGCAGGAATGAACCATACCTCGTCAAGTTGCAGCTCTTCCCGACAGCGCTCCGCCAGCAGCAGATGCCCGTAATGAATCGGGTCGAACGTTCCGCCGTAAATTCCCAGTCGCATGCCGATCCGCCCAGTTCATTCAGTGAGAGTGTGCCACAAGATTGTATCGGGTGACTGCAATAGCCGCGTTGCTGAGAGCGGCACGGCGTCAGCCTGCCGAGAGCGTATCCCGTCTCGCAGCGCCGGTTCGCGAGCGATGGACTCGGCAGGCTGACGCCATGCCGCTCACTCAGGAAATACACTCCCGATGTTTCCACTCGGGAAACCTCCGGTTGCAATGTCCCTTCACACCAACCGGTACTCCAACTGATGTTCGCGCACGTACTCTTCCAACTCATCTCGCCGAAACACACTCGTGGTTGCCCCAGCTGCGCGCACGCAACTGGCACCCATCGCTGCACCGTATGCCAAGCACTCCGTCGGAGCGGCTTTCTTCAGTAGTCCGTACAGGTATCCGGCGACGAAGGCATCTCCGCCCCCGGTGCCATCAACTTGCACGACGGGATACGAGGACGCCTCCCACATCTGATGTCCATTCAGCAGGATCGCCCCGCGAGCGCCGCGCGTCACGATGACCGTCTTGGCTCCCGCAGCCACGAAGCGGCGAGCCTGCTCGCGCGGGTCATCGATCCCCAGGACCATACGGCCTTCGTCTTGATTCGGAAGAAACAGATCGGTCTCCGGCAATACTTCCTCCAGCATCTTCCACACCGGAGTTGGATCACTGATGACCACATCGAGAACGGTCGTGACCCCCAATTCGCGGGCGATACGAAACGCCCGGCGAACATTCGCTGCCGAGAGCTTCGAATTGAGCGCGAAACCCCCGACGCACAGAATCTTGCAATCTCGCAAGACTTCGCGGGTGAGTGTCTCTCCCGTGAATTCGGCATTGGCTCCCACCGCATGAATGAAGCGGCGGTCCTCTCCATTCACGTTCACAATTAGCGTTGCCGCAGTCTGAGCGGTCCGTGACGAGCCGAGATGATCACAGCTGACTCGCTCCTGCTGAAACGAGTCGCGCACGAATCGTCCCATGGCGTCCTCGCCCACGAGCCCCGCGATTCCGACCCGCAGATCCAATTTGGCCAGATCAACAGCTGTGTTGGCTGCGCATCCGCCGATGGCCATCTCGATCCGAGGAGTGGTGACGAGACATCCTGAAGCCGGCATCGCATCGACCGGAGCGCCCACAAAATCGGCAACCACCAGACCGGTGCAGAGGACATCGAACTTCGCTGCGGGGACGCCCATGTCAGGCCTTTTTTTCGTCGAAGATGGACAAGGGCCGAGTCACCCAGGACTGGTCACGATTCGCGGGCTCTCAGTTGCGTGGCGATGGTGATTCGAACTCCGGCCCCAGTGTGACTGCCAAGACACTGGCACTATTTTCCACCGGCACCCACTCGACAGCCTCCGAACTCGCTGGGACGAGCACGGTTTGGCCACGATGCAGATTCAACGTCTGACCGGTTGTCCGGAGTTCAGCTGATCCATGGATGACGACCCAAGCCACCATTCGCCCGACGAGATCTTTCGGCGAGTACGGCCTGCGGAAGTCATATCGATGGAGATGAAACTTGGGGGTGTCGAGCAGCATCGTCATCATCGCTCCACCCGCCAGCGGTAACGTCGTCGCCGACACCACAAATCCCAATGGACCCAGGGACCAATCGACAACATTTAATCCCTTCTCGCGATGCAGCGGTCGGGCATGCCCCCGCGAGTCGAGGCGATTCCAATCGAACATCCGAAACGTCGCATCACTGGACGGCTGAACCTCGACCAAGACCACGCCCCCCCGCGCACTGTGAATCGTCCCGGACGGCAAATACAGGCAGTCGCCCACTTCCGGGGTCAGGTGGTTCAGGCATTGATCAACACTGCCATCCTGCAAGCGGCGTTCAAACTCCGCTCGGTCCACGCCAACCTTCAACCCCGCATCAAGACGCGACTTCTCGGAAGTCTCTAGCACGACCCACGCCTCGCACTTGCCAGGATCAGCCAGTCCCAGCTGTTTCGAATCTCCATCGCCCGGATGAACCTGCACCGACAGGGGTTCCTCGCAATCAAGAAACTTAATGAGCAATGGAAATCGCTCCGGCCCTCGATACCCAGGCCCGGCGAGCGCCGCACGATCCACGGCCCATAAATTCGAGAGCAGTCGCCCCGCTTGAGGCCCCGACGCCACGCAGCTGATATGCAGCGGGTGCCCGCCTAGCTCCCAAGATTCCCCAATGCGCACGTCCCCGGCCGGAAGCTCTTTCCCGAAATGGGCCAGCCGCCGACCTCCCCAGATCTGGGGGCGCAAAAACGGCTCGAACACCAACGGTTCCATGGGAAGAACGCTTTCCTCGCCAGAAACTGGCTCTGACCCCACCCCCACGACCAGTCAGATCCGACCGATCTCGTTTCCGGAGGATATCGCACCTCCGAACTTCTCGCATCCCTGACGTGTCCCGGATGGAGGAAAGCCGAGGCATCGCAGTCGACCGCCAATCCAATCTCGCCGTGCTTTCGATGGTCATCACTCGACGCGATCAACCAGTTTGTGTGGCTCGGGGCAGTGCGGCGAACTGGAAGACAGCCCCTGTTGTCTCACCATGCTCCGGCTGCCGCAGCATAGGTTTCCCAGTCGCGTGAGCGGTGGTGGGACGATTGCCACGCCGTCAACACCCAGGACTTTGCGGTAAACAGATGTCGCGTAGGGTGTTCTGACCGGTGCCAAGAATCTTTCGGCACAACCAAATCTCCCCGCACGACGTTGCACTGACTGGCTGACTCCACTGTTCCCCCCTATGATTCTCACCCCTTGAGGCTCGACTGCGACGCAGCACCGAGAACCAAGTACCGAAGGCGTAGCTCAGTCGGTAGAGCAACGGACTTTTAATCCGTAGGTCCTGGGTTCGAGTCCCAGCGCCTTCACTGTTTTCGTTTTTCGAACTCCGGGTGACCCACGGGTTCACTCGGCGGGGTGTTTTTGTATCGGTATAAGGTGGCGACGTATCCGCCATTCCCGCCAGATGTTGCGATGACGGGTTCTCCAAACGAGACCTCTCTGCCCTCCCACAATACGCCCCGATTTCGATATTTCAAACCTCTCCTGCGAGTTCCAGACCTCGAACTCTCTCTGTCTCTCCAAAAACGCCCCCAAGATTTAACACACCGTTTGGGACCGCGAGCCGGAACCAACCCTGATTTCGAACCTCCAGAGTCATTCGGAACAGATCGTCTGGGTGGTATCACCGGATTGGTGAAGTGCACTCGTCGCGTCATCGGAATTGACAGAGGATCAGCTACACTGACCTACGCCACTTCCAGAACATCCATATTCCGTCAACCACGCCATGAATCGCGACCCGCTACATGAATCTGTCGTTGAGCGATTGGCCAAATTGACCGACGGCAATCTCTTCGAAAAATGCGTCTGCAGCTTGTTGAGGAGCGATTGGCCCAATCTCATTCCAGCTCCAGGGGGTGATGATGCTGGAGTTGACGGAAATTGGTCAAACGAATCCGGGCGTGGAATCGTTTGCGTAACCCTGCAAGAAGACGTGATTGGGAACGTCACGCGAAATTTGAATCAGCACAAAGCAAACGGTGCGTCGGCGAAGCAAGTTCTGGTTGTGACGAGCCGTGAACTTTCACAGCAACGCTGTAGGAACATCGAAAATCGAGTCGAAGAGTTGGGTTTTCGCCTCGTGCATGCGCCATATACACGAGATGCGGTCGTCGAGATGCTTCTTCGCGATAGTCGTTGGCTCCAGGAACTCCTCGGGATCTCGGGGAAACCGCCAGCGCTGTCGCGACGACCTCGCTCATGCCGAAAGACACTCGGAGTCGGCCTGCTCGGGAGAGATTCTGAGTTGGCTCGGATCCTGAATTCTGACGAAGACTTCCTGATTGTCGGACAACCGGGAATCGGAAAGACCTTTCTACTTCAGGAAATGGCCAATCAGGGACGTGGACTTTTTGTCACTTGTTCTGACGAGGGAGCCATTGCCAACGCCATACGCGATCAATCGCCAACTGCGTTTTTTGTGGAAGACAGTCATCTATCCCTTGAGGTCGTCAAGTTCCTGAAACACTATCGGGAAGAGTTTGGCGCGAGCTACCGGATCATTGGAGACTGCTGGCCCGGTCGTCAGATCGAAGTTCGAAATGCCCTTGGAATCACGCCATCTGCCAGCATAGAGTTGAAACCACTCGGCAACGACAAGATCGTCGAGATTATCAAGGAGTGTGGTATTGCGGGGCCCAACGTATTCCTTCATATCCTCGTCGAGCAGTCGATGGGCTATCCGGGGAGAACTCTCACACTCATTGATGCGTGCAAGGGTCGACGACGAGAAGACCTGGAATCCGTCTGGACCGGGGGATTGCTCGCAGATGCAGTTCTGGCCAGTCTGGCTCAATCAGCCGAGAAGAATGCAGCTCAGATATTGGCTTGTATCGCCCTTGGTGGGGAGTCTGGAGTGACCGCAGGATTCGTGACCGAAATCTTGGGGTTGTCAATCTCTGATGTCCTAATCGCTGTCACACAACTCTCCATGGGCGGAGTCGTTCTCGAAGTGCCCGGCAATCGCATCGCGGTGGCTCCCCTTACCCTCCGTTGTGAGTACGGTGATTTATCGAAACTCGCTGCCAGAGGACACATTACGACTGTTGCTCAACCACGACTCCAGAGAGGTCATCCAAGAGTCGATCGAGGCACTCTGGAATTGTCGAAAGACCAGACCTTTTCCCGAGTCGTTGAGTCCGACTTGGCGGTCAGCGGTCGTGCTGCATTTCAATTCGTCACACGAACTTCGAGAGATCCTCCGCACTGACAATGTTTTGCGTATCGATTGGCTGCGTCATTGGATCTCCGTGGGTTCATACGATTCCCTGTATTTTCCGGAGGAAGTCTTTGATGCCGCTGTCGAGGGGCTTGAGGAGAGTGTACGCCTTGACCTTCTCGATCACCTGAATCCTGAAGCACGCTACGCCCGTCGATGGACTCAGGTGATCGTCGGAGACTCTGCGGACATGTTCAGCTCGCTGATCGGACGACCAAACTTGAGGGCCTACCGACTTGTTCAATTGAGCCGAAAGGTCGACGACACCTGGGTACAGTTGGCAACCACGGCGCTCAACGCGGGCGTATCTGCGAAGGAGATTCTGGATGCGACAAGAGCTGAGTACCAAATGGAGATGGCAGAGGTTCCGTTGAAGTACGAACGCGAGATCGCCGACTGGACCGTCGTCGTGGAGAAGTCACCGTTGGCGATCCAAAGAATTGCACAGAAGGCGATTGAGTCTGTTCGAAGTGAGATGACCGACTGGAGTGCCAGAGAGGAACGAGAACGAGTTCTTTGACGACATCCCTCTAGCGCACCGCCACACTCTGGCCTACAACCTCGGATCGACCGGTTCACTTTCCAGTGCTAGTACGCCGAAGACGCACTCGTGGACTCGGCGAAGTGGTTCGTGGCGGACGAAGCGTTCCAAGCCTTCGAGGCCGAGGGCGAATTCTCGGAGGGCGAGG